>JBHOQX010000001.1:0-27888 GCA_042408595.1 Roseiflexaceae bacterium | reverse complement strand
CGCGAGCTGAGCCGGGCGCGCACGCTCCTCTGGCTTATGCCAGTCCTGCTGCTCCTGCTCACCCTCGGCCTGAATATCGCCATCCGCGATGCGCTCGGTGCCGGGGCGACCGGCGCGGCGACGGCTTCCGGCGCGCGCCGCTCGAGCCACTCCAGGCCGCGCCGCGCGCGCTGGTTGGCCGGGTTGAGCTCCAGCACCGAGCGCAGGCAGAAGGCGACCTGCGCCGGGTCGTCGATCACGCCGGAGAGCCAGAGCCAGGCCTGCTCGTGCTGCGGATCGTACTGCACGGCGCGGGCGAGCAGGACCGCGGCCATCCGCCGCTGCCCCCCGCGCGCCGCGCCCACGCCCCGCTCGTAGAGCTGCGCCGCGAGCGCCTGGTTCGATTTGACGGCCGCCTCGGTCATGGTGATGAATGATGAGTGATGAATGATGAGTGATGAATGTGTCAGATCTGGCGCTGATCAGCGTGCCACATCTATCATGCCGATCAGTACTCCGGTAAAAAGCGATTCAGCATCCGTTGCGACTCGAACGGATCTTCGACAAGCTTGCGCCGAATGGCCTCCCAACTCTCCGGGTCTTCGCCGCCAAGGCGCCAGATGGCGATTCCGGCCAGGTCGTAGGTCTGCACCAGGCTCAGCTTCGCTTCCAGTCCGCGCTTCGTCGCAAACCAGACGGTGCGCCGCCCCTGCGGCGAGTTGTAGGTGATCCAGTTCTCCTGCACCGGCCCGCGCGCGTCGCTCTCCTTGAAATTCACTTCCAGCTTGCGCGACTGGATCTGGTCGTTGATATGCGTCCAGAGCTGTGCGACCGCATCGCCATTCGGCGGCCAGTTGTAGCCGTAGAACGGCACGCCGATCACCACCTTGGCCGGATCGACTACCGTCTTGGCATATTCCGCGACGGCCTGCACCCAATAGACCGGCGCGACCGGGCCGGGGCCGCCGCCGCGCCAGTGGTAGTCATACGTCATGATCCGCATCCGGTCGACCGCCTTGCCGATCACCGCCCAATCCTGGAAGCCGCCCCCGCCGCCGTAATCGGAGGTCTTGGCATGCACGGCGACGGTCAGGAGCTTGTTCTTTTCATGCAGCGCCTTGCCCAGATCGGTGATAAAGGCGCTATACTCGTCGCGCAGGCTCGGGCTGAGGAATTCGTAGTCGATATCGATCCCGTCATAGCCCTGCTGTTCGACCTCGCGCACAATGTTGGCGATATGTCGGCGGCGGCGCTCCGGGCTGGCGAGCAGCGCCGGCACCGGATCGGTCGTCAGCACATTGTGGATAGTCGGGATGACCAGGACGTTCTTGCTGCGCGCCAGATCGAGCAGCGCCTTGTCGCGCGCCTCGCGCCCGTGGTAGAGGTTGCCGTTCGAATCGGTGGTATACCAGAACGGGCTGACTTCGTCGAGAATATCGGCATTTTCCTCGAAGGAGCGGCGGTTCTCGGTGTTGAAGGAGTTCGGCAGCCAGGCGGCGATGTAGCGCCCGGTCTTGGGATGCAGGCTCGCCCCGGCGGCCTGGGTATGCGTGGCGGCCGGCACCAGCGTCGGCAGCGGTGTGGGTGCGGCGGTCGGGGCGAGGGTCGCGCTCGGCGCGGCGGTCGGCGGCGGCGGTGTGGCGGTGGGCGGGGGCGCGGGCGCAACCGCCTGCCGCGCCAGTCCGACCGTGTCGGCCACAAGGCCCACCCAGACGAGCAGGGCCGTGGCGTAGAGCACCATAAGCAGTGCGCGCCGGATGGCTGGGCTGAGTCGAATCATGCGCGTCTCGTGCGGCGGCAGCGGGCGACGCCGCCGTCAGTAGGCGTCCAGCTCGCGCAGGCGATCATCGCTGATGCCGAAGTGGTGGGCCAGTTCGTGCAGCACCGTCCGGCGGATCTCCTCGCGCAACGTCGCCCGGTTGGGGAAGTCCCGCGTGAGGGGAAGGCGAAAGATCGTGATCGTCGCGGGCATGAGCGGCTCGCCGCCGGACCGCTCGGTCAGCGGCACGCCTTCGTACAGACCGTAGAGCGTGTGCCAAGGGCGAATGCCGGCCGCGCGGCGGTGCTGGGGCGTCGGCCGCGGCGCGACGAGCACTACCACATGGTCCAGATAGCGCGCGAACTCGGCCGGCAGGGTGTCGAGCGCTTCGGCGACGATCGATTCGAATGTCTGCTCGTCCATCCCGTGTTCTCCTACGGCGCATTATATGCCGCGTCAACCGGCGGTGTCAAGCGTTTTCGGCGCTCGCGGAGCGTACAGGCGCGCTCTCCGGCCTGCGCCACGCGACACGCCCCGCGCTGAGCGCTGGACGGCGGCTTCGAAATGGAGGGTGAGTCGCCGTTCATGGGACGCAGGCCCGCGCTGCGCGGGCGGCACGCCCGGCGTGGCACGAAGCGGCAAACGTGATGGCACGCACCCGGACCCACGACCGACGCGCGTAGAACCACCGGCTGCGCGCGGCGATGCGGACTCTGCGCCTGTCGCCGCCGCGCCATCGGTCGGCCCAAAGCCTGAATACGGGCTGAACATGCGCGGGTAGACTCGGCGCCGCCGGCTGTGCTACCGTGCCACTGACGGCATTCGTTGAGAATCCGTAAAAAACAAGGAGGCATGGTACGTGACAACCCGCAACCGCTTCATTCGTCCCCTTCTCGTCATCTTCACGCTCGGACTGATGGCGGCGCTGATCATTCCGTTTGCTACCCGGGCGACCCGCGCCGATCAGCAGACGATCGCGCTGCCACCGGGCAAGCAGCTCGTCGTCACCTGCGAGACCGGGCTGAGTGGCGACATCCAGGGCAACCAGGCGACGCTCAACTGCGCGCCGCTGCCAGAGCCGACCGCGCCGCCCGCTCCGAGCGGCCCGCAGATCACCGAGCTGCGGGGCGTGAGCGAGGGCGCTGCCCTGAGTGGCACAGTCAACATCGAGGCGGTCGTCCAGGGGCAGGACATCAAGCGCGTGGTCTTCACGCTCAACGGCCCGAAGCCGACGATCCACACCGAGAAGATCCCGCCCTATTTCTTCTTGGGCGACACAAACGGCACGCCGAAGGGCTGGGACACGACGCAGTACCCGAACGGCGAGTATACCCTGAACGTCGCCGCGGTGGATGGCGCCGGCCAGACCGGCACGGTGGAAGTGCATTTCACCGTCGCGAACAACGCGCCGCCCCCGCCGCCGACGGCCACGCCCGCACCCCAGCCGACGGCGACACCCGCGCCGCCGCCCCCGCCTTCCAGCAACGTCGGCGTGTGTGGCGAGTCGCTGGACGCATGGCACCCGCCGGTGGTGAACGGCTGCGCGACCGGGCATGAGCATGGCGACCCGCCGCCCGACTGGATCGCCAAGGCCGGCTACAATCTGTCGTTCCATGGCCCGTTCAACACCTCGCCGAAGGAGAACACCGCCAAGCACCAGGCGATGAAGGGCTTCAGCGCCAAGTTCAACGGGACGGATGTGTACTTCCGCGTCCACGCGGCCTCGAACCCGCTGGATCGTATGGCGCGCTACCACTCGTACGAGGTCTTCGCGCGCGACCCGAGCGGCAACGTGAGCCACTGGCAGCTGTGGTACAACACCGGCGACCCGCGGCCGTGGAACCAGGGCGGCGCGCGTGTGGTGCGGCGCAACCCGCCGCTGCCGGAGGAAGGCCAGCGCCCGATCATGCTGGTGGTCGACCAGGCGGCCTGGGATGCGGGCATCCGCTGTGAGCAGTGGTACTCCGCGCCGGGCGAGCCAGCGTGGGGCTGGGATTTCGGCTGGACGATCTGCAACACCACGACCCTTTACCAGGAGAACGAGAACGCCACGGCGGAGGACCCGAGCACCTGGAAGCTCACCGGCGACCTGGGGCTGACCCGCCGCCTGGAGGCCGCCTGGTACGCCAGCCGCCAGCACCCGACCGGCAAGTTCTGGTCGACGCAGTTCGGCGAGATCGTCTCCGGCCCGAACGATCCCAAGTGCTCGGCCACAACGAACAAGTTCGGCACGACGTACCAGAACATCTGCCTTGAGCAGTACATCGCGCCGACGATGGTCGATGTGAAGTTCCCCGGCAACGCGGCCCAGAAGGGCTTCGACGGGAACGGCGTGGAGGTGCCGAACTAGCGCCCACACAGGGGCCTGGGCACGTCGCTCGCCCCAGGCCCCTGCCACCTGGCCAAGCGCCACAGCACAAGCACCTTCCTACCCGCTCGCCCCGGATCCAAGCTGCGGATCCGGGGCGAGCGCGCGTTCGCCCTCCATCTCAGCGGGCTTCTGCGCGCTCCTCCGCCGGCGAACAGCCCCGGCTCGCGGCACTTCGCCTGCCCGAGCGGTCCGGGCGCGCGGGCCATCCCCGGAACGCGGACGCCCTACCCAGCCCAGGCGCCGCACCTTGACGAAATCGCGCGGCGTGGTAGAATCGGGGCGCTTGCGGGAGTGGCGTAGTGGTAACGCGAGAGCCTTCCAAGCTCCAGTCGGGGGTTCGATTCCCCCCTCCCGTACCAGAGGGCATGCGCAGGCCCGGCAGGAGCGGGAGCATCCGCCGGGCCTGCGCAAGCCCTTCTCCGCACCGGCGGCCGCGGCTGCCCCGGCGACAACCTCTCAGCCGCCTCTAGCATCTGGAGCCACCCATGCAGTACGGCCACATCCCCGGCATCGACAAACCGATCTCCCGCCTGGTCCAGGGCACACCGTGGTTCAACACACACAATGCCGAGAGCAGCTTCGCGCTGCTGGACGCCGTCTTCGAGCAGGGCTGCCGCGCGGTGGACACCGCCCACGGCTACGGCGGCGGCGAATGCGAGCGCGTCGTGGGCCGCTGGGTGCGCGAGCGCGGCGTCCGCGATGAGCTGGTCATCATCGGGAAAGGCGCCCATCCCTACGGGGGGCGCAATCGGGTGACACCCGAGGATATCGCGTCTGACCTACACGAGTCGCTTGAACGCTTCGGCTTCGATCACATCGACCTCTACCTGCTGCACCGCGACGATCCGTCCGTGCCGGTCGGGCCGATCGTGGAAGCGCTGAACGAGCACCATCGCGCCGGGCTGATCGGCGTCTTCGGCGGCTCGAACTGGTCGGCAACGCGGGTGCGCGAGGCGAACGAGTACGCCGCGGCCCACGGCCTGGTCCCCTTCGCCGCCAGCAGTCCGAACTTCAGCCTGGCGGTGCAGGTCAAGCCGCCGTGGGAGGGGTGCCTAAGCATCAGCGGGCCGGCCGGCGCCGCTGACCGGGCCTGGTACCGTGCCCAGCACATGCCGCTGTTCACCTGGTCGAGCCTGGCCGGCGGCTTCTTCTCCGGCCGCTACCGGCGCGACAACCTGGCCACGCTCGACGGCCCCGGCGACCGGCTGTGCATCGAGACCTACTGCGTCGAGGAGAATTTCCAGCGGCTCGACCGGGCGGAGCGGCTGGCGGCGGAGCACGGGGTGACGCTGCCGCAGATCGCGCTGGCGTATGTGATGAGCCAGCCGCTCGACATCTACGCGCTGGTCGGCTGCCAGAACGGCGCGGAGTTCGCCGCCAACGCCGCGGCGCTCGATATCCGCCTCACGCCGGAGGAGCTGGCCTGGCTGGACGGCGAGCGCGGATAGAGCAGCGGCCGATCGCAGGCTGCGCGGCCGTGCGCTCGGCGTTGCGCCGCAGATCAGACCTGGAAGCCGGACGGGCAGACGGTGGACGGCCAGGCGGCCAGAACGCAGAACGCGGAGGGGCGAGGGGCCGGAACGTAGCGCCCAGGGGCGGGGCGGGCGGCACAAGGCATCTGCCCATCACCCTGTCGCTGGGTCAACGCGCTGGCTCACGCGCCCATATCGGCGACGCCGCCCGTGACTCGTCCGATCATCTGCGTCGTCGAGCGGTCTGCCAGGTACGGCAGGATCTCGACGCGCCCGCCGAGCTCCTCAACCAGCGGCGCTTCGGGCAGCGTCTCGCGGGTGTAGTCGCCGCCCTTGACAAAGACATCCGGCCGAATGGCGCGGATCAGGTTCTCCAACATCAATTCGTCACACAGAAGCACATAATCGACGCAACTCAAGGCGGCGAGCACGCTCATGCGGTCGTCCTGCGGGTTGATCGGGCGACCCTCGCCCTTCAGCCGGCGCACGCTCGCGTCGCTGTTCACCCCGACAATCAATAGATCGCCGAGCGCCTTGGCGTGGCTGAGGTAGGTGATATGGCCGCGGTGCAGGATGTCGAAGCAGCCGTTGGTGAAGACGATCCGCCGGCCAGCCTGCCGCGCGCGCTCCACCAGCGGAAGGAGCGCTGCGACATCGCCAGGGAGCTTCTCCTGGCTGGAGAGCGCGGCACGCAGCTCGGCGGCGGTGCAGGCCTTTGTGCCGGGGCGCGCCATGATCAGCGCCGCCGCAGCAGACGCCAACTCGGCGGCGTCGGGCGTCGCCGCGCCCGCCGCCAGCGCCAGGGTCAGCACGCCGGTGAAGGTATCCCCTGCGTCGGAGACGTGCGGCAGTGAGGCTGGGCGCGCGTAGGTGCGGTAGGGCGGCGTCTCCGGCTCAAGGAATAGGGCGCCCTCTCGGTCGATCGTGACTGCGACCATGGCCGCGCCCGTCCGCTCCAGCAAGAGCGCGCCATAGCCGGCGATCTGTGCCGCGCGGGCGGCCGGACCGCGCAGCGGGCGCGCACCGACGAGCGCGATCGCCTCTTCGTAATTCGGCGTGGCGGCGGTGAGGCCGACTTCGCGGTAGGCCGGCAGGTGGTGCGCGTCGGCGACGAGCACCGTGCGGTGGGCACGCTGCAGCCGGGCCAGGGCGGCGATCACCCGTGGCGTCAGGACGCCATAGGCGTAGTCGGAGATCAGTACAGCATCGCAGGCCGGGAAGCGCGCCTCCAGCCGGCTGATCAGCGCGCGCTCGGCCTCCGCCGGGATCGGGCCGGTGTCGCCCTGATCGAACCGCACCAGGATCTGCGTGCCAGCCATTACGCGATGTTTGGCCAAGGTGCGACGGCCCGCCCAGCGCAGCACACTGCTGTGGCGAACCCTGCGCGCCCACAAGGCGCGGCAGAGCGTCTCGGCCTCGGGGTCGTCGCCGATCACCGAGAGCAGTGTCACATCCGCACCGAGCCCGACCAAGTTGGCGGCGGTGTTTGCCGCGCCGCCCGGCACATCCTGGCGCCCCGTCAGGCTGACAACCGGCACCGGGGCCTCGCGACACATGCCGCTGGCCTGGCCGAAGAGGTAGCTGTCCAGCATCGCCTCGCCGATCACCAGCACGCGCAGGCCGGCAAAGCGATCGAGAAGGTGCGTCAGTCGCGGAGACATCGATTCGATCCCTCAAAGTCGGAATCGCCCACGGACGAGGGGCGAATGCTTGCTTGTACCTGCAGCCTACGAGCGTTCAATCCAGGATGGCGTACATTCGTCGCCTTCCGTCTTGCATCCATCGTCTATGCTACCGTGGCTCGCCACACCATTAGGTCCGCCGGGTCACGGGAAGTGCCGAGCGGTCGTGCGGCCGGGCCGCCGTACTCATGGGGGCGTACAGTTCCGGACGCTCCAGCAGGAAGCGCAGCCCTAGCACCGGGGCCGCAGGCAGGCGCGGCGGCACCAGAAAGGCGGTCTCGCCGTGGACGATGGTGGAGGTCAGCCCACCGACCGCCGCGCCGAATCGCCGGCGCAGGAGTAGCGGTCCACCTCGTGGCCGTCTGCGCGGTGCGACAGCGCGAGTGTCAAGCGGGTGTCATCGTCGCTTTGCCGGTAGCCGAGCCGCAACCACACGCTGAGATCGCATACCAGGGCGTTCGCCGTGCCGCCGCTGCCCAGCATCTGAACCGCCAGGTCGCAGCCGTAGGCGCGCTGCTCCTGGAAGAACCGTGCGACACGCTCCGGCACAACCGGCACCTCGAGGATGCCGGGGCAGCCGCCGAACTCGACGAAGCGGTCCACCAGCGAGCGCGGCCCCAGCGGGCTGGCGCGCCGCCAGCAGCTACAGTTTCGCCGTCCACGGCGGCCCGATCAGCGTGATCTCGGCCCGCGGAACGAACTGGCACAGCTCGCGCCGTGTCGGCGCGGCGCAGAGCAGGTCGCCCATGAACAGCGCGCGAAAGACGGCGATCGTGCGGACCTCGGGCCGGAGGCCAGGTGCGATGGGGAGCATGTTCAACCTCGTTTTTACAATGACGTACGCAGTCGCCCGCATCGCAGGATGTGTGGCGGCCTGCAGCTCGCCACGCGGTTCTTTTTCGGAGCGTGTGCGCGCGTGTAAGGAGACGATCTTGGGGGGCTTCGCCGCGGCCGACTCGCCGGGGGTATGCCGCTCTCGCTGGCAGGGTGGCGCGCAGGCGCCGATCTTCGCAGGGATCAGGATTCCTGTCGTCGCACGGGAGCGCATGGATCGAGCTTGCCGGAAGCAGACCTCCGACCTCGCCAATTTCGACTGTCGCGGCGCGGGCGTGGTCAGGGAGCCACCACTACCCCTTCGGACACACCCCGCGCGCACTGGCCCATTTGTTGCCTGGCTAACCGCAGCCCCCGCGACCGCCCGCACGCGTCGCACTACACACCGCGGAGAGAACTGGAGAGGATGCTAGAACGATCACCCACCGCCGAGGGATCGACCGGATATCCCGGCACCGGCCCAGCCGGCCACCGGATGGACGACACAGAGCGGCGGCGCCTGCAGCGGCGGCCTGGCGCTGACCGGTCTGCGACAGCGCCGGCTGGGGTTGCCGCCGAGCGCCTGAGAGGTTTCGCCAGAGGGGGGCGTGTTCCCGAAGCCGAATGCGCCTGGAGGAGGAGAGCATGGCACAGCGACGAGAACCGAACATCCCGGCGCGGCGCGCGAGCGGCATAGCACCAGGTGGCGCGGAGCAGCACCAGGGGTTCGATATGCGCCCACCGATCGCGGAACACCCGTGGGCCGCGTTCGGGCTGGCCGCCCTGGCGGGCTATCTCCTGAGCAGCCAAGGCCGGCCAGCGCGCCGCCGGCCGCCTCAGCCGCCCGCCTTGCGCGCATATCGCCCTGCGCTTGCCGAGGAGCGCTCCGCGCCCCCGGAGGACGGTGGTACGAGTCCTGCACACAGGTTCGCATCACCGGAGAGCGCCTGTCGTCAAGGGAGGCCGCCCGCGACGGATGGTCCGCGTGGTAGAGGCGCACAGCAGAAGGAGGAGAAGGACATGGCACTCAATTCACTCAAGGACCTGTACGTGGAGCAGCTCCAGGATCTGTACGATGCCGAGCAGCAGATCCTGAAGGCGCTCCCGAAGCTGGCAAAGGCCGCCACTGCGCCGGAGCTGCAGCAGGCGTTTCAGGAGCACGAGAAGCAGACACGGATGCAGGCGCAGCGGCTGGAGCAGATCTTCCAGGAGCATGGCATGCCGGCGAAGGCCAAGACCTGCAAAGCCATGCGCGGCCTGCTCGACGAGGGCGAAGAGACCATGAAGATGACGGCCGACCCGGAAGTGTTGGATGCGGCCCTTATCGCGGCGGCGCAACGCGTCGAGCACTATGAGATCGCCGGCTACGGCACCGCCCGCACCTACGCTCAGCAACTCGGCGATACCCGCGGTGCGCAACTGCTCCAGCAAACACTGGACGAAGAGGGCATGACCGACAAGAAGCTCACGCAACTGGCGGAGCGCAAGGTCAACGTTCGCGCGCAGTAGCCGCAGCCTCCGCGCTATCCGAGAGGCTGGCTGAAGCGCTTCCGATGGCGGAATGGGGGCCGCCGGCACATGGGCTACGCCCGCCACACCTCCACGTTGTGTGAAGCCAGGCGACTGTGCTCTTTGGGGCGGCGCCAGCAGCGGACGCCGCCCTGGTTCGTTTACCGCCTTCCTCGCTGGCGAAGCGTTGCGCCGTCCGGCGATGACGCGACAGCAGGATGCGGACGTGATAGACTACCAGTGAAGCGATCCTCTGGCAGTTTTAGGATTGATGGCTGACTGAAACGCTCCCCGCCGGAAGAGGGGTGCGGCCTTCCGGCGACAGGTTTTTCTGCCCCCACGGCCGGGACCCCAGACACGCGAACTCCGTTCGTCAGTTTTTTCCCCGGCAGCAGCGGCGCCCGGACCGCGACCGGGGCGAGCAACGCGCATGCAAGGAGGAACGACATGATCGACCGACAAGTCGAGCGGGCGTTGGCCAACCCGTCACTGGCAGAGTTGATACCCACCATCGAGCAGGCGCTCAAGCAGACGCCCGGGCTCGAACGCATGGCCACGCGCCTGGCCCAGGCCCTCCACAACGCCGTGCTCGACGGCGGCGGCCCCGCGCGCACCATAGCGGACGTGTTGCACGGCACCTGGTTCGGCCACCCGCTCCACCCGGCGCTCACCGATATCCCGGTCGGCGCATGGGCGCTTGCCGCGCTGTTCGATCTATACGCCGCGCTCGGTGGCGGGCGCTTCGCCGAGCGCACCGCCGACACCCTGATCGCCCTCGGCGCGGCGGGGGCGGTCCCGACGGCGCTCTCTGGCCTGGCGGACTACTCCACGATCAAAGAAGATGCCGCTGCCGTCGGGGCGGCGCACGCCGTCCTGAACAGTACGGCGCTCGGGCTCTACCTCCTCTCGCTGTGGGCGCGTAAGCGCGGCGCGCGGGGCAGCGGTGTGCTGCTGGCGGCGGTCGCCCTCGGCGCCGTCGGCCTGTCCGCCGGCCTCGGCGGCGACCTGGTCTATCGTCACAGGATCGGCGTGAGCCACGCCCCGCCGGCAGACGAGCCGGAAGAATGGACAGCCGTGCTGCCGCTGGACGAACTGGCGCATGGTGTGCCCCAGCGCGTCGATCTGCATGGCACGCCGGTGCTGATCTATCATGACGCGGGCGCTGTCTCGGCGATCAGCGCGGTGTGTACCCATGCCGGCGGGCCACTGGATGAAGGAACGTTCGCGGACGGCTGCGTCGAATGCCCATGGCACCAGTCGGTTTTCGATGTGCGCGACGGGCGAGTGGTGCATGGCCCGGCGACGATGTCGCAGCCGCGCTACGACGCGCGCATCCACAACGGGCAGGTCGAAGTGCGGGCTCGGTCGGCGGGCGGATAAGCCAGCCTGCCCGGCCAGGCCGCATTCGCACGTGGCCAGGGCATGCGGAAGCGGCAGCATCGACAGCGCCGTTCTGCTCGATAGCCGCCGGCCAAAACGCCGACGGCGCGTTCCATGTCGCCGCCGGATGTTCGGGTTGGTATGCTATCGCGCTGCTCAGCCAGCCACACGCTCGCCGGTACGCGCCAGCAACGCGGCGACGCGGGTCCGCAACAGCGCTACCGCCTGGGCGTTCGCCTGGCGAATGGTGCGGTCGAGCGTCGTCATCAGGTAGGCCACGGGCGCGTCGGCGTAGAGTTGATAGTGATGCCGATAAGGCTCCTCCAGCTCGGCGCGCTCCTCCAGATGGGCCGCCGACTTGCGGTTGAGCTGCGCCGCACTGTTGACCAGATCGACCGCCAGCGAGAGCTCGTCCAGCGCCTGCTCCAGCACCCACTCAGCCCGTTTGCTCGCGCTTCGATGCGCAGCCGCTGCACGCGCTGGTGAGACGTCTGGAGCAGTGAAACAGGCCTGTCGCCGCTACTGATGACGATCGTTTGTTCAGAAGCTGCCCTCTCTCTGTCCGTTTCCAGGTCGCCGTGGCAGGCGCTCCGGGGCGCCGGCCCCGAAACGCCACAAGAAATGAACCTTTGCCGATTCGCTGGGCAACCGCTCAATGAGGTAAAACACAGCCCGGACATCGGAGGCGGAGGACACCGCAACCAACCGGCCCGCGGCGCATGGCACGCCGCGCCGTGCGACCCGGAAGGGCGATGCCTGCCGCGCACGATGGATAGGGCCAGGCGGGGATGGAGTGCTACACCAGCGGCTGGATCGAAAGCTCGATCAGCTGGACCCGCCCATAGGGGGCGCAGAGCGGATGCGCCGAGACAAGCCAGCGCCGCGGCGTCCCCCCGCCGATGATGCGCACGCCCGCCAACTCGACTTGCCGCAGCGGCCTGCCGGTCTCGACCACCTCGCGCAGCAGCGGCGCGAGCGACGGCCACAGTTCGGCAGGCGCCCATGCGGCACCTTCGGCGGCCGCATCGGCCAGCCCGAACGCCTCGGCCACCGCCGCGTCGAGCGCCACCGGGTGAAGCTCGCGGTCGAGCAGCATCCGCCTGGTGCCGGCCATATCCTGCGGCGGTTCAGCGGCGGGCCGGCGCGCTGCCTGCTGCATCCAGACGCGCATGATCGTCATTGGCGTGTCTCCCTTGCACACAGCGCACCGGCCAGCGGCGGTCCGGGTCACGGGGTAGCGCGTGAAGCTCGAGCCGGCCATCCTGCCCGGTCAGGCGCGCCGCTCCCGCCAACCAGAAGGCTTGGCATGAACATGCGATGATGCTTGTCGTAGCGGGGTGGATCGCTGGAGGAACGTCAGCAAGGATCGTACCATGCCTGCCGGGCAGGCGACAAGCGTGTGCGCCCCAGGCTCCGCATCGGCAGAGGCCGTCCTCGGTCTTCGGCCCCCGCCGACAGCGCCGTCGGGTCGGCTCAAGCGCTTCCAGCCCAAGCAGCCCCGCGAGGGCGCGCAGCTCGGCGCGGTCGTCGCCATAGGTCAGGCAGAGGTGATGTTCCAGCCCGGCGCGCATCGTGCGGTCAGCACCTCCGGCGCCGGCCGGTCGAGCCGCACCACGCCGCAGGTGCCGCTGAAGCTGCGCGGCTCGTGCAGCATCTCGCCACCGCCGATCACCAGCCGGTAGCCGGCGCGCTCCGCCCCGGGGCGTGTGTGGCTCGGGCGAGCCAGCGTGACGCGCCCCGGGCGCAGCGGGAACTCCAGCCGCAGCGGCCGGCCGCGGTTGGTGTGGGCCTCGCCATGTGCAGGTTGTGGGTCTGCCGATAATCGCCGATGGGCACCCGCTGGGGGTGAGATCGATCTTGACATTGTACGTCAGTGCGTCGCCGCCGGCGGGACGTTCGCGCTCGTGCGGCCCAGAGTGCGTCACGGTGCGCTTCGACCTTGATGATTGTGCTGCCGTCCATGAAAACGCCAACGGCCCGTGGGCCTGCCACACTGGCCGACATAGCGCCACCGACCTAGTCGCCATGGTTATGGATGGGGACGCTGTGCATGCGTCGCGCCCCTCATACAGCGCGCGAGTGGTCACCCGCCATAGGTCGCGGGTAGAGGCGCGGGCTATCGCCAGCACAGCGCCGCCCTGGAAGGAGCAGGCGTGCTTACCGCGCCCGGGGGACATCATCGGAGAGGCGGCTGGTGCCCATGATCCACCGGAGGTGCGGAAGATAGGGGAAGGCGTGCGCCTTCTCAGGCGTTTTTCTCGGTACGAATGGTGCGTCGTTCGAGCGCCACGATCTGCGTATTTCGGACGCTATCGATCAGCACCGCAAGAAAGATGATCGCGCCGAACACCAGTGGTTGTAAATAGATATCGACCCTGGTGTAGATCAAACCGGCCACAACCATCTGTGTCAGCACCGTGCCAAGGACCGCGCCGGGAAACACGCTGCCGCGCCCGCCGAACAACGAGGTCCCGCCGAGTACCGCCGCTGCGATCGCGTCGAATTCATCTTTGTCGCCGAAGCCGGCGGTAACGATGCCGAACTGCGCCACCAGCACGATCCCACCGATCGCCGCGCAGATCCCGCTGATACAATAGACACATGTCAGAATGCGGCGCGTATTGATGCCGGCCTTCTTCGCGGCCTCGAGATCGTTGCCGATCGCATAGACCTGGCGGCCGAACGCTGTCTGTGTGAGAACGATCTGCGCGACCAGCACAACCAGGCCGAAGATGACAATCGGCAGCGGCAGGAGCCCAAACACCCGTGTCGAGCCCATCGCCGTGATCGCGTCGGGGTAATTGATCCCCTCGGATTGCGAGATCGTCAGCCCCAGGCCGCGCCCGATAGCGAGGGTCGCAAGTGTGGCGACGAACGGGATGATACGGAGCCGGGTGATCAGCAGGGCGTTCACCAGGCCGCATAGCAGCCCCACCCCGATCGCCGCCAGAATGCCGAGCCAGATCGGAGCGTTCGTCTCCAGCATCAGCTTGCCCGCGATCACCGCAGACAGGTACATCACCGAGCCAACCGATAGATCGATGCTGGCGGTCAGCAGTACGAACGTCATGCCCACCGCGATGATCCCGATATACGATGCCTGTTTGAGAATATTTTCGACGCTCTGAATCGAAAAAAAGCGCGGGGCGAGGGCGCCGAAGATCACGAACACGGCCAGAAAGAGGATCAGCGGCGCATTCTGCAGCAGGCGCAGTGTCAAGTGTGATCGATCGGTCATACGCTCACCTGTTCGCCGAATGCCGCGGCAAGAATCCGCTGGCGGTCGAATTCCGCGCGCGCGAACGACACCACGATCTCCCCGTTCCGCATCACCAGGATGCGGTCGCAAATCCCGATCAGCTCTTCGATCTCGGAGGAGATCACCAGCAGACCGGTTCCCTGCGCCGCCAGGTCGTTGATGATCGTATAGACCTCGTACTTGGCGCCGACGTCGATGCCGCGGGTCGGCTCGTCGAGCAGAAAGACCGAGGGCCTGGCCAGCAGCCATTTGCCGAGCACGACCTTCTGCTGGTTGCCACCGCTGAGGCTCCGCACCGGCTCGCGTTCAAGGGCCTGGCTCTTGATCCGCAGCGACTGCGCCACACGCCAGGTCGCGCTGGCCATGCGGCTCTGGTCGAGAAAGGCGCCCGGCGCAAAAGATGGCAGCGCAACCAGAGCGAGATTTTCGCTGATCGCGATCTCCATCAGCAGGCCCTCCTCGCGCCGGTTTTCGGTGACGAACGCCATGCCGCTGCGGATGCGCTCCGGGACGGACGCGTGGGTGACGGGCCGCCCGTTCACCCGCACCTCGCCGCGCGCACATGGGTCGAGGCCGAACAGGATGCGGGCCAGCTCGGTGCGCCCCGAGCCCATCAGGCCGAACAGGCCCAACACTTCGCCGCGGTGCAGCACGAACGTAATGTCTGCCACAATCCCCGGCTGCGATACGCCGGTCACCACCAGCGCCGGTTCGTCGGTCGCGGTGTCCCGCTTGGGCGGGTAGAGTTGCTCGATGTTGCGCCCGACCATCAGGGCGATCATCTGGCTGACGCTGAACTCCTCCTGCGGGCCAGCGCCTACCACCTCGCCATCGCGCAGGATGACCAGATCGTCGCAAAGCCGCCGGACATCGCCAAGGATATGCGAGATGTAGATCATCGCCGTGCCGTTCGCCCGCAGCCGCTCCATGAGGCGGAAGAGGCGCTCGGTTTCCCGGGCGGTCAGCGATGTCGTGGGTTCGTCGAAGATGATCAGGCGCGCGTCGCTGTGCAGCGCCCTGGCGATCTCCACCAGTTGCCGCTCGCCCGGCGAGAGCCGCTCGACCCGCGTATCCGGGGAGACACGCAGATCGACCAGTTCGAGCACCCGGCGGGCACGGGCGCGGGCGGCGCGCCGGTTGATCAGCGGAAGCCCCGCGACGCGCGGAAAGCCGTCGATGAACAGGTTCTCGACGATGGTCAGGTTCGAGAAGAGGTTGAGTTCCTGGTGGATAAAGACAACCCCGCGTTTGACCGCTTCGCGTGGGCTGAGCGGCGCGTACGGCACGCCATCGAGTAGCATCTGCCCGCCATCCGGCGGCAGTACGCCGCCTAGGATGTTCATCAGCGTCGATTTCCCGGCGCCGTTCTCGCCGATCAGGCCGAGCGTCCGGCCCGGCTGGAGCGCGAAACTGACCTTCTTCAGCACTGGAACGCCGAAGAAGCTTTTATCGATCTGATCGAAGATGAGAAGCGGCGCGGTGGACATGGATCGCTCCGGACAATCGACGTTGTGCCACTTTCAGGCCAGGAGCGGGCGCCGCCTGCACGCGGGCTGCACGCCGCCCAGGTTTGCTCGCGCCTCAGGCTCCGGCCCATCCATCCCGATATCCGCAATTCAAGCGTCGCACTGGCATCATGCACGGGCACGCAGGCGGTTCCGCACCACATCGAGGAGCGCGGCGAGCAGAATCACGCTGCCCTTGACGATTGAGATCGTAAACGCCGACAGGCTCATCAGATTCAGCGTGTTGTCGAGCAACACAAAGAAGAGCACGCCGAAGAGCGTCCACGAAACTTTCCCCTTGCCGCCGAAGAGGCTGACGCCGCCGATCACCACTGCGCCGATCACATCCAGCAGATTGTTCTCGCCAAGCGCGGGAAACCCCATCTCGAGCCGGGTCGAGTAGAGGATCGCGGCGACGGCCGCGCACACGCCGCTGAACACATACGCCAGCGTGACCGCGCGCGCCGTAGGTACGCCCGACACCATCGCCGTGCGCGGGTTCGCCCCGATCGCGTAGAACCACCGGCCGAGCACCATCCGGCTCAGAATCAGGTGCGCGACCAGCGCCAGGCCGCCGGCGACGAGCATGGCATACGACAGCCCGATCGCGCCGCCGCCTAGCGGCAGGGAGAACAGGCTCCCCGTCCCGATCGCGATATACGCGGCCGGCAGGCTGGTCACATTCTCGGACTTCGTCAGCCAGATGGCGAACGCGCTGAAAAAGGTCATCGTGACCAACGTCACCATGAACGGCGGCATCCGCAGGCGGGTGACAGCCAGGCCGTTCAACAGGCCGATCGCCGCGCCGATCAGGAGCATGGCGAGCACGCCGGCCGGAACGGCGAGCGCGCTGTTCGCAAGCGGCCCGCCCTGCGCGGACAGCAGGATGCCCCACAACGGGCTTTTCTCGAAGCGCAGCGGCTCGAGGCTGTTGGTCATCAGCATCGCGCCGCACACGCTCGACACCGCCATAATCGATGTCTGCGAGAGGTCGATGCCGCCGACGATCAGCACGAACGTCTGCCCGATGGCGATCGCGAGCAGGGGCCAGAGGTTGGAGAAGATATTGGCAAGATTGTCCGGTGTGCCGAGGAGCGGCAGGAACGGCCATAAGACCAGGAAGTAGATAATGCTCAGCCAGAGCACAAAATAATCCGAGAACAGCACGCGCCGGGCGATTCCGAGCCAGCGCTTGGGCGCATTGGCCGTGTTGGTCGGGCCGGTGATGGCGCGGTCATCAGGGGTTGTCACGCTCGTTGCTCGCAGGCTACGGAACCGTTTCGTTCACCGCGACAGACGGAGGGCGACCAGCGGCGGATGCGGGCTGGCGCACCGGCCGCTGGTCGCCGCCAGGACGATTATCCCTTCTTGGGCGGCGGGATGACGCAGCCCCACATCTCCTTCTCTTTCTCCTTCATGTTATCCTGCGTCAGCGCGAAGCCCTTGTCGTCGATCCGCTCGTTCGGCTTGCCGTTGCCGGATTCGATCGCCTTCAGCACGGCATTCAGGATCGCATCGGCTTCGAAGAACAGATTCTGCACGCCGGTGGCATCGACATACTTGTCGCGCATCAACCCGCAGGCGGTCGAGTCGCCGTCGAGCCCGCCAAGGATGACGTGATTCGGATCGCCGATCGGCTTCCACTTGCCGAGCGGTTCCAGCACCGACTTGATCTGCGGGTAGAGGAAGTCCGACGAAGTGAAGATGAAATCAA
Source organism: Roseiflexaceae bacterium (assembly GCA_042408595.1). Lineage (GTDB taxonomy): Bacteria > Chloroflexota > Chloroflexia > Chloroflexales > Roseiflexaceae > JBHOQX01. Next base: position 10,445 of record JBHOQX010000001.1, on the reverse strand, counting down.
CATTGGGGTTGGCCTGCATCGCGTTCTGCAGGCCGGCCAGGCCGGTGGCCGCATCCCATTTCGTGGCGACTTCGACAGGGGTGTTGAACAGGTCGGGATATTTCTTGATGACGTTATCGAAGCCCTTCTTGCGGCCGACGGCGTTCGGATCGGCCAGATCGCCGACCATGATCAGCGGCGTCACCTTGCGGTTCAGCTTCTTCGCCTGCTGCGCCATGTAATCGACCGTCTGCTCGGCGATCACCTCGTTGTTGGCGACCACCACAATCGCCGGGTTGGTGTTGCTGTCGGCCGGCGGGCGATTGAAGACCCCGATCGGGATATTGGCCTTGTTCGCTTCGGCGATCATCGGGATCACGGCATCGCCATCTACCGGGATGATGATGATCCCGTCCACCTTTTGCGTGATGCAGTCTTTAATCTGTTCGAGCTGTTTGTTGCGGTCTTCGCCGGAATTGCGCTCAACCACCTGGATATTCTTATCCTTGAGCGCCTTGGTGATCGCCTGATAGCCAGCGCCCCAGAATTCGGTCTCGAGCGATTGGAACGCAAAGCAGATTTTCTTGCCGCTGGTGGAAGCCGGTTGGCCGCCTGATGCGCCGGAGGCTGGCGCCGGGTTGGCGGCGCTGGTTGGGTTGGTGGAGCTGGTGGCAGGGCCGCCGCACGCTCCGAGCAGCAGCGCGCCCAGGAGAACGCCACACGAAAAACGGATCGCGACGTTCATGGGTGCTCCCTTCTGGCTGGAATCGAAGACAGCGATTCGAGTTCGCGCCATCATCGGCGCTGAGGACGGCCTCCCGGCTCGGGAGTGTGCGTCCCCGTCGGGCGTCGGTGGTTCACCCCCTTTCGCAAGTTGAAGATACGGTCAGGCCCTGGGGAAGATGTATAACATCATATCACCCTTTCCTGCTTTTTCAAGCATTAGAATTCGGATGCTGGCGAGGCAGGCGTATCCCTCGCCGGCCCCTTCTGGCTGGCAGGGGTACGCTCCAGGAACGAATCGGCGGCGCAGCAGGATCGGCCACGAACGAGGGTCGGAAGGGCATCGCTCCCCGGGCGCTCGAACGTCGGCGCGCCCTGATGGGAGCCCCGCGGGCCAGGTCGGTACAGGTTGTATGATGATAAAATATCATACCATTTGCGACCGTCTGTAGCCCGGCGCGGTCGGGCGAACCGGGCTTACCCCGCTGCTACCGAGGAGGGAGCAAGGCAGATGCGGCCGCAGGCCATGGCGCATGTCGAGTGGCTGCGCGGCGACGCAGGCAGCGGCCAAGGCGAGGAGGATGCCTGAAAGGGGGCCATCAGCGGTCCGACGTTCCTGGTCGTCTCCGATGAGGCTCTCGTCCGCGTCGAGCTGCAGCCACGTATGTCAAGGGATAACAAAGCGGGGCAGGCGCCTTCCCCTGCCCCGCCTACTGTTGGCTCCCCGACCAGGATTCGAACCTGGAACCTACTGATTAACAGTCAGCCGCTCTACCGTTGAGCTATCGGGGATCGATACATGTACCAGCTGCGATTATACATAGACGGCGCAGCGCTGTCAAATCTCGACCCCTCACCGGAGCCAGTCCAGCGCGCGGTAATACAGCCCGGCCAGCGGCAGGAACCATGGCCACTCGTTGTACAGCCCGAGCGGCGCGCCGGGGAACGGCAGGCCGTCGAACGGCGTCTCGCCGCCAGCGCGGCTGATCCGCTCCGCCAGCCGCGTGCCGAGCCAGGTAGCCAGCGCGACGCCGTGGCCGGCGTAGCCGAGCGCGAAATAGACGTCATCGCGCTGGCCGACGTGCGGCATCAGATCGAACGGCACGTCCAGCGTGCCGCCCCAGGCGTACTCGATGCGCGTGTCGCGCACCTGCGGGAAGATGGCGGCCATGGCGCGCTGCAGGATCGCCGCGCTCTTGCGCACGGTCGCGCCGGTCTCCGGCAGGAACGCCGCGCGCCCGCCGAACAGCAGGCGGTTGTCCGGGATGAGGCGGAAGTAGTGCAGCAGATGGAGCGAGTCGAAGACCATCCGCCCGCGCGGGATGAGCGCACGCGCCAGGTCGGCTGGCAGCGGCTCGGTGGCGACGATGTACGAGCCGAGCGGGACGATCCGCCGGCGCAGAGCGGGGGTCGCTGCGCCGGTGTAGCCGCCGGTGGCGACCAGGACGGCCCCGGCGCGCAGGGCGCCGCGCGCCGTCGTCACGACGAACGGATGCGCCGCCACGCCACGTTCGCGCTGGATGCGGCTGGCCGGCGTATCGCTGAACAGCCGCGCCCCGGCCCGGCTGGCCGCCTGGGCCAGCCCGGCGGTGTAGCGTGCCGGGTTGAGCCCGGCGCTCGCTTCGTCCACCAGGCCGGCGAAAAAGCGCGCCGAGCCAATCTCGCCGGGCAGCTCCGCCGCCGGCAGGAAGCGTGTCGCGTGGCCGAACTCGCGGGCCAGGAGGGCGGCCTCCGCCGCCAGCGCCCGCGCGTGCCCGCGCTTCGCAGCCAGCAGCAGGTGCCCGTGGCGGGCGAAGTCGCAGTCGATCCGCTCCTCGCGCACCAGCTGCTCGACGCATGCGATCGCCTCGAGCGAGGCGGCGAACATCGCCCGCGCCCGCTCCAGGCCGTACGTCGCCCGCAACGCCGCCGCGCCGAGCTTGAGCCCGGTGAGCACCATCCCGCCGTTGCGCGAGCTGGCCCCCCAGCCGAGGGTCTGCGCCTCGAGCAGCGCCACGTCCGCGCCGCGCCGCGCCAGGGCCCGCGCCGCTGCCAGGCCCGTCAGCCCCCCGCCGATGATCACGACATCCGCACGCTCCGGCAGCGGCCCGGGATCGCCAGCGGGAAAACGCACGCCTTCAAGCCAGACAGGTTGTTCGTTGTAGCGCATGGCGGCAAGCAGCGTATCAGGGAACCAGGGAATAAACATCGCGATGGACAGCGGACTACACCCTACGCGGCTTCGCCACCCCGTCGCCCGTTGCCGCCGCTGCGCGGTAGGCCGCCAGCGTCCGCGCGGCGGTCTCGGCCCATGAGAAGCGCCGCGCCTGCCGCAGCCCGCGCTCGCGCAGCTCGGCGCGCAGCGCCCCGTCGCGCAGCAGCCGCAGCAGCGCCATGGCCAGCGCCTCGGTGTCGGTCGGCGGCACCAGCAGCCCGGCGTCGCCCACCACCTCCGGCAGGCTGCTGCTGGTCGAGCCGACGACCGGCGTGCCACAGGCCATCGCCTCCAGCAGCGGCATGCCGAAGCCCTCGTAGAGCGACGGCAGGGTGAAGACGGTTGCCGCAGCGTACCAGAGCGGCAGTTCCTCCGGCTCGAGAAACCCGGCGAACCGCACCCGATCGCCGAGTTGCAGCTGCTCGGCGCGGGCGAAAATCTCGTCGTAGAGCCAGCCCTTGCCCCCGCCGATGATCAGCGGCGCATCGGTGTCGCGCGCGATCAGGGCGTATGCTTCCAGCAGGCGCGGCACGTTCTTGCGCGGCTCCAGCGTACTGACGAACAGGATAAAGCGCTCCGGCAGACCCCGCCGCCGCCGGAACGCCTCCAGCACAGCCGGGTCCGGCGGGCGGAAGCGCGCGTCCGCTGCGTCGTAGGTCACGACGATCCGCTCAGGCGGGACGCCCAGCCAGCGCACGATCTCCTGTTTGGTGAACTCCGAGACCGCCAGCAGCCGCGCGGCGCGGCGGCAGGCGACCTTGATCGCCCACTGGGTGTATGCCCGGTTGACGCGGCGGAACGTCTGCGGAAACAGGAACGCGCTCAGGTCGTGGATCGTCACGACGCCAGGCACCGGGCAGGCCAGCGGCATCACATTCAGCACGCCGTGGTAGACATCCGCGCCGCCGAGCGCGAGCTGCCAGGGCGCGATGAACTGCTCCCACGGGATCCGCACCCGCGGGTTGATCGTCGGCAGGGCGCTTGGCCGCACCCGGAAGTTTGGCGGCAGCCCGAGCGCCCCGGCGTGCAGGCCGCGCGTGGTGAAGACGGTATAACAGTTCTCGCGGTCGATCGCGCCGAGAGCGCGCAATAGTTCTTCGACATAATTCGAGACCCCCGCACGGCGGAAGCTGCGGGTATGGGCGAGCAGGTGGGCGTTGATCGCGATGTGCATCGGGTGCCGAATGAATCAATGCGACAGCGGGTGGTGGACGGTGGACGGCAGACGTGGATGGTGGGCAAGTGATGAATGAACAACAAGGATCAACGGTACCTCATGTCACCGTGTCATCGTATCACCGTGTCTCCTTGTCCCTCTCCTGCGTTCGTCCTTCGTCCTTCGTCGACCATCGCCAGCTTGACAGCCGCCGCGCCAGGCGCTACGATTCGGGCGGTATGGGGCTGTAGCTCAGTTGGATAGAGCACCCGCCTTCTAAGCGGATGGTCGCGCGTTCGAGTCGCGCCAGCCCCGCCAGCCACGATGCAATACACGATGAGCGATGCATGGATCTAATGATCGCCGATTTGAGGGCATTTCCATCGCTCATCAGTAACGAATAAGCGAGAAGACTGGGTACTTCGAAAACTTCTCGCGTCCCTTCAGAAACTCAAGCTCGATCAGAAACGCCACTTCCTCGATGATCGCGCCAGCCTGCTCCACCAGCGCACACGCCGCCGCGATCGTCCCGCCGGTCGCCAGCAGGTCGTCGAGCACGACGACGCGCGCCCCCGGTTGAAACGAGTCGCGGTGGATCTCCAGCCGGTTCGAGCCGTACTCCAGCTCATATTCGACGTGATACGTGGCGGCCGGGAGCTTGCCGTGCTTGCGCACCGGCACCAGCCCGACGCCCAGGCGGTAGGCGACCGGCGCGCTGAAGATGAAGCCGCGCGACTCGACGCCGACGATCGCGTCGAGGCCGCGGCCTGCATAGCGCTCGGCGAAAGCGTCGATCACCGCGCGGAACGCCGCGCCGTCTTTGATCAGCGTCGTGATATCCTTGAACTGCACGCCAGGGCTCGGGAAATCCGGCACATTGCGAATCAAACCCGCCAGGTCACGACTGTTCATCGTCTCTCTCCGGTTGGGCAGTATCCCATGAACGACCCATGACGAGGGGCGAACGCCAGCTGCACCGTTGGCACAGGCACCCCACCGACTCAGAGTTTGTGCTCGCCGCCCGTCTGCCGCCGGTCCTCGCCGATACAGCCCGCAATCTGCAATCTGCAATCACCCTACAGCCACTGTCGGTAGCGAGCGAAGGCCAGCGCGCCGATGATCGCGGCGGCGGTGGCGAGGGCGACGGCGAAAAACAGCACCGGCTGCCCGGCGAGCGGCACCGCGACGTTGAGGCCGGCCAGGGCGGCGATGAGGGCCAGCGGCAGCAGGATGATCAGCAGCCCAGTGATCAAGCGAAGCTGCTGCCCGGTGCGGTAGGCCACCATGCTGTCGATCGTCGCGCCGAGGCTGGCGGCGAGATCGGCCTGCTCCTGCAGCAGGTCCTCGATTTTCGCGGCGAGTTGCGCCCCATCGGCGAAGAAATGCTCGGTATGCAGCCGCAGGAAATCGGCGTGCAGCCCCCGCAGCCCTTCGACGACCGCACGGTTCGGCAGAGTGATCGTACGCAGCGCGGCGAGGTCGCGGCGGATATCGTCCAGGGTGCGCAGCGCCGCGAGCGGCGCGGCGTTGCGCGCGTCGCGGTCGGCCTGGGCCAGCGCCTCGTCTACCTGGTACAGCACCGGAAAGACCTGCTGAATGAGCGCGGTGACGATCCGGAAGATCAGGTAGCCCGGCCCTCGGCCAAGCAGTTGCGCCCGCGCGGTCTCATCGCGGGCCGCGGCATCGACCAGGCGGCGGATCGGCTTGAGCGAGCCGTCGTGGAGGGTGACGACCGCGCCGCGCCCGGCGAACACACCGACCTCCACCGGCACGAGCGCCCCGGCTTCGTCGAAGGCGGGGATATGCAGCTCGGCGTACAAATACTCGCGCGCGGTGTAGACATCGAGCCGCGGCCGGCGCACCGGAGCGAGCGCCTGTTCGAGCGGCAGGGCGTCATAGCCGAAGCGCTCGCGCAGCATGGCAAGATCGGATGCCGCCGGCTGCGGGATATCGACCCACACCAGCCCGCTGTACTCGACTTCACGCGGGCGGGCGCGCGCGCCGGCCTGGGCCACGAGCGAGGAGCTTGTATCCATACCGGGATCAGATTATACCGCGGCGGCGCGTTTGGCACAACAAAGGGCCAGATGGCGGTCTGGCCCTGCTGGAACAATCTGGATGCCTGGCGCCTTAGACCAGGCGGACAAGTTCGTTGGCGGTGCGCTTCATATCGAGGAAGACCAGGCCAAGCTTGGCTTTGCTGTGCGCCAGCGCCGTGAGTACGGCCTCCTCGCCGATCGAGGTGAGCAACACGAAGCCGTTCTCGCCGCGGACGAACACCTGGTCGAGCTGGCCGCGCCGAAGCTCGCTGGCGATCCGCTCGCCGAGCGAGAGCATGGCGGCACTCATCGCGGAGACGCGATCTTCTTCGACGTCCGCCGGCAGCGCCGAGGCCATAATCAGGCCATCGACGCTGACCACCGCCGAAGCCTCGATATCAGGCGTGTTCATCTGCATCGCCTTGAGGTGCCGTACCATTTCTTCGGTTCTGCTCGCCATGCATATCCTCCTTCGGGCCGTGCGCGTTGTATTACATGGTGCGAATGGTACAGACCGGGCGGCACACCCGCAGGCGCCACCGTCCATGGCTGCTGCCCATTCTACTATACTTTTTTACAGAGAGCAACCAGTACTCCCGCATCATGTCGGGATGGACCATTCGTCTACCCGCCCCTGATGCTGCTGGCCCTAGGGTACCACTGCGGGGTCTGCGACGCCCGTGTAAAGTCTCACCCCGCCCGCGGCCCCAGCGGCTTCCCGGTTGACGCCGGCGCGCCAGCGGCTATAATCACTGCGGGACGGCCGCGTAGCTCGCACTCGGGATAACGCCCCATTGCTCGCGCGGCCAGTACGAGAGCCACGCCTTGCCGATCACCCGGTCCAGCGGGAGCTCGGCCCACTCCCGCGAGTCGCTGCTGTTCGGCCGGTTATCGCCCATGACGAAAATCGCGCCTGGCGGGACGGTAAACGGCTTCCCTTCGCCGCACGGGTCGCCGGTGCGGCATGTCGTGACCATCCCCTGCAGGTACGGCTCATCGAGTTGCACACCGTTGATGAAGACCTTGCCTTCGCGCACTTCCACGACATCGCCCGGCAGGCCGATCACCCGCTTGATATAGTCCTTGCTCTGGTCCTTGGGGTATTCGAACACGACGACTTCGCCGCGGCGCGGCATGTGGAAGGCATACACGACCTTCGCCGGCAGATCGCCGCGCCCCGGCAGCAACCGCAGCGGCGCGTTCAGATCGAAATGGAAGTAGACCAGCTTGTTGACGAGAATGTATTGGCCGGTATGGAGGTTCGGCTCCATGCTCTGGCCTTCGATCTTGAAGTTTTGGACGACACCCCGAACGATCAAGAAGATCAGCAGGACAAAGAGTGCCGTTTCGAGCATCTCGCGGACGATCGCGCGGACGCTTGGGGCGCGCGCCTCGTCGTCGTGCTCGGCGAGGTGCTTCCAGCGACTAGGCGGCGGAGGCTCGGCGGTGTTCGCCGTGGTCGTGTCGTCGAGGCCGAGCCGTCGGCGGAGCGGGCTATCGTTCATTGTGGCTCTATCTCGCTGAAGGTAGCTAGCAGTGCACCCATACCCGGCAATTATACCGCACCCGATGAGAAAGGCAATACGACAATGCGTCTTACCACGCTTGCTGAACAGCTTGGGGGTGGCGCCCGGCGCTGCGATGTCTGCCAGTGGCGCTGTGTGCTCGGCCCAGGGGAGACCGGCCGCTGCCTGGCGCGCATCAACGAAGCGGAGGGCATCGTCGCGCTGAACGACGGTCTGGTGAGCGGGGCGAGCATCGGGCCGGTCGAGGACTTCAGGCTCTGGCACCTGCTCCCCGGCACACCGGTGCTGGCGATCGGGAGTTGGGGCTACGCCTTTCCTGCCGACCAGCAGCGCGGCCCCTACGCCCGCGTGCCAGAGGATGCGGCGCAGCGCCGCCGGCTGGAGCCGGAGCGCGCCGCGACCTTCGCGCTCGAGCGGCTGTGCCGCGGCGTGGTCTGGACGTATAGCGACCCATCGGTAGCGCACGAATACGCCCTCGATCTGCTGCGCCTGGCGCGCGCGGCCAGCCGCTTCACGGCGATCGTCACGACGGGCTACCACTCGCTCGCCGCGCTTGATCAGATCGGCCACTATCTCGACGGCATGAGTCTGGAGGTGCGCGCCTTCGACGACGCGGGGTACGCCCGGCTGGCCGGCGTGGCGGCGTGGCGCGGCATCCTGGAGGTCGCGGCGCGCGCCCGCGCCCGCTGGGGCTGCCATATCGAGGTGACGACCCGGCTACACCCCGGCGTGAACGACGGCCAGGAATCGCTGGCGGCGCTGGCCGGCTGGATTCGCGAGACGCTCGGGCCCGATACGCCCTGGCATGTCCTGCCGGGCGATGCCGGGGCCGCGGCGGCGGCGGCGGCGGCCCGCGCCCGCCGACTGGCCCACGAGGCCGGGCTGCGCTTCGTCTACGGGGCCGACCCGCACCAGAGCACGATCTGTCCGCGCTGCGGCGCCGTGGTGATCGCCCGCGGCGCGGACGGGGTGCGCACGAGCGGCCTGGCCGACGGCGGTTGCGCGGCTTGCGGCGAGCATTTGCACATCCGCACGTCGATCTTCAAGCGCTAGCACCCGGCCAGACCCGGTGCTAGCGCTTGGCGGACCTTTGGGGGCCGTCGCCGGCAGCGGCGGTGACTACTTGCAAGCTATCCTCTCATTGTACCAAACCGCGCTTTTGAAGATGGCCGGGGCGCACAATCCCTGATTATCATCGATAGAGATGGTCGCATCCTTCAGCCGCGTCAAGCTTGCAGGCAGCTCGCCGCTGAGTTGATTGTGTTCTAGAAAGAGCTGTCGCAGATCGACAAGTTGGCCGAGTTCCTCTGGCACAGTGCCGCTGAGCTGGTTGCCGAACAGGGTAAGTTGACGCAGCGCGGTCAGTTTGCCGAGCTCGGGCGGAATCGGGCCACTCAGACGATTTTGATGGAGAAACAACACTTCCAGATTCGTCAGATTTCCCAGTTCGCGTGGGATCGGCCCAGTTAGCTCGTTGCGGTCAAGCAACAGCCTCTTCAGGGTAGTTAGCCGGCCAAACTCTGGTGGGATCGGCCCCGACAAACTCGCCCCGTCTAGCGCAAGGGCAACGATACAGCGGTTGCCGACTTCGCTGAACTTCGCAACGTTGTCGACGGAGAGATCCGGGCGACCAAGCTGCTTGAGCGCTGCCTCCACGATCGCTCGGTCGCGTTGTTCGGATCAGCCCTCGGCACTCGCTGCGGGCGCCAGTGGGGTCGTCTGGGTTGAGCCCGACATCGGCGCACCGCAGGCTGCCAACAACAGCGAGATCAGCACAATTCCAGTGCCTGTAAAGTTGCGTCCCATGCGTCAAAAACCTCCATCGATCTAGCTCGTTGCTTGCGAGTCAGATGACTATCGGCTCATGTGCATGTAGTGTGCAGACCCGCACCGCCACCCACGCGCGCCTGGGTCCACCGGAACGACCCATCCACGCACCAACTCGGCCTCTCCCCGCGCCTGGGGAGGGAACAGGGGAGTAGGGGCGCGCACGCGAGCGAGAGATGAGTCTTCAGCCACGAGTCCGGTGCAGCAATTTCTGTGCCACGGCATGCTCGCACCCGCGCCGGAGATCGCAGCACAGCGCGCTACAGGGTAACCCCTGGGGAGATCGTACACATCCGCCGCAGAGGGGAGCAGGGGGTGGAGGGTTGCGTGCGGCGCGGTGGTAGACAGGCCGCCGTGGCGCTGTTCGAGGCGATCTGTCGCTCGCAGCGCGACGGTCATCCGCATGCCGATCGGCCGGGCCGGCCCATCGCCGTCCTCCAATGAGTCACGGCGTGCCCTCCGGCGATGAGCTCCCCCCTGCTTCGCCGGGTAGCGCGGAGCGGGGATCAAACGCCCGCTCCGATTCGAACACGGCTGCCGGGTGCGCCGCGGCGATCAACACGGTGACGCCCGCTGCCGCAAGCTGCTCGTTCAATTCATCGGGCGGGGGGGCATCCGTCACCAGCGTGTCGATCGCGTCGAGCGTGGCGAGGTGGGCGAACGAGACCCGTCCCAGCTTGCTCTGATCCGCAACCACGATCACCTGTGTGGCGTGGCGCACCATGATATCCATCGTGACCGCATTGAGTTGACTGTTCACGGTCAGTCCTTGGCGCGCGGTTAGGCCACTCACGCCAATAATTGCCACATCGAAAAAATACGATCTGAGCACGCGTTCGGCGACCGGGCCGGTCAGCGTATATAGCCTGCTGTACTAAAACCTAAATCGGCATGGTATCATGCCGGCTATGAGTACAGAACGCAAACCGACCGATTGGCGCGAAGGGCGCCGGTTGCGCGCCTGGGAGTTGCACGAACAGGGCTGGCAGAATAAGCAGATT
>JBHOQX010000131.1:0-141545 GCA_042408595.1 Roseiflexaceae bacterium | reverse complement strand
GTCAGGTCGCCCTGGGTCAGGCGGGCGAGCGGCGCGAAGACATCGTCGTCGCGGCGGCGGAGCACCGCCTCGATCCGCGCGAGGAGTTCGAGCGGCTCGAACGGCTTGGTGATGTAGTCGTCGCCGCCGAGTTGCAGGCCGGTCACGCGGTCGTGCAGCGTGGTGCAGCCGGAGAGAAAGATGATCGGCACGCTCGACGTGCGACGGATCGCACGGCAGACCTCGAAGCCGTCGAGATGCGGCAGGTTCACGTCCAGCAGCACCAGGTCGAAATCCTGCCGCTCTGCGGCGTCGATGGCCTCTTCACCATTGCCGACGCTAACAACCCGATACCCATACTGCTCCAGCAGAAACGTAGTGAGCTTGACATTCAGCTGATCGTCGTCGGCGATCAGAATCGGCATCGCGGGCCTCCTCGCGTCATTCAGAATACGCATGTCACTCAGGCCGCCCGACACCGTCGGCAGGGGAGGACGCCGGGGGTCGGGCACGAGCCGTGAGTGTGCCGGCCAGCGGCGCCAGACAACCGCCCTTGAGAATCCACACAGATTCGCGTATACTCGATCGTACGACCGACACGAAGACCTGACCCGGCGTCTGGCAGCTCGGAGAAGGTCGTGCCGGTTAGCGGCGAGGAGCCCCCACTCCTCGCCCTTATGTTTCGCCATCTGGGCGGCCGGTGGATGCGCCGGCGCCCGACGCCCACCCGCGTCTACTGTGCCTCGCCAGGGACGAACGAAAAGGCCGACCTGTACGTACAACAAAGTACGATACAGCCGGCCGGTGCATGGTGCGGATGATATTGCTTTATGATACGACACACAGCCCGTCAACAGTATATCAGCCGCTTTCCGCCAGATCAAGTAAACAATTGGTGAAAATGGACGCAATCATAGAAAAACCAGGGTCTTTTTCGCTTTGATGAATAAATTGTCATCTCATCAATACACGCAGCGCAGCGGCGCACCACATGGTGCGCCGCTGCGCTGCGGGAGGAACGATCGTTACCAGCGTGCCGGCCGCCGCTGGCGGAAGCAGTCGTCGCAATACACCGGCTTGTCGCCGCGCGGGAGGAACGGCACCTGCGCCTCTTTGCCGCAGTTGGCGCATGTCACCGTGTACATCGGCCGGTCGGCCCGGGGCGCGCCGCGCCGCTCGCCGTACCCGCCGCTGCTGTACCCGCCACTGTCGCTACTGTACCCGCCGCTGTCGCGGTTCACCGACGCTTTGCGCTGCTGCCGACAGTTTGGGCAGCGCGTCGGCTCGTTGGTGAAGCCCTTCTGCGCGTAGAACTCCTGCTCCCCCGCGGTGAACACGAACACCGCGCCGCAATCGCGGCACGTCAACGTCTTGTTCGCGTAGCTCATCGCTCGCTCACTCCTTTGGACTGCCAGGTGGACCGGTGTGCTGGAAAAGATCCGGGTTTGGGGAACCGACGGGGCTGAGGCGTTGCTTGCGGCGGGCAACCATCCGGGAAACCACGTAGGCCAAACCTCGAGTCTGAGTGTATCACAGAATTTTGGCTTTGCAAGAGGGTTTTCACCGCGCACGCACGCCGCGTACCCCTTGACAAGGCTTTACACCACGTTTATGATATGCCTCGTTTCGGGCCATAACATATCAACGCATTGTTCCCCGGCTTGGGGCTATCTGCGGGCCAGCTAGAGGAGTACACACCGTACCATGGGGGGTCGCACGCGCATCGCGCTTTTGATCGGGGCGCTCGCAGGGCTGGCCGTCTTCGTGCTCGCCGGGTGTGGCGGGCCGGAGATCGCCCTGACCGGCACCGTGACCGACGCGTACACCGGCAAGCCTGTCCCATCCGCCACGGTCAAGCTCGGTGGGAGCGAGCTGAGCACGGACGCCGGCGGAAAGTTTCAGACCTCGCGTTGGAGCCCGAAAGATACGCTCGAGATCAGCGCCAGCGGGTACGAGCCGCTCCGCATCGCGCTTGAAGCGCAGCCGCAACTCGCCAAACCCACCCCGCCGGCTGTCTCGCTCGAGGCCGCGCTGCGCCCCAATACCCTGAGCGGGGTGATCGCCGACAGCTACACCGCCAAACCGCTCGCTGGGGCGACGGTGAGCGCCGGCGGTGTCTCGACGACGACCGGGCCGGACGGCCGTTTCGTGCTCGCCGGGGTTCCGGAGAGCTTCACGCTGACCGTCAACGCCACCGATTACCAGCCGCTGAGCGAGTCGCTCGCCCGGAAGACAACCATCGATCTTGCGCTGCGGCCCGCTGTGCTCACCGGCCTGGTGACCGATCGCTACACCAATGGGCCGATCGCCGGGGCGACGGTGCAGGCTGGCGATGCGCGCACGACCACCGGTCCGGACGGGCGCTACCGCCTCACGAATGTCCCGGAGAACGCGACGGTCACGATCAGCGCGCCGGGCTACGCCGAATTGTCGCAGCCGATCGAAAAGACGACCGAGATCAACGCGGTGCTCCGGCCTGATACGCTCAAGGGTACGCTGCTCGATGCCGCCAGTAGCCAGCCGATCCCCAACGCCACCGTGATCGCGACGCCGACCGAGCATGGCACGGCGGTCGCCTTCGCCCGGATCGAGAACAGCGCCGACGGCGCCTTCACGCTCGAAGGCGTGCCGGAGCAGGGGTTTCTCCAGGTGCTGGCGCCGGGCTACCGGAAGGCGGTGATCGCGCTCAAGCCGGGCCAGGTGCCCGCGACGATCAAGCTCGAGCCGTTCAAGGTCAAGGCGCTCTACATCACCGCTGCGGTCGCCGCCGCCGGCCCCAAGCTGGTGAACGAATATCTCGACCTGATCGACAAGACCGAGCTGAACGCTTTGGTCGTCGATCTGAAATCCGACCTGCGCGACGACCTCGGCCTGGTGTACTACGACTCGCAGGTGCCGATCGTCAAGGAATTGGGCACCGCGCGCGATTACATCGACATGAAGTGGCTGCTTTCCGAGGCCAAGAAGCGCAACATCTACCTGATCGCGCGGGTGCAGCTCTTCTCGCACGACAACGTGCTGGCGGACAAGAAGCCGGAATGGGCGGTGAAGAACCGCGAGACCGGCGATGTATACGCCGATTACCCCGGCCCCGGCATCCGCTACGCCTATCTCGACCCGTGGAACCGCAATGTGTGGAACTACAACATCGAGCTGGGCGTCGAGGCGGCGCAGATGGGCTTCGATGAGATCAACTACGATTACATCCGCTACAACGACTGGTACGGCGATCTGTCCGGCTACAGCAAGAAGCTTCAGTTCTCGCAGCCGACCGACCCGGTCAACAACCCGGATGCGATGTACGACAACATCGCCGAGTTCATGAAGCAGGCGCACAAGGCGATCAACAGCGCCGGCGCGTACTTCTCGGTGGACACGTTCGGCCGTACGCTGCTAAAGAAGTCCATGCCGATCGGCCAGGACCTCGACCGGATGGCGCGACATGCCGACTACATCTGCCCGATGCCGTACCCGTCGCTCTGGTGGGCGGGCTACCTGGATTTCGATAACCCGGCGGCGCATCCCTACGAGGTGATCTACGAGACGCTGCGCGAAGGGCAGAAGTTCTTCGATGGGCATTACGCCAAGATGCGCCCCTGGCTGCAAGACCATACCGACCCGTGGCAGGGCAAACGGGTGGTCGAATATGGCCCGGCTGAGGTGCGCGCGCAGATCGATGCGACCGAGAAGTTCGGCAAGGCGAGCGGCTGGATGCTCTACGACTCGGCGAATGCCTACAAGGGAGCGTTCGGCGGCGCGGCCAGGCCGGAGCAGTAGCCGTTCCGGGCGCGGCGGGGGCCGCGGCAGCCGTGCCCGCGCACACAGGAACACCTTATGCGACGAGTCGCATCGCCCCTCGCCCTGATCGCGCTGGTGGTGGTTGGGCTGTTCGCCGGCATGCCCCGCGCCGCCGCGCAGGACAGCGGGCAGGCCCGCGTGCGGGAGGCCACTTTTGAGACCGTCGATGACTGGAAGAGCGGCGCCAGCGATGGGCTGATCATCGCCAACAACGCCGGCGGCGAGCTGCGCCTGGCGGATGGCCGGAAGCAAGGCAGCTTCACCTCCGGCTTTCTCAAGCTGGATGGCCCGGTCAACGCAGTTGGCGCGGTGTGGAAAGCGGATATCCCGCAGGGGACCGGCCTGCTGCTCGAAGTTCGCGCCGCGCCGGATCAGGCCAACCCCGGGCCGTGGGCGCCGCTGCGCGCCGGTGACGCCCGCACGCAGGACGGCGATGCCTACGCCCTGCCGGCGGTCGTGCCGGTCCCCGGCAATACGGCGTATGTGCAGGTCCGCGCGACGCTGCGCAGCGACGCCCCCAACGCCTCGCCGACGCTGGATAGCGTCACGCTAAGCCTGATCGACGCCACGCCCGGCCCGGACCTGGCGGCGGCGACTGCCGAGCTGATCCCCGCGCCGTTCGGCCCGGCCACCCTCACCCCCGCGCCGCGGGTCGTGGCGCGCGCCCGCTGGGACCCGAATCCGCCGGCCATCCGCCCGGCTCGCCAGCAGCCGCGCGGCATTGTGCTCCACCAGATCGGCACAGACGCCGCGGGCGACGATCCGCCGCCCTTTCTGCGCGCGCTGGCGGCCTACCACCAGCAGCAGGTGGGCTGGGACGACCTGCCGTACCACTTCCTCGTCGACCGGGCGGGCCGGGTGTACGAGGGCCATATCGGCGGGCCGACCGCCGCCGTGCCCCGGCTGGCCGGCGGCGATATCGCGGTGCATGTCGCCCTGCTGGGGACCGGCGTGCCCCCCGCGCCGCAGCAGACGGCGCTGGCCGGGCTGCTGGCCTGGCTCGGCCAGGCGTATGGCATCCCGCCGCGCGGCCAGCATACCCTCAGCGCGCCGGGCGGCACATCTACCCGCCAGAACATCGTCACCCATGCCCAGGCCGACCCGGCCGCCGACCAAGCGCCGGAGCTGAACGACATCGTCGCGGCGCGGCGCCTGGCCGCTGACCAGGCGACCGTCGCCAGCCGCTGGTACTTCGCTGAGGGGAACCCGCGCGACTACACCGAGCGCCTGTCGGTGTTCAACCCGGCCGCCGAGCCGGCGACTGTGCGCTTCGCCATCCTGCGCAGCCCCGGCCCCGAGGTCATCCGCACGATCAGCGTGCCGGCCGGCAGCCGCGCCGAGCTTTCCGTCAGCGGCATCTTCACCGACACGACCGACGCGCCGGCGATTGTCGAGTCGAACGCCGCGGTGGTGGCCGAGCGTTTTATGGGGCTGGCGAGCGATATCACCGCGACACCGGGCGCCCCCCAGGCCGCGCGGGTGTGGTACTTCGCCGAAGGATCGACCGAAGGGACCGCCCGAACGTTCCTGGCGTTGTTCAATCCGCAGACGGAAGCGGCGAACGCGACGATCACCTATATGCGCTCCGACGGGCGCACCGCCGAGCAGCGCGGCGTGATCATCCCGCCGCGCGGCCGTACGGTCGTCACGGTGGCGGATGTGCTGCCCGGCGCGACGTTCGGCGCGCGGGTGCTCGCCGACCGCCCGATCGTCGCCGAGCGGCTGATGCGCTTCGGCCCGAACGACAGCGGCCTCGCCGGATCGCCCGGCGTCGTTGCGTTGTCGCGCACCTGGCACTTCGCCGAGGGCACGACCGAGCCGCCGTTCCAGATGCGCCTGCTGGTGCTCAACCCGAACACGCAGCCGGTGACGGCGACGGTGCGCTTCATGACGCCCGACGGCACGTCGCAGACGCGGCGCTACGCGCTCCCGCCCACCAGCCGGCTCGCGATCAACGCCAATGAAGTCGTGCCGCAGCTCGGGGTGGCGACATACGTGGAAGCCGACCGGCCAGTGGCCGCCGAGCGGGCGATGACCTGGCGCGATGGCGCGGCCGGGAGTGTCTCGCCTGGCGCCACGGAGCCGGCTTTCATCTGGCGCTTCGCCGACGGGCGGACGAGCGGGGATGCGCAGGAGTATCTGCTCTTCAGCAACCCGGATCGCGATCACCAGGCGCGGGTGACGGTCGATTTCGTGCTGAACGATGGCAAGCTGGCCAGCCAGCAGGTCAGCGTGCCGGGCGGAGCGCGCTACACCATGGCCGTCCACGAATTGTACCCCGGCCAACCGGCGCTCGCCGCGACCGTCCGCGCAACGGTGCCGATCGTCGTCGAGCGTTCGCTCTACCCCGGCTCGCCGCGCGGCGACACGAATCGGGGTGGCACGACCTCGCTTGGCGTGCCGGAACCGCTCCGGTGAGCACCACGCCGACCGCGCCGCGCCGCGGATCCGGCGCGCGGCTGCTTCGCTGGCTCGTCACCGTGCTGCTCGCCGCGGCGCTGGGGGCCGCCGCGGCCCTCAGCGCGCTCTACGCCCTCGGCTTGCGCCCGACCATCCCGCAGGAACTGGCCGACACGCGCGCCCTGCTTCTGGCCGCGCAGACGCAGGTCGCTGTCCAACAGCAGGCGAGCGACCAGCTACGCACCGCTGTGGCCGAGCAGGAGCGCCGCCGTGGCGCGGACCGTGAGACGCTCGACGACGTGCAGGCGCGGCTGGCGGCCCTCGGCGATGTTGACCGCCGCCTGGCCGCCGGGACCGCCCAAAACGCAACCGCCGTCGCCGAGCTGCACCGCGCCCGCGACACCCTGGCGACCGCCGCCACGCAGATCGGGCGGCTCCAGGCCCAGGCCGACCGCGTGGACCGCTTTCTGCGGCAGCTCGGCCAGCTCTCGGGCGCGGCGGCGGGTGACCTTCCCGCGCCAACCCCCTCGCCGACCCCCACGCCACAGCCGTAGCGGCCGGCCGCGAGCGGTGAGGCGTCGCACCGGGCGGGCTTGAGCCGCCCGACGCCGTCGCGCCCCATGTCCTCGGCGGCACGTGCGGGACCGGGGCGATCCGTACCAGGGGAACATGGCCGCCGCATCCCTTGCCGATGGCCGGGCTTTCTGCTACACTATACCTGTCGACTCGGCCACGCAACTCAGCATCACGCACAGCGCGGCCGGAGCCCACCCGGCCGCGGGAATGCCCACAGCATCCGAGGCGCCTGTGAGCAGGTATCGCCGCGAACCACATCCCTGGCTCGCCGACCACGTCATCTTCTTCGTGTACCGCTGGGCTGCCTGGGCGGCCGGCGGCGCGATCATCGCGGCGCGCGGCGGTACGCCGGCGCTGATGGGGAGTGCCTCGCTCCTGTTCGTCACCGGCGGGGTCAACACCCTGCTCACGCTCATCGCGCAGCCATACCTGCGGGCGGCGCAGCGCAACCCGGCCATCCTGCTGCTCGATATCATGTACATGGTCGCGCTGCTGCTCCTGAGTGGCGGTTGGCAGAGCCCCTTCCTGCTCTATGCCTCGAGCGCGTTAGTCGTTTCCGGGCTGCTCTTCGGCTGGCGGGGCGGGGTGATGGCCGGGCTGGTGTTTGTGACGCTCGACCTGGCCACGAACGCGTTCGTCGGCCAGCCGCCCGACGCCATCGCCCGCGATGACGGCGGGCTGTTGCTTGCCGCGATGATGGTCGCTCCCCCGGTCGTCGGCGGGCTGTTCCCGCTGGCGGTGGAATTGCTGCGTGCGGTGTTCCATCCGCGGCCGGCCCGGCCCGCGCGCCCGGTCGCGCTCGCGGAGCCGCGCTTCGGGCGCGAGCCAGCGCTCGACCTGGCCGACCGCCTGAGCCCCCACGGCCGCGCCGCCGAGCGCGGCCAGAGCCGGTCCGCTGGGTTTGCGCCATCCGCCGCCCATACCGCGACCGTCCGCGCCCCGGCCCAGGGGGTGGACGACACCCGCCAGGTGCTTTTCGCGCCACTGCTCGCCGAAAGCGAGCTGCCGGCCGCCATCGACACGCTCGCCGAGCGCTTCCGCCAGCATACCGGTCTCCAGACGCGCGTGGTGTGCATGGGCCGCGCCCGCATGATCAGCCGCGCACAGCGGTCCGTCCTGGTGCGCCTCACCCAGGAGTCGCTGTTGAACGTCCAGCAACACGCCCACGCGGCCACCATCGAGCTGACGCTCCGCTACGACGCCGCATCGGTCGCGCTGATGATCCGCGACGACGGCGTCGGCCTGCTGGATGGTACCTACGCGCGCCCCCGCCTGCACGCGCTGCGGGCGATGGAGTACCGCCTCGCCGAACTGGGTGGCCGGCTCGATGTGTTCGAGGCCGAGACCGGCGGCCTGATCGTCCGGGCGACGATGCCGCTCGATTGAGCGCCGCCGCGCCGCTTCCCTCCAGCGCCGACGGCCTCATCGCTCCCCGCGCCCGTCGTCCAGCGCCCGGTAGCCCCGCCCCCGCCGGTGGATTCCGGCAAGCGCCGCCGCCGATGAGATGCAGTTCTGGGCACGGTGTACGTGCTATCATCCAGATCCCATGTTGATTCGCGCTTGTTTTGGATTATAATGCACCTCAGATGGGAAAAGCGAAAGAATGTTCAACTCGCCGATGCGCCGCGCCATTCGCCTGATGTGCCTTGTCGCCGCCGTCGCGCTCATCGGCTACGGCATGATCCAGCCGGTCGAACGCGATGCGCGCTGGCTCGCGGCGCTCTGGCTCGCGGCCCTGCCGCTGTTGGTGGTGGCGCGGCTGATGCTGCCGCCGCTGCCGCGCGGCCCCTCGCGCAGCATCCTGTATTTGGGCGTTTTCATCGCCGTCGGCTTTGGGCTGCTCTCGCTCCAGTTGCTGCGCCAGCAGTTCATCCGCGCCGATGCGATCTATGCCCAGGTCTATGTCGATCCGCAGACCGGCCAGGTGACCAGCAATGTCCGTCCGGTGATCGCCTCGCAGCGCGTGCAACGTGGCAAAATCATCGACCGCAACGGTACTGTGCTGGCCGATACCCGCATGACGGATGGCGGCTTCGCGCACCGCGTCTACCCACTGGGTGAAGGGCTCGACCCGGCGGCGTTCGGCAATGTGCTCGGCTACTTCAGCCATCGCTACGGCCAGACCGGCCTCGAGTACACCTATGGCGATTACCTGAGCGGCGAGCGCGACGCGTTCGGGCGGCTGTCGGACACGCTGCTCGGCCGGCCGCAGGTCGGCGACGACCTGCGCCTGACGCTCGACGCCCGGCTGCAGCAGGCGGCGCGCACCGTTCTTGGCGGCCGCACCGGCTCGATCGTCGTGCTCGACCCGGCCAGCGGCGCCGTGCTGGCGATGGCGAGCGCGCCCGGGTTCGACCCGGCGCAACTGGCCTTCAACCCGGCCGCGCCCGACCGCGACGCGGAAAACGAGCGTATCAGCGCGTACTGGCAGCGCCTCAACAGCGAAGACGCCGGGCAGCCGCTGCTCAACCGGCCGACGCAGGGGCGCTACCCGCCCGGCTCGACGTTCAAGACTGTGACGGCGGTCGGTGTGCTGGAGCACCCGAATCAGGGCAGGCCGGACGACATCCGCTGTTTGAACGAACTCGAGACCGAGCCGGGGGCGCCGCCGGTGGTCAACGCCGTGCCCGATCTCGCGTCGCTGACCGGCGATCCATCGAACCTGGAGCGGGTGTATGCCTTCTCCTGCAACGTGGCCTTCGCGCAGTACGCCCTGCGGCTCGGCGCACAGCTCATGGAGGAGGTCGCCGGACGCTTCGATATCTACCGGCCGCAGGACGCGCCCGAGAGCTACCCGGGCTTCACCGATCTGCCGGCGGACGCCAGCACGCTCTACGCCGATCCGGGCTTTCTAAACCGGCCGGCGGGCCTGGCGGACACCGGCTACGGCCAGGGACAGATCCAGGTGACACCGCTGCAAATGGCCATGGTCGCCGCGGCGGTCGCGAACGATGGCGTGCTGATGCGGCCGTATCTTGTCGACAAGGTTACGCGGCCCGACGGAAGCATTGTGATCGCGAACGGGCCGCGCGCCATCCGCCGGGCGATGTCGCGCGAGACGGCGGCGCGGATGCGGGCGAACATGCGGGCCGTCGTGGCGTACGGGTTTGGCCGGCCGGCGCAGGCGGTCGACCCGAGCGTCGCGGTGGTCGGCGGCAAGTCCGGCACGGCGGAGCACGGGCCGGGAACGACGCCCCACGCCTGGTTCATCGCTATCGCGCCGGTGGAGCGGCCACGCTACGCCGTCGCCGTGATGATCGAGAACGGCGGCGAAGGCTCGCGGGTCGCCGCGGCGGCCGCCGGGCAGGTGCTGGCCGCCGCCTTTGAGCTGGAGAAATAACGTGGCGATGCGCAGGGGCACCGTCGCAATCGGGCATGCCGCCAGGCTGCTGCTTGGGCCGCTGGCGCTGCTGGCGCTGGCCGGCTGCGGCACGGCGGCGGTTGCGCCCGCGGCAACCCTCGCGCCCGCGGCGACCGCCCGATCGCCGCTCCCCCCGGCCAGCGCCACGCCTCTGCCGACGGCGGCGCCCACCCCCACCGCCCTTCCGACCAGCACGCCCCTGCCGGACCCGCCCACCGCCGCGCCCACGGCAACCAGCGCGCCGTTGAGCGCCGCCCGCCGGGCGCAGATTTTCAGCGAAGTCTGGACGCTGGTGAAGACAGATTATCTCTATCCCGACTTCGACGGGCTCGATTGGGACGCCATCCGCGTTGAGTACGCCGCGCGCGTGGCGGCGGTTGAAAACGACGAGGCGTTCTACCGGTTGATGGAGGAGTTGATCGGCCGGCTGAACGACGGCCATTCGCGCTTTGTGCCGCCGGCCGCTGTCGCGGACGAAGACGCCTTCTCCAGCGGGCACGAACTGCACGCCGGCATCGGCGTCGTGACGATCCCCAGCCGCGACGGCGCGTTCATCCAACTGGTGCTCCCCGGCAGCCCGGCCGAGCGGGCCGGCCTGCGCCCGCGCGACCGAATCCTGGCGGTGAACGACCGGGCGTATTCGTCCGACGACGGCGATCTGCAGGGGCCGCCCGGCACGACCGTGCGGCTCAGTGTCGTGCGCCCGGGCGAGCGCCCGCGCGACGTGGTGCTGGTGCGCCAGGAGCTGCAAGGGCGCATCGCGCCCTACGCGCGGCGCTTTCCCGGCGAGATCGGCTACATCTGGGTCTCCACGCTCTGGGTGAGCGATATGGACGAGCAGGTGAACGGCGCGCTGACCGAACTGCTCGCCGCCGGCAAGCTGAACGGCCTGATCCTCGACCTGCGCGGCAACCGCGGCGGCTGGGGCAACGTGATGAACGGCATCCTCGGCCACTTTGTCCGTGGGCAGGTGGGGGTGTTCTTCAAACGCACCAGTACCCGCCCGCTGGTTATCTCCGCGCCGGCCGGCCCCGACCTGCGCGCCATGCGCGGCCGGCTGGCCGTGCTGATCGACCAGGATACCGCCTCCTATGCCGAGCTGATCGCCGCGATCCTGCAGCGCGAGGCGCGCGCCATCGTGGTCGGGATGCCGTCCGCGGGGAACACCGAGACGATCTACGCCCACGCGCTGAGCGACGGGTCGCGCCTGTGGCTGGCCCAGGAGGGCTTCCGCATGCAGGACGGAACCAGCCTGGAGAACCACGGCGTCCAGCCGGACTCGCTGGTGGATGTCGACTGGAAGCGCTACAGCGAGGATGACGACCCGGTGCTGCTGGAGGCGCTGCGGCTGCTGGGGGCCGGCCCCAAGTAGCGATGAGCGCTGACGACCTGGAGATCGGAGATGAGCGATTGCGGTGAAGGCGCTGATCGCTGCCCTTCCGATCTCGTATTGCCACGTTCCATGAAGGCGCGGAAGCGATGATCCACGAGCGTACCGCTACCGTCCGCCGGACGACCGGTGAGACCGATATCGAACTAACGCTGGCCGTGGATGGCACGGGCGCGAGCGAGATCGCCACCGGCATCGGCATGCTCGACCACATGCTGGCGCTCTTCGCCCGGCACGGCCTGTTCGACCTGCGCGTGGCAGCGCGGG
Source organism: Roseiflexaceae bacterium (assembly GCA_042408595.1). Taxonomy (GTDB): domain Bacteria; phylum Chloroflexota; class Chloroflexia; order Chloroflexales; family Roseiflexaceae; genus JBHOQX01. Next base: position 129,774 of record JBHOQX010000131.1, on the reverse strand, counting down.
GCGATCTGTATGTAGACGAGCACCATACCGCCGAGGATGTCTGCATCTGCCTGGGGCGTGCGCTCGACCAGGCGCTTGGCGAGCGGCGCGGCCTGGTGCGCACGGCGCACAGCTTCGTGCCGATGGACGAGGCGCTCGGCTTTGTGGCGGTCGATCTCGGCGGGCGGCCGTATTGCGTCGTCGAGGCCGCATTTGCCACGCCGCGAGTGGGGCAGCTCGGCACCGACCTGATCGCGCACCTGTTCGAGAGCATCGCCGTGCATGGGCGGCTGAACCTGCACGCCCGCGTGCTGTACGGCCGCAACGATCACCACAAGGTCGAGGCGTTGTTCAAGGCGTTCGGGCGGGCGCTGGATACCGCCACGCGGCTGGACGAGCGGCTCGGCGGGGCCGTGCCGAGTACGAAGGGGACGATTTGAGTGAAGAATGAAATAATACCGAATGATGGGTTCCCATCAGTATGTTTCACCTGGTCATCACGTCATCGTATCACCTTGTCACCGGGTCACCCGGTCACCCTGACACGGCATGCGCATCGTCCTTGACGCGGCGGGCGGCGACAACGCCCCGCAGGAAACGGTTCGCGGCGCGGTGATGGCGGCGCGGGCCTTCGGTTGTACGGTGGTTCTGGCCGGTCCGGCGGATCAGGTACGCGCTGAGCTCGCCCGGCACGACACCGCCGGCCTCGACTTGCCGGTGGTAGACGCGCCGGATGTGATCGCGATGAACGAGCATCCGGTGCAGGCCGCCCGCCGCAAGCCTCGCTCGCCGCACGTCGTTGGGCTGCGGCTAGTGCGCCAGGGCGCGGCCGACGCGTTCGTCTCTGCCGGACACAGCGGCGCGACGATGGCCGCGGCGACGTTCGTGCTCGGGCGCATCCAAGGCATTGCGCGGCCCGCGCTGGCCGTGCGCTTTCCGGCGCTCGAGCGCGACATGCTGCTGCTCGACATCGGCGCGACGACCGACTGCAAGCCGGAGTATCTGCTCCAGTTCGCGCAACTGGGCGCGGTCTACGCCGAGCGGGCGCTGGACGTGGCCCAGCCGCGGGTGGCGCTGCTTGCCAACGGCGAGGAGGACAGCAAGGGCGACCGGCTGGTCCAGGAGGCCCACGCGCTGCTGCGTCACTCCCCCCTCCATTTTGTTGGCAACGCCGAGCCGAAGGATGCGCTGGTTGGTGGTGTGTGCGACGTGCTGGTCTGCGACGGCTTCGTCGGCAACCTGTTCATCAAGACCAGCGAGGCGGTGATGAAGTTGGCGCTCCAGCGAAGCCTGCGCGAGGTGCGCCGCGGGCTGGGCTGGCGCCTGGCGGCCGGCCTGCTGCCGCCAGCGGTGCTGGCCGCGCTCTCACCGCGCAGCGGGCGGCTGCCCGTGGCTGTGGCAGGGCTGCTGGGCGGGCCAGCGCTGGTGGGCAGCGCTCTCGGACCGCCGCTGCTCCGCGTGCGCCAGGTGGCGGACTACCGCTCGCACGGCGGCGCGCCGCTGCTCGGCCTGCGTGGCGTGGCGATCGTCGCCCATGGCCGCTCCGACGCAGTGGCGATCATGAGCGCCATTCGCCAGGCGCGCGATGCTGTGATCCGCGGCGCGGTGACCGGCGTGGCCGCTGTGCTTGAGTCGGGCGACCGTCTACAACGTGCGCCGCGGGCCATCTGACAAGGGTGGCCTGAAGGACGTCGCTGTTCAAGCGGGGTATTGGCTGCACCGTGGCTGCACCGAACAGACGTTCTCCGCGAGTCGGCGGCACCCGACTCCTCGCTTCGGAGACTGGAGTGCTGCATGAAGTTTGACGCGAATCTCGCCCCCGAGACGCGCCGGCTCGGCGCCGCTGCGCCGATCGCCCGCGCCGCCGAGGAGTTGGGCTTCGACGGCCTCTGGACGGTTGAAACCCAGCATAACGCCTTTCTGCCGCTGGCGCTCGCCGCCGAACACACGCGCCGGATCGACCTCGGCACCGCCGTGGCGATCGCCTTCCCGCGCAGCCCAATGGTCACGGCGCAGATCGCCTGGGATCTGCAGGCGCTCTCCGGTGGGCGCTTCATTCTCGGCCTTGGCACACAGGTCCGCGCGCATATCGAGCGGCGCTATGCCACGGTGTGGGACTCGCCGGTGAAGCGGCTGCGCGACTACATCGGCGCACTGCGGGCGGTCTGGCAGTGCTGGCAGACCGGCGGGCGGCTGAGGTACCAGGGCGATTACTACCAACTCACCCTGATGACGCCCTTCTTCAACCCCGGCCCGATCGACCACCCGGACATCCCGATCTACATCGCCGGCGTGAACGAGGGGCTGGCGCGGCTGGCGGGCGAACTGTGCGAGGGGTTCCACGTCCACCCGTTCCACAGCGTGCGCTACCTCCAGGAGGTCGTCCGCCCGCAGATCGCCGCGGGCGCGGCCCGGGCCGGGCGCGATCCGGCGGCGGTGGCGCTGGTCAGCAGCGTGTTCGTGATCACCGGGGCGGACGCGCACGCCATGGACGACATGCGCGCCGCTGTCCGCCGCCAGATCGCCTTCTACGCCTCGACGCCGACCTACCGGGTGGTGCTGGAGACGCACGGATGGGGCGCGGCTGGCGAGGAGCTATCGCGGCTGGCGGCGGCGCAGCGCTGGGCGGAGATGGGCGCGCTGATCAGCGACGAGATGCTCGGCGTCTATGCCGTTGAGGCGCCGCTCGACCGACTCGGTGCGGCGCTGCGCGAGCGCTACCACGGCGTGCTCGACCGGATCAGCATCTACCTGCCGTTCGAGCCGGGGCGGATGGACGACGCCTGGCGCGCGCTGATCGCGGCGGCGCACGGCGCGGCCTGAACGAGGCGCGAGGTCTCCGTTCGTTGTCTTCGCGCGCACCAGCCAGAGCGACGCATAGGCGCTGCCGGCACACCAAAGCGGAAACGGCTGCCGTTTGCACGGCAGCCGGGAGGAAAAAAGGGGAGCGGCGAGGGGGCAGGTATTGGCGGAACGGTATCGATCAGGCGGCGGTCGCCGCGCCGCCACCTGAACCTGTGACAAGTATAACAAACCTTGCCGGATATTGCAAGTCGTCACAAAGTCTGAGAACCGCCTCGGTCTTAAGGCGGAGGAGGCCCGCGGCGATCGCGAGAGCTCATCACCCCGGCGCGCCGCTGCGTTCCGAGGCCGCCGCGTGCTGTTCGGCGCGCGTATGGCTTCAGGATGGGCAAACGGCGATCCACGTTGAAGGGCTTTTTTGCAGCAGCATGCGCTCCGTGAACCAGTTACAGGTGAGGGGCTGTCTGAAACGCTTCTAGCAGGGGCGTTGGGGGCCGCAGGCGCCAGAGGCAATCCTGCTCCGCCGCCCGCGCGGCGGAACATTCTTGGAACGGTTGCGCCCGCCAAACATCCCTGTTTCAGACAGCTTCTGCGTGCTCATCCCTTCGCACGACCACAAAAGAAGGGGCTATCCCTCTGCCGTACAGACGCGGCGCGCCGCCGCCGTGCGCCGTGGTTTCTCGCCCGCTTCGCGGTGGGGAGGGGCGCGGAGAAGAGGTTCGGGGACGCTGTCCGCCCCCCACGCCGGGAGGCGCGGCCCGGGCGGCTCCGGCTCATGCCGCAGCGCGTTGCGCCGTCGTGAAGATTATGCTATGATGCGCAGCCATCTCACGAGGCGTTAAGCTTGTGGGCGCCCGGCAGCCCGCCTCGGACGCCATCGCCCGGGATCGAATTCGGTGATGCACAAGGGGGTGTGTTTGTGTTGATGCAGGGTCTTACGCCGTTCGAACAGGCCGCGGTCTTGGTCGTGTTCGCCATCGCCATCCTCAGCCTGGTCTACACCCTTTTCCTGCGCGCGCAGATCCTGCGGCAGGACAAGGGCACCGAGCGGATGCAAGAGGTCTGGGGGTTCATCAAGGCGGGTGCGAACGCCTATCTCACCCGCCAGGCCCGCACCATTGCGATCCTGATCGTCATTCTGACCTTTGTGCTGGCGGCCAGCGTGCTGATCGTGCCGCCGACGCGCGAGGCAGAGGAGACGTTCGGCGCGAACGCCACGCTGGCTGTCGCGCTCGGGCGCGCGCTCGCCTTCCTGATGGGCTCGGTCTTTTCGTATCTGGTCGGCTTCATCGGGATGAACGTCGCTGTCGAGGGGAATGTGCGCGTCGCTGCGGCTGCGCGCAAGGGGTACAACCCGGCGCTGCAGGTGGCCTACCAGTCCGGTTCGGTCACCGGGATGCTGTGTGTCGGCCTGGGGCTGCTCGGCGGCACGGTGATCTTTATATTCTTCGGTGTCGCCGCGCCGGACGCGCTGCTGGGCTTCGGCTTCGGCGGCTCGCTGATCGCGCTCTTTATGCGCGTCGGCGGTGGCATCTACACCAAGGCCGCCGATGTCGGGGCCGATCTGGTGGGCAAGGTCGAGGCCGGCATCCCGGAGGACGACCCGCGCAACGCCGCGGTGATCGCCGACCTGGTGGGTGACAACGTCGGCGATTGCGCCGGCATGGCGGCGGACGTGTTCGAGAGCTTCGAGGTCACGCTGGTCTCGGCCTTGATCCTCGGCATCGTGCTCGGCGACGCGGCCAAGGGCGCCATGTTCGACGGGCAGTACGACCTGCGCTTCGTGATCTTCCCGCTGTTGCTGCGCGCCGTCGGTGTGGTCGCCTCGGTGATCGGCAACCAGTTCGTGCGGACGGACGAGCGCCGGCGCAACGCCATGGCGGCGATGAACCGCGGCTTCTATATCGCGGCGGTGATCGCGATCATCGGCTTCGCGCTCGTGTCGCTCTTCTACATGGTCGATCCGGCGAGCGGCGCGGTCGACTGGCGGCCGTTCCTGGCGGTTGTGGCCGGCATCGTGCTGGCGCTCGCGCTCGACAAGGTGACGGAGTACTTCACCTCGACGCACTACAAGCCGGTGAAGGATGTCAGCCGTGCCTCGCAGACCGGCTCGGCCACCAACATCCTGGCCGGCCTGGCGCTCGGCATGGAGTCGAGCGTCTGGGCGATCCTGGTGATCTGTGGCTCTATTCTGGCGTCGGTGCTGATCTTCACCGGCTTCTCGACCGACCCGACCGTCACCTTCACGGCCATCCTCTACGGCGTCTCGCTCACCGGCATCGGCATGCTCTCGCTGACGGGCAACACGATCTCGATGGACTCGTTCGGCCCGATCTCGGATAACGCCAACGGGATCGGCGAGATGAGCGGGCTGGACAAGAACGCCCGCAATGTGATGGACGACCTGGACGCGGTCGGCAACACCACCAAGGCCGTCACCAAAGGCATCGCGATCGGCTCGGCGGTGATCGCGGCGGTGGCGCTGTTCGGCTCGTTCCTCACCGATACGGGCAAGGTGCAGCAGCAGATCGGCCAGCCGGTGTTGACCGGCATCAACGTCTCCGCGCCGATCGTGTTCATCGGGTTGCTGATCGGCGGCGCGGTGCCGTTCCTGTTCTCGTCGCTGACGATCCGGGCGGTGCAGCGCGCGGCGTCGCAGATCGTGAACGAGGTGCGCCGGCAGTTCAAGATCCCCGGCCTGATGGAAGGCAAGGTGACGCCGGATTACGCCCGCGCGGTGAGCATCTCGACCACCGCGGCGCAAAAGGAGCTGATCAGCCTGGGCATTATCGCGGTGATGGTGCCGATCCTGGTCGGCTTTCTGCTCGGTGTCGAGGCGCTCGGCGGCTTCCTGGCCGGCATCATCCTCTCCGGCCAGCTCATGGCGGTGTTCCAGGCGAACGCCGGCGGCGCGTGGGACAACGCCAAGAAGTATATCGAGGAGGGCAACTACGGCGGCAAGCATTCCGAGCCGCACAAGGCCGCCGTGGTCGGCGATACCGTCGGCGACCCGCTGAAGGACACCGCCGGCCCGGCGCTCAACCCGATGATCAAGGTGATCAATCTGGTCGCGCTGATCATCGCGCCGATCGTGGTGACGGTGCGCCTGCCCGGCCAGCCGCTCGGGATCGGCGTCAGCGTCGCGATGCTGATCTGTGCCGCCGCGCTGGTCTGGGCGATCTGGCAGAGCAAGCGCGAGGGCGAGCAGCTCGCCGCGCCGACCGCCGCGCCGACCACGGTGGCGAAGGGAGATTAGCCGGGCGGTCCTTGGCGCTTCCCGAAGGGCGCAAACGGCAGACCGATCGAACCTCGGCCTGCCGTTTGCGCCCTTTGGGTCCTTCGCGGTTAATGGTTCGGCGAGCGTGTCCTGTCGCCCAGCGCCGTCGCCAGGTCGCTGGCGGTGCGGATGCCCGACAGGTCGAGCCCCAGGCCGACGATCGACTGGGCGACCTCCGGGCGGATGCCGACCAGGGCCACATCCGCGCCCAGCAGCCGCGCCGCCTGCACCGCCGCCAGCAGCCCCTTCGCGACCTGCGTGTCCACCAGCGGCACGCCGGTGACATCCAGCACCAGGCGGCGCGCCTGCGTCCGCTGGATAGCGTCGAGCGCCCGCTCGCGCACCTCCAGCAGCCGGGCGCTGTCCAGCGCGCCGATCAGCGGCATCACCAGCGTGCCGCGCGCTACCGGAAGCACCGGGACGCTCAGCTCGCGCAGCGCCTCGCGCTGCTGCTGGTTCTCCTCCAGCAGGCGGGCCTGTTCCGCGCTCTGCCGCCGGATCTCCTCGACCAGCCGCGCCAGTTCGTCGTTACGCTCCGCCAGGGCGTGGGCCTGCTGCTCGGCCTCGGCGCGCGCCGCGGCGGCGCGGGCGTTGGCGGCGGCCAGGCGCCGGGCGGTATCGGTGCCCAGCCGGCTCAGGACCATCATGCCGATCAGTGTGGCGTAGATCAGCAAAAAAACGCGATCGGTGTAGACGCCCTGGCCCCCGGCGCGCGCGATCAGGATGGTGAGGGTCGCCAGGGCGCACCCGGCGACCCAGGCCGGCCCGGTGAGCGCCAGCGCCAGCATCGCCGGGATGAAGATGGTGGCGTCTTCGGTCTGGCTGACGCCCGGTTCCTGCAGGCCAAACGCCGTGAGGAACGTCACGACGATCACGGCGACATAGCGCGCCGGCTCCCAGCCACGCCAGTAGAGGTAGCCCAACACGGAGAAGACGATCGCGGCCGCCGCAGATACGGCAATCGAGGATGGGTAGCCGTTCATCGCGATGAGCATGCCCGCCCCCATCACGGCGGCGACCGTCAGAAAGCAGAAGAGACCGAGGTTGATCTGGCGCTGCGACAGGTTCATGTTCGTGCGCTACCGACAGCAGGTGCGCGGCGGGGAGGTTTCGAGGGGCGAAGCCTCTGCACGACCCTTCTTGGGCGCACGTGCCCGAAAAACAACGCTGTGGATGGCCACCGGCCCGCTACAGCTCCCGCGTTGTAGACGACCGGGTGAGCCCCAATGACTGACAGATAGGCGCTTTCCTACCCGCCATCGTACGGCATGAACCGCCTGCTGCAACGAGCGAATCGGTAGCGATTTGTGATCAGCTGCTGGCTCTGCTGGCCGCTCGTGGTGCGCAGGACAGTCTGAAAGGCGGAGGTGCGGAGGGCGCCACCTTCCAGGCTATTTCCACCACGCGGTCGGCAGCTCAGCCGCGGACCGCGCGGCAGCACAGGATGCCCCTAGCGGCCAGGCAGCCCCCAGCTTCCCCGCCAGGAGCGTTTCAGGCAGCCTCGCAGGCGACGCTGCGCCACACCTGCACCCCCGGCGCGCTCAGGCCGTCCAACGGCAGGTAACCGCCGGTCACCGTGGCCACCGCGCCGCTGAGCGCGTCGCGGAAGCGGGCGCCATCGGCGATGCCGCCGGGTCGCACGGGGAGCGCCTGGAGCCCGTCTGCCGCACGCCGGGCGACCACCAGCAGCCGTTCGGCGCGCGCCTCGCGCAGCAAGGCGATGGTGTCGCCGGCGGCGTACAGCAACTGGAAGCCGCCCTCGCGCAGCGCCACCGACTCGCGCCGCAGGACGATCAGCCGGCGGTAGTGCGCCAGAAGGTCGTGGTCCCACTGAGTGACGTCCCACGGCATGCAACGGCGGCAATCGGGATCCGGCCCGCCCTCCAGCCCGATCTCGTCGCCGTAGTAGATGGACGGCACGCCGGGGAAGGTGAACAAGAGCGCCGTGGCGACCGCCATACGCGTCTGGTCGCCCCCGAGCAGCGCGCGGATGCGTGGCGTGTCATGGCTGCCGAGCAGGTTGAGTTGCTGCGCGGCGATCTGCCAGGGCACGGCGGCCATGAACGCCCGCCACTGCGCGGCTAGCGCCTCGGTGGGCAGCGGGGACGGCGCGGCCCCGGGGTCGTAGCCGCGGCCGGTGAGCCATTCCAGCAGCGGGATGCTGAAGCCGCGGTAGTTCATCGTCGCGTCCAGCTCATCCCCTTGCAGATGCGGCGTGCCGTCGTAGAAGTGCTCGCCGAGCAGGTAGGCGTCCGGGTTTTCGGCCTTCACCGCCCGGCGCAGTCCGCGCCCGATCTTGTGGCCGAGCTGGCTCTCGCCCTGGCGCGCCAGCATGTTCGCCACATCCACCCGCCAGCCGTCGATGCGGTACGGCGGGCGCAGCCAGCGCCGCAGGATCGCATCCGCTCCGGCATACATGGCCTCGCGCAGCCGCTGGCTGCGGTAGTTCAGCTTCGGCAGGCTGGCGTGGCCCAGCCAGGCTTCGTACTCGTGCGGGTGGCGGCGGAAGGTGAAAAACTCGGCGGTTGGCGCGTGCGGGTCGCGCTGCGCGGCGGTGAACCAGGTATGGGTCGCGCCACAGTGGTTCGGCACGACATCCAACACCAGGCGCATGCCGTACGTGTCTAGCGCGCGGCGCAACGCCGCCAGCGCGGCGTCCCCGCCAAGATGCGGATCGACATGCTCGTAATCGGCGGTATCGTACTTGTGGTTGCTTGGCGCGGTGAAGATCGGGTTGAGGTAGATCGCGCTCACCCCCAGGTCGGCCAGGTAGGGCAGCCGCTGGACGATCCCCTGGAGGTCGCCGCCGAAGAACTCGGTCGCGCCGCTCGCCCGGTCGGGGCGCTCGCCCCAGCGCCGTGCCACCACCGGCCGCTGGCCCAGATGGTACTCGCCAGTGCGGACATTGTTACCTGGGTCGCCGTCGGCAAAGCGATCAGGGAAGATCTGGTAGAAAACCGCGCCGCGCAACCAGCCCGGCGCGTGGTAGCCGGACAGCAGTTTGAAATCGGTCGCGTCGGTCGGCGTGTGGCGCGCCAGTCCTGCCTGTGTCAGCCACCAACCGCCGTCGTCGCTCTCTAGCCAGAAGCGATAGCCGGTGCGAGGCATCGCTAGGGCGAGATCGACCTCCCACCACTGGCAGGCGGCATCCGCCCCGGCGGGACGCATCGGCGTCAGGGCCTGCTCGCCATCCGGGCAGGTGCGCAAAACGACCCGGCGGAGCGGCGCGGTGCGGTCGGCACGCAGCCGAAGCGTGGCGGTCGCTCCATTCAGCGCGACATACGAGGGCGAGCCATCGTGATGGACGCTGGCGCCCCAGGCTGGCGGGGAGCAGAGAAACATAATAGCGGCTCCAGCTAAACCGGTTTATCCGAATTATAGCATAGAGCGCAGCGGTTCGACATCTAGGAGGGGGTGTGGTACAGTATGGCCACGTGGCTCCGCGTTGCAGAAAGGGATCTGGTATGGTCAGGGCGATAGGTATCGCTGTCTTGCTTCTCAATCTTCTGCTGCTCGCCATGATCGTGTTTGCCCTTCTCGACTCCACCACCCAGCCGAGCAGCGGTACCGCTTGGAGCCTGGCGCTGTTGTGGGTTGGCCCACTGTTAACGAGCCTGGCGCTCCTGCTGGCTGCCGGCTGGCTAGCTCGCCCGCGCGAGTAGCGGGATCGGGGCGTCGCAGCGCGGCTGTGCGCCGGAGCCGTGGCGCAGCCGCGCCGCTGCGGTGCCCGGATGGTGCGCGCCTCCCACTTCACCCGTTGTGGGGTAGGTGTTTCTGGGGAGATGGTCCAGGGCCCGTGGCCCGCACCCGCAGGTCCCCTCTTGCACCCCTCACCCTCGCAACCGCCACTGTGCCTCACGGCTTGATGATCGGCCCTGTCTGGACCACCTCGAAGGCGTTTCCGGGCACGGTCTTGAGCTGGTTGAGGTCCTCGTCATCCCAGCGCGGGTCGGTCGCGCCGCTGATGAACCAGCTTGCGCCGTTGTCGGCGACGATCATGCCGTAGCGCTGGAGCGCCCGCAGGATCACGAGCGACTGGCCATGGAAGCGCGACAGGTCGTAGCTGGCTTTGAGCCGCAGCCGCAGCCCCATCGGCGGGAGCGCCGGGTCGCTCGATGTGCTGGCGAAGTGCGTCGCCGGGTGGATATAGGCGCGCTGGCTGCGCCGCACGGTGAAGCGCAGCGCGTGGCGAATCTCCCCGGCGGCCACCTCGTCGTAGCGGGCGAGCCCCAGCAGGATCGGCAGCCCGGCCGCGTCGGCGGAGGTCCACCCGTCGGGCCGTAATGCGTTCGAGCGCAGGTCGAAGATCGCGCCGGAGCTCGCCTCCCACCCCGGCCCGAGGTAGCTGGCGTTGAAGAGTTCGTACAGCCGGCATTCCCCGCTGTTCAATACCAGCACGTGCCGGTCGCTGCCCGCTTCCACCGGCGCATCCGGCGGGACGGGGTACGGCCCTGGGTCGCTCTCGTCGCCGTAGTCGGTGAACGTGATCGGGACCTTTGGCTGGCTGCCCGGCACCACGACGAATGGGATACCGTAGGCGGGGTTGGCGCCGAAGTCGGGGTGCAGGTTCGTCCGATCCTGGCTGATCGAGGCGATGTATGCCGCCGACTGGGGATCGACCGGGTCGCGCGAGATGTCGCGGTTCCACGGGTTGTCCGGCGGGAACATCGGGCAGCCGGCGAGGGTTGGGCTGCCCGCCGCGCCACCGGCCCAGGCGTGGAGCGCGAGCGGCAGAAAGCTGCGCGGTGCGGGGGGTGGCGCGGCGGCCCTGGCGTCCGCGGCCGCGAACCCGATCAGCGCGAAGGCGACGATCAGTGTGATGGTGGTGCGTTTCATGGGTGCTCCGTTGTTCCAGAAGGTGCGGATTGCGTGATCACGATAAGCGCTGACCACTGCCGCCAAATCCATGCGACCCCTGCCAGGATTCGGTATTGCCCGGGTGCCTCCCATAGCCGTATCATATCTCAGCCCGCACCGGCGGTGGATGACGATGTCTCATCGATTTGTCAGCCATCGCGCCTGCAAGAGCGGCGGCGGCATGGTAGAATGGCGCGGGAACGAAGCGCGCGCCGGTGGCGCCCCTCATAGGTCGCTGCCGCATGTGGTCCGTCCGCTGAGGAGCGGAGCCGATGTATCTCTCGTTCATCGCCCCCGCGGCGCTGCTGCTGTTGCTGATCCTCATCCCGCTCTGGGCGCTCTCGCTGCTCGTGCCCCGCCGCCTTCCCGCCACCCGCTTCTGGACCAGCCTGGGCTTGCGCACCGCCATCATCGCCGCGCTCGTGCTGGCGCTCGCCGGCACGCAGGTCGTCCGCGCGGTGGACCGGGTGACGACCGTCTTTTTGATCGACAGCTCCGATTCGATCTCGCCATCGATGCGCGGCCAGGCCGAGGCGTTCGTGCAGGACGCGCTGAAGGCGATGCCGCCGGACGACCAGGCGGCGGTGGTGGTCTTCGGCGAGAACGCGCTGGTCGAACGCGTGCCTGGCACGGAGCGCACCCTCGGCCGGATCACATCCATCCCGGTCGAGAGCCGCACGAACATCGAGCAGGCGGTGCAGCTCGGCCTGGCGCTGCTGCCGGCGGATACCAAGAAGCGGCTGGTGCTCCTGTCCGACGGCGCGCAGAACGACGGCGACGCGCGTGCTGCTGCGCGGATCGCCGCTGCGCGCGGCGTGCAGCTCAGCTATGTGGATCTGAGCGCGCCGTCCGGCGGCGAGGCGCTGCTGGACAGCCTGGACGCGCCGGCGAGCGTTCGCAAGGGCCAAGAGTTCGAGCTGATCGCCACCGCCAGCAGCAATGTTGCCCAAGGCGCCCGGCTTCAGATCGTCGGCCAGGCGGGCGGGCAGGACCGCGTGCTGCTGGAGCAGGATGTGCAGTTGCAGCCCGGCCCGAACCGCTTCTCGGTGCGCCTGACGGCCGACAATCAGGGCTTCCAGCGCTTCCGCGCCCAACTGACGCCACAGATCGACAGCCGCGCCCAGAACAACCAGGCCGAGACGCTGGTGCGCGTGGAGGGTCCGGCGCGCGTGCTGCTGGTCGAGGGCAGACCTGGCGAAGCGGCCAACCTCAAGCGCGCCCTGGACGCCGCCGAGGTGCAGGCGACCATTGCCCCGCCGGAGAGCATGCCGGCGGACCTGGCTGGCCTGGGCGACTACGAGGCGGTTGTGCTGGTGAACGTGCCAGCGGCGGCGCTGCCGGTGTCGGTGATGGCCGCCCTGCCGGCCTATGTCCACGATCTGGGCAAGGGGCTGGTGATGATCGGCGGCGACCGCTCGTTCGGCGTCGGCGGCTACGGCAAAACGCCGGTGGAGCAGGCGCTGCCGGTCTGGATGGATGTGCGCGACCGCGAGGAACGTCCCGATCTGGCGTTGATCTTCGTGATCGACAAGTCTGGCAGCATGGACGCCTGCCACTGCTCCGGTCCGAACCGCCAGACATCACAGTTCCGCCGGGGTGGGACGCCTAAGATCGATATCGCCAAGGACGCGGTGACGCAGGCGGCGGCGGTGCTCCGCCCGAACGATACGGTCGGTATCGTCGCGTTCGACGGGGGCGCGCACTGGATCTTCCAGCCGCAGCGCGGCGCGCGCACCGAGGCCATCCAGAGCGCGCTGGCGCCGGTGCCGCCGGAAGGCAGCACAAACGTCCGCGCCGGTCTGCAAGCGGCCGAGGATGCGCTGAAACAGATCGACGCGCGCATCAAGCACGTCATCCTGCTGACCGATGGCTGGTCGTCCGGTGGCGACAATGTGGACATCGCCCAGCGCATGCGCGACGCCGGGATCACGCTGTCGGTCGTGGCGGCGGGCAGCGGCTCAGCGGACTATCTCCAGCGGCTGGCGAGCGCCGGCAGCGGGCGCTATTACCCCGCCGATCAGATGGAAAACGTGCCGCAGATTTTTGTCCAGGAGACGATCACCGTCGTCGGCAATTACATCATCGAGGAGCCGTTCACACCGGCCTACGCCGCGCCCAGCCCGGTGCTGGACGGCCTGGGCAGCGGGCTGCCACCGCTCAATGGCTACAACGGCACGACCGCCAAGGAGACCGCGACGACCGCGCTGGTCGGCCCGGATGACGCGCCGATCCTGGCGACCTGGCAGTATGGCCTGGGGCGGAGCGCCGCCTGGACGAGCGATGCCACCGGCAAATGGGCGGTGGACTGGGTGCGCTGGCCCGGTTTCCCGCGCTTCGCCGCGCAACTCGTGTCGTGGACGCTCCCGACCGTCTCCGGCGGCCTCGCGGCGGACGTGCGCGCCGAGGGCAGCCAGACGGTGATCGCTGTCCAGGCGCGTAGCCTGGACGGCAAGCCGCGCGATGGCCTGGAGATGCAGGCGACGATCGTCGGCCCGGGCGGCTCGCCGCAGCAGGTGCGGCTGGCGCAGGTCGCGCCCGGCGAATACCGCGCGAGCCTCCCCAGCCCGCCGCAGGGGACGTACCTGGTGCAGCTTGTCGGGCAGCAGGATGGGCGGGTGGCGCTGCAGGACACGGTGGCGATGGTCGTACCGTACTCGCCGGAGTACCGCGAGGCGCAGAGCAACCCGGCGCTGCTGGCGCAATTGGCGCGCGACACCGGCGGCGCGAAGCTGACCGATCCGGCGGCGGCCTTCGACCACGCGCTGCCGTCCGTCTCACGGGCGCAGGAGATCGCCTTCCCGCTGCTGCTGCTGGCGCTGCTGCTGCTGCCGCTCGATATCGCCGTGCGCCGCCTCAGCCTGCGCCGGAGCGACTTCGGTGCGCTGGCGACGGCGCTGCCGGGCCGCGGGCGCGCCCCGGCGGGCCGCCCGGCCCGCTCGCCGGACGAAGAGCGCCTGGCGCGGATGCGCGAGGCCCGTGAGCGCGCCCGACGGCGCGCCCGCGGTGAGGAGTGAGCCAGAGCCTGCTGGCGTGGTACGGCCGCCGCGCCGGCTACCCTTTGCTGGCGTACCCGACGATCTCGCGAAACTGGCCGAGCGTCACCGGCTTGTGGAAGAAAGCGTTCGCGCCCGCCAGAAGCGCCAGCTGCTCTGCCGCAGCATCCGCCGAAATGATCACCACGGGGAGATCCGGCAATTCCCGTCGCAGCGCGCGCAGCAGGTCCAGGCCGGTCATCCCCGGCATGCGGTGATCGGTGATCACCAGGTCGCAGGCGCCTGTCCGGGCGATGGCCAGCGCCTCCGCGCCGCTGCCCACCGCCGTCACCAGCGCATCGGGCGCGAGCCGGCGTGTGGCGCGGGCGAAGAAATCGCGCACTTTCGGTTCATCTTCCGCGATAACGATGTGTTTCACGCCGTTGCCTCTCCACGCCCGCGTGGTGTGAAACTGCTCGTATACAGGCTCAGCACCTGCCCGGCGTCCGGCGCGACCCGGACCTCGATCCGCTCGACCCACTTGACCCACTCGACGCCGCGCCGCCCGGGCGCGACCAGCCGGGCCGGCGCGCCATGGGAGTGGCTCAGCGGCTCGCCGCCGACGTGCGTCGCCAGCAGGGCGTCGCTCGCCTCGGCCAGCGGCAGGCTCCAGCGGTAGCCGGTGAAGGAGATGAAGCTGATCCAGCGGGCATCCGGTGCGACGCCGGCCTGCGCCAGCAACGCGCCGACCCGTGCGCCGCGCCAACGCTGCGTGCTATAGAAGCCGCCGGTGCAGTCGAGCGTCGCGACGAGTTCATCGGTGTGCGCCAGCATATCGGCGTAGCCGAGCGAGCGTGGCGACGCGACCGCGCCCCCGATGATCAGCCGCCAGCGGTCGGGCGGGATCGGGCACGGGGCGTCGGCGACCCAACTGGTGGCGGGGAAGGCGTTGCCGCTGAAGCTGCCAGCCTCGCGCGAGCCGGTGAAGCGCCGCTGTGCGCCCGGCAGCCCGGCAGCCCGTACGGCGGCCTGCTGCGCCGGCCAGAGCGCCGCGCCCGCCAGCGCCAGCGCGCCGAAGCGCAACACCTGCCGCCGGCCGGCCAGATCGCGCCGGCGCAGCGGCCTGGCCCGCGCGAGCATATGCAGCGACACCAGCAGGGTGAGCGCCAGGCCGAACAGGATGTGCCAGTTCAGCAGATTGTAGCCGGCGACCACCAGCGTGCTGCCGAGCGCCCACCAAACGCCGGAGCCGAGCGCCAGGAGCGCCAGCAGCAGCGCCCCCAGGCCGGGCAGCGTGCGCCATCCCCAGGCGCCCGGGCGAACGAGCCGCCACCAGACGCGACGCAGCTTGCCGACGAGCAGCAGGCCCAGCCAGAGCCCGGCGGCCCCGTGCGCGGCGAAGACCAGCCACTGGCCCGGGCGGCCGCTCACCAGGCTGAGGATTCCCGTGGCAAAACCCAGCCCGACGGCGCACGCCAGCGCCCAGTCTGTCAGCCGTGGTGTCATCGGCCGCGCTCCGCAGGTTGGTGTTGCAAGAATGGTTGCCATTATAACAGGTTTTTCGCTGGGGGACCGGGCGGACGCGGGAGCAGAAGGGCATGTACGTGCTGCACCCGTGAAGGCCCCGACTCGACGGCGTGAGTGCGGGTCGTCTCGCGTTGAGATCTTTCGCAATCCATGCCTGCGGCGGATGAGGGGAACGCAGAGGTGGTCCGAGCCCCTCTGGCAGGGCGTAACGGGGCCATAGACCTGACGAGGGTCGCTCCTTCTGCCGCCATGACTCGGCCGCGGGCGCCAGACCATCGCCAATCAGCGCCGTCTCTCGCACCTTCGCGGACAAGATGGCTTCTCAGGGTCGTGCTTGACAGGCATTGCAGGAATGATATATTTGTGCGACCGACCCGCCAGCAACGAGGACCACTCATGGCAGCACACGCAGCCGACCGGCTCGGCGTCATCATCAGCGGCTCGCTCGGCGAGGGGCTATGTGCCCGGCTCGATGCTACGGTGAGCGTCGAAGACGTGCGCGTCGGAAAGTTCGTCGTCGTCCAGGGCGAGAAGCACCACTTTTTCTCGATGGTCACCGATGTGCAGCTCGAGGCGACCAACCAGCAGGTGCTGGCCGACCCGCCGAACGGCGACCCCTTCGTCCGCGAGGTGCTGGCCGGCACATCGACCTACGGCTCGGCGATGCTCAAGCCGATGCTGATGATCCCGCACGACCTCTCGGAGCCGCCGCGCCCGGTCAAGACCGTGCCGCGCCACTTCTCGTCGGTGCACGACGCCGGCGAGCAGGATTTCAAGCGCGTCTTCGGCGGCGCGGACCAGACACACTTCGAGATCGGGCAGCCGCTGGACATGGACGTCCCGGTCTGCCTCGACCTGGAGCGGCTCGTCGAGCGCTCGAACGGCGTGTTCGGCAAGAGCGGCACTGGCAAGAGCTTCCTGACACGGCTGCTGCTCTGCGGCACCATCCGGTCAAACGTCGCCGCGAACCTGGTGTTCGACATGCATAGCGAGTACGGCTGGGAAGCCGAGTCGGAAACAGGCGGGTTTGTCAAGGGGCTGCGGCAGCTCTTCGGTGCGCACGTCCGCATCTACTCGCTCGATCCGGCCTCCTCGCGACGGCGGCGCGTCCCGGTCGATCAGGCGGTCACCATCGGCCTGGACCAGATCGAGGTGGACGACGTGCTGCTGTTGCAGGATGAACTGAACCTGACGCCGACCGCCGCCGAGTCCTCCTACCTGTTGGTGGACCGCTTCCACGATCGCTGGCTGGCGACATTGCTTGCCATGGACAGCGAGGCAATCAACGCCTTTGCGGAGCAGACAGGCGCGCACGCCGGCTCGATCAGCGCGCTGAAGCGCAAGCTGGAGCAGGTGGCGCGCCTCGGCTTCGTGCAGGAGACCGCCGGGACGCAGGCGATCGATCAGATGATCGACGCGCTGGCGCACGGGCACCATGTCATCCTGGAGTTCGGCCAGTACCGCAAGGAACTGGCCTACATGCTGGTGGCCAATATCGTCACGCGCCGGATCTATCGCCGCTGGGTGCAGCAGACCGAGGAGTACATCCGCACGAAGGACCCGGCGCACAAGCCGCGCCAGTTGATGATCACGATCGAAGAGGCGCACAAGTTCCTGCATCCCGCCATCGCGAAGCAGACGATCTTCGGCACGATCGCCCGCGAGCTGCGCAAATATAGCGTGACCTTGCTGGTCGTCGATCAGCGCCCATCCTCGATCGACTCGGAAGTGATGAGCCAGCTCGGGACGCGCATCACCGCGCTGCTGAACGACGAGCGGGACATCGAGGCCGTTTTCACCGGCGTGAGCGGGGGCAGCGCGCTGAAGGGCGTGCTCGCGACGCTCGATACGCGCCAGCAGGCGATGATCCTGGGCCACGCCGTGCCGATGCCGGTAGTGGTGCGCACCCGCCCGTACGACGCGGCGTTCTACCGCGCCATGGGCATGCGCGAGCCAGCGACACCGTCACGCGCCCGCGAAGAGATCGACGAGCTGTTTCCGCAGTAGCTGGGCGCCGGCGCCGGCTGATGCAGCGGCACGGGCGGGATACGGCCCGTTTTTTTAGCGCCCGATGCCTGCCCCCGCCGCCGCGGCCGGAGCAGGTGCGCTAGGGGGTCGGGGTCGGGAAGGGGCTGATCTGCTGCATCATCACCGCCAGTCGGGCCTTGGCGATCACGGCCAGTTGCGCGTCACCGCTCGCGTCGGCGAGGCGCGCCGCCTCCTCCAGCGCGGCGATCGCGCCGGCGCGGTCGCCGCGGGCCTCTTTCACCTGCGCCAGCAACAGGTTGCCGAAGCCGGCGCCGTCCGGCAGCCTCAGAAGCGCCTCGGCGTCGGCCTGCGCCGCGTCCAGCAGGCCAAGCTGGGTGCAGATCGCGCCGCGGTCGATCAGGAAGGCGCGCTCATCGCCGCCGTAGAGGCCGCGGGCCTGCGACCAGGCTCGTTCCGCGGCGGGCCTGTCGCCGGCCTTGAGCTCCAGCGCGCCGGTCCAGAGCCAGATGTCCGGGTCGTTCGGCGCGCGGGCCTGCTCCTGGCGGGCCACCTCCAGCGCGCCCGGCAGATCGTTTGCCAGCAGCCGCTCTTCGATTCGGCTGGTGTTGGCGCGCGGCGGGCCGGATGGCAGGCGCGGGAGGATGATCGCCAGCGCCGCGACGACCACTGCCAGCGCCGCCCCCGTAACCAGCGCGCGCCGGAGCCTCCGGCGGCGGGTGGCCAGCGCCTGAGCGCGCAGCCGCTCCCATGTCGGGCTGCCGGCCAGCCGGGCGGCCTGGTCGTTTCGCTCGACGTGGCGCACGATCCGTACCGCCTCGCGCTCCAGCCGCTGCCGCAGCGCCTCCACCCGGCTCTCCTCGGCGCGCAGATCGACACGCTGCCCGGCCAGCGCGGCCAGCAACGCAGCCAGTTCGTCGGCCTGGGCGATTGCCTCGGCGGTACCGCCGGGCGTGTCGTACATCACGACCACCTGGCGTTCGAGCCTGTCGAGCGTCGCGCGGAGCCGGAAAGTCAGACTCGGGTCGGAGGGGACGAGCGGGGGCTGCTGCAGCATAGTCGTCACCGGAGCGGGTCGTTCGGGCGCATGGTACCACAAATCGGCTCCCGATGTTTTCGGCTATAATGCCGCGGGTGGCGGCGCCTGCAGACGGGAGCTCGCAGGAGGCACAGAGCGCCACTATAGCAGTCCTATCTGAATTCGTAAGGATCAACGTCGTGCCGCCTTCAGGCGGTACGCGGACGCCGCCTTCAGGCGGTACGCAGACGCCGCCTTCAGGCGGTACGCAGACGCCGCCTGAAGGCGGCACGACAATTCACCCGAGATCGCTAGAGTGTCAGGATCGATCGGCATGCGACTCATCATCATCCGTCACGGCGAAAGCGAATGGAACCGCATCGGGCGCTATCAGGGCCAGCAGGATGCGCCGCTCTCCGAGCTGGGGCTGCGCCAGGCCGGGGCGCTGGCGGCGCGCCTGCGCAACGAGCCGATCAACGTCATCTACTCCAGCCCGCTCCAGCGCGCCTACAAGACGGCACAGGCGGTGGCGCGCTTCCACCCGAACGTGCCTTTTCACACCGCACCGGAGCTGCTCGAAATCAACCACGGGGCGTGGGAAGGGCTCTTGCTCGAAGAAGTGCTGGCATGCTATGGCGACGGACTGCGCGAATGGCGCCAGTATCCGACCCGGGCGCAAATGCCGGGCGGCGAGAGCTTCAGCAATATTCTCAAGCGCGTTCTCGACTTCAAGGACCGACTGCTGTGCCAACACAGCGGCGAGAACGTGCTGATTTCAACGCATGATGTCGTTGTCAAGATTCTTGTGGCGGATGCCCTCGGCATGAATATGGACCGGATCAACCGGATCTGGGTGACCAATGCGAGCATCAGCGTCATCGAATATGGCGATGACCTGCCCTACCTCGTGAGTCTGAGCGAGGCCTGCCACCTGGGCCGTCTCGAGACGGCGCGCGAAAACCAGAAGGCGATCTAGTGCGTAGATCAAAACGACCGAGGTCACTGGCGGGCACCCATGCCCAGGCTCCGCCGCGCATGTGTCGCGCCACCGACTGAAGGTGTGCGGCCGCCCGCTGGCGGCGAGGCCCGGCGACCCGCTGCCTGGGCCGACGGGGCGGCGGGCGCGGGTGTAGTGATAGTTTCCCTGGCGCGCAAACTCATCCGTTCGGTCATTGACGCCCACCATAGATTGTGATATATTTAACATTATCAATGACGTGAGCGTACCCGGCTCGGGAAGCTGGGCGGAGCTGCAAGTGGGCCGGCGGCTCTCGTGCGCTCGTCCCTGCCCACCGCGCACCTAGAAAGGTGGCGAGGATGGCTCAGTCCTCGGCCCGTCTCGATATCGCCGTCCCTGCGGCGGTGAATTTCCAGCCCGCCCCGCTGCCCGTGCTACCCCTTGGGCTGAGCGACATCGTGCAGCGTGCCGCGCTCGCGGACGATCTGGTGGCGGTCGAAGCACACATGCTGCGGCGCACCGCCGCGCGCTCGCCGCTGCTGGCGGAGGCCGGCGCCTACACGGTCGCGGCGGGCGGCAAGCGCCTGCGCGCGGCGCTCGTGCTGCTGGCCGCTCGCCTGGGCGACTACGACCTGGCGCGCGCCATCCGCCCTGCGGCGGCGGTGGAGTTGCTCCATGCCGCCTCGCTGGTGCACGATGACCTGGTGGACAACGCCGGCCGGCGCCGTGGTCGCGTGACTGTCCATGCCCGCTGGGACCGAGACGTGGCCCTGATGCTAGGTGACTACTTTTTCGCGCTCGCGGCGGATGAGCTGGCCGCCGAGCCGGATCCGCGCATCATCCGCTTCTATGCCGACGCGGCGCAAACGGTCGTGGAGGGCGAGCTGAGCCCAGTCACGCAGCTCCTGCCGACGGAGACGGCGGTTGCGCAGTACCGCTACAAGATCGGCTGCAAGACCGCCGCGCTCTTCGAGGCGGCGTGCAAAGCCGGCATGGCGGTCGGCGGGGGGAGCGAGGCCGAGATCGCGGCGCTCGGGCGCTTCGGTTACGAGCTTGGCGTCGCCTTCCAGATCGTGGACGACGTGTTGGACTATACCGGCGACGAGGCGCTGCTCGGCAAGCCGGCCGGAAACGATCTGCGCGAAGGCACCCTGACGCTTCCCCTGATCTACGCCGTCGCTGAAGGAAGCGACCCGCTGCTCCAGGAGGTCGCCCGCACCGCCCGCCCCGACCCGCGGCGCGTGCCGGAGCTGATCGCGGCGGTGATCGCGGCCGGCGGCGTGGATCGCGCCCTCGACGAGGCACGCGCGACGGTAGAACGGGCGGCTGCCTCGCTCCAGGGTTTCCCGCCCTCAGCCACGACACGTGCGCTCGAAGAGATCTGCGCCTTTATCGTCGCGCGCGAGGCGTAAGCCTGCGCCGCGCAGCTTCCCCAGCCGGCCTGGTGCTCCTCTGCGACTCTGCGCGAACATAGCCCGCTTGCCCTGCTCGCTACGTCGGCGGCGAGAGTCTGCCGCGGCGCCATGAAACAGGTCGGTGGCCGTGCGCCTGGCCATGCGTCCAGGCGCTGTCTCACCGATGGTGCAGTACACGCGCCGCAGGTGTTTCGTACTATTCAATAAACAGAGCTTACGCGGTCGCCCGCACCGCCCCGCCGCGTGCGGCCTGTCAACCGACAATCGTGCCGGGGCGCGCGGCTGTGGCGGCGCGGGCAGCACGCGCCCCGCCCGCCCGCCGCTGCCGTGCCAGACATCCACGCCCACGCCCCCCGCGTATCATACGCACATACCTGTCTGCTGGCCATGCGGCAGACCGGTCCGAGTGCGCGAGGAGCACAAGATGACGATGCTGAGCTATCACCGCGTGGGGTACCGCGACTCGCGGGTTGAGCCGCTGGCCGACGACCCGTTGGAGGTCGAATGGAGCGAGGATGGAGCTGATCGCCGTGAGCGCCATGCGCGGGCGCACGAGCTTGTGGAAGATTCGGTGCAGCTCTATCTGCGCGAGATCGGGCAGGTGTCGCTCCTCAGCGCCGCCGAAGAGGCCGCCCTGGCCGATGCGATCGATCGCGGCAAGGCCGCCTTGCAGCGGCTGAAGCAGAATCATTACCGCACGATCGGCGAACGTCTGGCCCTGGAGCGCGACTTCAGCCGCGGCGAAGAGGCGCGGCGCTCGCTCATCCAGGCCAACCTGCGGCTGGTGGTCAGCGTCGCCAAGAAATATATCGGCAGCCCGATGTCGTTTATGGACCTGGTGCAGGAGGGCAACATCGGCCTGATGCGCGCGGTCGAGAAGTTCGATTACACCAAGGGCCACCGCTTCTCGACCTACGCGACCTGGTGGATTCGCCAGGCGATCACGCGGGCGATCGCCGAACAGAGCCGGCTCATCCGCCTGCCGGTGCATCTGAGCGACGCCCTCGGGCAGCTCCGCCGCGTGACGCGCCAGCTGGAGCAGAGCCTGGGGCGCGACCCCAGCCCGGAGGAGATCGCTGCCGCGCTGGGCATCAGCGTGCGCAAGGTCCGGCGGCTGATCCAGGCCGCGACCCAGCCGATCTCGCTCGAGCAGCCGCTGGGCGACGACGGCGAGGGACAGGTGGGCGAGCTGCTCGCCGATGCCGAGTCGGAAACGCCGATGGAGCGCGCTTCGCAGCGGCTGCTCCAGCTGGAGTTGCGCGACGCACTGAGGGCGCTGCCGGAGCGCGAGCGCTGCGTTCTGGAACTGCGCTATGGCCTGGTGGACGGGCGTCGGCGCACACTCGAAGAGGTCGGTCTGGCGTTTGGCATCACCCGCGAGCGCACCCGCCAGATCGAGGCGGAGGCGCTGCGCCAGCTCCGCGGCCCGGACGTCGCGCCGCGCCTGCAGGATTTCCTGGAATAGCCCCGTCGCCCCTCCGCTTCCCGCGCCGGCCGTGCGCGCCGGGCCGGATTCGCCTCGAACACGCCCGGCGCTCCGGGAACCACGCCGGCTCGGCGGCGCTGGCCTCAACCGCCTGCTCCCCCGCCGATGAGCAACCTGTCATCCCTGTTGTCATTGACATTCCCCGCCCGTATGCTAGACTCGGCGGCGGCGCACCGCGCCGTCCGACCAACCGAACCTTACGCTCAGGGGAAGGCCCATGCGCAATCTGCTCGTCACCGGCGGCGCCGGCTTCATCGGGAGCAACTTCGTTGATCACATGCTCGCCCGCTATCCGAACTACCGGATCGTCGTCTATGATAAGTTAACCTACGCCGGGCGGCTGGAGAACGTCCAGCGTTTCGAGAGCGACCCGCGCTTCGCCTTCGTGCGCGGTGATATCTGCGATATGGCGCGCGTGCGCGAGACGGTGCAGCGCTACGATATCGATGCCATCGTCAACTTCGCCGCCGAGACGCACGTCGACCGATCGATCATGGCGCCCGACGCGGTTGTGACGACCAACGTCAACGGCACGTGGACGCTGCTGGAAGTGGCGCGCGAGCTGAAGCTGCCGCGTTTCCACCAGATCAGCACCGACGAGGTCTACGGCGCCATCCCCGCGCCGGCCCGCTCGCGCGAGGGCGACCCGCTGGAGCCGCGCAGCCCGTACTCGGCCAGCAAAGCCGGCGCCGAGCACCTGGTCTACGCCTACCACATCACCTATGGCCTGTACACCACCATCACCCGCGGGTCGAACAACATCGGCCCCTACCACTACCCGGAGAAGGCGCTGCCGCTGTTCATCACCAACGCGATCGACGATATCCCGCTGCCGCTCTACGGCGACGGCATGCAGATGCGTGATTACCAGTACGTCGCCGACCACTGCGAGGCGATCGACATCGTGTTACATCGCGGCGCCCCCGGCGAGGCCTATAACGTCGGCACCGGCGTCGAGACCCACAACATCGACATGGCGCGCAAGGTGCTCGACCTGCTCGGCAAACCGCACAGCCTGATCACTTTCGTGCCCGACCGCGCCGGGCACGACCGCCGCTATGCCTTGGACACCTCCAAGCTGCGGGCGCTCGGCTGGGCCAGCCGCCATACCTTCGACGAGGCACTCGAGCTGACCGTGCGCTGGTTCCTGGACAACGAGGCCTGGTGGCGCCCGATCAAGACCGGCGAGTACCTGGAGTACTACCGTCGGCAGTATGTCGAGCGGGCGTAGCGGGCGACGAAGGACGGGCGGCGAACGACGAAGGGCGACGGACGGATGCAGGCTGTACCGATCGCTACGAGCTGCTAAGCCAGCACAGCTGACGTTCGTCCACCGTCCCTGGTCGACCGTCGCGCCTCCGCCGTCCATTGTCTACCGGCGAAGGACGAACGCCTCCGGCCCGGGGCTGGCACTCCGGTCTGGCGTGCTGTCGTCTTTCCCTTCGTGCCGATCAGGGTCGGAGTCTTTCGTCCCCCGTCCCGCGCCCTCGCCCACCTTGGGCCGCCGGCCCCGCATCCTCGCGCCGTGCCGCTGTGCTATAATGGCCCGTCGTAGCCTGCGACATCCGCGTGATGGAGACACCCGCCGCCATGAGCGACAGCATACGCGACGAACCGGGCGCACCGGAGGATGAGTTCGGGCTGAGCGCCGTGCGCGAGCTTCTCCGTCTCATCAGCGAGACCGATATCACCGAAGTCAAGATCGAGCGAGGCGACGCCAAGTTGCATATCAAGCGCGGGGCGCCTGCTGGCAGCATGCAGCCGATCGTCGTCGCCCCGTCGCTGGGGCCGGCGGTGCCGCCTGCGCTGAACAGCCCGCTCCCGCCGGCTGCCCCCTTCCCCCGTGCCGCGGCCGACGACGGCGCGCCCGCTGCGGGTGCCGACGCGGCAAGCGGCCGCGAGGTCGCCATCACCGCGCCGATGGTCGGCACCTTCTACGCCTCGTCATCGCCCAAGGACCGGCCGTTTGTCCAGGTTGGCGACCAGGTGCAGGTCGGTGACACGGTGGGGATTGTCGAAGCGATGAAGATCATGAACGAGATCGAGAGCGAAGTCGCCGGCCGTATCACGCGTATCGTGGTCAGCAGCGGGCAGCCGGTCGAGTACGGCCAGGCGCTGATGTATGTCGAACCGGTGTAGGTTACAGAGTGCAGATCGAGGTCGTTGCGCATCCCGATTGTCGTCTCCTTATCCATCACGTATCCATCGCTCGCCGGACGGACGCGGTCGCCCGCGGCGCGGGAGGTGTGGCAGGCCGCAGGCCCTTTGTAGAAGTTCTTTTTCGCGCCCACACACGCGCCCGAGCAGGAGCTTCGGAGGGGCTTCGTCCCGCGAAACCTCCTCCCCACGTCTGTCGTGTCACGCAGCACTCGTCATGCATCATGAATCCCTACTCAGCGCTCTTTCATGCTCCGCCTCTTTACCGTCTCTGAACTGAACGCCTACCTGGCCGCGCTGATCGATGCCGACGAGATTCTGGCGGATCTCTGGGTCGAGGGCGAGGTGTTCGATTTTCGCCAGGCGACCTCGGGCCATTGGTACTTCAAGCTCCGGCACGGCGACGCAGCGCTCGGCGTGGCGTGCTGGCGCTCGCATGCCGCCCGGATCGGCGCGCCGCCGCGCAACGGCGATTCGGTGCTGGCCCACGGGCGAGTTGGCTTCTACGAGGCGAGCGGGGCGCTGCAGTTGTACGTGGATATGCTGCGCCCGGCGGGCGTCGGCATCCTTCACGCCCGCTTCGAGGAGCTGAAGGCCCGCCTCGGCGCCGAGGGCCTGTTCGACGGCTCGCGCAAGCGCCCGCTGCCGCCGCTGCCGCGCCGCATCGGGGTCGTCACCTCGCCGGCGGGCGCGGCGTTGCAGGATATCCTGAAGGTGCTCGGGCGGCGCTATCCGCTCGCCGAGGTGGTGCTTGCGCCATGCCAGGTGCAGGGCGGCGGCTCGGCGGAGTCGGTCGTCGAGGCGCTCTACGCGCTCTACCAGCAGGAGGTGGATGTGATTATCGTGGCCCGTGGCGGCGGCTCGGCGGAGGACCTCTGGTGCTTCAACGAGGAGGTCGTCGCGCGGGCGGTCTTCGCCAGCCCCGTCCCGGTCGTCAGCGGGGTGGGCCACGAGACCGATACGACGATCATCGACTTCGTGGCGGATGTGCGCGCGCCGACGCCCTCCGCCGCCGCCGAACTTGTCACGCCGACGGTCGAAGCGCTCGAGGGGGCGCTTGACGAACGCCGCGCCCGGCTGACCCAGGCGATCGCCGCGCGCCTGGGCGCTGCCGCCGCCGGCCTCTCCGACGCCCGCCGGCGGCTGGCGGCCCACGCGCCATCCGCGCGCATCGCCCGCGACCGGCAGGCGATCGACGACCTGATGCGGCGCGCGGGGGCGCAGATCAGCCACCGGCTCTCGCTGGGCCGGGTGCGCCTGGAGGGGCTGCGCGCTCGCGCCGCTGCGCTCAGCCCGCAAGCGACGCTCGACCGGGGCTACGCCGTGGTACGGCGCGAGGCCGACGGCCAGGTGGTGACCGAGCCGGCGCAGCTCGCCGCCGGTGAGCCGTTCGAGGTGACGGTGCGCGGGGGCGTGTTCACCGGGGTGCGGGGCGCTGAGTGATGCAGGCGACATAAGGCATGAAGCGCTCCATCTCGGCTGATCGGGTGACGGCGCCGTTCGTGTCCCCGTGCCGTCTTGAAGGAAACGTCTATGGAGACATCTGCGACCTACGAGGGGCTCTATGCCCGGATGCAGGAGATCGTCGCTCGGCTGGAGCAGGGCGAATTGCCGCTGGCCGAGGCGATGACGCTCTACGAGGAAGGGATGCGGCTCGCCGCGGTGTGCCAGCGCATCCTGGACGAAGCCGAGCTGCGTGTGCGGCAGCTGCAGATCGAGTCGGCCCATGGGGACACGTTCCGGGGGTAGCGCCTGGCGCCGGCACGAGTGCCGAGTGTCGATTGCCCATGCAGCGTGTCTGACCGTCTGACCATCTGCCCGTCTGGCTCCTGGCGGCTGAACCCTGAACTCTGAACCTTGTCTCACCGTCTCTCTGCATCAGGATCGCCTCGCGCACGTTTCGGAGGTTCGCTGATGGTTGTCACCGAGCAGGTCTACACCTACCCGCGTCGTCTGACCATTCCGCTGAGTCTGCTGAGCGCGCTGGCCGTGGCCGTGACACTGGTGTGGGCCGGGCGCGACCTATTGGTCTTCCTATGGGGCAGGATCGGCCTGGATGCCAGCCTGTTCAGCGTTGTGCCGTACCTGCGCCAGACGGTCGTTTGGCTCCGGCAACTGCCCGGCGGCCCAGTCACGACGCCCGTCGATCTGTTGCCGTCGCTCGTCTGGCTGGCGCTGGCGCTGCTGCTGGCGATCGTGCTGCCGAACATGCTGCCGACGATCCGCACCAGCGCCCGCGGCCTGCTGGTGTCGTTCGCCGGCGATTGGCTGCCGGTGCCTTGGGAGAGTCTTCAGGCGATCAAAGTGACAGAGGATGTCGAGGCCGAGAAGTTTGTCCTGCTCGCCGAACCGGAGCGCGACCGGCTCACCGGCTGGCACATCTTCTACGGCCTGCTCTACCGCCTGAATCCGCGGCGCGCGTTCCTGATCACGTCCGCGATCAACGACTTCGACCGGCTGGTGAAGACGCTGCTGGACGAGACCGACCGCGTCGCCCGGGTGCTCGACAATCCGAAGCGCGCCCGGCTCGAGGAAGACGCGCAATCGCCACTGTTCCGCTTTCTGCTGAGTCCGGCGTCGTTTTTCAGCCAGAAGACGCGCAATCAGTTGGAGGTGACGGCCGAGGCGCCGGCGGCCGCTGGCGCGCCGATCAGTGGGGCGTACCCGGGCCGGATCACCGCCCTGCTCGGCTGGGCCGCCGTGCTACTGGTGGCGCTGGCGGTGGTGCGGGCGGTCATCCTGCTGCTCCAATTTTTGGCGCTGACCTTCCCCAGCCTGCTGAACCAGCCGCTCTTCCAGCGGCTCGGGCTGACGCAAGCCCAGCTCGCCGCGCTGTGGTGGATGTTGGTGGCGGCGGCGCTGCTGCTGCTGGCGGTGATCGGCGCCGCTGCCGTGCTGCGCAACCTGCTGCCGGCGCTGGAGGCCCGCCGCGAGGGGCTGGGCGTGCGCTACGGCGGGCGCTGGGTGGTCGTCCCGTGGGGCCGCATCCAGGCGATCAAGGAGACCGATCTCTCCGACGCAAGCCGCATCTCGCTGATCCAGGCAACCGGCGGGCTGCCGTTGATCGCCCGCTTCAGCAGCCTGCTGTACAACGGCGGCCTGGCGCCGGGCGTGCTGGTCACCACCGCCCTCAGCCACCATGACGCGATCATGGAGCGGGTTATCCTGGAGGTGACGCGCGCTCAGAGCGAGCTGCACACCCCGGCGGATGCGCCGATCGTGCAGAGCGACGCGCCCTCGCCGCTGCTCCTGCTGACGCTGCGCGCCGGCCCGACGATCGACCAGCTGGTCGAGGACATCCAGCAGGACAACGACACGCTCGCGTCCAACTTCCGCATGATGCTGCGTGCCGCCCGGCCGATGGCGCTGCTGGCGCTGCTGCCGGCGCTGCTTGGCTTCACCGACTATGCGTTCAGTCAGGGGCTGGCGCCGAACACGCGGCTGCTGCTGGCGATGTTCGTGGTCTGGCTGATCGGCTTCCTGGAGTGGCCGCTGATCGCGCTTGGCGCGCTGACGTTGGATGAGCTGGCGGGGCGTGGTGAGGAGGGCTACCGGCCGTTCTATCTCTACCCGCTGGTGCAACTGCCCCGTGCGCTGCCGCTGGTCGGCGCAATCGTGCTGATGCTGCTGGGGCTGCCGTTCCTGCCGCTGCTCTTCTGGTTCGGGGCGATCTTCTGGTCGTTTTTGCTGGCGGCAGGGCTGTGGGAGGCGCTCTATGGCTGGCGCGGCGGGCAACTGCTGGCCGGCGGCCTGGCGCCGGTGATCTACCAACTCCTGCTGCTGCTGGTCTATCTCCTGGTCTTTCGCTAGCAGGCACGGGCCGTTCTGGGAAGGGCGCGGGGGTGGCGTGTCGCCCCTCGCGCCCGGCCGGCGCGCCGCGCGGCGCTCCGACACAGCATCGTAGGCGGCCCTGGAGACGCATATGCCGCCGATCACCGAATGGTTGACCGCCGACTACCTGGCCCAGCCGCCGCCGCGCCGGGTCCCGCCCGGCGTCATGCTCGACATCGCCGGCGAGTACTTGGTCGAGCGGCCCTTTCGCACGTTCCTCGACCCGTGGCTGATCGCCGGACTGGTGGCGCTCGGCGGCCTGCTGGCGCTCGGCATGCGCGGCCTGTGGCTCGCGCTGCCGTTGGCGCTGGTCCTCGCCCGGCTCGGCCTGGCGCTCTACCGGCTGGGGCGGCGCATCGGCGACGACATCGCTCTGCTGCGGCACGGGCTGCGGCTGCGCGCCCACATTCTCAAGCTCCGGCCCTACCGTACTACCCTCGGCGAGATCGACGGCGCGCTGCTGGATTGCGCCATCCCAGTCGCGCCGCGGCGCACGTACATCGGCAGTGTCTGGCTGCACGACGGTACTGAGGCGCTGCGGCTGGCGCGCGCCGGCGCGGTCGAGGTGCTCTGCCTGCCCCACATGCCTGGCACCTGGCGGCTGGTGGAGCCGGTGCGCGGCGAGGTGCGCTACGACCGGCTCGGCCCGGCGGAGATCACCCACGAGCGATGAGGCGGCGGGGTGGGGATCGTGGACGCACGCGAGAACGGCGCATGACACGGCCAACGCATGCGACCGATGTCGGGGCGATCTGTGTTCACCCGCCGAGTATGTCGTTGGTGTCGGGGGCGAGCGGGGTATCGGCCCCGACGCCGATCGCTATCCGACGGATCGTCATGCCGCTGCGATTGCGCTACCCCATCAACACGGTCAGCAGCCCGGCGAGCGTCACCACGCCGAGCGCGGTGGTCACGACGACGGTCCCGGCGACGAACCGCGGGCGCGCGCCGAATTCGAGCGAGTAAAGCACCATATTGACGGCGGTCGGCATGCTGGCCTGAAGGATGACCACCCGGCGCGGCAGGCCGTCCAGCCCCAGTAGCCAAGCCAGCCCGAGCGCCAGCAGCGGCGAGACCAGCAGCCGCAGCCCGGCGGCCAGCGCCGTCAGGCCGCGTTGGTCCACTGCGATGCCCTGCGCCAGCTGCATACCCAGGATCAGCAGCAGGAACGGCAGCGTCGCGTCGGCGAGGAGCGCCACGCCGCGGAACAGCGCCCCGAACACGTCGGCGCGCCCATCGAGTCGCACGCCGCTGATAGCCAGCAGCACGCCCGCCGCCGCGGCGTAGATCTGCGGCATGCGGAAGATCTGGCGGAACGCACCGCGGAGGTCGCCCTGGTCGGCGCGGGCGATCGGGATGGCGAGCACCTGGGCGAGGATCGTCTGAGGGATGAAAAACAGCACCCCGCGCTGGAAGCCGGCGTCGCCGAACGCCAGGCGGGTCGTTGGCAGGCCGAAATTGCCGGCGTTCATGAACATGGTGCACAGCAGCAGCGCCGCCAGGCCGGTGCGGTCCAGGCGCAGCGGCGCGGCGCAGAGCAGGGTCAGCGCGCCCATCGCCAGCACGAAGAGCGCCGAGACGGCGACGATCCGCAGCGCCTCGTCGCCGGCGACCTGCATGCGCGCCAGCGTCGCCACGATCAGCGCCGGGCTGAGCACATAGAGACTGACACGATTGATCGAGCGGAGATCGAGCGAAACGGCCCGCGCCAGCGCGAAGCCGCACCCGGCGACCAGCAGCACCGGCAGCAGAACGTTCAGGAAGGCGGAAAGCAGCATGAGCAATGATGCAAGATGCGTGCTGAACGATGATAAGGTCCGCGCTGGCTGCATCCCGCATGCAGCACGCATCACGTCCGTCTACCGGCCGATACGGCTGGCTTCACTGAAGATCAGCGAGTCGATCAGTTGCTCCACCGGGGCCTTGTCATCGGTGAAGGGCGGGAAGGTCGCCTGCGCGTCGGTGAACTCGCGCACCGGCTGCGGGCCGAGCGCCAGCGACCAATGCATCACGGTTTGCAGCACCGGGTCCTGGATGCGTTCGTAGTTTTGGATGAAGTGCTGCACCCCGTCGCCGACCGGGCGGTTCACACCGACGATGATCTGGTTGCCGAAGTTTGCAGTCTCGATGATAAAGACCTGCGGGAAGACCGCTTTCATCGTGCTGGCGATCGCCTGGCCGAGCCGGTCGTCGCCGCTCGGCCCCTTGCCAGCGTTTACCACCACTACGCCATCTGGCGCGAGCCGCGCGCGCGCCTGGCGGAAGAACTCGACCGTCGTCAGATGAAACGGGATGTACGGCTGATGGTAGGCATCCATCCCGATGATATCGTACGCGCCGCCGTGGGTCGCCAGCCAGTAGCGGGCGTCGTCGGCGTAGACGTGGTAATTCGGGTGCCGGCTGCTCACCGCGGCGTCGTCCATGTCGAAGTATTCGCGGCCGACCGCGATGATCCGCGGGTCGATCTCCACGGCGTCCACCCGCGCGTCCGCACCGTAGACCGCCAGGAACTGCTTGGGCATCGTCCCAGTGGCCGAGCCGAGCATCAGCAGGCTCTTCACCGACGCCGGGTCGCGGTTCGGGTAGAAATATGGCGTGACCGTCCAGTAATCCCACGGCCCACCGCCGGTCAGCAGGTCGAGCGGGTCGCCTGTCTGGCGGTAGCGGATGTTGTAGATCGAGTGTATCGCCTGGCCTTCGTTCAGAATCAGGTTCACCGACGGGCCGCGCTGCGTCTGGCGCGTGGCGACCTGGATGTAGTTGTAGGCCGACTCCTCCTCGTGGATGAGCGTGCAGCCGTAGCAGTCGGCGGACTTGATGGTGCTGCGGCTGGTGATCGTGTAGAAGGCCAACGCGCCGACGATGGCCAACATCAGCAGGTAGCGCCAGTCGCGCAGCCCGGCGATGCCGAGGACCATCAGGAACGCGGCGAACAGGTAGATCGTGCGTGCCGTGCCGATCGTCGGGATGAGATAGAGTGCCGTGAGGAACGTGCCGATGATCGAGCCGACGGTCGAGAGCGCCGAGATCGCGCCGGACATGCGCCCGACGCGCCCCAGGCCGACCTCGGCACGGCGCACCTCCAGCCGCAGCGCGAACGGGCTGACCATCGCCATCAGGATGACGGGCGCGGCGAACAGCAGCAGCACGGCCAGCAGCGCGCCGAGGAAGCCGCCGACGGCGACGCTGCGCAGCGCCTGCTGCGAGAAGCGCAGGATCGGATCGGAGAGCAGCGGGATAAGACCCGTGAGCAGCCCGGCCCACGCGATGAGTGTGTAGAGCAGCCGCTCGTTCGGGCGGCGATCGGCGATCCGCCCGCCGATCGCGTAGCCGATCGAGAGGTAGATCAGCGTCAAGCCGATCACCACCGCCCAGATCGGCTGCGAGGTGCCGAAGTACGGCGCGAGCAGCCGCGAGGCGACCATCTCGATGCCAAGTGTGCCGATGCCGGCCAGGAAGACGACCAGCAACAAAAAGCGGCCGGAGCGCGCCGCCATGGCTGCCGGCGCGTCGGCCATGGCGGGGATGTCCTGTTCCATGAACCCGATTCCTCAAACTTCCGTTTCGCCTCTGGCGGATCGGCGCGGGGCGCTGCCGCGTTCAGGCTAGAACGAACCGTAGACCGACCAGATCAACAGCCGTGAGATCGCCTGCAGGATCAGCATCGCGATGATCGGCGAGAAGTCGAACATACCCATGCCCGGCAGCAGGCTGCGGATCGGCGCGAGCATCGGCTCCGTCAGGTCGCGCAGGATCTGGGTGATCCGCATATTCCCTAGCGGATCGACCCATGACATCAGCACACGAAACAAAATCGCCAGGGAGAGCACCTGGAGCAGAAGCTGTACAAACTGCATCAAATAGGACGACATCGCGCCGCCTCCTCACGCGGAATCAAGCCGTTTCGGGACATTATACCAGGGATCGTGGCACGGGGATGGGGCGCACAGGTGAGGCGGCGATGAGGCAAGGCTGTCGACGGACAAACGCTACAGCTACCCCGTCGCTCCGCGGCCTTCGGGCTGTGTCGTCGATGCAGCCTGGGGCGGCTCCGCTGCTTCGCGCTCCAGACGCGCCCGCACCGCCGCGGCGTGGGCCGCCAGGCCCTCGGCCTCGGCCAGGCGCGCCGCGGCCGGCCCGATGCGTCGGAGCGCCGCGTCGTTCAGGCCGACGAGCGAGATCACCTTGCGGAAGTCGTCCACGTTCACCGGCGAGGCGTAGCGCGCCGTTCCGCCGGTCGGCATGATGTGCGACGGCCCGGCGACATAGTCGCCCAGCACCTCGAACGAGCGCTCGCCGAGGAAGACGCCGCCGGCGTTGCGCACCCGGCCAACGTACAGCCATGGGTCGGCGAGCAGCAGGCAGAGGTGCTCCGGCGCGTAGTCGTTCGCCAGGTCGAAGGCCGCGTCCAGGTCGGGCACGAGCACGATCCCGCCGCGCTGCGCGAGCGCGTCGGCGGCGGCGCGGGCGTTCGGCGCGGGCAACGCTTCGAGCTGGCGCGCGACCGCGGCCTGCGTCGCCTCGGCCAGGGCGCGGCTGGGTGTGAGCATGATCGCGGAGGCGAGGACGTGCTCGGCCTGAGCCAGCAGGTCGGCGGCGGCGGCGCGCGGGCTGGCGCTGGCGTCGGCGATCACCAGCGTCTCGGTCGGGCCGGGGAGCGCCTCGATGCCGACCGCGCCGTAGACCGCGCGCTTGGCCAGGATGACGAACAGGTTGCCGGGGCCGGCGATCTTGTCGACCCGCGGCACGGCGGCGGTGCCGTAGGCCATAGCGGCGATCGCCTGCGCCCCGCCGAGCGCGAAGACCCGGTCCACGCCAGCGACATGCGCGGCGGCCAGGATGATCGGCGCCGGCTCGCCGCCCGCGCCGCGCGGCGGCGAGCAGACGATGATCTCGCGGACGCCGGCGACGCGTGCCGGAATCGCGGCCATCAGCAGCGACGAGGGCAGCGGCGCGGCCCCGCCCGGCACGTACAGCCCGACCCGCTCCAGCGGCACGACAAGCTGGCCGAGCGCGCCCTCCGGCCCGAACTCGACCCACGAGGCGCGCGCCTGCCGGCGGTGGAAGCGCTCGATCTCGCCCGCGGCCAGGCGCAACGCCTCCAGCAGCGCCGGGTCGAGCGCCGCGGCGGCCTCCGCCCACCGCTCGCGCGGCAGTTCCAGCGGCTCCGGCGCGGCGCCATCCAACCGCGCGCTCCAGTCGCGCAGCGCCGCGTCGCCCCGCGCCCGCACATCGCGGATGATCCGCTCCACGGCTTCCGCCGGGGTGAGGCGCGCGCCGAAGCGCTGCTCGATCGCGTCGAGCAGCGCCGGGGGCGCGTCCAGTTCGTCGAACGGCGCCCGCCGCAGGATCGTGCGGCGGGCCAGGGCCAGGTCATCAAGGATCGGGATGGGCATCGGGCGCTCCTCAGAACTGCTTCGACCTCGGCGATGCTGCCCGCGCGCTCCGAACTGCGCGGTTGCTGGACTCGCCAGGCGGCAGCGGCTCCTCCAGATCTGGCACGCTGCACTCGACGCGCTAAACCGCACGGAGGGCCGGCTCGAACCGTGCCAGGCTGTCCGCCAGGCCGCCGGGCCGGTTGCGCGCCAGCCACAGGCTGCGCTGCTCCTCGATCGCGGCAGTCAGGTCGCGGGCGAAGGCGCGCCGGGCCGCCTCGTCCGGCTCCAGCCGCAGCAGCACGCGGCGGCAGGCGAGCCGCAGCAGCCGGGCCGCCTGCTGGAACTCGCGCCGCACCAGGGCCGCGTCGGGCCGCTCCATCGCCGCCGAGGCCAGCGGGGCGAGGGCCGCGTCGATCGCCGCCAGCGTCCGCTCGATCGCCGCGCGGGGAGGCAGCGGCGCGTCCCACGCGCCCGGCGGCTCCTGCAACGCCCAGAACAGCGCCGAGCTGTTCGGCGGCTCGATCCCGGCGGTGCGGTACACGTCGCCCAGATCGGACGCCACCCGCCCCATCGCGCCGCCCGGGTCGCGAAAGGCGTGGCGGCTTGGCTCTCGATCGGGCTGGCGTTCACCCAAGCTCCGCCAGCAGCCGCTCGTACGACTCGCTGCGGGCCTCGAAGACATAGCCGGGCGGCACGACCGTCATCCCGTTGCCGCCAAGCGCGCGCAGGTGGTCGATCACGGCGAGCATCCGCTCCTGTGGCGTGGCGATCGTCACAGTGTACCAGCCCGGCGCGTCGCTCCAGACCGGCGCGACCGTCGGCCCCTGTAGGCCGGCCAGCTCCGGGCGGGCCGCCACGCGCCGCCCGACATCCTCGACCGACGCGCCTGGCACATTGGCGACGACCTGCACGAAGCGGCGGGCGCGGCGGTGGGCCTCGACCAGCTCCAGGATAGTCCGTACCGCCGCCAGGCGCGCCGGGTCGGCGCGCAGGTTGGCCCGGCAGCCGATCAGGCAGGCCGACGAGCGCAGCAGCGAGCCGCCGACGATCTTGAGCTGGTTGTCGCGCAGCGTCGTGCCGGTCTCGGTGATGTCGGCGATCACATCGGCGTAGCCGAGCCCAGGCGCGGCCTCGGTCGCCCCGCGCGAGTCGACCAGGCGGAAATAGTTGATCCCGTTGGCGTAGCAGAAGCGCCGCAGCAGCGCCGGGTACTTGGTGGCGATCCGGAGCGGGCGGCCCTCGGCGTGCAGTTCGACCGACAGGTCGGCTAGGTCGCGCCACGAGCCGACATCGATCCAGGTCTCCGGCACGGCGACGACCAGGTCGCATCGGCCGAACCCCAGGTCGTCGAACAGCACCAGCGGGTCGTCCCGGTCGCCGCGCAGCTCCTCGACCAGATCGAGCCCGCTGATGCCGATGTCGATCTCGCCTTCGGCCACTTTTTCGACGATATCCGCCGGGCGGT
Organism: Roseiflexaceae bacterium; assembly: GCA_042408595.1. Lineage (GTDB taxonomy): Bacteria > Chloroflexota > Chloroflexia > Chloroflexales > Roseiflexaceae > JBHOQX01. The sequence goes on along the minus strand of JBHOQX010000131.1, from coordinate 94,666 downwards.
GGAGCAAGACCTCGACATCCGGCAGGGCGCGGATGCCGGCGGTGTAGCGGCGCGGATTCGGGCGCGTAATTTTCAGCCCGCAGCCGTCAAGGAAGGCGAGCGTGCCGTCGTATAGGTTGCCTTTGGATGGGATGCCGAAGCGGAGCATGGGTAATCGCTCGTAGAGGAGGTTTGGAGGGCGCAGCCCTCCAAGCTCCTTGACCTCCGGGTCAGCGGCGGCACTGCCGCCACTGACCCGGAAAAATATGTCCCGAGGGCCTGTGGCCCCCACATCCCCTGCTATGCGCGAGTTGTTCGCTCGCCCCACCAGGTCAGAATCGCCTCCTCCCACGAGCCGCGGAAGTAGCGCTCGACATACGCCTGGTAGGCGGCGCGCCGGCGGGCGTAGAGCTCGCGCAGAACATCCGCGGCGGCCTCGGAGCGCAGCGCGGCCACGCTTGCCGCGAGCCGCTCCGTCGCCAGCGCCAGCGCCGACTCGCCCTGGCTGGCCGTGGCGGCGCGCGGGTCCGCGCCGAGCACGGCGTCCGCCGCCGGGTGCAGCGGCCCGTCGCCGAGCGCCTCCAGGCGCACCAGGCGCGGGCGGAGCGCCAGCATCTGCGCCGTCTCCCACTGCGCGGCGTGGTCGAGCATCGTCTCGTCCACCAGCGCGAGCGGCGGCACGGCCAGGGTCAGCAGGCCATACGCGCTGATCGCATGCTCGGCGGCGTCCATCAGCACCAGCTCGTGCCCCTGGGCGTAGTGGCCGCTTACCAGCACCGCGATGCGGAACCCGGCGCGCGCCAGCTCCGACAGAATCGCGTCCCAGAGCCCTTGCGCCAGCTCGCTCGGCACCGAGAGCGAGAAGCGGTGCGGCAGCGCCGTGATCGGCCACCAGGTCGTCGGCAGGACGACGCCCCCGGTGCGGCGAGCGGCCCGCTCGGCGACAGCCTCGGCGGTGAAGCCATCCACGCCGAAGGGCAGGTGTGGCCCGTGCCATTCCAGCGCGCCCCACGGCACGTAGGCCACCGGCGCCCGCTCGACGATCGCCGCCAGCGCATCCGGGTGTAGCTCGGCGTAGCGGCCCCAGCGGGTATGTTCGGTCATGGGCTACCTGCGAAGCGTGTCGATCTCCCCATGCTCATCGCTCATCGCTCCCGTCGGCCGTGGGCAACTCCTCCAGCCGCAGCCGCCGCTCGGTGCGGGCGACGATGTCGCGCCAGAGCGCCTCGCCCTCGCCCGAGACCACCAGCAGGGCGACGGCCCCGCGCCGGGCGGCGTCGCGCAGGTTGATCGCGACGCTCCGCCCGCGCACATCCACCACCGCCGCCCAGCCGCGGGCGCGCAGCAGGTCGGCGGCGCGCAGGGCCGCGCCATAGGCTGCGTCGTCCACCGGGGCGACCAGCACCTCGGCAGGGCGCGGCGCCTCAGGCAACTGCCCCGCGGCGGCCACCCGCTCCAGGCCGAAGGCGAAGCCGACCGCCGGCGTCGGCTGGCGCCCGCCGAGGGCGGTCACCAGGTCGTCGTAGCGCCCGCCGCCGCAGAGTTGCGTCCCATCCGCATCGAAGATCTCGAAGATGACGCCGGTGTAATAGTGCAGGCCGCGCCCCAGGCCGATGTCCACCGTCAGCCGCGCTGGCGAGACGCCATGGGCCGCGGCGAGCGCCAGCACGTCGCGCAGCTCGTCCAGCCCGGCGGCGGGCAGGCCGAACTCGTCCAGCAGCGCGGCCGCCGCCGGCAGCACCTCGTCCGGCGGGCCCTGAAGCGCGGCCATGCGCTCCAGCAGCGTCAGCGCCCGCTCGACCCGCCCGCGCGGATCCTCGCGGCGCAGCTTGCGCACCAGCCGCCGCACGATCGCCTCCGGCGGGCGGGTGCCGAAGCGTAGGTTCACCCCGATCGATTCGAGCGCACCCCGCAGCAGCGCCTCGGCCTGCTCGTCGCTCAGCCCTTCCAGCAGCGCCGGGGCGAACGGCGGCGCGTCGTCTTCGGCCAGCACCTGCTCGCGCACCGCCGCCACGCCGCGCTCCCGCATTCGTTCCAGGCTCCACACCAGCCGGTCCTGTGTCCGCTCGGCCAGACCCAGCCCGGCCAGCACGGCGCGTACCAGGCCGACGCTGCCGACCCGCACGCGGTAGCCGCCCACGCCGGCGGCCTCCAGCGCGGCGCAGGCCAGCGCCAGGCATTCGGCGTCCGCGCGCGGGGCCGGCCCGCCGATCAGCTCCACGCCGATCTGGGTGAACTGCCGGTAGGTGCCGCGCTGTGGTCGCTCGTTGCGGAACACCGGGCCGCTGTAGCGCAGCCGCAGCGGCAGCGGCTGGTCCTGCATCCGCGCCACATAGGCGCGCAGCACCGAGGCGGTCCATTCCGGCCGGAGGGCCAGGTCGCGCCCGTTGAAGCTGAATTCATACACCTTGCCGACCAGTTCCTCGCCGAGTTTGCGCAGGTACAGGTCGCGCCGCTCGACGATCGGCAGGTCGATCGGCCGGTAGCCATAGCTGGCGAGGACGCGCTCCAGCCGCGCGGCGACCGCCGCCTGCCGGTCGCATTCATCCGGCAGAATATCGCGCATGCCGCGCACCGCGTCGATCGCCCCGTTCACGAGCAGCCCTTTGCCTTCAGCAGGAACACGGGCGTATTGTAAACGATTGCCTGCTGTGAGACAACCGGCGCTGGCCTGGGGCGCTGTGAACGGGGCGGGTTGGTCTCTGGCGCATCAGGATGCTCGAAACCCTTCCCCGCTGGCTCCTCTCGCCCCTGACCGCCCGCGGGGAAGGGGGCAGTGGTCTGGAGAGGTCGCCGGCCGCTGGCGTGTCGCGGGAAGGGCCAAGCGCCCGCGACACGCCAGCATCGCCAGGGCCCCGCGGCGATCGCCCCGGAATCGTATTAGAATACCGGTGAATCAGAGAGGGCGATGGCATTGGAAACCTCCGAAAGAGACGCCGCCCGCCGTGCGGACGCGCTCAGCCGCGTGATCGAGGCGATCAGCGGCGAACTGGAGCTCGGCCCGCTGCTTACCCGGGTGGTCGCCTGCGCCACGGAGCTGCTGGACGCCGGCTATGGCTCGATCGGCCTGGTCGAGGAGCGGCCGGACGGCCCGGTGATCCGGATCGCCGCGGTGCACAACATGCCGCCCGATGAGCTCGGCGCCTGCATCCCGCCCGGCGCCGGCCTGGCCGGCCAGGTGCTGCGGGACCAGCGCCCGATCTGCGTGGCGCGCTACGGCGACCTGGAGCGCCCGCTGCTGCCCACCCTGGCCGGGCATACGGTGATCGGGCTGCCGATCTGGTGGCAGGCGCGGATGATCGGATTCTTCGGCATCGGAGCGGCACCGCCCCGCCGTTTCGAGGCGCGGGATGTCGAACTGCTGGCGGTCTTCGCCCGCCACGCCGCGATCGCCATCGAGAACGCCCGGCTGTTCGAAGCTGAGCGCCAGCGAAGCGCCCGGCTGAGCATCATCCAGCGGATCAGCAGCCAGATCGCCAGCAGCCTCAGCCTGGATGTCATCTTCCAGACCGCCGTCGAAGCGATCCATTCGCAGCTGCACTACGCCTACGTCGCCGCCGGGATCGTCGACACGGACGACCCGGAGACGTTGCGGCTGCTGGCGCAGGCCGGAGCGCCCGGGCTGCGCGTGCCGGACGATTACTGTCAGAGCATCCATGTCGGCCTGGTGGGCGAGGCGGCGCGCACGCGCCGCCGGGTGCTGGTGAACGACGTGACCGCCGACCCGCGCTACCTGGCGATCCTGCGCCCGACGATCCGGGCCGAGCTGGTCGTCCCGCTCGCGATCGGCGAGCGCCTGCTGGGCGTGCTGAATATCGAGTCCGAGGAGCCGATCGGCGCGGCGCAGGTCGAGGAGATCGAGCTGATCGCCGGGCAACTCAGCGTAGCGATGGACCAGGCCGGCCTCTTCGCCCGCACCCAGCGCGCCCTCGCCGAGGCCCGCTTGCTGTACGAGACCAGCCAGCGGATCAGCAACGCAATGAGCGTGGATGCGGTGGTGGCGGCGTACCTCGACCAGGTGGCGCAGCGCGGGCGCTACACCTGCTCGGTCGTGCTGTACACGCACGATGCGGCGGGCCAGCGGGCCGGGGTGATCGTCCGCGGCTTCTGGTCGCCGCAGGGCGGCGCCAGCCTGGCCAACACGCGCCTGCCCTACACCCGCGACGCGCTCGACCCGCCGCTGGACGCCGGGGAGACCGTCACCATCCGCGATGTTCACACCGACCCGCGCGTGTCGCCGGAGCTGCGCGCGATGCAGGCGCGCGACGGCCGGCCGGCGCTGGCGCTGATCCCGCTGATGGTCGGCACGCACCGGCTGGGGCTGGTGGTGCTGAGCGCGCCGCAGGTGCACGACTGGTCGGAAGCCGAGTTGCAGCCGTACCAGGTGACGGCGGCGCAGCTCGCCGCAGCGATCGACAGCCGCCAGCAGCACCTGCGGCTGGCCGAGCAGAGCCAGCAACTCGCTATTCTGGAGGAGCGACGGCGCCTGGCGCGCGAGCTGCACGACTCGGTGACCCAGTCGCTCTTCGGCATGAGCCTGCTGGCCCAGGTGCTGCCCGAGCTTTGGCAGCGCGACCCGGACGAGGCGCGGGCCAGCCTGGAGCAGATCCGCCACCTGACGCGCAACGCGCTGTCGGAGATGCGGGCGCTGCTGTTCGAACTCCGGCCCGCCGACCTCGGCAGCCAGGGGCTGGCGCGCGCCCTACGCGACCACGCGGCGGTGTTCGGGCAGCGCACCGGCGTGCAGGTGACGGTCGAGCAGGCCGGCGAGATCGCACTGCCGCCAACGGTAGAGCAGGCGCTGTTCCGCGTGGCGCAGGAGGCGCTGGCGAATGTCACCCGGCACGCCCAGGCGCGGCAGGTGCGCGTGCGGCTAGAGGCCGGGCCGCCGTTCGAGCTGACGATTGCCGATGATGGGCGCGGCTTCGCGCCCGATCACGTCGCCAAAGGGCGCCTCGGGTTGGTGTCGATGCGTGAACGGCTGACAGCGATCGGGGCTGAGCTGGAGATCCGTTCGGCCAGCGGGAAGGGCACGGTCGTCGCCGTGGCGTGGCCTGCGCGAGGTACAGGATGAACCCGATTCGTGTGCTGGTGGTGGATGATCACCTGATTGTGCGGCAGGGGCTGCGGGCGATCTTGCGCGTGCTGCCCGACCTGGAACTGGCTGGCGAGGCGGTGGACGGGCGCGAGGCGATCGATCTGGCGCAGGCGCTCCGGCCCGATGTGGTGCTGATGGACCTGGTGATGCCGGAGCTGGACGGGGTCGCCGCGATCGCCGAGATCAAGCGCTCCATGCCGGAGCTGCCGATCATCGTGCTGACGACCTTCGCCGAGAGCGAGCGGGTGCTGGCGGCGGTGCAGGCCGGCGCGAACGGCTACCTGCTGAAGGATGTCGAGATGCATGAGCTGGCCCGGGCGATCCGCGCCGTCCGCGGTGGCCAGCCCTACCTGCACCCCGAGGCGACCCGCCATATCATCCAGGCGACGGCCCAGCCGGAGCCGCCGGCGGCCCGGCTGACCGCGCGGGAGCAGCAGGTGCTCCGCCTGCTGGCGGGCGGGATGACCAACCGCCAGATCGCCGACGCGCTGACGATCAGCGAGAAGACGGTCAGCGTCCACGTCAGCAACCTGCTGGGCAAGCTCGGGCTTTCCAGCCGAACCCAGGCTGCGCTCTACGCCGCGCGCGCCGGCCTGGCCGAGCCGCAGGACCACTGAGGCCGGTGGAACGAGAGGAAGAACGGCGGAGGGCCATCTTCGGCCGCTGACCGCCCGGTTCAGCGCGCCGGGCGGGCCCGGGCCGCAGCGCCGGCCGCCCGCAGTCGCTCCACCACCGACTGCACATCCAGCGCGGTGCGCACATCGCCCAGGTCGACCCCCAGTGTGACCATCGTTTGGGCGACTTCCGGGGTGATGCCGACCAGCACGACCTCCGCGCCGAGCAGCCGCGCCGCGTGGATCATTTCGAGCAGGGCGCGGGCCACCGCCGTATCGACGATCGGCATGCCGGTCACGTCCAGGATGATCGTCCGCGCCCGGTCGCGCTCGATCCGCGCCAGCACCTCGCGGGTCGCCTGGCGCGCCCGCTCGGTGTCGAACTGCCCGATCAGCGGCATCGCCAGGACGCCATGGAGCACCGGGATGACCGGCGTCGAGACCTCGCGCAGAGTGCGGAGCAGCGCCTGCTGCTCGGCGTTCAGCCGTTCGGCCTCGGCCATGGCCTGGGCCAGCTCGCGCGTCCGTTCTTCGACCTTCTGTTCAAGCTGGGCGTGCGCCGCCGCTGTCTCGGCCCGCGAGGCTTCGAGCGCCCCGGTCATGGCGTTGAAGGCCGCCGCCAGCTCACCGAGTTCGTCGTTGCGGTGCACCGGCACGCGCGGCAACGCGCCGGCGGCGATGTCGCGCGCCGCCCCGACGAGCGCCGCGAGCGGCGCGGTGAACTGCCGCTGCAGCACCACCGCGAGCACCGCTCCAAGCACCAGGAACGCCGCGAAGGCCCCGGCCAGGTTCAGCCAGATCGTCTGCGCCGCGATGCGCCGCATCGCGGCCCCGCTGCGCGCGCCGCTGGCCGCTACCTCGTCCAGGGGCGCCGCCAGTACCAGATTCCAGCCTGCCACGGTGACCGGGCTGTACGCGGCGATATAGTCGCGGCCGCTGAGCTGCAGCTGCAGCGGTTCGTGCGCGCCGCGCTGGATCGCCTGGACAAGCGGCTCGAGCGCGGGGTTCGCCGTTGCGAGTTTGATCTTATCGGTTTCGTCGCGCGCCATGGGCCGGCCAAGCAACAGGCGCTGAGCCTCTTCCGGCCCGGCGATCAGCGTGCCGCCCGGCCCTACGATGAAGGCGGTTCTTCCCGCGCCGGCCGTCTGGCTGTCCAGGTAGCGCGCGAGTCGCTCCAGGCTGACATCCACCATCAGCGCGCCGCTGTGCCGCCCATTGATGTAGACCGGCGCGACCGCCGACACCACCTGCTCGTCCGTGTCGAGCGCTGGATGCGCCGGAAGCCAGCGCACGGTGTGCCCCGGATTCGCGCCAGGCTGGCTCGACTCGAAGGCTGCCCGTGTGGTGCGCTTCCAGTCGGGCTGCATCCGCTCGATGTTCAGCGGAGGATAGGTGCGCCGGAGCCCGCTCGGGGTGATAAAGGATGCGCGTACGGCTTCCGGGCTGGCGCGCACCAGGGCTGGCAAGAGCGATTCAAGCATCGGCCGATCGATCGGCGCGGCCACAGTGAAAACTGGGGCGCTGGCAGGGTCCGCCGCCGGTGGGAACTGGGCCAGGAAGCCGCTGCCAGTCTCGGCCAGGTGGAGGACGGTGTCCAGCGCCCCATCGAGCCGCAGCGCCTGGCTGGCCACCAGTTCCTGGGTATAGAGCTCGGCCTGGCGCTGAAGCGCGGCAGCGTCGTTTTCTAGCGCACGGTCGCGCAGGCGGCTCAGCGAGACCATCGAGCTCGCGGCGCTTGCCGCGGCGACGGCGATCACGCCAACCAGCACAAGGGCCAGCAGGCGCGTACGAAGACTGAGATGCATAAGTAGGTGTCCCCGGCGATCGGTGCGCGCCGAGGGGCGGACCAGAGCGAACAACCGGCGGCAAGAACCGCCTGGCGCCATTGTAACCACTACGGGCGTGGCAAAGCATTGCGGTTTATGAGCAGAACGGAACCGCCTTTTCAATCCGATTCGTCGTTGATCCGCAGCACGTAGAGGAATGCGGCCCAGATGCCGCGTGAGGCGCGGTAAAAGGCTATCGGAAAGAGGCAGGCGAACGTGCCGAGCGTGAGGAGTATGACCCAGATCGGCAGGCGCGTGAAGCCGGCAGCGATGCTCCCCGCGGCGATCACCACTAACGACGTGATGACCAGGTTGATCATCATGCCGCCGACTTCTTCGCCAGAGGCGCGTTGAAAGGCCAGCGCGCAGGCAGGGCAAGTCGGGTGCATGGTGAAGCCGCTGGCGAACATGGGCCCGCGCCGACAGCGCGGGCAGCCGAGCAGGAAGCCGTCCCACACGGCGCGCACGGCGGCGACGAGTGTGAACGGCGGGTCGATCGGTTTCACGTTGCGCCAGCTCCTTGTCCCCAATCTCATCATCGCCACACTCAACGACGACGATCAGGATCGATCGGTTTCATGTTGCGCCAGCTCCTTGCCCCAGCCAGTAGCGCTCCACTCTGCGCGAGCACGCGCGTAGACTGCGGCGGTCGCGGCAGCGATCCGCGGCCAGGTGTAGTTGGCGCGCACGTCCGACAGCGCGGCGCGCGCATACGCCTGAGCGCGCGCCGGCTCGCGCAGTGTCGCGATCATGCCGGCGGCCAGCGCGCCGGGGTCGTTCGGCGGGACGCGCAGCCCGGTCTCGCCCTGGCGCACCACCTCGGCCAGCCCGCCGGTATCGGCTACGATCACCGGGCAGCCGGCGGCCATCGCCTCCAGCGCGACGATCCCGAACGGCTCGTAGAGCGAGGGGAAGACCGCCAGGTCGGCGGCGGCGAAGAGTTTGTCCTTCTCGTGTTCGCTGATGTGCCCGGCGAAGATGATCTCGTGACCGAGGCCGAGGTCCCAGGCACGCTGCTTGAGCGGGTCCATGTACTCGCCCACGCCAGCGAGCAGCAGGCGTGCGCCGGGAAAGGCGGCCCGCGTCGCCGGCCAGGCGTCGATCAACACCTGCACGCCCTTCTCATACACCAGCCGGCTGACGGAAAAGACCAGCGGCGCGCCCGGTGGCACGAATTGGGCACGGAACGCCTGGCGCTCCGCTGCGGAGGCGAACGGCCGCCGCCGCAGGCGCACACCGTTCGGCACGATGTCGATCTTGTCCGCCGGCGTCTCAAAGAACGCCTGCACCTGCCCGGCCATGAAGCGCGAGCAGACGATCACCCGCCAGGCTTCGTAGGTCAGCCCCCACTCGATCGCGTCGATCTGATCGGAGTGGCCGCGGTTGAGAAGGTTGCCCTGGCCGCGGCCGCGCTCGGTCGCGTGAATGGTCGCAATGAGGGGGACGCGCCAGGCATACTTGAGCGCCGTCGCAGCCTTCGCCATCAGCCAGTCGTGCGCGTGGATCAGGTCGAACGGGCGCTCGCCAGCGTGTGCGGCGCGGGCGGCCTGCTCGATCACCGCGTTGGCCGCCTCGACAAACGGCACATAGCCCGAGTCCGTCAGCCGCGGCGGCTCGATCCGCTGGACGACGACACCGGGCACGGGCCGCTCTTCGGCCAGGCCGCCGCGCAGTCGCGGTGTGAGCACGTGGACCTCGGCCCCAGTGCGGGGCAGCGCGCGGGCCAGTTCGGTGACGTGGCGGCCGAGCCCGCCGATCACGTGCGGCGGATATTCCCATGAGAGCATCAAGACACGCATTCAACCTCCGACAGCACACCTATCCTGACATTGTAGCACGTTCGTGCGTTCACCGGCGCAGGGCGTGCGAGGTGACGGTGACGCGCGATCCGCGGGATTGACGGTCGCAGGCGCGCGTGGTATTGTCCGCGTGGGGCAGAGGCTGGACGGTGGCGGGTGGACCGGGGGCGAAAGCCAAACGCACGCCGGGCCACGGTCACGGTCGAACTATCGTTCGTATGGCCTCCGTTCGTTCTTCGTTCTTTGTCTTGCGGCAATGGTGTTCCTATGCACCAACCTACGCGCGCCCTTCCCTTCCTGGTGCTCTCCGGCGGTATTCTGATGGCTGCAACGTCCTCGATTATGATCCGTTTCGCGCAGGGGCTGGGCATGCCCTCGCTCACGATCGCCGCGGGGCGGCTGGGGCTGGCGGCGCTCATCCTGCTGCCGCTGGCGCTGCTGTTCTCCCGCCGGACGCTGCACGCGCTGTGCCGCCGCGATCTGCTGCTGGCGCTGGCATCCGGGGCGTTTCTAGCGGTGCACTTCGCCGCGTGGATCTCATCGCTCGCCTACACCTCGGTCGCGTCGTCGGTCGCGCTGGTCGGCACGAACCCGCTGTGGGTCGGGCTGGCCGCGGCGCTGCTGCTGCGCGAGCGCCTGCCTGCCACGGCGTGGTGGGGCATCCTGGCGACGATCGGCGGCACGGCGCTGATCGCCTACAGCGACGGCGTGGGCGGCGGCCCGAACGCGACGCTGGGGAACGGGCTGGCGCTGCTCGGCGCGATCGCCGGCTCCGGCTATTTCCTGATCGGGCGCGGCCTGCGCCAGCGGATGGCGACGCTGCCGTACATCTTCCTGGTGTACACGACGGCGGCGGTCGTGCTGCTCGTGCTGGCTGCCGCCGGCAGCCTGCGCACCGGCCGCGGCGCGAATCCGTTCGCCGGCTACCCGCCCCTGGCCTACCTGCTGCTGCTCGGCCTGGCGCTCGGGCCGCAGCTGCTGGGCCATACCTCGTTCAACTGGGCGCTGCGCTTCCTGCCGGCCACGGTGGTTGCCGTGGTCATCCTGGGCGAGCCGATCGGCTCGGCGGCGCTGGCGCTGCTGTTCTTCGGCGAGTGGTTCCGTCCGCTGCAACTGCTCGGCTTCGTTGTCCTGCTGGCCGGCATCGTCGTCACCGCGCGCGCCGAGCCGGCGCCCCCGGCGGAGCGGGCGGATGCGGCCCTGGTATGAAGGTGACACGCTGATACGCTACACGGAGTGTGTCGTGCGTGGTCCGTCGTGCATGATGGTTTCAGGGACGAGCGATGCATGATGCATGCAACGCGTTTCCCTGTGTCCAACCTCGTGGCCATAGCTACAGCCGGTCTTCGTCCTTCGTCCTCCGTCGTTCGCCGTTGTCTGGTGAGGAAACGCCATGACCGATGCCGATCTCGTCCGCCGGCGGGCAGCGCTCTCGCTGCAACGGCTCTGGCCGCGGGTGCGGGCCGAGCTCACCGCCGCGGCCGCCCACCCCGCCGAGCTGGGCGCCTTCGAAGATCGCCTGCAGCGCGAGTGGGAGCGGTTGTTCGGCCTGCTGTACGGCCTCTACGGCGCGAGCTACGACTTCTTTTACCATCTCGAACAGCTCCTCTTGGCGGCGGGGCGCTCCTGGCTGGCGCGTTCGGCCTGGCTGAAGCGGCTCGATGCTGTACGCGAGGCCGATCGGTCCTGGTTCCAGTCGCAGGAGATGACCGGCGGCGTCGGCTATGTGGACCGCTTCGCTGGCACGCTCGACGGGGTGTGGGCGCGCATCCCATACCTGCGCGAGCTTGGTCTGACCATGCTGCACCTGATGCCGCTGTTCCGCAGCCCGGAGGGCAACAGCGACGGCGGCTACGCCGTCAGCAGCTTCCGCGAGGTCAACCCGGCGCTTGGCACAACCGACGACCTGCGCCGTCTGGCGGAAGAGTTGCAGACGCACGGTATCAGCCTGGTGCTCGACTTCGTCTTCAACCACACGTCGGACGAGCACGAGTGGGCACGGCGGGCGCAGGCTGGCGACCCGGAGTACGTCGACTTCTACTATTTTTTTCCCGACCGCACGCTGCCCGACCAGTATCAGCGGACGCTGCGCGAGATCTTCCCGACGGTGCGGCGCGGCAGCTTCACCTGGCGCGACGATCTGCGCGCCTGGGTCTGGACGACGTTCAATAGCTTCCAGTGGGACCTGAACTACGCCAACCCGGCCGTCTTCCGCGCGATGGCCGAGGAGATGCTGTTCATCGCCAACCTGGGCGTGTCGGTGCTGCGGCTCGACGCAGTAGCGTTCATCTGGAAGGAAATGGGCACGAGCTGTGAGAATCTGCCGCAGGCGCACGCGATCATCCGGGCGTTCAACGCGATCGCGCGTATCGCCGCGCCGTCGCTGCTGTTCCTCTCGGAGGCGATCGTTGCTCCGCGCGATGTGAACAGCTACATCAGTCCAGAAGAGTGCCAGCTTTCCTACAATCCGCTGCTGATGGCGCTGCTGTGGGAGTCGCTGGCGACGCGCGAGACGCGGCTGCTGCATCTGTCGCTGCAGCAGCATTTCCGCCTGCCGCCGGGTTGCGCCTGGCTCAACTACTTGCGCTCGCACGACGACATCGGCTGGACGTTCGACGACGACGAGGCGCGCTCACTCGGCATCGACCCCTTCTGGCACCGCCGTTTTCTGAACGACTTCTACCACGGACGCTTCGACGGTTCGTTCGCCCGCGGCGTGCCGTTTCAGGAGAACCCGACGACCGGCGACGCGCGGGTCAGCGGGACGCTGGCCTCGCTCGCGGGGCTGGAGGCGGCGCTGCAGGCCAGCGACCCGCAGGGGGTCGAGCTGGCGCTGCGCCGCATCCTGCTGCTCCATAGCATCATCATGAGCATCGGCGGCATCCCGCTGATCTATCTAGGCGATGAGCTGGGCACCTTGAACGATTACAGCTATGCCCTGAACCCCGCCGAGGCGGATGACAGCCGCTGGATTCACCGGCCGCGGCTGGACGAGGCGCGGCTGGCCCGCCGGGGTGACCCGACGACGATCGAGGGGCGGGTGTTCGCCGGGGTGCGCCGGCTGATCGCGCTGCGCAAGGCGCAGCCGGCCCTGTGGAATGGGGCAATGGATCTGATCGACGCCGGCAACCCGCACCTGTTCGGCTACGCCCGCGACCACGGCGGCCAGCGGGTGCTGGTCGTGGCGAATGTCTCGGAGCGGCCGCAGGCGATGGACGCCAACCGGCTGCGGGTCTACGGCCCCGGCTACCGCTTCCGCGACCTGATCAGCGACGAGCTGCGCACGGCGGATGCGCCGCTGACGCTCGAGCCGTACCAGTTCGTCTGGCTGACGCCCGCGCCCGCGTGATGCTTGTGCCGGAGTGGATCGCCAAGATGCCAGGGATGGGTGGGAGATCGTGCCGATTCAGTGCTTGTTCGCGGGGTGTGGAACATGGCCGGCGTAGCTCGCCCTCTCCCCGCACGCCGGCAGGCCGCCGAGCGACGTCGCCAACAGGACGCTGCGCTCGATCGCCGCGGCGAGCGCGTCGGCGGCGGCGGCCCCGAGGCGCAGCAGGCCGGGCGTGGGGCGCGCCCCGGTCGCCGCGGCGAAGACGATGTCGCCGTCGAAGGGGGTATGGACGGGGCGGATGGTGCGGGCGAGGGCGTCCTGAGCCATCTCGGCCAGCTTCTGGCAGCCGGCCTTGTCGAGCGCGGCGTCCGTCACGACGACGGCCAGGGTGGTATGCTCGCCCGGCCCAGGCAGCCGGCCGGACCCGAGCGCCGCCGGCCCGGCGAAGCCTCCATCGGGCCGCCGCGCTCCGGCGATGATCGCGTGTGTGCCGTCGCGGTAGACATCACCGAGGGCGTTGGTCACCGCCAACGCGGCGACGGTCGTGCCGTCGGGCAGTAGCAGCGCGCTGGAGCCGAGGCCGCTCTTCATCGCGGCGGCGGGGCCGAGCAGCTTGCCGACCGTCGCGCCGGCCCCTGCCCCGACGCATCCCTCCGCGACGGGGTCGGTCGAGGCGGCGCGGCAGGCGGCCTCGCCCGTGGCGGCGTCCGGCCAGCGATCGGCCCGGCCGATGCCGAGGTCGAAGATCGCCGCCGCCGGGACGATCGGCACGCGGGCGACTCCGGCCTCGAAGCCGCGCCCCTGGGCCCGGAGCCAGCGCATCACACCGCCGGCTGCGTCCAGCCCGAAGGCGCTGCCGCCGCAGAGGCAGATCGCGTCCACGTGCGGCACCATGGCGGTTGGGCGGAGCAGGTCGGTCTCGCGGGTGGCCGGCGCGCCGCCGCGCACATCCACTCCAACGGTGGCGCCGGGCGGCAGCAGCACGACGGTGCAGCCGGTGAGCGCCTCCAAGTCATGGGCGTGGCCGACGGCGACGCCGGGAACCGATGTGAGCGAGCCCGCCATGGCGTGCCTCCGAGATGTTCCTAACAACGAACCGATAGGGTGACCGTCCACGCTGCCGGCGGGATGCGCTTGCGCGCCGCCTACCTTCACGGTACACTTTTTGATAGGGTACACCTGCGCCGCCCGGCGCGCAATGATCGAAACGAGGCGTGTGTGTTCGGACTTCTAAGCCAACGGAAAGTGCTGACCGAGCGCCAGGCGGAGCTGCTCGAGCGCGAGCGCGGCGTGCTCGAGCGGCTGCGCGAGACGCTGCGCCGCTTCGGCGGGGATGTTGCCCCTGGCGATTTGCGCACGCTCAACGAGACGATCGCGCATCTCGAAGAGCTCTTTCTGCTGGTGGTCGCCGGCGAGTTCAACTCCGGCAAGTCGAGCTTTATCAACGCCCTGCTCGGCGATCGGGTGCTGCCCGAGGGGGTGACGCCGACGACCGACCGGATCACGCTGCTGCGCTACGGGCCGGAGCCGCGCGAATACCTGCGCGAGGAATTCCTGCTCGAACGCGCCTTCCCCGCCGACATCCTGCGCCAGATCGTGGTGGTGGACACGCCCGGCACGAACGCGATCATCCGCCGCCACGAAGAGCTGACGCGCGAGTTCATCCCGCGGGCCGACCTGGTGCTGTTCGTCACCTCGGCGGACCGGCCGTTCACCGAAAGCGAGCGGGCCTTTCTGGAGGCCATCCGGGAATGGGGCAAGAAAGTCCTGTTCGTGCTGAACAAGGTCGACCTGCTGAGCCCCGACGAGCAGGCGCAGGTGATCGCGTTCATCAAGGAGAACGTGCGTGACCTGCTGGGGTTCACGCCGGAGGTGTTCGCCGTCTCGGCGCGGCTGGCGCAGCGGGCGCGCATGGCGGGGGCGGACGGCGCGGCGTGGGAGGCCAGCGGCTTCGAGGCCTTCGAGCGCTACGTCGTCGAACGGCTGGACGAAGCGGAGCGCGTGCGCCTCAAGCTGCTCAACCCGATCGGGGTGGCACAGCGGCTCACCGACAAGTACCTCGGCGCGGTCGAGGCGCGCCTGCAGACGCTCCAGCAGGATGTGACGACGCTGGAGAACATCGACCGCCAGCTCGACCTGTTCGGCGACGACCTGATGCACGATTTCGAGTACCATCTGTCGGGCGTAGACAATGTGCTGAACGAATTCGAGCTGCGCGGGATGCGGTTCTTCGATGAGACGATCCGGCTCGGCAACATCTGGAACCTGCGCCGGACGGACGAGGTGAAGGCGGCGTTCGAGGAAGAAGTTGTGGCGGATGTGCCGCAGCAGATCGAGCAGCGGCTGCACCAGTTGATCGACTGGATGATTGAAAAGAACCTGCGCCTCTGGCAGGCGATCATGGATTACCTGCAGCGCAATCGCATCCCCGAGCATGGCCACGGCCTGATCGGCGATGTCGGCGGCTCGTTCGAGTACAATCGCGGCGCGCTGCTTGAGTCGGTGCTACGCCAGTCGCAGAAGGTCGTCGCCAACTACGACCAGAAGGTCGAGGCGGAGCAGATGGTCGAGGATGTGCGCGGCGCGCTGGCGGCGACGGCGCTGACCGAGATCGGGGCGGTGGGGATCGGCGCGCTGCTGGCGGCCACGCTGCCGACGCTGGCGCTGGACATCACCGGCGTGCTGGCGGCCGGCGTGATCGCGATCGGCGGGCTGTATGTCATCCCGAACAAGCGCCGCCAGCTCAAGAATCAGTTCCGCGACAAGATCGTGGCAATGCGTGAGCAACTGAGCGGTACAATGCAGCGCCAGTTCGACGCTGAGCTCGACCAGATGATCGCCCGTGTGCGCGAGGCGCTCGGCCCGTACACACGCTTCATCCGCTCGCAGCAGGCTCTGCTGACCGACCTGCAGCGCGAGTTCTCGGATGTGGATGTGGACCTCGGGCGGCTTCGGGCGGAGATCGGGGCCTAGTGCGGTGAGGGTGCAGCTGCTGCAATCGACGCACTACCGCCCAGGCCCCTGCCCTCATAGGTCATCTCGTCATCGTGTCACCTGGTCATCGTCGCATTGCAAGGGGGTGCCGATGAATCCCAGCGGGATCATCACGCTGACGACCGATTTCGGCGTTGAGGACAGTTACGTTGGGATCATGAAGGGCGTGATTCTCGGCATCGCGCCGGCCGCCCGGTTGATCGACATCACGCACCAGGTCTCGCCGCAGAACATTCACCAGGGGGCGTACATGGTGCAGACCTTCGACGGCTACTTTCCGCCCGGCACCGTGCATCTGGTGGTGGTCGATCCGGGCGTCGGCGGGGACCGCGCGGCGATCGTGCTGGAGACGCCGGCGGCGTGGTTTGTCGCCCCGGACAACGGCGTGCTGACGTATGTCTGGCGCGACGCGCTGGAGCAGTGGGGGCCGGGGCGCTGCGCGGTGACGGAGCTGACCGAGCGGCGCTACTGGCTGGCGAACGTCAGCAGTACCTTCCACGGGCGCGATATCTTCGCGCCGGTCGCGGCACACTTGGCCAGGGGCGTCCCGCGTACGGCGCTCGGTCCGGAGCGCCCGGCGATCACCGAGGCAGCGCTGGAGCAGCCGGGGCCGCACCGCGCCGGCGGGCTGGTTGGGCGGATCATCCACATCGACCATTTCGGTAACTGCATCACCAACATCACCCCGCGGCATCTGGAGCAGGCCGGCATCGGCCCGGAGTTGACCGCCGAGCTCATTGGGCAGCACATCCCTGGGCTCTACCGGACCTACGCGCACGCGCCGCTCGGCGCGCTGATGGCGCTGATCGGCAGCAGCGACCGCCTGGAGATCGCGGTGCGCAACGGCAACGCCGCCCAGACTCTCGGCGTGGGGGTGGGCGATAGCGTGCGGGTCTACGAGCGCAGCAGCGCGCTCCAGGCGGCGAATGGCCGGCCCACCGCGGCTGGGTGATGGGCCGGGCGCGCCTGGCGGAGCAGAGGCAGCCGAGAGCATGTTGATCCGCCTGGCCGGGCGGGCGGCGCTGGCGGCGGGGGCGGCGATAAAGCGAGGTGTTCAGGATGCCGCACTGAAATCGTCCAGCCCGAGGACCCGCAATTCGTTCATGCGGCCGAGGCTGGCATCATTCGTGAGGAATGCCCGGCATCCAACCGACAGGGCGGCGGCAATTTGCAGGGCATCCGGCGTTCTGAGACGATGCCGCGCACGCAACTCAGCTGCTCGGTCTGCGATGCCCGAGTTAATTGATAGCGTCGAGAAATACTCGCGCTCAAGACGAATGGCGCGATATTTTTGCGCAAGCGTGAGATTAACGTGTCATAGTGGCTGGGTGAGAACCTCTTTTAAGCTGATGACCGAGGTAAAGCCGATAATCTTGCCGTCCTGAATTTGCTCAGATATATGCGTAACGATCGCGTCATATCGTGAATTTGCCTCGACTAAATAGATAATTGGCGCCGTTCCTATACCACTACGGTCGAACCCCGCCAAAGCATCTGCGAGCGGCATCATGGACGGTGTTCCTATTCGTCTCGTAGTTTGTTGATATACTCCTGCGCATCGATCCCTTCCCAAATCTCCTTGCCAAGACCGCGGAGGTCTATGATACTGCGCTTTGGAGCAGGCTCTGGCGTTGTGTTTTGCGCCAGTGCGCTGACAATGATTGCCACAAGGCGAAGCTGCTCCTCGCGGGCCAGCCGTTGAATCTGCGTCTGATACATATGCTCGACATCGGCTGTTGTCATTGTGTGTCTCCCTCAGGTGCGCTGGCAGCATGGTACCGTGCCCGGCCGCCACGCGCCTTTCCGCCATCTCACGGCGCGGCGGGGGCCGCCACGCGCCCATGCGCCGCCCAGCTGCGCGCCCGTAGGTGGATCGCGCCGTCCGCGGCGGTCGGCAGGCTGGCGCGCAGCCGCTCGCGCAGCATCGCCCGGCGCGGCTCGTCCAGCGACGCGACGTACCCGGGGGCCGGCCCCTGCCCGCCGCGAAACGGCGACCAGTCGTTGTCGAAGTTGCGGCCGTCGGTGCGGATGTCGATCGGCCGCACGTCGACAGCCCCAAGCCCGGCGCGGGAGAGCAGCTCGCCAAGCGGCCCTGGCTGGCAGAGCGGGAAGCGGCGGCCCTCGTTCAGTGCGGGGGCGTCCGGGTCCGATGCCGCCGCGGCGTCCCAGACGGCGCGCATCATCTCCATGCCCGCGGCGTACTCCCACACGAAGGCGGCGACCACACCGCCCGGCCGCACGGCGCGGGCCATCTCGGTGATGGCCCGCGCCGGCTGGGGAACGAAGTTCAGCACCAGCCCGGAGACAGCCTGATCGAACGACGCGCCCGCGACCGACAGCGCCCGGGCGTCGCCCACCGCGACATGCGCGCGACCGCCGGTGCCGCAGCCGACGTCTAGCCAGGCCAGCCCCGGCGGCGGCGCCGGCCAGCCGAGCAACTCCCACGCTACCAGCCCGCTCCGGCGCCCGACATACGGCTCGTAGCGCTCACCAGCGACCTGACATCCGTGTGCTTGGGCTAGTCTAAGGGAGCCACTGCTGGCAGTGAGAAGAGACCGTCAGGCCCACGTCGCGTCCGCCGGGCGCTTTCGTGCTACCATGGGTGTCGGTTCCGCTCGCGGCTCAACGAAGGAGTGCGCCACATGGCCGACAAGTATCGAATCGAAAAGGACTCGCTCGGCGAGGTGCGCGTGCCCGCCGATGCGCTCTATGGCGCGCAGACCCAGCGTGCCGTGCAGAATTTCCCGGTCAGCGGGATGCGCCCCTATCCAGCGTTTGTCACCGCGCAGGCCCTGATCAAGCGCGCCGCCGCCGAAGTCAACCGCGATCTCGGCCTGCTCGACCCGAAACTGGCCGATGCGATCATCCAGGCGGCGCAGGAGGTGATCGATGGCCGTTGGAGCGACCAGTTCGTCGTCGATCCCTTCCAGGCCGGCGCCGGCACCAGCCACAACATGAACGTCAACGAAGTGATCGCCAACCGCGCCAATCAGATCCTCGGCTACGCGCTCGACGACCCGAAGAAGCCGGTCAACCCGAACGACCACGTCAACATGGCGCAGAGCACCAACGACACCATCCCGACCGCCATCCGCCTTGGCGTGCTGCTGCGGCTGGATGAGCTGCTTGGCGCGGTGGACGGGCTGGCGGCGGCGCTGCAGGCCAAGGCGGATGAGTTCGACGATGTGGTGAAGTCCGGGCGGACGCACCTGCAAGACGCAGTGCCGGTGCGGTTGGGACAGGAGTTCGGCGCGTACGCCCGGGCCGTCGCCAACGACCGCGAGCGGATCGCTGTCGCCGGCGACCGGCTGCGCCGCCTGGGGATCGGCGGCACGGCTACCGGCACCGGGCTGAACGCCCACCCGGAATACCACAAGCGCATGGTGGCCCGCCTCTCCACCTTGATCGGCCAACCGCTGCGCTCCTCCGGCAACCTGTTCGAGTCGATGCAAAGTATGGCGGACCCGGCCGACTTCTCCGCCGCGCTGCGCACGCTCTGCATCACACTCACCCGGATCGCCAACGACTTCCGCCTGCTCGCCTCCGGCCCGGCGACTGGCCTGGACGAGATCCGGCTGCCGGCGGTGCAGCCCGGCTCGAGCATCATGCCCGGCAAGGTCAACCCAGTGCTGGCCGAAATGCTGAACATGGCAGCGTTCCACGTGCAGGGGTGCGACCTCGCTGTCTCGCTCGCGGCGCAGGCCGGCCAGCTCGAACTGAATGTGATGATGCCGATTATCGCGCACAACCTGTTCGAGATGATGCACGTCCTGATCGGCGCGATTCGCGCCTTCACCGAGAAGTGCGTCGTAGGGGTCACGGCGAACCGCGAGAAAGCCTATGGCTGGCTCGCCAAGAACGCGATCCTCGTCACTGCGCTCAACCCGGTGATCGGCTACATGAACGGCGCGGCGATCGCCAAGGAGGCGCTGGCGACCGGCAGAACGATCAAGGAGTTGGTGGTGGAGAAGGGGCTGCTCTCTGCCGACGAGGTCGATAAACTGCTCGACGTGCGCGCGATGACCGAAGGCGGGATCATGAGCGGCGTCGGCGGCGGCGGGTGAGGCAGGAAGAAAGGGGCGTGGAGGGGCGCAGCCCCTCCACGCCTCTCCGCCACGCATCACGCATCATTCATGGCTCCGCTCACCCCTCCAACAACAGCGACTCCGGGTCTTCGACCAGCTCCTTGACGCGTACCAGGAAACGCACCGCCTCGCTCCCATCCACGATCCGATGGTCGTAGGAGAGGGCGACGTACATCATCGGGCGGATGACGACCTGCCCGTCCAGGGCGACCGGGCGCTCCTTGATCGCGTGCATCCCGAGAATGCCGACCTGCGGCGCGTTCAGGATCGGTGTCGACATCAGCGAGCCGAAGATGCCGCCGTTGGTGATCGTGAACGTGCCCCCTTGCAAATCGGCCAGGCTGAGCTGGTTGGCGCGGGCTTTGGCTGCCAGGTCGGCGATCCCCTTCTCGATCTCGGCGAAGCTCAGGCGGTCGGCGTCGCGCAGCACCGGGACGACCAGCCCCTCCTCGGCGGCCACGGCGATGCCGATGTCGTAGTATTTCTTCAACACCAGCTCGTCGCCCTGGATCTCGGCATTGAGGCGCGGTTGGAACTTGAGCGCGCCGATAACCGCCTTGACGAAGAACGACATAAAGCCGAGCTTCACGCCGTAGCGCTTCTCGAACTCCGGGTTGCGTCGCTTGCGCAGCTCGACCACCGCGCTCATGTCGATCTCGTTGAAGGTGGTGAGCATCGCGGCGGTGTGCTGCGCTTCCACCAGCCGCCGGGCGATCGTCTGACGCCGGCGCGAGAGCTTCATGCGCTCCTCGCGCCCGTCTGTCGCGGCGCGGGGCGCGAGGTTCGGGAGTTGCGGCGGCTGCGCCTCCGCCCGCCGCCCCCCATCGTCCGCCGCCGGGCCGCCGCCCTGCGGCCGATCTGGGGTCTGCGGCGCGGTCTGCGGCGGGGGCGAGGCGGGCGTCCCGGCAGGCCGCCCCGTGACCTGCGCTGTCACGTCGCCCTTGGTGACGCGCCCGCCGGGGCCGCTGCCGCTCACGCCGCTGAGATCGACGCCTTCGGCCGCGGCGACGTTGCGCGCGACCGGCGTGGCGGCGACATCGGCGCGGCGCCCGACGGGTGCGGAAACGGCTCCAGCGGGCTGCGCCTCGCCGGTGTCGCCGGCAGCTACGGGGGCAGGCTGAGCCGCCGGCGGCGCGGGCGCGGCGGTCTGCGCGCCGTTCGAGCCCTCGCCGGACGCGCCGGCCCCCGTGCCAATGATGCCGAGCACGTCGCCGACGTTCACGTTCGCGCCCTCCGGCTGGGCGATCTGCTCGAGCACGCCGTCCTGCTCGGCGGCCACCTCGACATTGATCTTATCGGTCTCCAGCTCGACCAGCGTCTCACCAGCCTTGACCGGCTCGCCGACCCGTTTGCGCCACTTGCTGACCGTCGCCTCGACAATCGACTCGCCGAGCGCCGGAACGCGAATTTCTGCTGCCATGCATAACTCCTGACGCCATTGCCGACTTCAGCGGTGTCGTGCGTCCGTCCGTCGTGCGTCAACCGAAAAGCGAACGTCAGCCACGCTATGAACCCACACGCTCGCAAAACGTTGCGCCTGCGTTCGTCTTCGGTCCTCCGTCTTCCGGCCGTCATCACTCCGCCACCGGCACCAACTCTTCCTTGATCTCGCCCGTGAGCGCCTCGCGGATGATGCGCGTCTGCTCGACGGTGTGCTCGGCCAGCGAGCCTTCGGCCGGTGTGGACGATGGGGCGCGGCCGGCATAGGCCAGCGGCACATCCGCCGGGATGAGCGGGCGCAGCAGCGGCGCGATATAGCTCCATGCGCCCATGTTGCGCGGCTCCTCCTGCAGCCAGACAACCTCGCGGATGTTCGGGTAGCCCGCCAGCACCGCGCGCAACTCGTCCTGCGGGAAGGAGTAGAGCTCTTCCATGCGGATAACCGCGACGTTCCGCGCCTCGCGCGATTCGGGCATGCCGATCAGGTCGATATACACCTTGCCGGCGCACAGCACCAGCCGGGTGATCGAATCGGCGCGCTCGCGGCCGGTCGGGTCGTCGATCACCCGCTGGAAGTGCCCTTCCGCCAGGTCGGCCAGCGACGAGCCGGCGCGTGGGTGGCGCAGCAGGCTTTTGGGCGTCATCACGATCAGCGGGCGCGGGTCGCTCAGCAGCAGGGCGGCCTGTCGGCGCAGCAGGTGGAAGTACTGCGCCGCGTTGGTCGGTGTCGCCACACGGATGTTCTCATCGGCGGCGAGTTGCAGGTAGCGTTCGAGCCGAGCGCTGGAGTGCTCCGGCCCCTGCCCCTCGTAACCGTGCGGCAGCAGCAGCACCAGCGCCGGGAGCTGGCCCCACTTCTGCCGCCCGGAGACGATGAACTGGTCGATGATCACCTGCGCGCCGTTGGCGAAGTCGCCGAACTGCGCCTCCCAGAGTACCAGCGTGCCCGGCGCGTGCGACGAGTAGCCGTATTCGAAGCCGAGCACAGCCGCCTCGGAGAGTGGGCTGTTGTAGATCGCGAACGAGGCTTTGGCCTGCGGCAGCGCCTGCATCGGCGTGTAGGTCGCCCCGGTGACGATATCGTGCAGCACCAGGTGGCGCTGCGAGAAGGTGCCGCGCTCGCTGTCCTGCCCGCTCATGCGAACGGGAATGCCGTCCGCCAGAACCGACGCGAACGCCAGCGCCTCGGCGTGCGCCCAGTCGATACCGCCGGGCTGATCCAGCGCGCCGCGTCGCCGTTCGAGCTGCCGCTCCAGCCGCGGGTGGGGCGTGAAGCCCTCCGGGCGCGCCAGGAGCGCCTCGTTCAGCGCGCGCAACTCCTCGGCCGGCACGGCGGTGGGGGTGCGGCGGGCCAGGCCGGGCGGGGCCGGCTTGGGTCGGCGGTCCTCCGGCGGCATGCGCTCCGCTTCGTGCCGCGCGGCCTGCAGCCGCTCCATCACCGCGGCGACCATCGCGTCCGCCGCGGCCTTATCGACGATCCCCTCCCGCTCCAGCGTGCTGGCCCAGATCTCGCGCACCGTCGGGTGGCTGGCGATCCGCTCGTACATCTTCGGCTGAGTGTAGCTCGGCTCGTCACCCTCGTTGTGCCCCCAGCGCCGGTAGCCGATCAGGTCGATCACGAAGTCCTTGGCGAACTGCTCGCGGTAGGCATGGGCCATGCGCGCCACGGCGATGCATGCCTCCACATCGTCGGCGTTCACATGGACGACCGGGATCTCAAACCCTTTCGCCAGGTCGCTGGCGTAGAGCGTCGAGCGCGAGTCGCTCGGCTCGGTGGTGAAGCCGATCTGGTTGTTGGTGATGATATGGATCGTGCCGCCGGTGTTGTAGCCGAGCAGTCGCGACAGGTTGAGCGTCTCGGCAACGATCCCCTGCCCGGGGAAGGCCGCGTCGCCGTGGATGAGGATGGCCAGCGAGGCATGCTCATCCTGCTGGGGTGCGCCGGGCTGATCGCGGGTCTCCTGCGCGGCGCGCGCGCGTCCCTCGACCACCGGGTTGACGAACTCGAGGTGGCTTGGGTTCGGCGCGAGGGTGATCGGCATCGATTCGATCCCGGACTCCTTGTAGGCGCGGCGCGCGCCGAGGTGATACTTCACGTCGCCCATCCAGCCGACCGTGCCCTTGCCCTCGGGCGACGCGCCTTCATCGCGGTGGGCGGCGTGGAATTCGCTGAGAATGGCGACATACGGCTTGCCCAGAATATGGGCCAGGACGTTAAGCCGGCCGCGGTGCGCCATGCCGATCACGATCTCGCGCGTGCCGGCGGCGGCCGCGTTGCGGATGATCGAGTCGAGCATGGGCACGAGCATGTCCAGCCCTTCGAGCGAGAAGCGCCGCTGCCCGACGAAGGTGGTATGCAGGAAGCGCTCGAAGGTCTCGACCTCAGTCAGCCGCTCGAGCAGCTCGCGGCGGCGAGCCGGGTTGTCCAACCCGTAGAAGAACTGGCGGGCTTCGGCGCTGCGGCGGATCCAGCTCCGCTCCTCGAACTCGTGCACCTGCTGGGTCTCGTACCCGATCGTGCCGCAATAGACGTCGCGCAGCTTCTGGTAGGCTTCAAGGGCGTTGGCCGAGCCCTCGACGCACGGCCCGCGCACGATGCTGGCCGGCAGCGCCGCCAGATCGGCCTCGGTGACGCCATGGACGTCCAGGCGCAGCCCGGGGTCGCCGGGTGGCTCCGAGCCGAGCGGGTCGAGCCGGGCGGCCTTGTGCCCCAGCTCGCGGGTGTAGCGGATGAGGCGCGCCGCGCCGACGATATGGGCCACATCGAGCGGCGTGTCCACCGCGGTGCGCTCCGGGCCGGCCGTGACAGGCGGCGCGGGCGCGGCGGGTGGTGCCTCGGCGGGCGTCCAGCGCGCGAAGATCGCGCGAGTCTGCGGGTCGACCGAGGCGGGGTCGTTCAGGTAGCGGTCGTATAATTCCAGCACATAGCCGGCGTTCGGGCCGTGAAATTGGCTCAGATCAAACATACCCTACTCCGCGCCAGCGGGCGACAGCGACCGCTGGCGTGCTCGTGTCACTGCGGTTGGGAGCGTGCCGAATGTATTATACTCCTATCTGATGGCAGGTATGGCGAGATATGACAGAGTGTACCTGGAGCCAGCAATGACTCTTCCCGAAACTATCCCGCTCGGCCCAACCGGGCTGCGCGTCAGCCCGCTGGGTGTCGGCGCGTGGTCGTGGGGCGACCGGCTCGTCTGGGGCTACGGGCGCGACCACAGCCAGGCGGATGTCGCCGCGGCGTTCTGGGCGAGCGTCCGCGCCGGCATCACCTTTTTCGATACGGCGGAAGTGTACGGCCGTGGCGCCTCCGAGCGGCTGCTGGGCCAGCTGGCGCGCGGCTGCGACACACCGCTGGTGATCGCCTCGAAGTACGCGTCGCTGCCGTGGCGGCTCACCCCGCGGGCCGTGCGCCGCGCGCTAGACGCCAGCCTGCGCCGGTTGGAACGGCCCTGCATTGACCTGTACCAGGTCCATTGGCCGCTGCACCTCGTGAGCATCCCGCGGCTGATGGACGCGCTGGCGGATGCCGTGGCGGAGGGCAAGGTTCGCGCCGTCGGCGTAAGCAACTACAGCGCTGAGCAGATGCGGCGGGCCTACGACGCCCTGGCGCGCCGCGGCGTCCCCCTGGCCTCCAACCAGGTGGAGTACAGCCTGCTGGCGCGCCAGCCGGAGACCAATGGCGTTCTGGATGCCTGCCGTGAGCTGGGTGCGACGCTGATCGCCTATAGCCCGCTGGCGATGGGGCTGCTGACCGGCAAATACGGCCCGGGCCGCCGCCCGTCGGGCGCGCGCAGCATCGGACCGCGCTTCAGCGAGCGCAACCTGGCGGCGGCGCAACCGGTGGTCGGTTTGCTGCGGCGGATCGGCGCGGCGCACGGCGATCGGACGCCGGCCCAGGTGGCGCTCAACTGGCTGATGGTGCGTGGCACCCTGCCGATCCCCGGTGCGAAGAACGGGGCGCAGGCGGCGCAGAACGCCGGCGCGCTCGGGTGGAGCATCACGCCGGACGAGGCCGCCGAACTGGATGCAGCGACGCGCGGCTGGCGGTAGCGGTCGGGGCCGCGCCGCACCAGCCGGCCCCTGCCGCCAGTCGACTCAAAGCCGGACGATGATCTTGCCGCGGTTGGCGCCGCGGTACAGGTGCTCGACCGCGTCCGGGATGGATTCGAGCCCGCGGAACTCGGTTGGATCGACCGCGGCGGTCAGGCTGCCGTTGCCGTACAGTTCCATGAGGCGGCCGAGATGGGCCGGGACGTGCTCGACATAATGCGAGAACAGAAAGGCCTGCACGGTCGCCGATTTCCAGAGTAGCTGATGATAGATGCGCGGGGCGCAGACGACCTCCGGCGCGTCGGAGGTGTACTCCGACACGTACCCGCAGATGATCAACCGGCCCCGCACCGCGAGGTGCTCGACGCAGGTATCGAACAGCTGGCCGCCGACGCTTTCGAAGATCAGGTCGATACCGTTGGGGTATTCGCGCGCCAGGACGTCCCCAAGGTCCTCCTCCTGATAATTGATCACCCGGTCGCACCCCAGCTCGCGCAGCAGCGCCGCCTTCTCTGCCGAGCGGCAGGTGCCGATGACGTGGTTCCCCGCCAGCTTCGCCAACTGTACAGCATAATGGCCGACACCGCCGGCCGCGGCCGTCACCAGCACCGTCTCGCCCTGGCCCATCTTGCCAACCGTCTCCAGGCCGACTGCTGCCGTCAGCGCGCTGACGACGATCGTCAGCGCCTCGGGCGTCGCCGGCGCCGGGATCGCCAGGGTGGCGTTGAGGCGCTGATATTCGCGGTAGCCGCCGCCGAGCATGGCTGTGATCACCTGGTCGCCGACCTTCAGGTGCCGGACATTCGCGCCGAGCGCCACGACCTCGCCCGCCGCCTCGACGCCCAGATCGAACGGCGGGTTCGGATCGACGAAATAGACCCCCGCGGAGATGTTGACATCCGAAGCGTTCACCCCGGCGAACCAGTTGCGGACGACGATCTCATCCGGCCCCGGTTCTACCCATGGCGTTTCGACGATCTCGACCGCCTCACGAAAGTTGCGGCTCAGGCGTCGGGCCACCAGTTTCCGATAGCTTGAGGGATTCACCGCCACTCCTCCGCTTCCAGATCGATGTTGTCACGGTTCGCCGGGCGGACGCGTCCGCGCCCCTATCTTACCATAGGGCTGGCTGGCCTCCCTCCGCCCCCCGGCGCCACGAAGTTGTCTGAACAGCTCCCAGCCGGAGGTTTGGGGGCTTGCGGCCCCAAGAGAAATCCTGCTCCGCCGCGCGGTCGGCGGCCGGGCCGCCGCCCGCGCGGCGGGATATCGGAGGGCGCAGCTCTCCAAGATCCCCCTTTCAGACAACTTCTAACAACGATGCGAGCGGTCGGGTCGCCGGCCGCTCGCATCTGGACGGAACCTGCTGCGCCGCTCGCGGGCGCTCAGCGCGCGCCCATCGCATATGCGATGCCACTCTGCAACGTGCTGCGTGTGATAATGTTCGCCAGCGGCACGTCGATCGCCACCAGCGTTTGGGCGACTTCCGGGCGGATCCCGGTGATGATCATCTGCGCGCCGAGCAGGCTCACCGCCTGCGCCGCCCGGATGAGCGCGTTGGCCACGTGGGTGTCGATCACTGGCACGCCAGTGATGTCGAGGATGGCGAAGCGGGTGCGGGAGGCTTCGATCCCCTGGAGCAGGGTTTCGAGCAGTTGCGACGCCCGGTGCGAGTCCAGGGCGCCGATCAGCGGCACGACAACGATCTGCTCGTTAATCGGGATCAGCGGGGTGGACAACTCGGCCAGCGCCGCCGCCTGGGCGCTGATGATCTGCTCCTGCAGCTTCGAACGCTCTCGTTCGGCCTGCACCCGTTCCGAGATCTCCACCGACACGCCGAGGACGCCATCCACCGCGCCCTGTTCGTTGCGCATCGGCGTGAAGTAGCTCTCAAAGATCAGATCGCCGACCTCGACGATCGAGGTGGGGCTTTCGCCGGCCAGCGTATGTTTGATGTCATCCACAATCTGTGGCACACCGGCGTACAGCTCAAGCGCGTTCAGCCCGACGACCTGCCCGGGCTGTAGCCCGAGCTTGGCGAGCCCTTTGCCCTCCGACAGCAGAAAGACCCCGTTCCGGTCGAGCACGAAGAGCACAACCGGGATGTTGGAGATCACTGAGTTGAGCCGGTCTTGGGCGTCGCGCAGCGCCCGCTCCGTGCGCCGGCGCTCAGTGACATCCGTGGCGATGCTGAACGCAACAGCCGATTCCGGCGAGCACGCGACCCGGTAGAGCGTGACCTCGTAATCGCGTACCTCGGCCTGCGGGGTGGGATAGCTGATCGCATATGAGTGGCGCGGCTGACCGTCGTGGAGCACGATGGCCAGTTGCTGCCGCAGATAGGCGAGCGCCGCTTTCTGCCCGACGAACTGCTCGAGCGTGAGTCCCTGGCGGCTGCGAAAGTCGTCGGACTCCAGGTCCGACGCGGCGTTCAGCGGGTAGACCAGGATCGGCGCGTCCGGGCCGGGCGCGGTGCGCTCGAACAGATGCATGGCGACGTCGGCGGCCTCGAGGGCGGCGGCCAGATCGAGGTGTGGAAAGCGGTGCGAGAACAGCTGCATGGGCCTGCGCGCGACTCCTTTCTGCTCCAGACTCAGTCGGTTTGTCGAAAATCATCGCCAGATCGGTGGTAGATTCTGTTCATGTCGAGCCACGTGTGCACCGTCGGGCCGCTATCCTCGAAGCTGTGCTGTGTGCCCTATGCCCGATCACATGCCTCGGTGCCTGATACTGCTATTGTGGAAAACCCCCCCGCCATTTGCCATCCCTGTTTCGTTGCAGTTAGATGACAGTTCGATAGCGGCCATGATGTTCCGCTGCGGTCAACGGGCCCGGCAGGGAAAGAGCCGCTTGTCACCTAACACGAGGAATAGCTGACCATCAGATACCGGCCGAACTGCACCAGCCATGGCAGATCGGGCAGGTCCAGCGCGCCTGGCTCGGTCTGGACGTGGTGGGTCATGCGGAGCGTGCCGCTGCACTCGTAGCTGACGAGGGGCTGATCGCGCACACCGAGCAGCTTCAGCCGTGAGCACTGGATATTGGTCGTCGCCCGAAACGTCCGCTCGGCACTCAGCGCCATTGTGCCGCCGCCCGACCAGCGATGTTGGGTCAACACGGCCAGGTTTTCATTGGCTTCGTAATGCCGGATTACCACCTGCGGCCGCCAGCAGCCGATCCACTTGAACGTCCAGCAACCGTCGGCGCTTTCGGCCCGAGCCAGCGAGCCGATAGCGCTGCGAAATCGGAGCGTCGCCATGATCGCGTCGCCGTTGCATGGCGAGGGGAGCAGCATGACGTGATAAAAGAACGGCGGAAGTGTGACGAACGTGTGGCAGGCGGTGGTGTCGTCGCGACGAATGGCAGCAACACGCCAGCACGCCCCCGGCGGCCGCCGGGGGCGTGCTGGCGTGTTGCTGCCGCGCCTGCTACCGCAGCGGAATGGCCTGGGTGTAGGCGTCCTGATTCGGCGTGTTGATGCCCGGCCGGCCGCGGAAGTCCGTCCAGCATGGGTGCGCCACCAGGTCGCTGCCGATCGTCAGCGCGGTGTAGTCGCCGATAAAGACGCCCTGGAGCACCTGGCCGCTGATCCGGCCGATCCCGACGAACTGCACCTGCGGGTTCTGCGTCTGGGTGGTTACGCGATAGAAGCGCCCCGGCGTCCACATCGCATAATCCAGCCCGATGCCGCTCGGGTCGTAGGCGCGGGTGTAGAAGCTGACGGCCTTGCGGCCACGGAACGCCGCGATCTCGGGAAAGACCTCGTCGGCGCTCGTGCCGATCACGGCGGTCGGCGTCCAGTGGACGCCGTCGGGCGAGCCGGCGACGAAGACATCGCCGTTGGTCTTTATCGAATTGCCGCTGGCATCATAGGTGCCGTTGCGGTCGTCCGCCCAGGCGACGAACAGGTTCCCGGTCGCCGGGTCGACGCTGAATGACGGGAAGCTGTTGATACGGAAGTTCTCGTCGGTGAGCGTGGCCCGGCCGACGTCCGGATTGAGCGGGAAATCGAAGTTGTAGTCCACGATGGCACTGGTGAAGGTCTGCCCGCCGTCGGTCGATTTCGCCACGATGGTCGCATCCGCGTCGCCCGGCTGGTCGCAGGCGAGCGTCTGGCAGACGGCCCCTTCGTAGGCGACATACACCTCGCCGCGGCGCCCGATCTGCGGCCGCGAGCCCTGGTCGTACGGGGTGATGCCCGACCCGACGAAGGTCGCCAGCGTCGGGCTGACCGGCCGCCACGGCGACCAGGTGCGCCCGAAGTCGGTGGACTTCGCAATCACGATCGGCGACTCGCCGGCCGCGAAGTCGAAGCGGGTCCAGGTGACGTACACCGTGCCGCTGGTCGAATCGGCGGTCAGCCAGACTTTGTCATTGAAGATATCGGTCGGAACCGGGTTGCCGGCGCCGTCCACCCCGTCAAGTTGGACGATCGCCGGCGGATCCCACGTCAGGCCGCCGTCGTGCGAGACGTTCACGGTGATGCCGTTGGCATCGTTCAGGCGGCTGAAGACGATGTTGCCGTAGTAGACGGTGTTGTTCGGCCCGAACGCCAGCACCGGGTCGCCCGCGGCGTCCATCACGGCGAGCGGGCTGGCCGCGCCGGACTGGTAGGTCAGCCCTGGCAGCAGAACATTCGCCCAGGTCTGGCCGCCGTCGAACGAGGTGTAGGCCCAGCCCGAGCCGTCATTGCGGTTTTCGCGGGCATTGAACAGTCGGTAGTCGTTCGTTCCGGCCACGAGGTTGCGTGGGTTGGCGGGGTTGACGGCGATGGTCGTCTCGTTCTGGGCGGGGTTGCAGCCGGCCTGCGATCCGACCGGAACCACGGTGTCGTTGACGATCTGGTCGACGTTCGGGGCCGGGTTGGCGTACGGGTTCGGCTGGCCGAGCAGCGACTGACAGAGCGCCGAGAGAGTCGGGCTGATGGCGGTGTCGTTGTCGCCCTCTTCCTCACCGGCGAGGCCGGCCTTCAGCGTGCGGTTGCGCCCGAACAGCGGGCGATTGTCCGTCGCCAGGCGCGCGCGGGCGCGGGCGTTGCCGCGCGGCTGGAACATGGGCGGGCGCGGCAGTGGCGAGCGTTGTGCGGCGCCCACCGGCAGCGCGGCCAGCGCGCCGAGGAGCAGTGCGGCTGCCAGAACGAGCGAGCGAACATGGTGCGTGTGCATACCTGTCTCCTGGTATGGGCGCGCCGGCTCGCGGCGAACCGGCGCGTCCAGGTGGTTCCGCAGATTACGGACGGACCTGGCTGAGCCGGGTATACCAGTTGCCGAGGGCTACGCGCGTCCGGCCGCAGCTAAACAGCGGCGAGGCCGGGGTGTTCTGCACATACTCCGCGAGCGTACACCGCTGGCCGATGTACTCCGACGCGATCCAGACGGTGCTGCCGTCCGTCACTGCCGCGCCGTAGTCGCCCCAGCGCGGCCGGGCGACGCCCGAGCCGGAGAACGGGTTGTACTCGGAGAAGCCGTCCTGGGGGCCGGGCCCGGCGGCGGCGATCTGCACCGGGCCGGCGGCGCCGCTCTGCTCGATCGCGGTGTAGGCGGCGGTCGGGTAGTAGTCCTGCCCGGCCAGTGTGAAGGCCAGCACGCCACGGCCGTTCGGCAGCACGGCGATCGCCGGCATGATCACGTTGTTGCGCGGCACCGCCACCCGTCCTTCCACCACACGGGTCGCCGGCGTCACCGTGCCGTCCTGCTGTGGCGCCAGCACATAGTAGGCGATCCCGGCCTTCGCCTCCCCGCCGACGTTGACGACCGTGCCATGCGCGCCGTACAGCCGCCCGCCGGCGTACCAGACCTGCTGCATCCGGCTGTCCAGACTGTCCAGTGGGCCCTCGACGTTGTCGTGCGGCGGCTCATTCAGCAAGATCAACCGCCAGCACCCCGACCCAAACGGCGTCGGCAGCGTCGTGTCGTTGAGGCACTCCGCCAGCGGCACCGGCCCCGTCTTCTGGTCCGAGGGCGGCGGCACGCCATAGGTGCTGACCGGCAGCACGACATCGAACAGCCCGAGCGCCGGCGACGGCGTGTTCAGCGAGCTGGTGTTGGTCAGCGCCCAGGCGATCAGTTGGTTCGAGAAGCCGGTGGCATTGCCGGTCTCCTCGGCGGCGTTCGTGCTGAGGAAGTACTCCGTCCCGCGCAGCCGGTTGGCGTACTGCCCGGGGGGCGAGATCGCCGGCCAGACCGTGAAGCCCGGCTCCGCGCCGACGTGCAGATTCTCGATCAGGACGACGGTGAGCGTGCTCGCGCCGGCGGCAAGCTGCGCCTTGGGCAAGGCGTAGAGCTGCGCGGCGTTGAACCCGTCGGCGAAGAACGGGTACTCGTTGGTCGTGATGTACACGCCGTTGCGGTCCGCGCCGATGTGTGGGTAGTCGCCGATGCACGGCCCGCCTGGGCAGCCATGGTCTGGTGTGCCCTGCGTGCCGTCGTTCTGCACCGGAATGCTGTAGATGTTCCAGCCGCCGGTCGGGTCGCCCGTCTGGCTGACGGCGACATCCAGGTGATTCGAGCCGAGGAAATCGCCGGTGGCCGGATCGACATCGAGCGTCAACACCACGTGGACGAAGCGGCTGTTCTCCGGGTCGAAGTAACAGACCGGGTCGGTGATGAACGGCCCCTGCTCGCCGGTCGTCCGATTGAACTGCGCCGGGTAGCCGTAGAAACTGTTCAGGTCGATCACGCCGGTGCGCGGATTGCCGGAGGTGTCGAAGACCCGCAGCACGGTGTTGACACTCTCGAGCACGTAGCCGTTGCCGACGCAGAGCGCCTGGTCGGGCGGCTCGACGGTGAATTGATTGCCGCCGTTGGCGAGCCGCTGGTCGCGCAGGGTCAGGCCGTTAAAGCTCTTGAGCAGGCTCGCCTCCGGCGCGGCCGCGCCGGCGACCGCCTCCGGCGCGGCCGGCGCGACACGGGCCGCCGCCTCGGCGCCCGGCCGCCGCGAGAGGCTGCGGTTGACGACCCGCCGCCGCGCGGTCTGCTGCTGCGCGGCCAGTCCCGCGACGCGGGCGGCATCGCTCGAAGCGCCCGCGACCACGCTTTCCAGGTCCGGCGCGATCTCGCCGCGGAGGCCGCGCTCCGGCACGGCCTCGCCGGCGGAGCCGGATGCCTGCGGCGGCGGCTGCCGGCGGAGCGGCACCGCCAACCTTACAACGCTGTTGATCCGGCCCGGCGCAGCGGCAGTAGGAAACGCCAGCAACGCGCTGAGCGCCAAGGTTGCGATCAGGGCCATAGTTCGCACGCGCTTCATGAACTTTTCCTCCGCTGCTGTCGCAGATGAACACTGGCAACCGATGCGGTCATCTGCCGACCCCCGGGCTGCCGGCGTGGCCCGGAACAGTCCGCTCATCGGCAAGGCAAACCGGGCCTTCCTCCGTTCCAGGCGATACCCTGCTCCAAAGACCAGCAGCCCCGGCGACCATGCTGCCGGGGCTGTGTGGTGTGCTCGTCGCGCCTTATGGTACGTCGATGGTCACGAGCGTCGTCCCGATCCGTCCGTCGTCGTAGCTGGCCGGGCTGGCGACGTTGTGGTACGTCACCGAGCCGAGGTAGCGTGTCGCCGCGCTCAGCCCGCTCCAGTTCACGGTCACCGTGGCCGTCTGGCCGAGCGTCGCGCTGGCCGGCGCGCTCACGCTCAGGTTGCCGGCGCTGGCCGCGGTGAGCGCCCAACTGTACAGCCTGGTCGGTGTCGGGCTGTTCGGCACGCCCCAGCCGTGGATGAACACCGTGTACGTGCCGGCCGGCGGCTTCACCAGGTTGACCTGCTCGTCCGCCGTGCCGCCAGCGCTGAAGCCGACCTGTGTGCCGCCGGGGCCGTAGACATACAGGTCGAGGTCGGTGCCGGGGTCGTTCGTGTCCGCCGTCCGTGTCTCGAAGCGGGCGTACTCGGTGCCGGCCGGGATGGTGACCTGGAACGACAGCGTGCCGGTCGGGTCGTTCGGATCGAACGTCTGGTCGGGGTCCTGGCCGACCACGCCGCTGTTGACCGTCGCCGGAACGAGGCCATGCGGCCGGGCGGCGAATGGTCCGGTGTAGCCGAACTTGATGCTGTAGCTGGCCGAGCCGCTCGCGCCCGTCCCGCTGATCGCCGCCGGGGCCGCCAGCGCCACCGGACGGATGGCCAGCGGGCTGCGCACGCTATGGCGCCCGTCGCTCCAGATCAGCGCGCCATAGCTGAACGTGTTCAGCGGCGCGCCGGCGGTGGTGAACGTAACGCTGTACGACTGCGACTCGCCCGGCTTAAGCGTGAGTGAGGCCGGCGACACCGCGACGTTGACGCCGGCGATGCTGGCGCTGGCGGTGTAGGTGGATGTCCGATCCGAGACGTTCGTCACCGTGCGCACCACCGTCTGCACGCCGGCCAGGTCGCCGATCGCGATCGACGGCAGGTTCAGGTCGCTGGCATCGATCGCGCCGATCGCACAGCGCGCCGCACCGACGCGCGAGATGATCACGCCCTGCCCACAGAGGAAGCGCACGTAGTCCAGCGGGTTGATCCGGTAGACCAGGCCCGGGTCCTGGGCGCCGTTCGGGTTGGCGTGGCCGGCGCCGTAGGCCGCCGGGCCGCCGTCGATCGGGTTGCCCTTGTTCGTCGTCTGGCTGGCGCTAGTCATAAGCGCCGACTTGATCATCGACGGGTTCCACCCTGGCCATTTATCCTTCAGCAGCAGCGACAGCCCGGCGATATGCGGGCTGGACATGGATGTGCCGCTGAGGAAGTCGTAATTGCGCCCGCGGTAGTTGAGCGGCGACACGGCGGCGAGCACGTCCACGCCGGGCGCGGTGATGTCCGGCT
The DNA here is from genome assembly GCA_042408595.1 of Roseiflexaceae bacterium. Lineage (GTDB taxonomy): Bacteria > Chloroflexota > Chloroflexia > Chloroflexales > Roseiflexaceae > JBHOQX01. The sequence continues at coordinate 60,663 of JBHOQX010000131.1, read as the reverse complement.
TGAGCAGGTCGCCCAGCGTCCGGTTCGGCCCGCGCGACGAGAAGGGCGCCATGAACGGTGCCTCGACGCCGAAGATGATCTGGCCCGGCGCGATCGTGGCGGTCGCGCTCGCGCCCGCCGCCGCGACATAGGCCTTGATCGCCGCCCCAGCGATGTGATCGACGTGTACGGTCGGCACGTAGTGCAGATCGGCGTTGAGCGAGTTCGGGCCGGTGTTGGCGAGGATCATGCCCACGCCGCCGGCGATCTTCACCGCGTAGCTCTTGTCGGTGCGGCCGATCACGCCGCGGTCGCAGACGACGATCGTGCCGGTGACTTTGGCCGGGTCGAGCGCGCCAGGGGCGCAGAGGCGCGCGTCCGTCGCGCTGGCGCTGGCCAGGCCCGCGCTGGTTGAGAGGATCAGCGGGGCCGGCCCGGCGCCGGGCGTGATCGACTTGCCCTGGTAGGTCGCGCCGTTGCCGAGCGTCACCGACCCGAGGCCGTCGCGATCGTGCGTGCTGGCCGCGACCGTCGTGATCCACGGGCTGTTGTGCGCCACGGTGCCGGGGGTCGGGCCGCTGTTGCCGGCCGAGGCGGCGACGAACACGCCGGCGCTGGCGGCTTCGAGGAACGCCAGCTCCACCGGGTCGAGGAACGTCGTCTGCGAGCCGCTGATCGAGAAGTTGATCGTATCGACCCCGTCCATCGTCGCGTCTTCGATCGCCGAGACGCTGTCGCTGGTGAAGCAGCCGCCCTCCACGCCGTTGCCCCAGCAGACCTTGTAGACGGCGATGCGAGCCCGCGGCGCCATGCCGCTGACAGTGCCGAAGTTGATGCCGTCGACCGTCACCGGCACGCCGTAGTTGCCGGCGGCGGTGCTGGCGGTATGGCTGCCGTGGCCGTCGAAGTCACGCGCCGACAGAATCTCATATGGAAACGGGCGAACGTTGCCGTAGCCGGCGTAGTAGTAGCGCGCGCCGATCACCTTGTTGGTGCAGGTGGATCTAGCCCACTGCTCGCCCGGCACGCAGGCGCCGCGCCACTTCGCGATCGGGCGGTAGCTGCCGTCATCGGCGAAGCTGCCGCTCTCCGGCCACAGCCCGGAGTCGATCACGCCGATGATCGTGCCGTCGCCGGCGCGCTGTGGCCCGCCAAGGGTCTCCCACAGGCCGCCGGGTGCGTCCAGGCCGAGGAAGGTCGGCGTGCGCGAGGTGTCGATCTGGCGCTTCTCGTCGGGCGTCACGGCAACGACATCGGGCGCGGCGGCCAGTTGCGCCGCCTGGGCCGGCGTCAGGCGCGCCGCGAAGCCGTTCAAGGTGTAGCGGTAGCTGGCGAGCTTCGGTCCGCCCACGCCGGCGAGCAGCGCATCCTGGCGTTGCCCCAGGCGGGCGGCATAGCGGGCGACATCCGGGTGCGCGCGGTCGCGAATGCCAGCGGTAGGCCGGAAGCCGGCCACGCCGCCCTGATAGCCGAGCGTCGGCGCATCGGCCAGGGTGACGATGTAGACGCCATTGGGGCTGATGCCCGCGACCTTGCGGGGGGCGGTCGGGTCGCTGGCCGCCTGCGCCGCCGGCGCGCTGGCGACAAACGCCAGCACCAACGCCAGCAGCAGCAGGAGACTCAGCGGGCGGAACAGAGATGCCGGTTGGACTCGCTGCAGAGACATGCGTACTCCTTCTTATCGACCAATGCCAGACAGACGACAGAAAGCCCCGTAGCACACGACCAACGGCCGGCAGGCAGCATAAAGCCGCCCCGAGGGCGCATCTGCTCGATCGTCACCTCCTTGTGACTTCAGATGTCTCGATGCTTGGCGCCGGATACGCACGCTCTCCCCGCGGTGCGGACGGCATGTCCTGCCGTGCGCGCACCGGCGGCAGCGCGGGTGAAGGCTGGGTCGTTCAGAAAGCGTACAGCGTAACGATAGCATAGGTGTTATGCAGCTGCAACCGGGCGGACGCAGCCGTTGGGTGCGCGTTTACCGCTCGCCAGTGGGAAATACAATGTGTCACAGGCGGTTGGACGATGAAAAAAGTGTCATCTGGCGGCACCCGCCAGATGTATAACTATTCATCTGTCCTGGCGGACCATTCGCTCAGGAGGAGGTTATTTCCTGTGCAGGCCGTCGCGGCGACCCATCCGCCGAGCCTGCCCTCGCAGCCGGGGGGCGCCCATGGCACCCTGCTGCGGCGCGCATCGCACGCCGCACCCGCATTGCTCGCCCCGGGGCGCTGTGCTAGAATGGAAGCGCCGTTCCGCATTGCGACGTGCTGGAGGTTCGGTGCCTTCGGTTCTTGACAGCTTGCAGGCGCTTGGGCGGGGGCGCGGCCGCGGCGACGCCGGGCCGCTCCTGCTGCTGCGCCAACTGGACGGCACGCCCGGCGAGCGCATCAGTCACCTGCCGGTGGACCATGAACTGGGCCAGGCCTGGGTGGCGATGACCCGCGAGCCGTTCCGGCCGCATCAGGCCCAGGCGCTCACCGCGCTGCGCCGCGGCGAACCGGCGGCGCTGCTGGCCCCTGGCCCGGTGGCCCTCGCCACCGGCACCCTGATGCTCTATGCCGCGCTCATCGGCGAGCCGGGCGCCCGCGCCCTGGTGATCGCCCGCGACGGCGCCACCGCTCAGACCTGGGAGCAGGAGCTTCAGCGGGTCGCCGGGGCGCTGCCCGAGCGCCTGGCCCTGCGCGCCGCGCTGGTGGAAGGCGGCACACGGCCGGACTTCGCCGCCCGCATCCTGATCGCCACCCCCGACGCCCTGCACCGCCGCCTGCTGCGCTACCACGACCGCGCCTGGCGCTTCGTGTGGGAGCGGCTGCGCCTGACGCTCCTGCCCGACCTGCATCGCTATGTCGGGATCGCCGGCGCCCACCTGTCCGACCTGCTCCTGCGCCATCAGCGGGTCGCCGTCGCGCACAGCGGCCGCGTGCCTGCCCTGCTCGGCACCTGCGTCGAGCTTGCCGAGCCGCAGCCGGCGCTCACCGGCCTGACCGGCGCGCCCTGGCGCATCATCAGCGGCGCGGACACCCAAGCCGATCCGACGGTGCTGGCCGTCTGGCGCGGGCCGGCGGACCGGCTGCGCGAGTCGGCCGAGCTGGCGCTCGCCTTTCAGCGCGAAGGGCACGACGTGCACATTCTCTGCCGCCCGCTCGAGGCCGCGGCGCTCGCCCCCATGCTCGGCGAGGCCGAGCGGGTGACGACCGGGCCGTCGCCCGCGCCGGGCCAGGTGCTGATCACCGCCGGCTACCCCGGTTCGCGCGGTGTGCTGCGCTCGCTGCTGCGCTCCGGCTACGCGGCGGTGGTCGTGGTGCTCAGCGAGCTGCCGCAGGACCAGATGCTCGCCCGCCACGCCGAATCGCTGCTGACCGAGCCGCCGGAGTTCTGGCCGCCGCAGCCGTCCAACGCCTATGTGACGGCGCAGCACGTGCTGTGTGCAGCGACCGAGCTGCCGCTGACCCACGACGAAGCGGCGGGGTGGGGCGTCCAGCAGATCGTCGAGCGGCTGGTGGCCCGCGGCGACCTGGTCGATCTGCCCGATCCCGAGGTCGCCTGGAAGCCGACGCTGCAGGTCAGCGATCCGTACGAGCAGTTCAGCCTGCTCTCGGCCAGCGGCGAGGCGGCGCTGGTGCGCACGAAAAAGGGCCGCCCGATCGACCGGCTCGACCCCACCGGCGTCGAGCGCTGGGCCTTCCCCGGCGCGGCGCTGCCGCCGGGCGCCGGCGGGGTGCGCGTGCTGTCGCAGGACGATGAGCACGGCAGCGTCATCGTCCGCTTGGAGACCAACGGCCGGCGCACCTGGCCGTTGCGCCGCGCGACCGTGACGGTGCGCGACCAGTGGGAGCAGCGGGCGCTCTTCGACGCTCGCCGCATCGCCTGGGGCCGGGTGACGGTCGACGAGGAGATCTACGCCTGGCGCGAGCTGACGCCCGGCGGCACACCGGAGGAGGTACGCCTCGCCCCGTCCCGGACGAGCACCTGGGTCGCTCCGGCCTGCTGGGTGGAGCTGGCGGCCGAGGTGCAGACCCTCGGGCAGTTCATCGGCTGGAGCCTGGCGGCGGCGCTGTCGCTGCGGGCGCTGGCGAGCTTCACCGATGTGGTGCCGTGCTACGATCCGGAGCAGCGCCGCCTTTATCTGGTCGATGCGCAGCCGGGTGGCTGTGGGATGGCGGCGTGGCTCTACCGCAACGCCGAGCCGCTGCTCCAACTTGCCTACGATATCGCCTACGCATGCCGGGCCGACCCGCTGCTGGAGCCGATGGCTCGCGCCGACATGGACTGGCTGCTGCCGCTGCTCGGCCGCCGCGCCGCTGAGCCGCGCCCGGCGCCGCCCGAGCCCGCCCGCCCGGCGCCTCCGGAGCGGGTGCGTCCCTCGCCAGCTGGCCGTCCCCTGCCTGCCCGTCGGGAGCCGCAGCCGGCCCGTTCCGGTCCACCCGCCGCGCCGGCCCGCCCGGCGCAGGAGCCGCTGCCGCTGGCCGGTTCGCCCGCCAGCCGCGCCGCCGCGCCCCCGCCCGAGGAGGACGGCGGCGCGGATGCCGCCGCGCTGATCGAACGCCTGCGCCGCCAGCGCGAAGCGCGCGCCCTCCACCGCCCGCCCGCGCCGGCCCGCACGCCGGACACCCGCCCGCAAACCCTCCAGCCGCGCTTCCAGCCCGGGGAGCGGATCTTCTGCCTGCCGTACGGCGAAGGGACCGTCACCGGAAGCTGGTTCGACGGCGAGCGCGAGATGCTCTCGGTGGACTTCCCCGACCACGGCGAGCTGCCAGTCGATCCGGCGCTGAGTCTGGTGCGCAGGCTGCGCGACGAGGCGCGGGGTGGTGGGGAGTGAGCGGGCGACCGGGTGACAGGGTGACAGGTTGGGCGAGTGATAGGGGCCCGATCGTGGCGGTGCCAGGGAAGTCCTTATGGTGCAGGCGTGACAACGGTGCGCAGTGCGGTTAGCGGATCCGCATCCCCGCGTATCATATGCGCAGGATGCTGCCTGCCCCATCCGCAAAGTCTGCAATCTGCAATTGCACCCGGCCGGGACGCAACCGCACGCACCGTGCGTGCGCAGAAATGGGCTACACAAGGAGAACGCCCATGCCACGTGGCCAGCAATCGCGCGGAACCTGCCAGTTCTGCAGCTATGAGACGACCAAGGGCGCGATGGGCCGCCACCTGGCGAAGTGCCCGGCCCGCGCCGAAAAGGTGGCGGCGGCGGCGACAAAGGGCAGGCCTGAGACGCTCTTCTACCTTCGCATGGAGGACGCCTACGCGCCGGAATTCTGGCTCGACATCGAGGCGCGCGGCGCCGTGAAGCTGAAGGACATCGACACCTACCTGCGCGCGATCTAGCTGGAGTGCTGCGGCCATCTCAGCGCGTTCAAGCTGGGCGGCTGGGGCGGGCGCGATATGGCCAAGACTCGCACTGTCGAGCAAATCTTCTCGCACTACGACGAGGTGGTGCACATCTACGACTTCGGCACCTCGTCCGAGACACGCATCCGCCGCATCGATCAGCACGCCGGCGTGCCGCTGACGGAGCGACCGCTGGTGCTCATGGCGCGCAACGTAACGCCACAGGTTGAGTGCCAGGAATGCGGCCAGCCCGCCACGCATCTCTGCATGGAGTGCATGGTCGAGCACGACGCCTCCGGCATGCTGTGCGATGCCCACACAACGAAGCACCGCCACCGCGACTACGGCGAGCCGCTGGCGCTGGTGAACTCGCCGCGCCTCGGCATGTGCGGCTATGATGGCCCGGCCGAACCGCCGTACTGACCATCCCGTTTAGGAACCCTCGTGTGCTCTCCGGCGGGGATGCGGGCCGCACGGCGCACGCTGACGCCACATCCACCTCCCGTTGTTTCGGCGCTCTCGAGCATGCTGGCGCGCCGCAGCTCGGCCATTGCATGGTACAATGCGCATGTCCCCCGGTACGTCGCCCGTCGGGACTCGTGCGGCTGAAACAATGGACATGAGCGAGAGCGCGCCCAGGCGGCTGGTGGTTGCGGGGTTCACGCGCGAGCACACCGCGGATGAACGCATGAAGGATATCGTCGCGGCGAGGCGCGCGCGGCTGATCACGGTGCAGGATGCGGCGATCTGCGGTCTGGCCTCCAAGCTGATCGATACCGCCATCCCCGACCACCAGCTCACGCAGATCGGCGATGCGCTCCAATGCTGAAGGAAGCGTGCATGGAAACCCGCAACATCGGCAGCCTGGCCGTCTCGGTCGTCGGGCTAGGTTGCAATAATTTCGGCCGCCGGCTGGACGCGGCGCGCACCGCCGAGGTGGTCGACGCGGCGCTTGCGGCGGGCGTGACGTTTTTTGACACCGCCGATGTCTACGGCCAGGGCTTGAGCGAGGTGTACCTTGGCCAGGCGCTTGGCCCGCGCCGCAAAGATGTCGTGATCGCCACCAAGTTCGGCCACCCCATGGAGGGCGCCGGGCGGGGCGCCAGTCCGGCCTACATCCGCAGCGCGGCCGAGGCCAGCCTGCGCCGCCTCGGCACAGACTACATCGACCTGTATCAGTTGCACGTCCCTGACCCCGAGACCCCGATCGCCGAGACCCTGGGCGCGCTCGACGACCTGGTGCGGGCCGGCAAGGTGCGCGAGATCGGCTGCTCGAACTTCTCGGCGGCACAACTGCGGGACGCCGAGGCCGCCGCGGCCGGCCGGGCGCGGCGGCCTCGGCGTCCAGAACGAATACAGCCTGCTGCACCGGGAGCCAGAAGTCGACGGGGTGCTCGATCTCTGCGCCGGGCTCGGGCTGGCCTTCCTGCCCTACTTCCCGCTTGCCAGCGGCCTGCTCACCGGCAAGTACCGCCGCGGCCAGCCGATGCCGGAGGGCACACGCCTGTCCGGCAGGACGGACGTGCTCAGCGAGCAGAACCTCGCACAGATCGAAGCGTTGATGGCCTTCGCCGGGGCGCGCGGCCATACCCTGCTCGACCTGGCGATCGGCTGGCTGCTGGCGCGCCCGGTGGTCGCCTCCGTCATCGCCGGGGCGACGCGGCCAGAGCAGGTGCGTGCCAACGCCGCCGCCGCGCGTTGGATCCCCTCGGCAGACGACCTGGCGGCGCTCGATGCGCTTCTGGGCACCCCGCGCGGGGACTAGCGCCTTTGCAGATTGCAGGACCGCATGGCGATGCGCTGCAGTCATTCAATCACGCACAGCATGCTGCATGCTGGAGCACTGGCAGGCGGTGGCGAACCCTGAACCCTGTCATCCCGCCGCCGCACCGGGGGCGCGCCCCGCCAGCGCTGCCCGCCCGACCATCGCCAGCGCCAGGTCGTCCTGCGGCGGGTTGAACAGCCCGGCGCGGGCGTCGCGGAAGAAGCGCTCCAGCGGCAGATCGCGCGTCAGGCTGAAGCCGCCGGCCACCCGCAGCGCCAGTTCGGTCGCCTGGCATGCGCCGTTGGTCGCCAGGTACTTGGCGGCGGCGATCCGCGGCCCGAGGCGGGCGCGCAGATCCGGCCGTTCATCCCACAGGCGCGCGGCGTCGTGCAGCACGGCGCGGGCCGCGTCGAGCGCGATCTGCATCTCGCCGATCCACTGCTGAATGTGCGGCAGGGTGGCGATCGGCGCGCCGAGCGAGGGCGGTGTGCGGGTGTTGGCGTAGTCGCAGGCGGCGTCGCAGGCGGCCTGCCCGATGCCGAGGTATACCGCCGCGACCGTCAGGCTCCAGCCGCTGGTGCCGGGGGCGGCCCCGCCGCCGGCCGGGGCGCCGATCGCCCGCCGCCCGACCAGCCAGCCCTCCGGCACGAACACATCCTCGAAGATCACATCGTCGCTGCCGGAGGTGCGCATCGCCAGCCCCTGGCCCCAAGTGCGCTCGATCCGCAGCCCCGGCGCGCTGGCCTCGATGATCGCGCTGGCCATCTCCCCCTGCGGCGCGTGCTCGCCCGGCGGCAGCACAACCCCGGTGACGAAGTAGCGCAGCGCTGGCGCGCCGGTGGCGAAGATCTTCCGGCCGTTGACCAGCCAGCCGCCGCCGGTCGGCGTCGCCGTGGTGGCCGGAACGCCGCCCCGCGAGATGCTGCCCAGCTCCGGCTCGGTGACGACCGAGTTGATCAGCCCGCCCTCGGCGGCGATCACGCGGCAGATCGTGGCGAAGACCGACTCCGGCCAGGTGGGCTGGTCGCGCTGCCCGCCGAGCAGCAGCGTGAGCATCGAGACCGCCAGGGCCGTGCCGCTGTCGCCGCGGGCCAGGCGCTCCTGCGCCACGACCATCTCCGCCAGGCGGGCCTCGGCCCCGCCATAGGCCGCGGGGATGACCAGCCGCAGGTAGCCGGACTCGTGCAGGTCGGCATAGTTTTCGAAGGGGAAGGTGCCCGCGCGGTCGTGGGCATCGGCGCGAGCGGCGAAACGCGTCGCCAGTTCATCGGCCAGCGCGGCGATCTCCCGCTGGCGCGGCGTCAGGGCATCGAACAGGGTCATCTCCTCTCCTCGATGGGCCGGCATCCTCCGCGCCGCGAGGCCCTAGGGAACGCAGAGGACGGTACGTCTTCGCACATCTCTGCGTCCATTGTACTACGCAAGGGGGCATCCGCGCCCGGCGCTGCATGTGGGGCGGGCCGATCAGCAGGGCGGCAGCCCAGGCTCGTGGGGCGAGGCTATCGGAAGGCGCTCGTCGTCGCGCGGGTCTCGGTCGGCGCTTCCGTCGGCGCGGGGGCGGCCGTCGGCTCCGGGCCGAGGGTCGCCGCCAGCGCCGGATGGTCGATCCGGAAGCCCTCGACGATCGCGGTGAAGTCGGTTAGCAGTGGCTGCGGGTTGGCGAAGCCGGTCGGAAAGCGCAGCGCCAGTTCGTACACGCGGTCCTCGCCGCTGAAGAGCACGCTGATCCGCATGTGGCCCGGGGCTCGCTCCAGATGATGCTCCTGCCGATCAGGCGCTGGCTGCCGGGCGTCGATGCGCCGAAGCTCCAGCCCCGCTCGAAGACGCTGCTCCCGTTCGCACCCGCCGGCAGTTGATTCGAGAGGGGCGACGGCGCTGGCCGCGCGCGCACCACCACCGGGTTATCGGGCCAGTCGAGCGGCCGCAGCTCCAGCGCGCCGTCGGCCGCCGGGGCGGCCTGCCAGCCCGGCGAGTACGGGATGTCGTAGCCCCGCGCCACGTCGCGGTAGCGCGGCCAGGCGGCGGAGTCCGCCGGCAGGCGGAACTCCGCTCTGCTCGTTAATGCAACTACAGCACTGCGCAATGCCCAGCCTGTCGTCGCATTCGGAAAGGACAACTTCAGAATACCATCTGGCGCGACTGTTTTCCGCCAATTCTTGCCGCCGTCTCCTGTATGTTTCACCTCCCCATTTGGGAGCGTGACGAGGTATGAGTCAGAGCGTGTTCAGAAATTATGCAGCGGGAGCACGTCGTTTGAGCATAAGATTGATTGATGCGAGATAGATCCACGACTCACTACATTCAGGACGCCGTTCGTAGTCTTTACTGAGCCGGCGATTGCGATAGTGTCACGCGGTTTTCGCGGTGTGGCCACGGTCGTGTTTGGCGTCATCACGGACGACGATGAGGTGAAAGACGACCCGGCAACTGACATCATTGGGAAAGGTGCCAATCTCATCGGCCTTGGTCCGGAACTCCCGGAAGAAGCGCTCCAAGAGATTGGTGGAGCGCAGCAGCGGATGCAGATGCGGGTCGCATTGGTAGAAGACCAGGCAGCTCGCGACATCTTTGGTCAGGAGGCGCACGACCTCCGGCGCCAGCGCCCCCCAGGTCGTGCGGAACTGGTCGAGCCGCGCATCAGCTTCCGCGCGGGTGGGGGCATCAAAGATCGCGTGCGCATCGGTACTGAGTTGCTGCCGCCGCAAGCGACGGGTCGCCTCCGACGTGAGCGGTTCCTGGGTGGCCGGATCGACGGTGATCAGCTCACGGTAGCAAAACGCGCGTTCCAGCCCGCGTATCTTGTGCACCACACAGCGCTGCTGCTTGGCCGCCGGCAGATGGGTCGCCAGCGCCGCCGGGAGGCCGGTGCTGCCGTCACTGACGACCACCCGCACGGCGCTCGCATCCAATCCACGTGCCAGCAGCGCTGCACACAGGTCTGACCACGCTGCCGTATCTTCTGCGCCCGCCAACTGGTAGTGGATGATCTGATGCCGGCCGTCAGGCCAGACACCCATCACGGTCAAGATGACCTGGTCCTGACCGCGCATCTCCTGCCGTTCGTGCCCACTCTTGTCGGTCCACGTGGCGCCGGTGGGCGCGAACACCTGGCCCCAGACACCATCGACGAGCAGGAATGGCGGCGTATCGGTGATCGGGCGCGTGCGCCAGGCCTCCATCGGCGACTGCGCCGCGAGCGTCACGCGATTGACCGCCGCATGTGAGAGCACATGCCCACAGCGCACATACAGCGCTTCCTGCAGGTCATGGAGCGAGAGCCCGAGCGTGTAGAGGTAGAGCGCCTGGTCGAGCACGAGCGGCATCGCCAGGTGATAGCGCGTCAACACCTGCCAGGAACGCGCGGCATTGCCACTCCGCAGCTTGGGTACGTGCAGATCGGGGATGACGCCATGGCTGGTCAAGACCCGGCGCGTGTAGCTGCCCGAGCGCTGGAGTACAGTGGTGTGCTGCTGACGGTGGGCTTCGCGTTCTTCCACCAACGCGGCTTCGAGCGCAGCTTGAACGCCGGCCAGGGCGTGGTGTCGTAGGTGGGCGGCCAAGGTGTCCCGAAGGTCGGTCTGAACGCTCGCCGCCCAGATGCGGTCGACCTGCTGTCGCAGCTGTGCCTTCGTGGTCATTGGGCTTCCTGATGGTCGTCAAGGATCCGACCTTCAGTATACCCCACCGCGAAAACCGGATGACACTACCTTAATCTGTAAGGTAACGAAATGGATCCAGTTTTGTGCTGGCATGAGCGCCAGTTTGTAGTCCACATAATCATTTGTGCTGTCGCTATCGCTGTAGACATCCCAGTAATTGATATCATCGTTCTGCCATGTAGGACTAGCTTCCCAAGCAGAAGCTCCTCCAGCTTCCAGTACAATTGGGGAGTAATCAGAAAGAGAATGGCCCTAAGGGCTCATCGTTCCAGTATGCGCACTTCCCGCTGAACTACTCCGCGGTTTCCTGCCGTCGCCCGGTACTCAGCCGCTCTTGCTGGCCCAGCTTTGACGGTCAGGCATCGCTCCTGGCCTGGGATCAGGTTTTCACCCGCAAGCGCTCAGCGAGCTTTGCCGTGGAGAGTTGCCGTTCGGCTCACACAGCATCCGCTGCTTCTTCAAGCGAGCCGGCGCTTGCCTGTCGGGTTTCCGCATCCGTGTGGAACAGTACCGCACGGCGTTTCCCCCGACTTACGGTCGTCCCCTCCAAGCTGCTATCACTCGGGAAACGCCGCTTGCCTACTTGGCAACCATTGTTCAGCTGTGTAGGTGCTGATCTGGTTCGATGTCTTCTTAGGGCCTCGCCCCTATCATAGCACACCGCGAACACGAGTCAAGAGTTATATCGCCATTTAACGATACGACGTCAAAACGCGGTGATCACGGCAGGATTCTGCGCCTGTTGGCGCGGTTGTGCCGGGCTGAACAATTAACAAATTGTCATCCACAGCCGAACGCTAGTGGGCGAACCACCGGGCGGGCTGCCCATAGTGCGGAACGTCCGGGCCGCGGTGCCGCTACCGTTCGCCCGTCGTCCGTTGCCCCTCGTCGGCGAGCACGCGCCGCGCCGCCGCCCGCCCGGAGAGCAGCACCAGCGGGATGCCGCCGCCGGGGTGCGTGCCGCCGCCGGCGAAGTACAGCCCGCGCGCCAACCGCGAGCGCTGCGCCGGGCGCAGAAAGGCCGTCCAGGGCGAATGGGACGCCAGGCCGTAGATCGCGCCCCCCGGCGCGTTGTAGCGTGCCTGGAAGTCGGCAGGGGTGATGATCTGCTCGTACCGGATGTGCTGCTGCAGGCCGCACAGGCCGTGCCGCTCCAGCCGAGCGAGCACCAGGTCGCGGTAGGGGCCGGCCTCGCGCGCCCAGTTTACCCGCCCGGTCAGCGCCGGGGCGTTCACCAGCACGAACAGGTTCATCTGCCCCGGCGGCGCGTGCGCCGGGTCGGTCACCGAGGTGGCGCAGATGTAGATCGTCGGGTCGGCTGCTGGCACGCCCCGCTCGAAGATCGCGGCGAACTCGGCCGGGTAGTCGCGGGCGAAGAAGATGTTGTGATGCGCTAGCGAGGGGTATACCTGGTCGATACCGAGCAACAGCACGAAGCCGCTGCACGAGAGCTCCGGCCGCTCCAGCCGCGCCGCCGCCTGCCCGTCGCCGAGCAGAGAGCGCACGGTGTAGCGTGGGTCGGCGTTCGAGACGACCGCCGCGGCGGGAAGGGCCTGGCCGTCCGCCAGCCGCACGCCGCACACCCGCCCGCCGCGCGTCTCGATCCGCGCCACCGGCGTGTCGGTGTGAATCTCCACGCCCAGGCGGCGGGCCAGCCGCTCCAGCATCCGCACCAGTTCGTAGATCCCGCCGCGGATATGCCATGCCCCGCCGGTCAGCTCGACATACGGAATAATGTTGAACGTGGCCGGGGCGCGGTACGGCGAGGAGCCGGTGTAGGTCGCGTAGCGGTTGAACAGCTGGCGCAGGTACGGGCTGCGGAAAAACGAGCGCACGGCTTCGTCCACCGTGCGCAGCGCGTCGATGGCGGCGGCGTCGCGCAGCCACGCCGGGCCAACAAGCTGGCGCCACGAGTCGGGCGGGTCGAGCAGGAACGGCCCGGCGACCGCCTCGTAGATCCGGCGGCTGTAGGCCAGAAAGCGCAGGAAGCCGCCGACATCCCTCGGGTCGAGGCGCTCGATCTCGGCCAGCAGGCGCGGCAGGCTCTGGGATGCATCGAACGTCGTGCCATCCGGCCAGCGGTAGCGGCAGCCCGGCTCCAGCGGCACAAGCGTCAGCTCGTCCTCCAGGCGCGCGCCGGCGGCGGCGGCGAGCTCGCCCGCCACCCACGGCATTGTCAGCAGCGAGGGGCCGGTGTCGAAAGTGTAGCCCTCCGCGGTGTGCAGATCGGCCTTTCCGCCCAGGCGCTCATTCTTCTCCAGCACCAACACGCGCCGCCCGGCGGCGGCCAGGTGGATCGCCGTGGCCAGCCCGCCCAGCCCGCCGCCGATGATGATGATCGGTTGGGACATGATTCGCTCCACATAACATGTGTCATCCAGGGGCGCGTATCGACCGACGGCCCGCGACACACTACTCAGATCGTACGCGCCACGCTCGCTCCCGGCTTTCGCCGCGTTATGCCCCAGATGCCGTATAATGGCCGCGCTTCGGAGCATTGGTGTCCTGAAAGCCACAAGGGAAGCGGCATGCTGCAGGAGATGTTCAACGCCAGCCTGGCCGTGCTGCGCCGGCCGTCGGTCAGCACCTTCGAGGAGTACGAACGCGACAATGCCGGAAATGCGGCCCTCTACGTGATCTTCGGCACGGTGATCGCCGCCATCCTTGGCGCGATCGGCTTCTTCATCAAGCGGCCGTATATCGAGGCGCAGTTGCGGCAGGCGCAGGCACAGCTCGAACAGCTTGGCGGAAACCCGGCGGGCGTCCAGGCGGCCTTCCAGGCGTTCAGCTCGCCGACCTCCCTGCTTGGCGCGGTGGTCGGCGAGGTGCTGTGGGCGTTGATCGGCTTTTTCATCTGGGTCGGCCTGGTCTACCTGGTCGGCCGGGCATTCGGCGGCACCGGCACCTTCGGCCAGCTCGCCTACGATGTCTCGCTCTTCTGGGTGCCGTTGGCGGTCATCCGCGCGTTGATGAGTCTCATCGCCTTCGGCCCGCTGGCGGTGCTCGCCGGCTTGATCTCGCTTGCCGTCGGCATCTACAATCTGATCCTGACCTTTTTCGGGATCCAGGCCGGCATGAACCTGCCGCCGAACAAGGCGATCATCATCATGCTCTTGCCGCTGATCATCTCGCTTGTCATCTGCTGCGGGCTGACGGCGCTGCTGGCGCCGTTCCTGATCGGCGCCGGCAGAACGGCACCGTAAGCGGCCCGAATCCCGGCGGCAGGGGTCGGGGGCCCTGTTCTCAACCCCCACCCCTTCCGGCGGGCCGGGTAGGTGGCCGGGGTGGCGCTCGTGCGCGAGCAGGCGTTCGGCTGGCGCGCCGCGGCGCCCACCGCCCGTACCCCGCTGCCTCCCTGCCCATATGCAAGGGGGTAGGGCAGCGCGGGATGCATACCGAACTGGTGAATCGTCTTTCGTGGCGCGTATCTCAAGCCCATCCAATCCGCAGATCCGGCGCATCCGCGCGCTGCGCCAGCGCAAGGCGCGCGAGGCGAGCGGGCGGTTCTTTGTCGAGGGCATCCGGATCGTCGCCGAGGCGCTCCAGCTTGGTGCGCCGGTCGAGGCGCTGGTCGTCGCCCCGGCATTGCTGACCAGCGACTTCGCCCGCGGCCTGGCGGCGTCGCAGCGGCAGGCCGGTACGCCGCTGCTCGAGGTGACGCCGGAGGTCTTCGGCACCCTGTCGGCGCGCGAGCGGCCGCAGGGGCTGGGTGCGGTGCTGCGGCAGCGCTGGGAGCGGCTGGAGGATGTGGCGCCGGGCGATGGGCTGTGGGTCGCGCTCAGCGAGATTGCGGACCCCGGCAACCTCGGCACCATCCTGCGGACCTGCGACGCCGTCGGGGCGGCGGGGGTCGTCCTGCTGGGCCATACCGCCGATCCGTACGACCCGGAGGCGGTCCGCGCCAGCATGGGCGCGCTCTTCGCCCAGCGGCTGGTGCGTGCCGAGTTTGCCGACTTCGCCGCCTGGGCGCGCCGGCACGGCGTGTTTGTCGCCGGGGCGGCCGGCAGCGCCCCGACCGACTACCAGGCGCTGCGCTACCCGCGCCCGCTCGTGCTGCTGATGGGCAGCGAGCGTCAGGGGCTGGCCCCCGAGCACCAGGCGCTGTGCGACGCGCTGGTCGCCATCCCGATGGTCGGCCGCAGCGATTCGCTGAACGTCGCCGTCGCCACGGCGGTGATTCTGTACGAGGTCTTCAACCAGCGCAGAACTGTGCAGCATCATGCATGATGACGCACAGGCCGCGTGCATCATTCGCAGGACGTTTTGACGCGGCCACCCGCGCCGCGGACGGTCGGCGGGCCGCAGGCCCGCCATGGCGCTTTTCACGCGCCCAAGGAGGGCTCTCGGCGGGGATGCGCCCCTCCTAAACCTCGCCACTGCCTTCCTCGTGCCGTTCAGCACATGCGGTTCACCCCTTCACCGATCCGGCCAGCAGCCCGTGCAGGAAGTAGCGGCCCAGGAAGATATACACCACCAGCGTCGGCAGGGCCACCAGCAGCGCGCCGGCCATCTGCACGTTCCATTGGGTGAACTGGCTGCCGGAGAGGTTCTGCAGCGCCACTGTCACCGGGCGCTTCTCCGGCGCGTTGGTGATGATCAGGCCGAAGAGGAACTCGTTCCAGATCGACGTGAACTGCCAGATCGCGGCGACGACGAACCCCGGCGCCGAGAGCGGCAGGATGACGTGCCGGTAGATGCCGAAGAACGCCGCGCCGTCGATCTTGCCCGCCTCGATCAGCTCCCCTGGCACGCTGGCGTAGTAGTTGCGGAAGATCAGCGTCGTGATCGGGATGCCATAGACCACGTGCGTCAGCACCAGGCCCCAGAGCGAGCCGTACAGGTTCATCGCGCGCAGCACCTGTACCAGCGGCACCAGGATGCTCTGGTAGGGGATGAACATCCCGAACAGGATGAGGGTGAAGATCGTCTCCGAGCCGGGGAAGCGCCATTTCGACAGGACATAGCCGTTCAGCGAGCCGAGGATGCAGGAAAAGACCGTCGCCGGGATGACCATCAGCACGCTGTTGAGAAAGCTGTTCTTCATGCCGATCACCCCCTCGCCGCCGTTCCAGGCGCGGTCGAAGCTTTCCAGGCTGAAGCTGGTCGGCAGCGCCCACATGCGGCTCAGGCTCACCTGGTCGAAGCTCTTGAACGAGGTGATCAGCAGCAGGTAGACCGGCAGCAGGAAGAAGCAGGCGAAGGTCACCATCACGGTGTAGAGCAGCCAGCGCGGGCGGCGGCGCGGGCGGGCGGTGGCCTGCGGCAGGGCGACGGCGCTCATGCTTCCACCTCCTGCTGGCGGTTGTAGCGCAGGTACGGCACGATCAGCAGCGCCACCAGCACCAGCATCACCATCGCGATCGCGGCGCCCTGGGCGATCTTGTTCGCCTTGAAGGTGATCTCGTACATCAGCAGGCCGGGCACTTCGGTGTTATTGCCCGGCCCGCCGCCGGTCATCGTCACCACCAGGTCGAAGATCTTGAGCGAGATGTGCCCCAGGATGATCACCGCGCTGAGGGTGATCGGGCGCAGCATCGGTAACTGGATGAAGCGCAGCACCTGCCATTCGGTGCACCCATCCACCCGCGCCGCTTCCTTGATCTCCTCCGGGATGCCGCGCAGCCCGGCCAGGTACATCGCCATGGTGAAGCCGACCATCTGCCAGACCGCCGCCACCACCACCGGGATCATCGCCATGGGGATGAACAGGCTCGTCTTGAAGCCGGCCGGCCGCCAGCCGGGCACCACGCGTGTATCGGTCGTCCAGGCGGTCATCAGGACATCCAGCCCGAGCCGGTGGAAGATCAGGTTGATGCCGGTTGGGTCGGGCGGGGTGGCCTGGAAGTTGCCGGGGGCGAATATCCACTGCCAGACGACGCCGGTAACGATGAACGAGAGCGCCATCGGGAAGATGTAGATCGACCGGAAGACCGCCTCGCCGCGGACCCGCGAATCGACCAGCACGGCCAGCAGCAGGCCGAGGACCAGACAGGCGGTCAGAAAAAACAGCGTGAAGACGACCAGGTTGCGGATGTTCGACTGGAAGCGGCCGGTGTCGAACACATCGGCGTAGTTTTGCAGGCCGACAAACGTGAAGGTCGGCTGCAGCGCGTTCCAGTCGGTCAGCGAGACGAAGCCGGTCCAGGCGATGAAGCCATAGACGAAGATGCCGACCAGGATGATCGACGGCGTGATCATCAGGATCGCCGCCAGCCGGTCGCGGGTGAGCCAGCCGCGTCGGCGTGCGGCGCGTGCGCCGGCGATCCCCTGAGTTTGCGCCTGTTGCATGGGCGGCCCTTCGACAATGTTGCTGCGAGCGTGCCGCTCGCTCCGAGGCAGGGCGCAGGGCGCGCATGGAGCGGCGCCGGTGACCGTACGGGTGCCGGCGCAACGGCGGCACCGCCGCTGCGCCGGACCGGCGCGGATGGCGGGAAGGCAACCCCTCCCCGCGGCCTGCGATAGGGTATCCAGACCGGAGGCTACGACTTCAGATCCTTGGCCGCGTCCTGCAGCGCCTGCACCAGGGCATCCACGTCGGTGTCGCTGGCGAAAACGTTCAGCGCGTTGCCGTAGGAGGTCATGTAGGCTTCCGGGGCCGCCGCGCCGTGGACGATGCTCGGCGCGAGCTTGACCGACGCGAACTGGTCGATCGACCACTTCAGGTAGTCGTCGTACAGGCTCTTGTCGGCGTCGGTGCGGGCCGGGATGGAGCCTTTCGCCGGGTTGAAGGCGTCCTGCCCTTCTTTGGAGCCGCAGACCGCCAGCCATGCCCTGGCCTCATTCGGGTGCGGCGCGCCCTTGGCCAGGCCGAAGCTGTCGCTCAGCCACATGAAGGTGCCGTCGGTGCCGGGCGAGGCGACCCAGCCGTAGTCCACCCCCGGCTTGGCGCCCTTGCTCAGCGCGTAGCCGTGCGCCCAGTCGCCCATGATCGTCATGCCGGCCTTGCCGTCCAACACGAGTTGCATGGCGTCCGCCCAGCCGAGCGACGAGCGGTCGGCGTTGGCGTACCCCAGCATCTTCTTGGCCGTCTCCGCCGCCTGCTTGACGCGCGGATCGTCCCACTTGATCTCGCCGGTCATCAGCTTGGGGTAATCGTCTGGCCCGAAGGTCGCCAGCAGCACGCTCTCGAACAGGTGCGGCGTCTCGAACTTATCCTTGCCACCGACGGCCAGCGGTGTGATGTTCTTGGCCTTGAGCGCCTCGGCCACCGTGAAGAACTCGTCCAGCGTCTTCGGCGGCGTCAGCTTGTTGTCGTCGAAGATTTTCTTGTTGTACCAGAGGATGTTCGAGCGGTGGATGTTGACCGGCACCGACCAGATCTCGCCCTTGTAGGTGATCTGGTCGAGCAGTAGCTTCGGCATCACTTTGTCGAAGCCCTGCTCCTTGAAGAAGGCGGTCAGCGGCTCCATCTGGCCGGCGTCCACGTAGGAGGTCAGCTCTTTGCCGGCGTGCACCTGCCAGCTATCCGGCGGCTGCCCGCCCTGCAGCCGGGTCTTCAGGACCGTCTTGGCGTTCGTGCCGGCCCCGCCGGCGACCGTGGCGTTGATGATCTCGACGCCGGGGTTCTTGGCCTTGAAGATATCGTACAGCTTGTTCAGGCCGGTCGCCTCGCCGCCGTTGGTCCACCAGCTAAAGATTTCGAGCTTATTCTCGCCCATCGCGCCGGTGACCGCGGTGGCCGCGGCGGGGGCTGCGGTCTGCGCCGCGCCGGTGACCGCGGTGGCCGCTCCGGACGGCACGGACGGCGCCGCGCCACCGCAGGCCACCAGGAGTACGGTCAGGATGGCGAGGAGTCCGAGAGTCTTTACCCACTGGGAAAGCATCATCGCGTGCCTGCCTTTCATTCGATCGACATACCGTTGTCGTGATGCCAGCCGACCTGGATGGCTCAAGTGGTCGCGTTCGCCTCCTTTCGACCATGGGCGCTGCGCCTGCGGTGGCGCGTCCCTTCGGCTGCGCTGCCGGTAGCGCTAGACGCGTGTCAGATTCGGGGAATGAGGTCATTGTACGCGAAAGGTAGGGAACTGGCAACCGGGGGCGGAATTCACCGCTTCTCAGTGCTCAGCCTCAGCCTCTAACTCCGCCAGCAGCGCGCCCCGGGCCACCAGCGCCCCTGGCGCGCAGTGGAGCTTCCGCACCACCCCGGCGTATGGCGCGGCGACGATATGTTCCATTTTCATCGCCTCCAGCACCACCAGTGGCTGATGCGCGACCACGCGCTCGCCTTCTCCGGCCAGCACCTTGACGACCGTGCCGGGCATGGGAGCTTCCAGGCCGGCGTGGCCGCCTGCTGCGCCGGCCTGCCGGCCGCGCGTCTCCAGGCTCAGCCCGGCGTCCCGCTCCAGCCGGTAGCTCGCGCCGCGCCATCCGACCAGCAGCACCCCCGGCTCCCCGGCGATGGCGAAGCGCTGGATGGACGCTGGATGGGTGGCGGTGGACGTGATCGTGCCGTCGCCCCCTCCCCCATGCGGGCGCGGCGTGGCGCGCGGCGCTGGGGTGAGAGCCAGGGCGAGCACCGAGGCATCCGGCTGCCTGCTGATCACCTCCGCCGTCAGCTCGGTCCCGCCGGCCCGTACGCGCCAGCGCTGATCGATCCGGCTCAGCTCGACCGCCTGCTCGCGCCCGGCCACACGGTAGCGCACCCGCCGCGGTGCGCCCCCGGCCCGCCACGCGCCAGCGGCCCATGGATCGGCGAACGGCCGCTCACCGTCCGCCGCCCGCCGCCCGACATCCCAGATCGCCGCGGCCGCCAGTACCTCCGCCGGCACCTCCGCCGGCTCGAAACCCGCGCCCAGCAGCCCGGTCGCCTCCAGGAAGTCGGTGCGCGTCTCGCCCGCGGCGAAGGCCGGATGCGCCGCGACCGCCCGCAGCAGCGGCAGGTTGGTCGTGACGCCGAGCACGATATACTCGTCGAGCGCGCGCCGCAGCCGCGCCAGCGCCGCCGGCCGGTCGGGCGCATGGACGATCAACTTGGCGACCATCGGGTCGTAATGGACGGTGATCGCGTCGCCGCTGGCCACGCCGGCATCGTTGCGCACGCCCGGCCCCTCCGCCGGGGCGAACAGCGCCACCTGCCCGGTCGAAGGCAGGAAGGTCGCCGGGTCTTCGGCGTAGACGCGCGCCTCGATCGCGTGGCCGCGCTGCAGCAGGTCGTCCTGCCGGAACGGGAGCGGCTCGCCGGCGGCGACCGCCAGTTGCAGCCGGACGAGGTCCAGGCCGGTGACCGCCTCCGTCACCGGGTGCTCGACCTGCAGGCGTGTGTTCATCTCCAGGAAGTAGAAGCCGCCCGCTTCGTCCAGCATAAATTCCATGGTGCCGGCGTTGACATAGCCGGCCGCCTGCGCGAGCCGCACCGCCGCCGCGCCCATCCTGGCGCGCAACTCCGGCGTGAGCGCAACCGAGGGCGATTCTTCGATGATCTTCTGGTGGCGCCGCTGGATCGAGCACTCGCGCTCGAAGAGGTGCACGCAATGGCCGTGCGCGTCCGCCAGCACCTGGATCTCGACGTGGCGCGGCCGGACGATCAGCCGCTCCAGGAAGACCGAGTCGTCGCCGAAGGCCGCCAGCGCCTCGCGCTTCGCCCCTTCCAGCGCCGCGTCCAGTTCCTCCGGCCCGCCGACCGTGCGCATCCCCTTGCCGCCGCCGCCGGCGCTGGCCTTGATCAGCAGCGGGAAGCCGACGCGTGCCGCCTCCTGCCGTAGCCGCGCGGGCGTCTGGTCGTCTCCGGCGTAACCGGGGGCAGTTGGCACACCAAGCGATTCAGCCAGGCGCTTGGCGGCGATCTTCGAGCCCATCAGCGCGATCGCCTCCGGCGGTGGCCCGACGAAGGCCAGCCCGGCCTCGCGACAGGCGCGCGCGAACTCCGGCCGCTCGGAGAGGAAGCCGTAGCCGGGATGGATGGCCTGCGCGCCGCTGGCCCGCGCCGCCGCGACGACCGCCGCGATGTCGAGGTAGGCGCGCGGCCCGCCGGGAAGTGGCACGGCCTCATCGGCCTCTCGCACATGCAGCGCGCCGGCGTCGGCCTCGGTGTAGACGGCGACCGCGGCGATGCCCAGTTCGCGGCAGGCGCGCGTAATGCGGACCGCGATCTCACCGCGGTTGGCGATCAGGAGTTTGGCGAAGGGCACGGGCCTACCTGTTCAGAATAGCAACCAGAGGAACACCAGAACGGCACGGGCGGTCGTGGGTCGCGCATGACGTCGGGGTTCCCGCGCGGGCCGTCCACAACGATGCCGCCGTTCATCATCGCATCGGGGCGGCCCGTGTGTTCGCCCCGAAATCACCCACCACCCACTACACAACACATCCCCCACATGCAATTCCGCGGCCTCCACCCCCGCGCCCAGGCAGGCGTAGAAGCCACGCATCCTGCCGTCGAGGAACTGGAGCGCGGCGCGGAGCTCCTCCGGCGCGAGCGGCCCCTCCATCGCGGCGGCGCAGCGGCTGAACTCAGCGCACGGCGCGGCGGCGCTCACCTGCTCCAGCGGCACGCGCCCGGCGGCGGTGCGGAAGGCGAGCGCACCGCTTGCAGGCGGACGATGCGGCCAAGATCGTGCACAGGTCCTCCCCCGTAACCGCCAGGACGGGGAGGCCAGGAGACCAGAAGACAGAGAGCGGAGCGGCAATGCCGCCCTCATCGCTTCCCGTCCCCCTCGCTGCGTGTCTCCTGGCCACGCCCGATCGCCGCCTCACCCCAACTGCGCCAGGCGCTCCCGCAGCTTGCTGGCGGTCGCTTGGGCCGCGGCGAGGCCATCGCGCTCGCGCTGCACCACGGCCGCCGGCGCGCGCTCGACGAAGCCGGCATTGGCCAGCTTGGCCTCGCGCCGCGCCACATCCGCCTCGGCCTGCTCCAGCTCCCGCCGCAGCCGCGCCCGCTCGGCCTCCAGGTCGATCATCCCGGCCAGCGGCAGCACCACTTCCACCTCCTGCACGACCAGCGTGGCCGCCGCGCCCGGCTGCTCCGGCAGGCGCCCGGCGATCACCAGTTGGTCGCTGTCCACTCGTGCCAGCCGCGCGATGATCGTCCGCTGCGCTTCCAGCGTCGGGGCGCGCGCTCCGGCCCCGATCCGCGCCGCTACCCAGCGCGCCGGCTCGACCTTGTACTCGTTGCGGATGGTGCGGATACCGCTGATGATCGCGCGCAGCAGTTCGAACTCGCGTTCCGCGTCGGCGTCCGGCTCGCCCGCCGGCTGCGGGTATGGTGCCACTATGAGCGCGTGCGGCGTGCCGCGTTCAGCGCCCACCGATGATTGCGCCACCTCTGAACGCTGTGCTTTGAGCGCGGCACTCGTCAGGTACTGCCACGCCTCCTCGGTGACGAACGGCATGAACGGGTGGAGCAGGCGCAGCGCGCCCTCCAACACCTCATAGAGCGTCGCGCGGGTTGTGGACGCGAGCGCCGGGTCCTCGAGCTGCACCTTGGCCGCCTCGACGTACCAGTCGGCGAAGTCGCTCCAGAGGAACTCCTGGATCTGCCGCCCGGCCTCGCCGAAGTTGTAGGCCCGCATCAGCCGATCCACATCCGCCACCAGGCGGCGGTAGCGCGAGCGGATCCAGCGGTCGGCCAGCGTTAGGGTTGCTGAGGATGGCGAATCGAAGCGAGCCGCGCGTGCTGGACTTTCGCCAGCCTTCGATCCGTTCTCTTCGAGCCTCCCTTTGCTTAACACAAATCGCGTGATGTTCCAAACCTTGTTCGCGAAATTGCGCGCAGACTCGAGGCGCTCCGGGTTCAGATTCAGATCCTGCCCCGGCGTTCCGCTCGTCGCCAGCGTGAAGCGCAGCGCATCGGTGCCGTACTGCTCGATCACATCCAGCGGGTTCACCACATTGCCGTACGACTTCGACATCTTGCGGCCGTCTTTATCGCGCACCAGACCATGCAGGTAGACGGTGTGGAACGGCTCCTTCCCCGTCAGGTAGCAGCCGAGCATCATCATCCGCGCCACCCAGAAGAACAGGATGTCGTAGCCGGTCTCCATCACGCTTGTTGGGTAGAAGCGCCGCAGGTCGGGTGTGTCGTCCGGCCAGCCGAGCGTCGAGAACGGCCACAGCCCGGACGAAAACCAGGTGTCGAGCACGTCCGGGTCCTGCACGATCCCCTCGCCCTGCGGCTCCGGGTCGTCCGGGCCGGGGACGATCATCCGGCCGTCGGGCGTGTACCAGACCGGGATGCGGTGCCCCCACCAGAGCTGCCGGCTGATGCACCAGTCCTCGATGTTCTCCAGCCAGTGAAAATAGACCTTCTCAAAGCGCTCCGGGATGATCCGGGTGCGTCCCTCGCGCACCGCCGCCAGCGCCAGCTCGGCCAGCGGCGCGACACGCACGAACCACTGCTCGCTGAGCATGGGCTCGATCACCTCGCCGCCGCGCTGGCTGATTCCGACCGACATCCGGTGCGGCCGCGTCTCCGCCAGCAGCCCCTCTTTCTCCAGATCGGCCAGCAGCGCCTTGCGCGCGGCGTAGCGCTCCATTCCGGCGTACGGCCCGGCCTGCTCGTTCAGCGTCGCGTCCTTGTTCATGATGTTGATCATCGGCAGGCCGTGCCGCAGCCCCACCTGGTAGTCGTTCGGGTCGTGCCCCGGCGTGATCTTCACCGCGCCGGTGCCGAACTGCGGGTCGGCGTGCTCGTCGGCGATGATCGGCACCAGCCGCCCGATCGCCGGCAGCACCACCATCCTGCCGATCAGATGCTTGTAGCGCGGGTCGTCCGGGTTCACCGCCACGGCCGTATCGCCCATGATCGTCTCGGGCCGCGTCGTCGCCACGGTGATGAAGTCGGAGAACCCCGCCGCCCAGCGCCCGCTGCCCCAGGGGTCGGGGGTCAGGGGTCGGGGGTCAGGATTGACGGTCGTAGCATCTTCTCTGCCCCCTGCCCCCTGCCCCCTGCCCCCGATGACGGGATACCGCACATAATACATCTCCACATTCCGCTCTTCGTACTCCACCTCCAGGTCAGAGACGGCGGTCTGCAGATTCGGCGACCAATTCACCAGGCGGTAGCCGCGGTAGATCAGCCCATCGTCATACAGGCGCTTGAAGGCGGCGCGCACCGCCCGCGACAGCCCCGGATCGAGGGTGAAGCGCTCGCGCGACCAGTCGCACGAGGCGCCCAGGCGGCGCAATTGAGTGGTGATCTCGCCACCGTACTTCTCTTTCCAGGCCCAGGTGCGCCGCAGGAACTCCTCGCGCCCGATCGCCTGGCGGCTGGTGCCTTCGGCGCGCAGTTGCCGCTCCACCTGCATCTGGGTCGCGATCCCGGCGTGGTCGGTGCCTGGCAGCCAGAGGGTCGGGTCGCCGAGCATGCGATGCCAGCGGGTGAGAATATCTTCGATCGTCACGAACATCGCGTGGCCCATATGCAGCTCGCCGGTCACATTCGGCGGCGGCATGGCGATCACGAACGGCGGGCGGCTGGTGTCGTCGCTCGGCGCAAAGAAGCCGCTCGCCTCCCACCAGGCGTACAGCCGCTGCTCGACCTGCTGCGGCTCGTAGGCTTTCGCCATCTCGGCGGGGCGCTGAAGGGGCTTGTCGGTCATCGGGTGATTCTCCGCCAACACAAAACCGGGGCGGGGCCGTGCCCGTCCCACAAACTGCGAAGATTATACTCCGTTTCCGGCCTGCGGTACAAGCAACAAGAAGCGGCCACGCCGTGCGGCGCAGCCCAGGGCCCATGCCCTGCGATTCAGGTGGCGCCCCGGCGAGCGGGGGCGAGCGGCGTTGACCTGCCGCTACGGTGTCGGGCCGAGGTTGTTACGAATCCGGCCGGTGTCGCGCCACACCGCCGCCGCATCTCGGCGCTCGATATGCCGCCCTCGGTCGCCTGCCGCGCCCGTGATCGCTCGATGATCGCCAGGCACTGCGGGCGCTGACTGCGCGCCGCGGTTTCGGCGTCGGCCTTTGGGAGCGCCACAACAGCGGCGATCGGGCGGCCATTCTGGTGGGGGTGGTGAACCTGGCTGGGGCCTTCGGCGGAAAAAGAATGCATACGCCCGACACGAAGGGGCATCGCACCGTGCCTCATCGTTCCAACCCGGCCAGGAACTCCCCAATGATCGGCGCCTGCGGTTCCGGATCGACCAGGAACGCATCGTGGCCGGCATCCGAGGCGATCTCGATGTGCCGCGCCGGCCGTCCGGCGCGCCGCGCCGCCTCGGCGATCGCGCACGACTCGGCGGTCGGGTACAGCCAGTCGGTGGTGAACGACAGCAGCAGGAAGCTGGCCTTGCTGCGGGCCAGCGCGGCCTCCAGCGAGCCATAGCGCGCTGGCAGGTCCCAGTAGTCCATCGCCTTGGTGATGTACAGATAGGAGTTCGCGTCGAAGCGGTCGTTGAAACTCTTGCCCTGGTACTCCAGGTAGCTCTCGATGGCGAACTCCGGCGCCAGGGTGAAGCCCGGCTCCGGGCGGGACTGGAACGCCCGGCCGAACTTGCGCTCCAATGCCACGTCGCTGACATACGTCACGTGGCCGATCATCCGCGCTACCGCCAGCCCGTCCGCCGGGGGCGGGCCGCCATAATACTCGCCGCCGCGCCAGTTCGGGTCGCTCATGATCGCCCGCCGCCCGATGGCGTTCCACGCCACCGTCTGCGGTGCGGAGCGCGCGCTGGTGCCTAGCAGCACCGCGCCGCGCACCCGCTCGGGGTAGGCCGTCGCCCACTCCAGCGCCTGGAAGCCGCCCATCGAGCCGCCGGCCACCGCCAGGAGCCGCCCGATTCCCAGGTAGTCCAGCAGGCGGGTCTGCGCGCGCACCATGTCGGCGATGGTGATCACCGGGAAGCTCGCGCCATAGGGCCGCCCGGTCGCTGGGTTGGTGCTCGACGGCCCGGTGCTGCCCTGGCACCCGCCGATCACATTCGAGCAGATCACGAAGTAGCGATCTGTATCGAAGGCGCGCCCCGGCCCGACCATGGCGTCCCACCAGCCGGGCTTGCGGTCGGCGGGGGAGTGCCGTCCAGCGGCGTGGGCGTCGCCGGAGAGGGCGTGGAGCAACAGGATGGCGTTGTCGCGCGCCGGGTTGAGCGTGCCGTAGGTCTCGTACGCCAGCGTCACCGGCGCCAGGGAAAGGCCGCTGTCGAGCGGTAGCGGCTCCATCCATGTCGCGTATTTCCGCTCGACGATCCCGACGCCCTTTGCGGAAGGCTGCGTTTTGAGTTCTGAGTTGTGAATGGCGAACATCCCTTCCACCCTTCCGTTCGAGGGCTGAGGCGATGGTTGCGACTCAGCCCTCAACACGCAACACTCAGACGCTGGCTGCAACGGGGCGGTGTGGCGCCGCCCGCGCGGCAGGTCTGGGGCCGGCGGCCCCCAACGCCCCCGCCGGGCGCGTTGCAGCCAGCCTCCCAACACTAGGCTTTGGCGAGCGCCTGCTCCAGGTCGGCGATGATGTCGTCGATCGTCTCGATCCCGACCGACAACCGCACGTAGTCATCGGTCACGCCGGTGAGCAACTGCTCCTCCGGCGAGAGCTGGCTGTGGGTGGTTGTCGCCGGGTGGATGGCCAGGCTCTTGGCATCGCCGATGTTGGCCAGATGCGAGAAGAGCTTCAGGCTGTCGATGAAGCGCTTGCCTGCCGCCTTGCCGCCGCGGATGCCGAAGCCGAGGATGCCGCTCTGCCCCTTCGGCAGGTACTTCTGCGCCAGGGCGTAGGTCGGGTGGCTCGGCAGGCCGGGGTAGTTCACCCACTCGACCTTCGGGTGCTCGCTCAGGTAGCGCGCGACCGCCAGGGCGTTCTGGCTATGGCGCTCCATCCGCAGCCCGAGCGTCTCGATCCCTTGCAGGAACAGGAAGGCGTTGAACGGGCTGAGCGACGCGCCGATATCGCGCAGGAGCTGCACGCGCGCCTTGATGATGTAAGCCAGCGGCCCGAGCGCCTGGGTGTACACCAGCCCGTGGTACGACTCGTCCGGCTCGGTGAAGCCGGGGAAGCGCCCGTTCGTCCAGTCGAACTTGCCGCTGTCCACCAGCAGCCCGCCGATGCTCGTACCATGCCCGCCGAGGTACTTCGTGGCCGAGTGGACGACGATATCCGCGCCCCACTTGAACGGGCGGCAGAGGTAGGGCGTGGCGGTGGTCGAGTCGACGATCACCGGCACGCCCTGCTCATGGGCGATTCCCGCGATCGTCTCGAGGTCGAGAATGTCGAGCTTGGGGTTGCCGATCAGCTCCAGGAAGAACGCCTTGGTCCGGCCATCGATCGCCTTGCGGAAGCCGTCGAAGTCGCGGGCGTCCACGAAGCGGGTGGTGATCCCGATCTTCGGCAGGGTGTGGCGGAAGAGGTTGTAGGTGCCGCCGTACAGGTCAGTCGAGGAGACGATGTTGTCGCCCGCGCCGGCGATGTTGAGAATGGCGAAGGTCTCGGCGGCCTGCCCCGAGGCTAGCGCCAGCGCCCCGACGCCGCCTTCGAGCGCGGCGATCCGCTGCTCGAGCACATCGGTCGTCGGGTTCATGATGCGGGTGTAGATGTTGCCGAACTCTTGCAGGCCGAACAGCCGCGCGGCGTGGTCGGTGTCCTTGAACTGGTACGACGTGGTCTGGTAGATCGGCACGGCACGCGCCCCGGTGGTCGGGTCGGGCGCTTGGCCGCCGTGCAGCGCAAGGGTTTCGAAGCCGGTGAACGTGATCTCGTCTGCCATACTAGCGTGCCTCCTCTTAGCTGACCGATTCGGCTGCCGCGCCGCCACGGCACGCAGCCCCAACGGAAAAGCCCCCACCGGAACGATGGGGGCCGCACGGGATGCTGTAACAAAAAACCCCTCCAAAAGATATGGAAGGGGCTTACAACAGTGTAGGCCTCTCATCTTCCAGAAAACTCTGCCGGAATTGGCACCCAGCGTGTCGAAGCTCGGCGTCCAAGCTGCTGTGTTCAGAGATTGCGTTCTGAGCACCGCACGGTGAACGCCTGACTCCGTCCGGGGTTGCCGAGGCTTCGCAGGGCCGGTCCCTCCGCCTCTCTGGATAAGAGTCCGCGATCTTCAGTTGTTAATGCGCACATTGATGATAATAGAATCGCGTTGGATTGTCAAGTAGGACTAGGTGTTCCTCGTGCACCGGGCAGGGAACGGCCCGCGCTTGAAGGGCGCAGCCCGCTGCTGTGGGCCAGGCGGCGGCTGCGCCCCTTCGCCCGCCGACGGTGATCGCGTGCGATTGAGGGGGAGACAGAACATGTCGGCGACAGGCGTTTGTTCGTGTGGTCTGCCCATGCCCTCACCCCCTCCCAGGTGTGGGGGAGGGGTTGTCGTGGTCCCCGTAGGGCCGCACGGCCCCCACCGCCCTTTGGTTCCCCCGCTCCCGGATTGGAAGCGGGGGCAGAGGGTGGGGCCTGCACGGCAGCCATCCACGTGCCACTCCCCCAAAAGTACTATGGCAGTGTAGGAATCGTATGACAGACGAGTGGGCGGCGCCCGTAACTTTTTGGTCATCTGCGCGGTTCATACCATGTAGAACGCCGATGCGAAAGCAGAGGCGGCTACTGCCTGTGGTTTGCATATCACTGCCCGCCGAACCAACATCGATATTTGGCTCGTGCCGCGCCGCGAGCGATACCGGGAGTGTCGCCACGATGCACATCCTCGTTGCCGATGACGATCTGAACAGCGTCAAGCTGACGTCATTTCTGCTGGAAGACGCCGGGTATCGCGTCCTGAAGGCCTACGATGGCCCGAGCATTCTGCAGATGGTCGAGCAGCATCAGCCCGATCTCGTTCTGCTCGATGTCTCGATGCCGAAGAGCAACGGCTTTGATATCTGCCGGCAGATTCGCCGGACGTCCGATATCCCGATTATCTTTCTGTCGGCGCACGCCCACCTGCAGGACAAGGTGCAGGGGCTTCAACTCGGCGGCGACGATTATTTGATCAAGCCGTTCGAGCCCTCCGAGCTGTTGGCGCGGGTCGAAGCGGTGCTGCGCCGGCGCAACAGCGATCTGCTCAGCCCGTCGGCGCGCATCACTCAGGGCGCGATCACGCTCGAGCCGGTGGAGCACAAGGTGATCTTCCAGGATGGACGGACGGTCGAACTGACGCCGCTGGAGTTCCGCCTGCTCTATTACCTGATGAAGAACGCGGGCCGGGTGCTCGGCGCAAGCCAGATTCTGAGCAAAGTCTGGGGCTACGAGTACGAAGGCGAGTCGAACCTGGTCGCCGTATATATCCGCCGTCTGCGCACCAAGATCGAGCCGAATGCCGAGGCGCCGCGGCACGTGTTGACGGTGCGAAACCTGGGGTACAAGTTTGAAGCCTGACTCCCGCGCCGTGGGCGATCGTTCGAAGCAACCCATGCAGTTGGCCGGTGCGGACATCTGGCCGGGCCCCCGCCCCGCCGGCGCCGATGCGTCGAACGCGGCGCTAGCGGTGCCGCTGAGTCTCGGCCTGGCATGGTGGATCGCGGCGCAGGGGCTCTCGCCTGCCGTCTGGCTGGCGCTCAGCGGCTACGGGCTGGTGCAGCTCGCCCTGCTCGCGGTGCGGCGGCAGCGCCACGCCGCCTGGTACGCGTGGGCCGCTGCGATGGTGGATGCCCCGCTGGCGTTGCTGCTGATCGCCCAGGCGACGACGCTGGGCATGGCGGTGTACCCGCTCTACGCCTTGCTGGCGCTGCGCGCGATCGATGGCTGCCGGCGCGACCAGGCGGTCGCAATCGTTCCATTCGTCTTCGGGCCCGCCTACCTGGTGGCCTGGGCCAGGGGCAGCGCCGCGTTCGCCTCCGTCGCGGCCGGTGAGATCGGGCCGTGGGGGCTGCTCCTGGTTAGCCTCGCGATCGGCATCGCGGCGATCTGGGCGAATGTCCTGCAACAACGCC
Organism: Roseiflexaceae bacterium; assembly: GCA_042408595.1. Lineage (GTDB taxonomy): Bacteria > Chloroflexota > Chloroflexia > Chloroflexales > Roseiflexaceae > JBHOQX01. The sequence goes on along the minus strand of JBHOQX010000131.1, from coordinate 31,134 downwards.
TGAGCGAGCACCTGTACGGCGAGCTGCGCGACGCCGAACGGGCCGCTGAGCGGCGCGTGGCCGAGCTGAAGCGCACCGAAGACGACCTGCGCACCCGTATGCGTGAGCGGATCGCGCTTGAGGACGGCCTCAAGGCGATCACCAGCACCCTCTCGCACGACGATGTGCTTCACCAGATCGTGCTCAGCACCCGCGACATGTTCAAGCCACGTGTCCAGGCGGTCGCCCTCTCGCTCACCATCCCTGGCTCCGACGAGTTCCGCACCATCACCCTCGAGCGCGATGATGCGCCCGCGTGGGCTGCGCTCGTGGCCCGGCGGGCCATGCAGCAGCACCGGGCCGTCGGCCAGGATGTCGCCCTGATCATCGGCGATGTGCGCGAGGACGCCGAACTGGCGGCCGCGCTGCCGCCGGGCACGCGTTCGGTGCTCAGCATGCCGCTGAACGTCGCCAACGGCCCGGCCCGCGGCGCGCTGACGATCACCAGCACGATGGCCTCGGCCTTCACAAGTATGGACACGCGGCATATCACCGCCTTCGCGCTCCAGGCCGGGATCGCGATCGGCAACGCCGAGATGCATAGCCAGATCCGGCAGCAGCAGCGGCTGCTGGACGCAGTTGTGCGCGATATCAGCGATGGCTTGATTGTGATCGACAGCGCGGATCGGATTGTGCATGCCAATCCGCGCGGGCGCGAACTGCTGAATGCGGCTGCCGAGTCGATCCCGGTGCGTGACCAGGTGCTGGCGCTGGCCCGCAGCGTGCGCAGCGGCGATAAATCGAGCATCATGTCCGAAATCCGGCTCTGCGCCGAGGAAGGCGATGTCGCGCCGACGTATCAGGCGATCGGCACGCTGGTGCGGCAGGATGGCGATGGCGAGCCGCTGACGGCGATCGTCCTGCACGATATTACGGCGCAGAAGGCCGAAGAGCACCGGCGCAACCAGTTTATCTCGATGGTCGCGCACGAGCTGCGTACTCCGCTCAATTCGTTGAATGGCTTCGTCAAGATCGTGCTGCAGGGTCGCGCCGGCGCCCTCACACCGCTGCAAGAAGAGTTCCTGAGCGTGGCGGATACGCAGATCGAAATCCTCAAAGGGCGCATCTCCGAATTGCTCGAATACAACCGGGTCGAGGCCGGCCGGCTGAACCTTCAGCCTGACTGGAACGACCTGCCGCTGCTGGTCGTCGGGACGGTGCAGCGGCTGCGCCTCCAGGCGCAGCAGGCTGGGCTGGCGTTGTACAACGACACCGATGACCAGATTCCAGAGTGGTATTTCGATAGCGAGCGGATCGGCCAGGTATTGACGAACCTGATCGAAAATGCGATCAAGGCGACGCCGCCCGGCGGAGAAATTCGCGTCTCGTCGACGCTCAACGATGATGAGGTCTGGATTCGCGTCTCCGATACCGGGGTCGGCATTCCGTTCGAAGAGCAGCGCAAAATCTTCGAGCCGTTCGTCCAGGGCTCGCAGGGCACCACGCGCAAGAATCACCTGGGGCTGGGGCTGGCGATCTGCAAACAGATCATCGAGGGGCACCAGGGCCGGCTGTGGGTGGAGAGCGAGCCCGGGGGCGGCACCAGCTTCACGTTCGCGCTGCCCCGCGTTGAGCGCGAGCGCGCCGCGGCCGCCTGAGTGCAGCGCCAGATCGCCTGCCCATCTGCCCGTCTACCTCCTGGCCTCTGGCTCCTGACCGTCTGACCGTCGGGCGTCGGGCCATCTGATGGCCCCAATCCCGGCTGGCTGATCTCCGACCCCGCTGCTCAACCCCTCCCTGACGTGACGGTTCTGTTAGCTGCCCTTCCGCCGGATTCATCCCCAGATTAGCTGCCACGGCTATACTGAGCGCCGACGTACGTGGAGCGGCAGACGCGCCCGCAGTGCAGCCGCGCTGGGATGGTCAGGAGAGGCGTGTGAAGATCGCGTTTGTCGCACTGCCGCGGCTCGAGGATATCCAGACAACTCGAATCGCCCCCCCGCTGCCCCTTGGCTACATCGCGGCCCTGCTTGAGCAGCAGCGCCACATCGTTCGAATCTACGACCTCGCCCTCGCGCGGCGCCTGCCGCTGACAAGCGCGCTCGCACCGCTCCGTGCGTTTCGCCCGCACTTGGTCGTGATCGCCAGCAGCAGCCCGATGGCCGCGGCGCAGATCGAAGCGGCGCTGGCCAGCCTGGAGTCTACGATCCTGCACCTCGGCATCTCGCTGCGCGAGCCGGTGCCCGGCCAGGCGGTCGCCCAGGCACTCTGGCGGCTGGATGCCCGCCAGCCCCGGCGAGATGAGCAGACTGTCATCTTCGAGGCGCTGCTGGCGCTCGACGATGACCTCGACTCGCTGCCCTTCCCGGCGCGGCATCTCTTGCCGCTGGAGCAGTATCCGCTCTTCACCCCCGCCGGCGAACTCCAGACGACCGTCCTGGTGGCGCAGCAACTCGCGCCATCCGATGCGATCCCGCGCCAGCCGGCGCTAGTGATCGCCGAGCTGCAAACCGTTATCCAGGAGCATGGCATCCGGCATTTCGTCTTCCCCGATACGTCGGCGATGCGCGGTGGGGCGGCGCTGAATGACTTGCTGGAGCGGCTGGAGGGCTCCGGCCTCGGCGCGAGCTGGGAAGCCGCCCGCCCTGGCGAGCTGGATGCCGCGCAGCTGCGCCGCTTCCGCCGTGCCGGATGCGAGGCGCTGGGTGTAGAGCTGACAGCGGCGGACGTGCTCTCGCGCGACACCCGCGCCGCGCTGACAGAGACTGTCGTGCGGGCGCACGAGCAGGGGATCGCCGTGCGCGCGCATATTTGCCTGGAGTCGCCCTATGAGTCGATCACCTCGTTGGTGGATATCTCGGCCACCTTCGGGATCGACGCCGCGCACTTCACCATCCGCCGCGCGGCCGAGCTGCCGCACGAGCGCGCCGTGGCCGGCGGGCTGACACTCGAGGATGTCGCCGAGATGGCTCGCACGCGCTATCGTTCCAGCCGCAGCCGCCAGTTCTTTATCGAGCGTTTCGGGCCGCAGCTCGGCCCGATGCTCTGGCGCGTCGGGCGGGCCGGGCTGCTGGGGCGCACCTGGCGGCGTTACGCCAGCGGCGGCGAAGATGGACTGGTTCCAGCCTGAGGCTGTGCGCGCGCGCGCCCTTCGGGGTAGAATGACGCGTGGACCACGGGCATGGAGCCAGGGCTATGAGCGGTTTCTTCGCTGAAGGCGACCTTTCCCCCAACCGGATCGAGCTGGCGCGTCGGCGCTCGCCCGGCTATATCGACCTGACAAGCAGCAACCCCACCCACCAGGGCCTGCTCTTCCCGCCCGAGATCCTCGAGGCCGCCGCCAGGCGCTACCTGCGCGCCCGCCGCTACGACCCCGACCCGCGCGGGCTGCTGGCCGCGCGTGAAGCGATCGTTCGGTACTATGCCGGCCGCTCCCCTGCGCTCGCGCTGACACTGGAGGATGTCTTCATCACGGCTAGCACCAGCGAGGCGTACCTGCTGCTGTTCACACTGCTGGCCGATCCGGGCGATAACCTGCTCGCGCCGGCGGTGAGCTACCCGCTGTTCGATTATCTGGCGGAGATCGCCCATGTTGAGCTGCGGCCATACGCGCTGGATGAGCGGCGCGGCTGGCGGATCGACCCGGCCAGCCTCCTTGCGCAGGCCGACGCGCGCACCCGGGCCGTGCTGCTCGTCTCGCCGCACAACCCGACCGGCGCGGTGGTGCGTGCGCCGATCCCGGCGCTCGATCAGCTCGGCCTGCCGGTGATCTGCGATGAGGTCTTCGCCGCATTTCCGTACGCCGTGCCGTCCGTTCCGCCGTTCGGCGCGCTGCATCCGCGCCTGCCGGTGTTCCATCTGAACGGGATCTCGAAGATGTTCGCCCTGCCGGATCTCAAACTGGGCTGGATCGCCCTGAGCGGCCCGGCGTCCCTGCGCTTCGGCGAGCGGTTGGAATTGCTGAACGACACGTTCCTCGGCGCGAATGCGCTGACCCAGTCCATCCTGCCGGCGCTCTTCGCCGAGGGGGCGGACTTTGTGGCGGCGATGCGGGCGCGGGTGCGCGCGAGCCTGGACATGGCGCTGGGCCTGCTCGCGGCGTGCCCCCGGCTGCGCGCCCGCCCGCCCGACGGCGGCTACTATCTGTTCCCCGAGGTCTTCGGCTGGGACGATGAGGAGGCGCTGGCGCTCCATCTGCTTGACCACGGGGTGCTGGCGCACCCCGGCTATTTCTACGGCTGCGAGCGCGGCGCCCACCTGATGCTCTCCTGCCTGACCGAGCCGGTCGCGCTGGCGGAGGGCCTACGGCGGCTGGTTGCCGCCTTGGGGTGAGCGGGGCGGCGTGCGCCGTGCTATAATGTCTGGTGGGCACCGGCCCATCACACCACCTGATCGTGCGGCCACGACCGGCACCGCCGTACGACGCCCGTCTAGATAGGTATCTTCATGGCAGTTGTCTTGCGCTCGCGCCAGCAGATCGAGCTGATGCGCGCGGCAAACCGGCTGGTGGCCGAGACGTTCGAGGTGCTGCGGCCCCACGTCCGCCCGGGCGTGACGACCAAAGAGCTCGACCGGCTGGCCGAAGAGTATATCCGCCGGCGCGGCGGCGTCCCGGCCTACAAGGGGTACAAGGGGTTCCCGGCGACGATCTGTGTCGCGCCGAACAATGTGATCTGCCATGGCATCCCCGGCGGCGAGCGGCTGCGCGAGGGGGACATCCTCGGTCTCGATATCGGCGTGCGGCTGAACGGCTGGTACGGCGACTCGTGCGTCACCCTGCCGGTCGGTGAGGTCTCGGACGAGGCGCGGCGGCTGCTGCTGGTGGCCGAGGAGGCGCTATGGCGCGGCATCCGCGCTGCGCGCGGCGGCAACCGCCTGGGCGATATCGGCGCGGCGATCCAGCAGTACGTCGAGGAGCAGGGCTTCTCGATCGTGCGCGAGTACACCGGCCACGGGATCGGCCCGAAGCTGCACGATGAGCCGACGGTGCTGCATTATGGCCGGCCCGGCACCGGGCTGCGCCTGCAGCCGGGCATGACCTTTACGATCGAGCCAATGGTCAACGCCGGCAGCCATCTGACGCAGCTCGACAAGCGCGACGGTTGGACGGTCCGCACGGCGGACGGTTCGCTCTCGGCGCAGTACGAGCACACGATCGCGATCACCGAGAGCGAGCCGGAGGTGCTCTCGGCGCTGTAGCCCGCCGTCTTAGAACGGCTCCGGCGGGCGGACGCGCCAGGCCAGGGCCGCCAGCCACTGCACGGCGGTGAGCCAGAGCAGGTAGCCGCCCATCAGCGCGACCGCCAGCCGCCCGGCGCGCCCCACCCGCCACAGGCGCCGCGCGCCCCACGCCCCCGCAACGCTGACTGCCCAGGCCGAAAACATCAGCCAGCGCGTCGAGAGTGTCGAGCGCGTGAGGAAGGGCAGCACCGCGAACCCAAGCGCCACCAGGAACGTCCCGCTCATCAGCGCCAGCGCCACGCTGCGGCGATGCAGCGGCGCCCTGGCCCCGGCGCCGCGCGGCGCTGCCAGCGCCGCCACCAGCCCTGCGGCCGCCAGCAGTACGGCGAACAGCCCGAAGTGAACGCGTACCCCAGCGTCCCACAACGTGTTCCATAAGATGTCGAACGGCGCCGGCTCGCGCCCGGCCAGCCCGGTCAACCCGCCTGACGCGGCGGCGCGCACCTGCTCAGCAAAGAGTTGCGTGTAACCGCTGTAGAAGAAGAGCCCGGCGAACCCTTCGGCGCCGGCGAATGCTGCCAGCAGTCGCCAGAACGCCGGCCATGGCACCCGCCCGCGCCAGGCTGCCAGCAATAGCGCTGCCAGCCCAAACGTCCCCAGCAGCGATATGTTGATCCAGAAGCCGAAATGGCCGAGGTAGACAAAGGATTGGAGCAGGGCGAATGTGATCACATAGGGACGAGATGACACGATGACAGGGTGATGGCGGCCATGCGCGCGCGCGCCGTTCAGCCGTGGCCAGCCGACGATCAGCGCCGCAATGAGCACCAGGCAGGCGAACTGCGCGAAGATATGCGTGCTGAAGTTCCACCAATTCGTCATGAAGCCGGACGGGCTGAGCGCGTAGATCCCCGCCGCCACAATCGCCCACGATGTAGTGCGGAGGGATGGATTGAGGTACTCACCGCACTCGGACGCGGAACCCTGGCTGAACACCGGACGTCCTGCCACCGCGGCGATCGCGTACACCATCAGCGGACTGAGCGCGGCGAGGAGCGCGGCGGCGAGTTGCAACAGGCGACGTGGATCGGCCGGCAGCAGCATGAACGGCGCGACGAGCAGGTAAAGCGCCGGAGGATAGGGGAAATCCACGCCGCGGTTGCGCGAGAGCAGCAGCACTCGCCCCCGGATGACATCGGCCATGCGGTTGGCGTGGAAGCCGATATCGCCTGGCATCGAGTCGGGGTAGATCTTGCCGCCGAACTGGAGCGCGAAGACCAGCAGCGCCAGGAGCAGCAGCCAGCGCAGCGCGCGGGCATCGAGCGGGACGGCGAAGCGGCGGGCCAGCGGCGGCGCGGCGTGGCCCAGGGCGACCAGCAGCAGCCAGGCGAGCGCCAGCGCCTCGGCCGCCGGCCACGCGCCGAAGGCGGTCCGCGGCGGGTCGAGCACGGCTGCCAGGCCGAGCAGCAGGGCCAGCGCCAGCAGCCCGCCGAACGCGGTCCGGGGCCCGAACCCGGCGCGCCGCACCCCCAACCAGAGCAGCGCCGCCGCCAGGAGCCAGCCGGCCAACGTCGGCCAGGCAGGCAGCGCCGGCCCGGCCCGCGCCGCAACAACGACCGCCTGCACTGGGATGCCGATCGCCCGCTCATCGCCGGTAGGCACAAAGGCGGCGCTGCGCAGCTCGAAGCTCTGGTCGCCATTGCCGGATGGCGGGCTGGGCAGGCGCACACTGTACTGCCCGCCGGTGGGGAGGAGCGGCAGCGTGGCGAGGACGCTCCCCCCATGCCAGAGCGCGATCCGCTGCGGGCCGCGCCGCGCGACTTCTGCATTGACCGGCAGCACCTCGATCTCCAGCACGACCGGGCGCTGGCCGATGCCGGGCAACCGCACCTGAGCGCGGCCGGTCGTCCAGCGAAAGGGGCCGACGGCGCTCCGCTCCGGCGGGAAGAAGCCGCGAATGAGTGGAAGATCGCTGCCGGGGCCGTCCTCGACACCGATGGCGACCCGGTAGTTGAGCGGCGCCCAGGCGGCGAGCGCTAGCAGCGCCCCGAGGATCGTCAGCGCCAGCGCCAGCCGCCGGTCGCGCAGCGTGCCAAGCGTCGTGCGCCATTCGTGCCCTAGCGCGCGGCCGATCGGTTCAAGTAGCTGCATAGTCGCCCTGTTGCCAGAACCGGCGGGCGATTATCGCAGCGCGGCGATGTGCTGTCAAGCGGGAGCAGACTGCCTGCGGAATACCATGAAGCGACCGCACCGCGGCCGCTTCATGGTGTCACGGGGAATCACCCGTGGATGCGGCGGGTTCGAGCGAGAGGGTTACAAGCCGAAGAACTCGCGGTTCTTAGCGATATAGCTCTGCCACTGCTCCGGCACCGAATCCTCAGCGAAGATCGCTGTCACCGGGCACTCCGGCTCGCAGGCGCCGCAGTCGATGCACTCATCCGGGTTGATGTAGTACTGGTCCTCGCCCTCGTAGATGCAATCGACGGGGCAGACTGCCACGCACGAAGCGTCCTTCACGCCGATGCACGGTTCTGCGATGATGTAGGCCATGATGGTCTCCTGTTGTGGGGGCATCGTTCGAATCGTAGCGCTAGGATACCAGCTCGTAGGCGGCTTGTCTGCTACTTTTGTCCCATAGACGGCGCTTATGCGTCGCCCTCGGCGATGCGCGCCAGCCCGGCCGGATCGAGCACGCTCACACGGCCGCGCGCTAGTCGGATAAGCCCTTCGTGGGCGAACTGCCGCAACGCCCGACCGGCGATCTCGCGCACGGTGCCGACCCGCTCGGCCAGTTCCTGTTGCGTCAGATCGGCGTCGCCTGCGGCGGCCTCGCGCAGCAGCTGACGGGCCATGCGCTGCCGCACTGAGCGGAACGCCAGGTCTTCCACCAGCAGCAGCAGATCGCGCAGCTCGGCGGCCAGGTCGCGCAGGAGCGCGATCGCCAGCTCGGGCCGGCGGCGCACCAGGTCGAACAGCGCATCGCGTGGCAGCACAAAGCATTCGACCGGCGTCAGGGCGCGGGCGGTCGCCGGGTTCGGGCCGCCATCGAAGAGCGGCACGGCGTTCACTGGCTCGCCGCTACCAACTACCGAGAGGACCTGCTCGCGGCCATCCGGGCCGGTGCGCGAGAGCCGGACGCGCCCGCAGCGGACGAAGACCAGCCCGGGCGGATCGTCGCCCTCGAACATCACAAACTCGCCGGAGCGGTAGACGCGCCGCTCGGCGCGGCGAGCGGCATCCTCCAGCGTGGCATCGTCCAGCGCGGCGAAGAAGGGGACCTCTTGCAGCTCGGCGGCGGCGATCACGGGCGTCTCATCTGGCGCAAAGACGCCAGGGCGCGAGGCGCGTCGGCGACGGCGGCCCTGGCGGAGCAGACCTGAGCAATCAGTAGTCAGATGGTCAGAAGCCAGACGGTCATCAGACGGTCAGACAATCTGTACTCTGCAATCTGCACGTGCACCAAGTATACCACGCGGCGCGTCGGGTATAATGCCGGTTGAGGAGACGCCCTGCCGAGGAGAGGGAGACGATGCGTCGTTCGATCTGGTTGTTTCTCTGGATTCTTGTCGTGGCGGCGTGCGGCCCCGCGCCGTCTGCGCCCGCGCCCACCGGCACGGGCGAATCGCCGTCGCCCCCGCCGGCCGCCGCGCCCACACGCGCCGCGCCTTCCCCGGCGCCCACGTCCCCGCCGGCTGCCGCGCCGACCAGTCCGAGCGGCGTGCAGCCGCCCACGCCGCAGCCGACCTCCGGCCTGCCCCCTATGGGGGACCGCCGGGACGAAGGCGCGGCGCCGGCAGCCGGCGCCGCCCTAGCGCCGCTTGACGTGGCCGCGCAGGCCGCCGCGCTGCGCCCTGAGTTCCGCAGCGACCTCGACCGCGCCGCGGAGTGGAACCGCTACACGATCCGCGCCGCCATCGACACTGACGCGCGCACGCTGGCCGGGCGGCTGCAACTCGAATACACCAACCACGACCGTGTGACGCTCGACCGGGTGTATTTTCACCTCTACCCGAACCTGAAGGACCTCGCCGGCAGGCTGGATATCCGCGCGGCGGCGGTGGACGGCCAGCCCGTGCCGCTGGCCTATGAGTCGGCGCGCTCGCTGCTGCGCATCGACCTGCCCGCGGCGCTGCCCCCTGGCGCGGCCGCGGTGATCGCGCTCGACTTCGCCACCCGCGCGCCCGAAAACGCCAGCCGCGACTTTTACGGCGCGTTCAACAAGGAGAACGGCATCCTGTCGCTCGCTTCGGCCCTGCCGATCGCCGCGATCGTGCGCGGCGGCGCCTGGGACATTGCGCCGATCGACACCAAAGGCGACCTGGTCAATAGCGAGACCGCGCTGTACGACGTGACGCTCAGCGCGCCGGCGGACTGGACGCTGATTACGACCGGTGTCGCGGTCGAGAGCCGGCGCGACGGCGGCCAGCAGACGGTGCGCTTTGTGAGCGGGCCGCAGCGCGATTTCATGATCAGCGCGGCGCAGCACCGGCTCGCCAGCGGCGACGTGGACGGCATCCGGGTGAACTCCTGGTACCGGCCCGGCTCCGAAGCCGGCGGGCAGGCCGCGCTCCAGGCAGCGGCGGCCGCGCTGCGCGCCTTCAACAAGCGCTACGGCCCCTACCCGCTTCGCGAGCTGGATGTCGTCGAAATCGATGCCCGCACGTTTCTCGGCGTGGAATACCCCGGGCTGATCATGATCGAACACCGGCTCTACGGCCAGCCCGATGCGCTGGCGGTGACGGTCGCCCACGAGGTTGGCCACCAGTGGTGGTACAGCCAGGTCGGCAACGATGTGCAGACGGAGGCCTGGCTGGACGAGGCGCTGGCGAGCTATTCGCAGGTGGTCTACCGCGAGGAGACGGCCGGACCGGAGGCGGCGGAGCGCGAGCTGGACGGCTTCCGCCAGCGCTACGCGGCGATCGTGGCCGCCGGCGCGGACGCGCCTGTGGCGCAGCGCACGGCCGATTTCAGCAACCGGAGCTACTTCGTCCTGGTGTATGGCAAGGCGGTGCTGTTTGTCCAGGCGCTGCGCGAGCGGATCGGCGAGGCGGCGTTTGACCGCTTCCTGCACGACTATTACGCGCAGCACCGCTATGGCATCGCGACCGGGGCGGACCTGCTGGCGAGCGCCAACGCCGCCTGCGGCTGCCGGGTGGATGACTTGTACGACGCCTGGATCAACAAGGCGGTGCCGGTGCAGGTGCCGTAAGGGACGGGCCGCGATGGCTGAAATCGATGTGAGCACCGATGTCGAGACGGACGGCCCGATTCCCGGGCCGCATCCGATGCTGAGCTTTGCGTCGGCTGCCTTTCAGCCGGACAAGACGCTGGCCTCGACCTTTAGCGCGAACCTGGAGCTGCTGCCTGGCGCGGCCGGGCACCCGCGCACGATGGCGGGGTGGGCGGGGCAGCCTGCGGCGTGGGACGGGTGCCGCCAGAACCCCCAGTCGCCCGAAACGGCCATGCGCGCCGATCTCCATTGGCTGAATGCCCTGCCCGCCAGGCCGGTCTTCGTCGCCTACCCGGCGGCCTTCGACGTCATGGTTGTCTCTTGGGATCTCATCTGCTTCACCGGCGAGAGCCCGTTTGCGCACGCCGCGCTCGATATCAAGACCTACGCGATGGCGCTGGTGCGATCGGGGTACCGCGCCGTGAGCAAGTGCAGCACGCCGCGCCACTGGTTCGATGCGCAAGCCCATACGCATATCGCGCTCGACGATGCGCTTGAACAGGGCATGCTCTTCGGCACCATGCTTGCCGGGCATGCCCGCCCCTGAACGCGCGGGAGTCAGGCACGCCATGCAGATCGCCATCCCGGAACTTGCCCTCGTCGTACTTATTGGCCCATCGGGTGCGGGCAAGTCGACCTTCGCCCGCGCGCATTTCAAGCCGACCGAAATCCTCTCGTCCGACGCCTGCCGCGGCCTCGTCGCTGATGACGAGACCGACCAGTCGGCGACGGGCGACGCCTTCGATGTGCTCCATTTCATCGCCCGCAAGCGGCTGGCCGCCGGGCGCCTGATAGTGATCGATGCCACGAATGTGCAGCCAGAGGCGCGCAAGCCGTTGCTCGACCTGGCGCGCGAATTTCATGTCCTCCCGGTCGCGATCGTCTTCGATCTGCCGGAGCGTCTCTGTCTGGAGCGGAATCGCGCCCGGCCCGATCGCAATTTTGGCCCGCACATCGTCCGGCGGCAGCTCGGCGAGATGCGCCGCTCGCTGCGCGGCCTGCCGCGCGAGGGGTTCCGCGCTGTCTTCACGCTCGAATCGCCGGAACAGGTCGCGGCGGTGCAGGTGACGCGCGAGCGACTCTGGACGGATCGGCGTGATGATCACGGCCCCTTCGATATCATCGGCGATGTGCATGGCTGCTACGACGAGTTGGTCGAACTGCTCCAACGGCTGGGCTATGTGCCTTGCACCAGGATCGGACGGGATGAGAACGGTGACACGATCGCCTGGTCGCATCCCGAGGGGCGCAAGGTGATCTTTCTGGGCGACCTGGTGGACCGCGGGCCGGATGTGCCGGGCGTCTTGCGCCTGGTGATGGACATGGTTGCCACGGGGAGCGCGCTTGCCGTGCCTGGCAACCACGATGTGAAGCTGGTCAAGGCGCTGCGTGGCCGCGATGTGCAGGTGACGCATGGGCTGGCCGAGCGTCTGAAGCAGCTCGAGCGCGAGCCGCAGCAGTTTCACGCGCGGGTCGAACTGTTCCTCGACACACTGGTCAGCCACTATGTGCTGGATGGCGGGCGGTTGGTGGTGGCGCATGCGGGGATGCGCGCCGAGTTGCAGGGCCGTGCCTCGGCGCGGGTGCGCGATTTCGCGCTGTACGGCGAGACGACGGGGGAGACCGACGCATTCGGCCTCCCGGTGCGCTCCAACTGGGCGTCGGCATATCGCGGCAGGGCGATGGTCGTCTATGGCCACACGCCGGTGCCAGAGCCGGAATGGCTGAACAACACGATCAACATCGATACCGGGTGTGTTTTCGGCGGGCGGCTGACGGCGCTGCGTTACCCGGAGCGGGAGTTGGTAGCGGTTCCCGCACGGCGCGTCTACGCCGAGCCGGCTCGCCCGCTCCGCCCGGCGGAGCGGGCGAGCCGGCGCTCAGCGCCCAGCAGCAGCACGACGATGTCCTCGATATCGAGGATGTCGTCGGCAAGCGCCTGGTCGACACCCGCCTGCATGGCAGGGTGACGGTGCGCGAGGAGCAGGCGATCGCCGCGCTGGAGGTGATGAGCCGCTTCGCCGCCAACCCGAAGTGGCTGGTCTACCTGCCGCCGACGATGTCGCCGTCGGCGACGACCGCCAAGGCGGGCCTGCTGGAGCACCCGGCGGAGGCGTTCGCCTATTTCCGCGAACAGGGCGTCGCGACGGTCATCTGCGAAGAGAAGCACATGGGCAGCCGGGCGGTGATGGTCGTCTGCCGGGATGAAGCCGCGGCGCAGCGACGATTCGGCGTGATTGGCGAGGGGACCGGGATCGTCTACACCCGCACCGGGCGACGCTTCTTCGAGGATGCGGCGCTGGAGCAGGCGCTCCTGCTGCGGGTGCGCGATGCTGCGATGCGGGCCAGCCTGTGGGACACGCTCGGAACCGACTGGCTGCTGCTCGACTGCGAGCTCATGCCGTGGAGCGCGAAGGCGCCGGCGTTGGTGCGCGCCCAGTATGCCGCGGTCGGAGCGGCGGCCACCGCCAGCTTTCCGCCGGCGCTGTCGGTGCTCGATGCCACGATGGCACGTGGCATTGATGTCAGCGCGCTGCGCGGCTGGTTCGGCGCGCGCGCCGCCATGGCCGATGCGTTTGTCGCTGCCTACCGCCGATACTGCTGGCCGGTACGCGGCCTCCAGGACCTGCGGCTCGCGCCGTTCCACCTGCTGGCGAGCGAGGGAGCGGTGCATAGCGACAAGGATCATCGCTGGCACATGGCGCTGATTGCATGGTTGTGCCACGCTGATGATCCCGCCGCGCCCGTTCTTCAGGCGATGGCGACACAGGAGGTGGACCTTGAGGATGCGGCGAGCATCGCGGCGGGGATCGCCTGGTGGGAGGCGTTGACCGGACGTGGCGGCGAGGGGATGGTCATCAAGCCGCTCGATTTCGTCGTTCGTGGGGCAAAGGGGCTGGTGCAGCCCGCGATCAAATGTCGTGGGCGGGAATACCTGCGGCTCATCTACGGGCCGGAGTACACCGCGCCGGCGAACCTCGATCGCCTGCGCCAACGCCGCCTCAGCGCCAAGCGCGCGCTGGCGCTCCGTGAATTCGCGCTCGGCATCGAAGGGTTGGAGCGCTTCATCCGCGGTGAGCCGCTCCGCCGGGTGCACGAGTGCGTCTTCGCCGTGCTGGCGCTTGAGAGCGAGCCGGTGGACCCACGGTTGTAGGTGGAGCGTTTGTTGGTTGTTCGCGTTGGTACGCCATGCTCCTGACCATCACCACAACCTACTCCCCCGCCACCGACCTGGGCTATCTGCTGGGCAAGAACCCGGCGCGGGCGCAGGCTTTCGACCTGAGTTTCGGCAAGGCGCACGTCCTCTATCCGGAGGCGACGCCCGCACGCTGCACCGTGGCGCTGCTGCTCGACATCGATCCGGTCGCGTTGGTGCGCGGACGCAGCGAGGCGAGTCGCCATACGGGAGCGAGCGGCCTGCTCGACCAATACGTGAACGACCGCCCGTATGTCGCTTCATCCTTCATGAGCGTTGCGATCGCCGAGGTGTTCGGGTCGGCGCTGAACGGGCGGAGCCGCGAACGGCCGGAGCTTGCCGTGACGCCGATTCCACTCGAAGCGCGGCTGCCGGCCATCCCGGTGCGTGGCGGCGCGGACAGCATCCATCGGCTGTTTGCGCCGCTCGGCTACGAGGTCGAGATCGGCGAACATCCACTCGATCCGCAGTTCCCCGAATGGGGCACGAGCAGCATCATCTCGCTGGCGCTGCGCGGCACGCTGCGCCTGAGCGACCTGCTCTCGCACCTGTATGTGCTCATCCCGGTGCTCGATGTGACCAAGCACTACTACTTCGGTGAAGATGAACTGGAAAAATTATTGCGCCGCGGCGAGGGATGGCTGGCAGCGCATCCTGAGCGGGCATTCATCACCGCACGCTACCTGAAGCGCCAGCGGCTGGTGCGCGCGGCGCTCGCGCGTCTTGTCGTCGAAGAGGGCGCCGCTGAGGAGGACGAGCCGGAACCGGAGGCCGCCGTAGCACCGGAGCCGCGGACGAGCCTGCACGATCAGCGGCTCGCGGCGGTGCTGGCGAAGCTGCGCGAGTCGGGTGCGCGCTCCGTGCTTGATCTCGGCTGTGGCGAGGGGCGGCTGCTCCGCCTGCTCCTTGCCGATCCCCAATTTGAGCGTATTCTGGGGATGGATGTCGCCTACCGCGCGCTGGAAACCGCCCGCGAGCGGCTGCGCCTCGACCGGCTGCCGCCCGCGCAGGCGCAGCGTCTGACGCTGATCCAGGGCTCGCTGCTGTACCGCGACACGCGGCTGAGCGGCTTCGATGCCGCGGCGGTCGTGGAGGTGATCGAGCACCTCGACCCGGCGCGGATCGCGGCCTTCCAGCGTGTGCTGTTCGAGGCGGCCCGCCCCAGATATGTGGTGCTCACCACACCGAATGCTGAATACAACGTGCGCTTCCCGACGCTCGCGGCCGGCGCGTTGCGCCACGCCGATCACCGCTTCGAATGGACGCGCGCGGAGTTCCGGCGCTGGGCCGAAGCCGTGGGCCAGGTCTATGGCTACCAGGTCGCCGTCGAGCCGGTCGGGCCGGACGATCCAGAGGCCGGCGCGCCGAGCCAGCTGGCCGTGTTTCACCGCCAGCCGTGACCGCGCCGTCGCCGTCGGCCACACCTCCCCTGTGCGGTAAGAGCCGCGTCTGCCGGCGATCTCCAGCGGCATGGCCCCCGGTCTGCGCGTTCGCCCGCTGGAGTGCTACAATAGCCACGTCTGCTGGCGATCTCCCAACCCTGAGCGCACGTGGCGCGAGCAGGGGCTAAAAAGGGGCTGACGGCCGGGTGGCTGTGCTCGATCGCCGGCCCTCCGTCCTGGCGCCGTGCGCCATCCTCAGGCCTTAATCACACAAGGAGTCCGCAATGACGCCGACCGACCTTCCCGAGTATCGCTTCTGGCTGGCCGGTGCGCGGCGGGCTGGCCGGCCCTCCACCGTCGCCTGCCCCTACGATGGCGCGCCGGTGGCGGTCGTCCACCGCGCCGGCCCGGACGACCTGGAGCAGGCCATCGAGGCTGCCGCCCGCGGCTTTGCGACGACGCGCGGGCTTCCGTCGCACCGGCGCGCGTCCATCCTGCGGGCGGTCTCCGGCGCCATCGCCGCCCGCGCCGAAGAACTGGCGCGCACCATTGCGCTGGAGGCCGGCAAGCCGATCAAACAGGCGCGCGCCGAGGTCGGTCGCAGCGTCATCACCTTCGCCGCCGCCGCCGACGAGGCGACCCGCCCGCGCGACGAGGCGCTGCGGCTGGATGCTGCGCCGGGTGGCGAGGGGCGCGAGGCGATCGTCCGCCGTTTCCCGATCGGCCCGATCGCGGCGATCACGCCGTTCAACTTTCCCTTGAACCTGGTCGCACACAAGCTCGCCCCGGCGCTCGCCGCCGGCTGCCCGGTCGTGCTCAAGCCCGCGCCGCAGACGCCGGTCTCGGCGCTGAAGCTGGCCGAGATCGTCTACCAGGCCGGCTGGCCGGCCGAGGGGCTGAGTGTCCTGCCGCTGGACACCGAGCACGCCGCGCCGCTGGTCGAGGATGAGCGCTTCAAGATGCTGTCGTTCACCGGCTCGCCCGGCGTCGGCTGGGGGCTGAAAGCCCGCGCCGGGCGCAAGAAGGTGGTGCTGGAA
The DNA here is from genome assembly GCA_042408595.1 of Roseiflexaceae bacterium. Lineage (GTDB taxonomy): Bacteria > Chloroflexota > Chloroflexia > Chloroflexales > Roseiflexaceae > JBHOQX01. Next base: position 15,129 of record JBHOQX010000131.1, on the reverse strand, counting down.
CTGGGCGGCAACGCCGGCTGCATCGTCCATTCGGACGCGAACCTGCCGTTTGCCGCGGAGCGCTGTGTCGTCGGCGGCTTCTCGTACGCCGGGCAGAGTTGCATCAGCGTGCAGCGCATCTTCGTCCACGCTCCGGCCTACGAGGAGTTCATGGACTCGTTCGTGCCGAAGGTGCGCGCCCTGCGCGTCGGCCCGCCGCTGGACGAGCAAGCCGACCTGAGCTCGCTGATCAGCCGCCGCGACGCCGAGCGGGTGGCGGCCTGGCTGGCCGAGGCGCGCGACGCGGGGGCGGAGGTGCTGATCGGCGGCGAGGTGCAGGGGTCGGTCGTCGCGCCGACGGTGGTGGTGAAGGCCGGGCCGAAGCTGAAGGTCAACTGTCAGGAGGTCTTCGCGCCGGTCGTGACGCTGCAGACCTACGATGACTTCGAGCAGGCGCTGGCGGCGGTGAACGACAGCGAGTTCGGCTTGCAGGCCGGGCTGTTCACCAACGACGTGCGGCGCATCTTCCGCGCCTTCGATGTCCTGGAGGTCGGCGGGCTGATGGTGAACGAGGTGCCGACCTGGCGGCTCGACCCGATGCCCTACGGCGGCGTGAAGGCCTCCGGCTTCGGGCGCGAGGGGCTGCGCTACGCCATCGACGAGATGACCGAGCCGAAGCTGCTGGTGATCAACCTGTCCTGAAGCGCAATGTGCAGCACGCAACGTCCAACGTTGCACGTTGCGTGCTGCACGCTGCACGTTGCACGCTGCACGCTCACCTATCCGCCCGCCCACGCCCGCCACTCGTCCGCCACGTCGTCCAGCGATTTGCCGAGCACGCCCCGGTAGTCCGACGAGCCGGGCGCCCGCCCGCGCCCGCTGCGGTAGAGCGCATCCAGCTTCTCCCAGCCGTAGCGCTCGGCCAGGAAATCGACAAACGAGGCCCACATCTCGTAGGCCTGGTTCGTGCCGGCGCGCTCGGCGGTGAGCAGCCGCAGCGGGATGCCGGCGCGCTGCAACTGGCGGGCGCGCTCGCGCCAGCTTGCCGCGCCGCACATCGGCAGCCAGCGGTCGGCGGCGATCCAGGTCGCCATCCCTTCCAGCAGGATCGTGTCGGCACGGCGCTGTGCGTCGTCGCCGTAGCGCTGCGCTTCGAGCATATGCCCAAGCTCGTGGGCCGCGACCGTCACGGCGCGGGCGGGGTCGTCGAACGGGAAGAAGTAGAGTTCGGCGCGGCGCTCGTCGGTGAAGGCCAGGCCGCGCGCCCCGTCACCGAAGGCGTAGCGATAGAAGGCGAGCGAGACCCGCCGCTCCAGCCGTTCGCCGAAGCGCGCCTCACCGTCGCGCAGCGCCTGCTCGATCTGCGGCGCCAGTGCAGCGACCTGCTCCGGTGCGAAGCTCTGCTTGCCGAGGTAGAGGTCGAGCCGCTCGGTCTGCGCGATCCGCGCGCCGGGCATCCATGGGCCGTCGCCGGGGATGCGCGCGACCGGCAGGGCAGCGGGCGGCAACGCGCCCGCCGGCAAGCCATAGTTCGGCGCCACAAAATCGAGCGGCGGGCCGGCGGGTGCGGGAAGGCCGGCCAGCGCCCGGAGCGCCGGGTCCAGCGGCGCGGCGGGCGGCGCGGCGGCGCGCCATGCGGTGGCGGGCGGCGCGAATTGGGCGAGCGGCGGAAGCGCGACGGAGCGCGGCGCAGTCCTCTGGGGCCAGCGGTCGCCAGCGGGCGGGGTTGAACGGGCGGGGGTGCAGGCAACGGCGCCGAGCACCCCGGCGCAGACCAGCGCCAGCAGCGCGAGCCGCCGGCGGGCGGGGCGGGTCATAGGCAGCATCTTTCAGGGCGCGGGCATGGCGCCCTCAAGGGCCGGCGCGCGCCAGCCTCAGGCACGTCATGGGCTGAACGATGCGAGCTTGCGTGTGGCGACGCTTGTACCACAAGCCGGGGAGGCTGTCAAGTCAGTCACCCACCGCTAAAGCGCGTGGGCGCGCCCACAAAGAACCGCGTGGCGGGCGGCCCGCCACACCGCCCGCGCTGCGGGCGACCGTGTCCGTCCGGTCATTCGGACCTGGGATCGAGCGCATCGCGCAGGCCGTCGCCGATGAAGGTGAAGGCGAGGGTGATCAGGGCGATCGCGATCGCCGGGGCGATCAGCAGCCAGGGCTGCGAGTTGATCGCGGCGCGGCCATCCAGGATCATGTTGCCCCAACTCACCGGAAACAGCGAGTTCATCGAGAGCGTCCCGTCGCTGGCGAGCGCCTGTGTGGCCGGGCGCAGGCCGATGCCGAGGAACGACAGCACCGCTTCGGTGATGATCGCGCCGGGGATGATCAGCGCGCCGGCGACGATCATCGGCCCGAGCGTGTTCGGCAGGATGTGGCGCAGGACGATCCGCGCGTTGCTCGAGCCGATCGCCCGCGCCGCCTCGACGAACTCCTTCTCGCGCAGCGAGAGCACCTGGCTGCGCACCAGCCGGGCCACGCCCACCCAACTGACGATCGCCAGCGCCGCGAACAGGATCAGGAACCCGTTCCAGAAGCGCCCGATCGGCGTGTCGCGCAGCGTCGCCATCACAATGATGAACAGCAGGAACGCCGGGAACGAGGCGACAAAATCGGTGAAACGCATCAGCAGGTTATCGACCGCGCCGCCGACATACCCGGCCGTCAGCCCGACTACCGTGCCGATGAAGACGGTGATCAGCATCGGGATAAAGCCGACGACCAGCGAGGTGCGCGTGCCGTAGACCAGGCGGCTGAGCACGTCGCGGCCCACGGCGTCGGTGCCGAGCGGGAACTCCCACGTGCCGCTGACGGCCGGCCGGTCGGGCGTCTGCACCCAGGCCGCCTGGCGGTAGGCCTGGCCGGGGTAGATTTGCAGCGGGTCGTGTGGGGCGATCAGCGGGGCGGCAACCGCGATCACGACGAGCAGCAGGATGAAGACGATGCCCGCCAGCGCCGCGCGGTTGCGGCGCAGCCGGCGCCCGGCGTCGCTCCACAGGCCGCGCGCCCGTCGCTCGGGCGCGCCCGGCCGATCGGCCCGCGCGCCGAGGTCCGTTGCCGAGGTTGCCATCGCGTTCACCTTTCTCAGAGGCCAGCCCTCAGCGGCAGTCTGAAACACTCGCCGCGGCGGCGGTGGGGGCCGTTGGCCCCCCCAGAAGACATCCTGCTCCGCCAGCGACCACGCGGCGGCAAACATGACGGATGGCACCTGTCAAACCTCCCCGTTTCAACAGCTTCTCAGCACCTGGATCATCCCTGATGGCGGATGCGCGGGTCGAGCACGCCGTAAGACAGATCGACGGTCATATTCGCCAGAATGATCAGCGCGGCATAGACCAGCGTCGTTCCCATAATCATCGAATAATCGCGCTGAAAGATCGAGTTGACGAAATAGTTGCCCACGCCCGGGATGCCGAAGATCGACTCGGTGATCACCGCGCCGGTGATCAGGTCCACCAGCGCCGGGCCGAGGATCGTCACCACCGGGATGAGCGCGTTGCGCAGCATATGGCCGATGACCACGCGCCGTTCGTGTATCCCCTTGGCCCGCGCCGTCCGCACGAAGTCCTGCCGTTTGACCTCCAGCATGGCCGTGCGCGTCAGCCGGGTGATGAATGACATCGTGGCGAAGCCGAGCACCAGCGCCGGCGCGATGTATGGTCGCCAGGCGTCCCAGTCGTTGTTCGCGATCGCGATCCACTTGAGCTGCGTGCCGAAGACGATGATCACCAGCAGCCCGGTGATGAAGGTCGGCACGGCGACGCCGATCGTGGCGAGGAACAGGCTGAGGTAGTCCAGCGGCGTGTTCTGCTTCAGCGCCGCCAGCACGCCCAGCGGGATGCCGACGACGACGGCGAAGGCCAGGGCCAGCAGCCCGAGACGGAGCGAGTAGGGCCAGCGCTCGGCCAGGATGTCCTGCACCTGTTTGCCGCGCTGCCGGTAGGAGGGGCCGAGGTCGCCGCGGGCGGCGTTGGCCAGGTAGTTGACGAACTGGCTGTCGAGATACGCCCGCCCGAGCGTGACGGGGTTGCGCACGCCCGCGTTCCAGAGCCGGGAGAACGCCGCCGGATTGACATACTGCGGCTTGTCCAGGCCGAACTGCGCGTTCAGCGCCCGGCGGGTCGCGGCATCCACCTGCTGCTTGCCGTTGTCGAACGGGCCGCCGGGCGCCTGGTGCATCAGAAAGAAGGTAACCAGCGCCGTGAAGAACAGCACCGGCAGGGCCGCCAGCAGGCGGCGGATGATGAAGCGTGCCATCGCAATGCGCTCCGTCGCGATGCCATCGATGAGAAGCCGCCGGGAACACCCACGGTATGGAGATAGCGCGCGCGAGCTTGGTGGGCGGTGTGTCCCCGGTGGCCGGATGATGCGCCGGCCGGGTGGCGCCGCGAGCCTGGCCGGACGCCCCGCGTGCTGCCCGTCGGCTGCCGATCAGGGGCCGGGGCGAGGCGCTGGTGTTGCCAGACGCCCGGCGCCCCGCCCTGATCCCTGACCGCTAGCGAGCCAGGGTGACGTTGAAGAGGCCGGTCGTCCCGCCCGGAACGTCCGAGTCCTGTGCGGTCATCTCGATCCCCTTCACATACTCCTTGATCAGGAAGAAGTTCTTGCTGTTCGAGCGGATGATGTACGCCTGGTCGTCGATGATCAGCCGCTGCGCCTGAGCGTACAGGTCCAGCCGCTTCTGCGGGTTGATCTCCACGTCCGCCTGCTGCAGCAGTTGGTCCACCTGCTCGTTCTTGTAGCCGATCTGGTGCGCGAAGCCGGTGTCCGAGATCCAGAACAGGCTCAGCCAGTTCTGCGGGTCGGGGTAGTCCGAGCACCAGCCGCCCGCCATGATCTGCGGGTGGGTGTCCACCTCTTTGCGCAGGTTGTTGAGCGTCGTCCCTTCGATCGGATCGGGCACGATCGTCACGCCCAGGCTCTTCTGGTACATCTGCACGATGTACTCGACCCGGGCCTGGTTGGCTGCGTTGCTGCTGTTGTAGGCCCACTTGATCTCCGGCAGCCCCTGGCCGTTCGGGTAGCCGGCCTCGGCCAGCAGTTGCCTGCCCTTCTCCGGGTTGTAATCGAAGGCGTCGGTCGGCTCGTAGCCCGGGATGCCCGGCGGTATCCACGTCAGCGTCTTGATGCTGGTGCCCTTCAGCGCGTCGCGGATGTAGCCGTCGCGGTCGAAGCCGTAGGCGAACGCCTGGCGCACCTTTTTGTTGTCGAACGGCGGCGTGGTCACGTTCAGTTCGTACGACTCGGTGCAGGCGCCGGGCGACTCCATGTACTGCGCGCTGAGCGCCGGGTCGGCTTTGATCGCCGGCACGTCGTTCGGGTCCGGCTGGAAGATGTCGATCTCGCCGTTCTTGTAGGCCTGGAGCGCCACCGCCGGGTCGGAGATCAGCTTGAACTGGATGCCGTCGAGCTTCGGGCGGCCGGCCCAGTAGGTCTCGTTCGCCGCCATCTCGATCAGGTTGGCCGAGCGGTCGATCTTGGTGAACTTGAACGGGCCGTTGCCGACCTGGTTCTCAGCGCGCTCCCACCACGTCTCGCCGCCCTTCTCCACTAACTCCTGCTTCGCCGGGTACATCACCCAGAGCGCGGCGAGCGTGTGGAAGTAGGGGGTTGGCCGGGTGAGCTTGAAGACCAGCGTTTTGTCGTCCGGCGCGGTCACGCCGAGCTGCTTGTTCAGCTCCGGCAGCCTGGCGGTGTCGGTCGGAACGGCGGTGTTGATGATCGCGTCGGCGCCCTCGATCATATCCAGCGATGTCTGGTAGTCGCCCGGGTTGATCGGCGAGAGCACGCGGTAGACAGCGTTGATGAAATCCTGCGCCGTGAGCGGCGAGCCGTCGCTGTACTTCAGGCCGTCGCGCAGGTGGAAGGTGACGGTCTTGGCGTCCGGTGCGTATTCCCACTTCTCCGCCGCCGCCGGCACGGTCTTCAGGTCTTTGTCGAAGCGGGTCAGGCCCTCGTAGGCGAATTGCAGAATGGCGATCTCGTTCGAGATCTGGGCCTTCTGCGGGTCGAGCGTGTCGGGCCAGGTGCCGCCGCGGGGGTTGATTCGGATGATGTTCCCCTGCGGCGCGCCGCCGGTGCTCGGAGCGGCGGTCGCTTCACCGCTTGGGGCAGCAGTGGCTTCACCGCTCGGGGCGGCAGTCGCCTCGCCGGCGCTGGGCGCGGCGGTCGCCACACCCCCACCGGGCGCGGCGGTCGCTCCGGTGCCCGCCGGGGCAGCCGGCCCGCCGCAGGCCGCCAGCAGCACGCCAAGCAGCCCCAGAATGAGCGCGAGCGCGAAGCGTTTCTGTGTTCTCCACATACCAGCGTGCCTCCACTTTGTGATTGCAGATTGCAGATTGTCTGCCCGTCTGACTGTCTGCCCGTCTGACTGTCTGACTGTCTGCGTCCTACTCCCTATAGACCTCGCGAAATCGTTCGCGAGCACGGAACAGGCGGGTGCGCACGGCGCCGCCGGACGAACCGAGCGCCCGCGCAAGCTCCTGCGTGCTGCGGCCCTGGCAGGCGTGCAGCACCAGCAGCGCGCGGTACGTCTCCGGAAGCTGCGCCAGCGCACGGAGCACCGCTTCCTGGTCGTGGTAGCGCGGCTCGCTGGCGGCGGGGCGCTCGTCCGCGGCGGTGAGCGGGATGAAGCTGATCCGCCGCCGGCGCCGCAGGTGGTCGTAGGCGGTGTTGGTCGCGATCCGGTAGAGCCAGGCCGCCAGGCTGGCCGACGGGTCGCGCTGGCTCCAGCCGCGAATCGCCTTGAGAAAGGTTTCCTGGCACAAGTCCTCGGCGATCTCGGGCTCGCCGGTCAGGCGTCGGAGATGCGCCAGCACCGGCCGGCGATACTGCTCGTACATCGGTTCGAACCACGCGGTGTCGCCGTCGGGATCGTTTGGAACCGTCATCGGCGCCCCTTTGCTGGCAACGGCGATCCATGCCCCGCCGGAGCGGGGCCTCGCGGCGTGCCGCCCGGTTCGACGCATCAGGAGGGATCGCCCGGCTGTGGCGTACCCGCGCCCGGTTCAAGGGTCGGGGTCGGGATGATCGTGTTCGGCGCGGCGGGCGGCGGTGTGGCCGGCCCGCGCCACCAGTCGAACAGTTGGTTCCAGTTGATATGCCCGTAGTACCCGAGCCAGTCCGGCCCGGGGGTCAAGTCGTCCACCACGCGCCGTGGCGCGCCGCCGCCCGCCCCCACCACCCAGAGCGAGGCGCGCCCCTCGCCGCTCAGCCGCGCGAACAGCAGGTAGCGCCCGTCGCGCGACCAGGCGGGCCGTTCGTCGCGGTAGGCCGGGTCGTCGGTCACCGGCGCCGCGCGTGGTGCGCCGGCCACCTCCGCCACGTAAATCCGCCGCTGCGCCAGTTCGCGCCGGGCGGCATCGCCGGTCGACTCCGGGTCGAGCCGGCGATCCGGGGCGGAGGCGAAGGCCACCCGCCGGCCGTCCGGCGCCCACGTCGGCGATGTCGCCGCCTGGCCGGGCGGGGTCACGGTGGTCGGCTCCCCGCCCGCGGCCGTAAGCTGCAGCGCCTTGTTCGTCCAGGCCGCCCGGCCCCGCCCGCTGATCAGGGCCACGCGCGCCGTGTTCGGCGCCGGCGCGACGAAATCCGGATGGACGAGGACGGTCTCGGCGAGCGCCCGGGCCGGCTCGCCTGGCTCGATCGCGTAGAGCGGCGCGCCATCCGGCAGTGTCGCCGCGGCGGTGCTGACCTGCCAGAAGAGCACGCTGCGGCTGTCGCCCGTCCAACCCGCCAGGATCGCATCGCCGCGGTAGATCTCCTTCCGGGCGAAGCTGGCGACCGAGACGATCCACACCCCCTGCTCGGCGAGTGGCCGCGTCTCCGAGATATCGCGCCACTCGAAGGCGATCTGCCCGCCATCCGGCCGCCAGGCGATCCGCCCGATCTCGCTCGGGCCGCCGGCCGCCTGCCGGGCCGGCACGAGTGTGTCGGGCCGGCCGCCGTCGGCATCCACCAGCCGCAGCGCCGTCGAGCCGGCGACATAGGCCAGCCGGTCGCGCCCCGGCGCCCAGGCGAACGCCCCGACCAGGCCCCCGCCGCTGAGCGGGCGGGCGGCGCTGCCGTCGGCGCGGACCACCCAGACCTGCGACTCATCCTTGCGGAAGGCGATCCACCCGCCGCTGGGCGACCAGCGCGGCTCGGCGTTGCGCCCGTCGGTCGTGATCCGCTGGGCCTGGCCGTCTGGCAGCGTACGGACCCAGAGGTCGCCGTCCTGTACGTAGGCCAGCGTGCCGAGCGCCGGCGACACGCTGGGGGTCGTCAGCGTGGCGATGGCGGTCGCCAGGCGGTTGTTCTCCTCCGCCAGCGCCGTGATGGTCGCCAGCGGCCGCGTGTCCGGTGTCGGCGTCCGTTCGATGCCGACCTGCAGCGTGCCGCAGGCGGCCAGCAGCGCGGCCAGCAGCAGCCAGCAGCCGCGGAGCCGCCAGCATGCCGGAGCGCCGGATGCGCGACGGCGCGGACAGGTGGTGGGCATGCGCTTGTTGTTCGGGTGCGGTGTGGCGTGGAGTATAGCGGGCGGTTGTAGCCGCGCCGTGCCCGCGGGGTAACGATCCTGCGACATCGTGTTACCGTTTTGAAACATCGGTGGCCGGCAGCCGGATGGTCACCACCGTGCCCCGCCCGCGCCGGCTGCGCAAGGTGACACCGCCGCCATGGCGCGCCACGATAGCCCGGACAAGCGCCAGCCCCAGGCCGCTGCCGGGGGTCTCGCGGGCCGCCTGGCCGCGGTAGAGCTCCTCGAAGACGTGCGGCAGGTCGGCGTCGTCCACGCCTGGCCCGGTGTCGGCCACTTCGAGCATGATCGAGCGCTCGTCCTCGAAGGCGCGCAGTTCGATGGTGTCGCCGGTGCGGGTGAATTTGAGCGCGTTGTCGAGCAGGTTGTGCAGTGCCAGAAACAGCAGGTCGCGGTCACCGGCGACCGGCGGGAGCGGCCAGGGGGCGTGTTGCACCGTCAGCGTCAGGGTACGCCCGGCGGCCTCGGGGCGCTCGCCCGCCAGGCTGACCACCTCCTGGAGCACGTCGTCCAGGTCGACCGGGCCGCGTTCGAGCGGGCGCGTCTCCAGTTCGGCGAGCTTGCGCAGGTCGGCGGAGAGCCGGCTGAGGCGCAGGGTCTGCGCGCCGATGCTGGCGAGCGCATCGTCGCGGGCGACGGGTGGGGCCTCCGCCAGGTTGGTCAGGCCGAGGCGGATAGCGGTCAGTGGGTTCTTCAGTTCATGGTCGAGGCGGCCAAGGAAGCGCCGCCGGTCGTCGGCGGCACGGAGCGCGGCATCGATCGCAGCCTGCTGCCGGGCGCGGGCCATGCGCCGGCGCGCCGCCAGCGCCGCGCCGAGGGCGGCGGCGGCCGCCACGCCCGCCAGCAGCGCCAGTGTCGCCAGGTCGATGCGCAGGTAGAGGATCGGGACGGGCGTACGTGCGAGCGCGGCGAGCGCCGCCCCGCCGCCGACCGTGAGCGGCAAAGCCAGCCAGGGCCAGGTTCGTCTCATGGCGCGCGCTCCACCGCGCCGACGAAGCGATACCCCTGGCCCGGCATCGTCTCGATGAAGCGCGGCTGGGCCGGGTCGTCCGCCAGGGCGCGGCGCAGCTCAGCGATGCGCGTGTCCACGGCGCGGGTGCCGGCGGGGTAATCCCAGCCCCAGACGACATCGAGCAGGCGCTCGCGGGTCAGCAGTTCATCTGGGTGGGTCATCAGATATTCGAGCAGCCCGACGGCCTTTGGTGTGAGCGCCAGCTCGCGCCTGCCGAGCCAGGCGCGGCGCGATTGCCGGTCCAGCACGAGCTGGCCGCTGCGCAGCCGGCGGGTGATAGCCAGCGGCGGCTGGTCGGGGCGCGCCCGCCGCAACAGCGCCCGGATGCGCGCCACCAGTTCGTACGAGTCGAACGGCTTGTTGAGGTAATCGTCCGCACCCTCCTCCAGCGCCATCGCCCGCTCGACCGATTCGCCCACCTGGGTGAGGAGAATGACCGGTGTCCAGTTGCCGGCGTGGCGCAGGCGGCGCAGCACTTCGCGCCCATCCAGGCGGGGCAGCAGGACATCGAGCACGATCAGATCCGGCCCGGCGGCGGCCTCGTGCAGTGCGGCCTCGCCCTGCGTCGCGACATTCACGGCGAAGCCGGAGCGCTCCAGCAGCGGTGCCAGGTTGCTAACGATCGCCGGTTCGTCATCGACCAGCAGGATTGTAGGGCGGGCGGCCATGCGTGTGACAGAAGATCAGAAGTGTGTGAGACGGTCTTCGAGACGGTCTGGCCTGGCGGTCGCCGTCGCGCCCTCGTCCCGGTGGTTTGCTGGAGGACGAAGGATGGCAAACGACGGCCGCAAGTAAGCCAGTCCTCGGTCACAGTCGTCCTATATCCAGACAACCTGCGTTCGTTTTCCATCGCCTTCGTCCCAGCGGTCCCCCGTAGCGGGCAGGCCGGGGCTCGTCGTTTGTCGATTCAGACGAATTATGCGTGGAAAACGCTACGCGCCGCCCCCGCTCTCCTGATCCCCGAATCGCGAGTCCTCTGGATCAGCACTAGGCATGCCCCAGCACCGGATGCGGCACATAGGGCGCTTCGAGCTGGCGCGCCTCGTCGTCCGTCAGGTGCATGGCGAGCGCGGCGACGAGCTGGTCGAGCTGCTCCAGGCGGGAGACGCCGATAATCGGCGCGGTAACGCCTGGCTGGCGCAGTAGCCAGGCCAGCGCGACCTGCGCCGGAGTGGCCCCGCGTGCCTGGGCCACGGAAGCGACCGCTTCGGCCACGGCGAAGTCGGCGTCCTGGTAGTACATGCTCTGGGCGTAGGTGTCGGTTCGGGCACGCTCCGTCTCGCCGTAGTCGCCGCGGCGGCGGTTGCCGGCCAGAAAGCCGCGCGCCAGCGGGCTCCACGGGATGACGCCCGCCCCCTCGGCGCGGCAGAGCGGCAGCATCTCGCGCTCCTCCTCGCGGTAGATCAAATTGTAATGGTTCTGCATCGATACGAAGCGCGTCCAGCCGTGCCGGTCGGCCAGGTAGAGCGCCCGGGCGAACTGCCAGGCGAACATGCTCGATGCGCCGATGTAGCGCGCCTTGCCGGCCTTCACAACATCGTGCAGCGCTTCGAGCGTCTCCTCGATCGGGGTCTCGTAGTCCCAGCGGTGAATCTGGTAGAGATCGACATACTCCATTCCGAGCCGGCGTAGCGAGGCATCGATCGCGGCCATGATATGCTTGCGCGACAGGCCGCGGTCGTTCGGTCCCGGCCCCATCGGGTTGTAGACCTTGGTCGCGACGACGACCGATTCGCGGCTGGCCATGTCGCGGAGGGCGCGGCCCGTGATCTCCTCGCTGACCCCATTCGAATACATATTGGCGGTGTCAAAAAAGTTGATGCCCAACTCCAGCGCGCGCTTGACGAACGGACGGGCCTCACCTTCCTCCAGCACCCATGATCGCCACGCCTTGCTGCCATAGGTCATCATGCCGAGGCAAAGGCGCGAGACTTTCAGGCCGGTTCGGCCGAGGTTGACGTACTCCATGGCCTTCCTCATCAACGGCGGGGGACGAACGGCGATGGTCGGTACGCTCCCGGCGCAGGGTCAGGCGGCGCTGTGTGACTCATCGCATGACCGTGTCACGCCACGATCCCAACAATGCCATCCGCAATCATGAAGCGGCCAGACGGGCAGACGGTCTGCTATCTGCCCGCACACTAGCGCCCATTGTTGTGATGCCGGCCGCGGGTGCGGGAACGGCTGGCGTGCGGCTCCGGCCAGGGCGCCATGGCCGCTCGGACCGCCGTCTCCTCGAGCAGGCTCAGATACAGCGCATCCCCTTCGGACATAGACACGGCCGCGCGGATCTCCTCGAAGTACCAGCGTATCTGCGCAACCATGTGCTCCTCACGGACACCATGCCGGTACATGATCGGGCGCGCCCAAGCATATTCGCGTTGGAAGATGGCAGGGAGCCGGAAGCGCAGCGCCGTCTGGACCAGCCTGTGAAAGCGGATGGGCGTATTGCGGAAGGCGAGCTGCTGGAACGTCTCGGCGTCCGGGCGCGTCGGGTCGTAGCAGAGGGAGGGGTAGGCTGCCGCGAGCCGTTCCGCCACCCGCTCGCAGATCGTCTCGCGCCGGCCATCGAATGCAGCGGCGAGCGCATCGCCGCGTCGTTCGAGCCACGCCTCAAGCGTTTCCATGGTTGCTCCTGGCCTTGGGCGGCCCGCCGGACTTTCAGTATACTACGTTCGTGCCGTTCGGGAAAGAACCGGGCGAGACGCCGCAGCGGCCGCGCCGCTGCCTGCCGCCGGAAGTGCGGTATCATGGGTTGCTGCCCTGCCAGGGGATGTTGGCCATCAGTCGGTGATCTGCGGCGTGGGTCAGGAGGAACGTATGTCCCATGGCTTTTCGGTTGATCGCTACGACTCCATGCGCTACCGCCGCTGTGGCCGCTCCGGCCTGCTGCTGCCAGCCATCTCGCTCGGGGCATGGGAGACCTTCGGCGGCTACCGGGGCGAGGAAGTCGCCCGCGCCTGTCTGTTTCGCGCCTTTGACCTGGGGATCACGCATTTCGACTTCGCCAACAACTACGGCACGCCGCCCGGCAACGCCGAGCTTGTCTGCGGGCGGATCATCCGCGAGATGCCGCGCGATGAATTGATTATCTCCAGCAAGGCCGGCTACCGGATGTGGCCGGGGCCGTATGGTGACGGGGGCTCGCGCAAGTACATCATCGCCAGCTGCGACCAGTCGCTTCGGCGCATGGGGCTGGAGTATGTCGACATCTTCTACGCGCACCGGCCCGACCCTGAGACGCCGCTGGACGAGACGCTGGCGGCGCTCGACCACCTGGTGCGGCAGGGCAAGGCGCTGTATGTGGGTGTCAGCAACTATTCCGGCGCGCACTTCGCCGACGCGGTCCGAACCACCGAGCGCCTGCGCCTGGCGCCGATCACCATCCACCAGCCGCCCTACAACATGCTGCGCCGCATGATCGAGTGGGACCTCCTGCCGCAGACCGAGCGCGCGGGCACGGGCGTGATCGCCTTCAGCCCGCTTGCCTCCGGCCTGCTGACCGACAAGTACCTGGGCGGCGACATCCCGGCGGCCAGTCGGGCGGCAGAGAAGTGGGGCAGTGCCTGGGTGCGGGAGAACCTGACCCCCGAGCGGCTCGCCGCCCTGCGCCAATTGAATGAACTGGCGCGGGCCCGTGGCCAGACGCTGGCGCAGATGGCGCTTGCCTGGATCCTGCGGCTGCCGGCGGTCACCTCGGTGCTGATCGGCGCGTCGAGCGTGCAGCAGGTCGAGGAGAATGTCGCGGCGCTGAGCAACCTCACCTTCAGCGATGACGAGCTGCGACGGATCGACGAACTGGCGCCGGCCAGGTGAGACGCGATCGGCCCCAGGCTCGATGCATTGGCTTGCGCGCCCCTGCCCGTGCCGCCCCGGCCCTGCGGGAGGGCTGTCGTCCGAGGCGACCGGGACTCCGCTGCGAGGAGACGTACCCATGAACCCCCCACACGCCCGCGTCCTCACCACCTGTCAGCTCGTGCCCGAGGCGCTCGCGCTGCTCGCCCCGCTCGCGGAGGTCGTCACTGGGCCGGTGGGCGCCAGCGACGAGTGGTACGCGGCGGCGGACTACGACGCGCTCATTCTCGACGGCGCGACCTGGATGCCGCGCGAGCGGATGGCGCGCTTTGGCCCGCGCCTGCGCATCATCGCCCGGTTGGGCATTGGGGTGGACCGGATCGACATCCCGGGCGCGACAGCGCTCGGCATCATGGTGCTGAACACGCCGGACGCCCCCACCGAGTCGACGGCGGAGCACGCCATCGGCCTGATCCTGGCACTGACGAAGCGGATCGCCGTGAGCGATCGGATGCTGCGCGCCGGGGCCGGCTTCGATGCGGCGCAGGGGGTGGCGCCTGGCCTGGAGCTGGCCGGCGCGACGCTCGGGCTGGTCGGGCTGGGTCGGATCGGTGGGCGCGTGGCGGTCATCGCCGGCGCGCTCGGGATGCGGGTACGCGCCTACGACCCGCTCGCCGCGCCCGACCGCGCCGCCGCGCTGGGGGTGGAGCTGGCGCCGAGCCTGGCTGACCTGCTCGCCGTGGCGGATGTCGTCTCGCTGCACTGCCCGGCGCTGCCCGAGACCTACCATCTGATCGACGCCGCCGCATTGGCGCGGATGCGCCCCGGCAGCTATCTGGTGAATGTCGCCCGCGGCCCGATCGTGGACGAGGCGGCGCTCCTGGCAGCGCTCCGTTCCGGGCATCTGGCCGGCGCCGGGGTGGATGTCTACGACCCGGAGCCGCCCGTCGCCAACAACCCGCTCTTCAGCCTGCCGAACACAATCTGCACCGCGCATATCGCCTCGCACACCGCCGCCGGCTTCCGCCGGATGCATATCGCCGCCTGCGAGCAGGTCGCGCAGGCGCTGCGCGGTGCGCGGCCGGCGCACCTGCTCAACCCCGAGGTGCTGCGTGGCGGGGAACGGTGGCGCGGCGATACGGCGGCGGGATAGGGGGATCGCCCCCTCCCTGCCCATGCCCCCCGACGGCAGGACGGTGCGGCTGGTGCCGCCGCGATGTTTTGCGCACGGCGCGGGGAGGCTAATGCCTCCCCGCGCCCCGTGTGTGGCACCTAGCGGGCCGCGATCGGCAGGTGGATAGTGCGCTGCCCGAGCCCGAATTGATAGTGGACGGGGATGAACCCCTCGAACAGCACCCGGGACTGGTCTGCGCTCAGCATCTGAAAGCGGATTCGATCGACGGTGACATCGCCGCTGGCGATGGTGAAGCTGCCGCTGCCGCTGCCGCTCCCGGTCGGGTAGAGCGACGAGCCGCTGGCAGCGTAGTTGGGTGCTAGGGCGCCGCCAGCGAATGGGCGAGCGAAGATGCGCACACCACCGGTCTCCGTCGTGGCGTAGGTGAAGCTGATCGTAATATCGTCACCGTTCGCAAGGATGTTCGGGTTGGGCGGGCTGAGCGCGATCTGCCTGACAACGTTCGCTGCTGCCTTGAACTGGTAGTGAACGGGGATGAACCCCTCGAACAGCACCCGCGACTGGTCGGCGGTCAGCATCTGGAAGCGAATCTGGTCGACCGTGGCATCGCCGCTGGTGATGGTGAAGCTGCCGCTACCGGTGCCGCTCCCGACGGGGTAGAGTGACGAGCCGCTGGCGGCATAGCCCGGCGAGAGGCTTCCG
>JBHOQX010000034.1:0-14720 GCA_042408595.1 Roseiflexaceae bacterium | reverse complement strand
TCCAGCTCGGCTTGCGCTGGCTCGCCCGTTGCCTGGCCACCTTCCCGCAACGGCTCAGCTCTTTTACCGCTTCGCTATCACCTATTCGCCTTCTTCCTCGTCTGCCCAAACGTCGCCGCTAAAACTGTCAGGGTATCAGGCGAGATCGTCCAGCCGGCTATCGATCAGTTCAGGATTCGCAAATTCCAAGTGCTGAACGAGCTCAACCTCGAATACGAGCCGAGCAAGGCACGTTCCTCACTCAAAACGATATGTACAACATCGCTTAGTGGATTAAGCACCTTGCGATCCAGAACAATCGTGGCTGGGTCTACCTCGGTTTTCCTGGCCCAGGCGGTCTCCCAACACAGGATCCGGTCGGCTCAGCCTGGAATAGCTACTGGGACGACTATGGCTCAACCATCACTCAGGGCACGGAGCAGCGGAGCGCCTACAACTGGCTCGCAGTACACTGCTATGAGTTCAGCGCATCCGGTCTGGCTGGGCGAATGCAGGCGCAGTATGATTCGCTACGCGGTAAGTCCCCAAACTACCCGCATCGCTGGACAGAGTACGGTATTCCGCTTGACGGCGCCGGGTTCTGTAGCGTCCCGTGTAGTAATGCTATCGGGTTTCAGAACCGCGCCAATGCGTGCAAGATGGCAATCCAGAACTTCCGTAGCTACGTCCAGGCACGCACTGGGCCAGATGTCTGGTCTACCCACTACTACCTGGCCTATGACAGCAATGCGAGCTCGCAGGACGGGGCCGATACCCGCTACTAACTCGTGCTGAACAACAGCAATCTCGGCCCGGCCCAGACTCTGGCGAGCGCCTTCTGATCACACAAACCAGGGCGAGATGGCGGGAAATCCCGTGATCTCGCCCTATTATTGCCGCCAACTCTCTATGAGCTCGCTGTGTCCTCTGCGGTGAAACGTGCTTCAACGGCATCCGGCTTTCCCCGCGCCCTCGTCGCGCAGCAACGCAAACTTGGCCGCGTCGTAGTGAGCATCTATAGAGATTCCGAGCAATATGCCGAGATGTAGCCGGTAAGCTTGACCGAAGCGACTCATCAGACATGAACCGACAGAATTTTCTCGCCCGCGACCATCCATGCTCCGTTGAGTCTCACGAGCGTGAACTGGCTCGTAATAGGCCCACCATCGACAACCACGATAGCAGTATCGCCGTTAATGGTGATGGCCTCGAATACCGGCTGTGGAAGTGGCTCGCTCGGTCGCTCCGGACGAGCAGGCGGTAGTTGTCCATTACTATCGAGCAATGATCGCTGTTCCTGATCGGTCAACCACCGGCCTTCATTGGCTGCTTTGTGTTGAAGGGCTTCACGCCTCTCAATTCCGCGTTTTAACCATCCCAGTTGGGCAAGCTGGTAGTCGAGGTATCCTGGCGTAATCGCTGGATTGGCAAGCCGCGGATCTGCCAGCGCCTTCCACTCCTCACGAATGCGCTTCAGTTGTACATCACTTAGTGTGCCGCCACGCGCATCATTCGTGTATATTGATGACAGGCGCGATGGATCGAGTTGAAAGTACGCCTCACTCGTTACGGCGCGCATGTTCATGATCGCTTGCTGTATGGCAGCAACCTCAGGCGTGTTGGGAACAGATGGCGGAGCCGCTGTGGCAGCGCCACCCATCAGGCTCATTCCAAGCAATGCCACCGAACATACCGCACTGGCGGTCACAATCATCACTTAGAGCTTGTTTCGCATAGAATACTCCTCTTAGTAATTCAAGTACGTTGTATAGTCTCGATGTCACCATTTCACGTGGATGTACCATCGATTCATTGGCTGCCCGTTAGGCAGTATCAGGTTGTAGTCCCAGGCTACATGACAGCGATCAATACAATGTTGGTCGCCCAGGACTGTATATTTCTGCACTGGTATAGGTTTATTGGTGCCACAGCCATCTGTATAATCGGATTGATTTGTACTTGTATTGCCTGACCCTACGATCACCCGCGTATGATCTGGGATACCTGATCCCGTGTCAATTGCAATGAAATCGCCTTGGCTCAGTTGACTTCCCGAAGAGACTCCATTGACCTGGAATTCGCCAGGATACTGTGCGACATACGTATTGGACCAGTCAGAAGCGCTCCAGGTTTTGGAGTTCTGTCAATCCCAAACAGATGACCAGTAATACCACCACTGAAAGACGCTATTTGGATCGTAATTTCCTGTACGCAACGGATATCCTCCGGCCCGCAGCGACTGTGAAGCCAGATTCTGGCAATCATTGCAACTACATCCGAATCCGAAATTTGGATAATTGATATTGCGGGCGTGAGCCCATTGATCAGCATAGCTGGCGGCCGCACCGCGGTTGTAGCTCGCAGCATACACGTGGGGAATAACGCCTGACAAACCAAGAATGGTGATCAGTGCAATGATCAGCGCGATTCCTGAAGTATCTTATGCATTGCTTATCTCCTTGCTCTCGTTTGGCTTCGCGAGATAGCTGGAGTATAGCAACGCAGCTATAAGAAAAACACTAAGATTTCGGGCGCATCGTGGTCGGGTTTTCGAGACGGCTTGTTAGGGCAGCGTATTTCATGGGTCATGGCGGACAATGAAGGATGGATGACGAAAAGCCTGCCGAAAAGCCTATCGTCTATCGTTCATCGTCCGTCGTCACAGCCCGTGCTCCCGCGCAAGCAGCTGGAGCTCCGGCGTCGGCGTGCCGTGGGCCTTGAGAAAGCGCCGGTACTGCCGCCTGGCGGCGCGGCGGTCGCCGAGGGCGAGAAAGGCGCGGATGAGCAGGGCAGGCGCGACAGTATCCCATTCGTCGTATCGAAGCAGACGCTGCGCCCACACGGAGCAGGTTACATAATCTTCACGCGCTAGGTCATCGGCGGCGAGCCAGCGCAGGGCATCGCAAAAGCTATGCCGGTAAACCAGCGCTTCCGCCGGGTCGGCTTTAGCCAGCGCAAAATCGCCCACATACAGCCGCTCCGCAGCAGCGAAGGCGGCCCGAGCGCAATCGGTCTCGCCGTGCGCTGCGGCGTTCTGCCCAGTGCTTACATAGGCGAGAAACTGGTCAAGGTCAATGCTGACACAGATGGAAGGGTCTAGTTGATAGCCCTGCCCGGTCGTCACAATGAACTGCGACGTCGAACCACGCATCAGATTCGGCTCCAGCACGCGCCGCAGGCCCGAGAGCGTCGTGTGAAAGTTGGCTGTGAGGTTGACCGCGTCTGGTTTGTCGGCCCATACATACCGGGCAATGGCTTGCAATTGCTGTGGCGCACGGTTGCGCGCCAGGAAGAGCAGCAGACGCTGCATGCGCTGCGGCGCGGCCCCGCCAGTCTGCCAGCGCTCTTCCGAGAGCGGTAGACCGTCCATTTCGAGGTCAAACGCTCCTAGGCAGCGGATGATCAGCCTCGGCCCGGTGTCGGCAAGCCCACGCTCGACGAGGAGTTGACCCGCAAACTCCGGCTCGATACCAGCCGCACGTGCGCGCCGGAGCACAAGGCGCATGCGTGATGGATGCCACCATGCAAAGTTGCGGTAGCCCTGCGCGGCACCGAAATCGAGCGCCTCGGACAGCGCATGATCGCCCGCAGCATCCTCGCTCAGCGCATAGCAAACAGCGGCAAGATGCAGCAGCGTGCTCGCGCGGTGATAGCGGAAGCCGAGCGCGGCATACTGATCAGCAAGCTGGCGCAGTTGGCCACGGAATGCCGCTGGACTCGCCTGCTCGCCGTCGATCAGCGCCAGCATAACCTCCAGGTTCAACTGTTCGAAGGTGGACGATGCGGCAAGCGCCGCTGCCAGGCGCGCCTCGGTGGCTATCCGCGCCTCGGTGAATCGCCCTTGCAGCAGCCACAACATCAACGGGCCGTCATCGCCCTCGCCCCAGCCGCCCAACGCATAGCACTGCGCGGCTTCATCAAGCCGCCCCATATCGCGCAGCGTCTGCCCCTCGGCGCAGATCGCCCAGCGCCACAGCGGCTCGCGCGGCCCTTCCCGCTCGACCAGCTCACGGGCGTGTCGCAGCAGAGCCAGGGCGCGATCGAAGGCGCCAGCGCGCTGCTCTAGCAGCCCCGCCTCGTACAAGGCCCAATGCCGCGTGTAGCCTGGCGTAGCTGGCTGCTCCGCCAGAGCCAGCGCCGTTTCAGCGTGGCGCCGCGCCCGGTCCAGATTGCCCATGAAATGGCAGGCCGGGACAAGGTTGCGATGCAGCGCGATCCGCCAGGCATCGACGCCCGCTTCGCTCTGAACCTGTTGGAGCGCGGCCAGGCCGTGCTCAGCGGCGGCGACGCTGGGTGGCAGGTCACCTTGCCCAATGTAATTGAGGTACGCGGCAAGCGCCAGCGCCGCGGCACAAACCGGGCAGGCAGGCGGCGGACAGGCAGCAAGATCATCGAGTGCGCGTTGGTGCTGGCCAAGATGGTAGCGCACAATAGCCGCCTCGGCCAGGGCCCGAGCAAAGCCATCCCGGTCGCCTGCCAAGTGGAACTGCCTGCAGGCGCGTTCCGCCAGCGAAAGGGCATCGGCATAGGCCGCATCCGCGATCCGGCGATGCATGGCCCGGTAACAGAGCAGCCATGGCCCTGTCCCATCACCCGCCTGCTCAGCCAACGCCTGGTCAAGCCGCAGGTCAAGGACACACTGCCGCGCACGTGCCTCGATGGTGGCAATACTGCGCGATGCGGGCGAAATGTTGCTCACCCCCTCACCAAAGACACGATGAGCCAATCTGCGCCTCTGTGGTGAAACGCGCCTCAGCGGCCTCCGGCTTTCCTCGCGCCCTCGTCGCGTAGCGCGGCGAACTTAGCCGCGTCGTAGCGCAGGATCGGCTGGCGGGCGGCGCGCACCTCGTCCACCCGGCGCACCGGCGTGGTCGTCGGCGCTTCGTGAAGAATGTCGAGGTTCTCGCGGGCCTCGTCGGCGATCCGCCGCAGCGCGTCGATAAAGGCGTCGAGGTTGCGCTTGCTCTCGGTCTCGGTCGGCTCGATCATCAGCGCCTCGGGCACGATCAGCGGGAAGTAGACCGTCGGCGGGTGGAAGCCGTAGTCGATCAGGCGCTTGGCGATGTCGAGGGTGCGCGCCTCTGGAGCTCCGGCGATCTGTCCCTTCAAGACGACCTCGTGCATGCAGACTCGGTCGTAGGCCGGCGGGTACAGGTCCTGCAGCTTAACGCGGAGATAGTTCGCGTTCAGCACCGCCGTCTCGCTCACCTCGCGCAGCCCGGCTGCGCCGAGCATGCGGATGTAAACCCACGCCCGCACCAGCATGCCGAAGTTGCCGAAAAAGGTCTTCACGCGGCCGATCGAGTGCTCGGGGGTGAAGCATTCGTATTCCAGGGGTTGGGGTTCCGGGTTCGGGGTTCGGCGTTCGGCCTCCTGCGCGCGGCGGCGCACACGGGGGCCGGGCAGGTACGGCGCGAGCGCCGCGGTGCATCCGACCGCGCCAGCCCCGGGGCCGCCGCCACCGTGCGGCGTGGTGAAGGTCTTGTGCAGGTTGTAGTGCATGAAGTCAAAGCCGAGCGCGCCCGGTTTGGCGATGCCGAGCAAGGCGTTGAAATTCGCGCCGTCGCCGTACATCAGCCCGCCCGCCTCGTGCACCAGGCCCGCCACCTCGCGAATCTGCTCCTCGAACAGCCCAACGGTGTTCGGGTTGGTCAGCATCATCCCGGCGGTGCGCGGCGAGAGTTTGCGTTTCAGGTCGGCCAGGTCCACGTTCCCCCGTGCGTCGCTCTTCACCTCGACCACCGTGTAGCCGACCATCGCCGCCGTGGCCGGGTTGGTGCCGTGGGCCGAGTCCGGCACGATGATCTCCGTACGGCCCGCGTCGCCGCGGTCACGGTGGTAGGCGCGGAAGACCAGGATTCCGGTCAGTTCCCCTTGCGCCCCGGCCGCCGGTTGGAGCGAGACGGCGTCGAATCCGGCGATCTCGGCCAGGTCGCGTTGCAGTTCGTACATCAGGCGGAGCGCGCCCTGCGACAATTCCTCGCCCTGGAGCGGGTGCGCCGCGGCGAAGCCGGGCAGCCGCGCGGCCTCCTCGTGAATCTTCGGGTTGTACTTCATTGTGCAGGAGCCGAGCGGATACATCACCGTGTCGATGCAGAAATTGCGCTGCGAGATGCGGGTGAAGTGGCGCACCACCTCGACCTCGCTCAACTCCGGCATGGCGGCCAGGTCGTCGCTGCGCAGCAGGCCAGCGGGCAGCTCCGCCGCGGGCACATCCAGCGCCGGCAGGCTCGCGCCGATCTTCCCCGGCGCGGCGAGCTCAAAGATTGGCGGTTCGTAGGTATTCATGCGGGTGCTTTTCTAGTGGACGAAGGACGGTGGACGAAAGGCGCAGGACGATAGACGATAGACGACGGGCGATACGAGATGGACGATGGACGAAGGGCGGTGGGCGAACAGAATCGCTCTCCTGTGCCAGCATCGTCGCCGGCGGCGCAGCTGACGTGCGCCAGTCGCCCTTCGTCGTTCGTCGAATTATGCCTCCCCCATCACCAGCCGGAACATTGTCAGCATCACGGCGCGGGCGCGGTCGCTGGCGGCCAGATCACCCGACTGCCGCGCGGCGAGCAGGCGCTCCAGCGCCAGCAGGGCGCGGTACGGCGCCAGGAGCGGCTCGCGCGTCTGCTCGTAGGCGCGCTCGGTCTGCGCGTCGTAGCCATTGCCGTAACCGACGCGCAGGCTGAAGCAGCGCGGCCGGTCGGTCGAGTCGAGAAACACGGCGTGCTCCCAGGCCGGCGTCCAGCCGAGCGCCCGCTCCCAGCCGAGGATGGCCGAGACCCGCCAGCCGCCTTCGCCGGGGCGCACAAGCACCTGATCCAGGCTCAGGCCCCCGTGCAGCAACGCCGCCTCCCGCCCGGCCGGGCGAAACTCTTCGGCATACCAGCGGCGGACCCGCCCGGTCGTCCGCCGGTCAAGCAGGCCGAGCTCCCCGGCCCGCTCCAGGCCGGCCTCCAGCCGGGCCAGCACATAGCCGTGCTCGTCCGCCGCCTGGAGTCCGCCGGCCAGCGGGCCGTAGTGCTCGCAGCGCACCCGGTGGACACGCTGGAGCGTCTCGCCGAGCCGCAGCCCCAGCTCGTAAAGCTGCTGCTCGCCGAGCCGGGGCAGCAGGCGCGCCAGCGGCTCGCCGCTCACCTCGGATAGCAGCAGGCTCCCGCTCGCCTCGTCCGCGGCGCGGAGCTGCGGGATCGGCAGATCGACCTCGGCGCGCAGCCGCCGGAGCGCACCAGCAGCGGCCGCCGCGGCGTCCGGCGTGGCATAGGGCTGAAGCGTCAGCCGCTCGCCGCCGGCCAGCAGTAGCGTGTAGCGCCCGCCCTCGGCCTCGCGGGCCTCCTTCAGCCGCTCGCCGGGCAGGGCGCGGGCCAGAATCGTGTCGAGTTGTTCGCGGGTGAGCGCCATGGCGTGGCCGGGTGACAGGGTGTCATGGTGCCAATACGAACGAGGTGACACGATGACACGGTGACGCTGTTACTCTCGAAATGTCATCGGGTCACATTCCCTTCAGCCCCTCTACCAGCGCATCGATCTCCGCCCGGCTGTTCATCTCAGTGACGCAGAGCAGCATGGCGTCGCCGAGGTGCGGGTAGTCGCCGGACAGGTCGTAGCCACCGATGATCCCGCGCTCGCGCAGCGCCGCGTTGACCTCGGCGACCGGGCGCGGGCAGCGCACGACGAATTCGCGGAAGAACGGGCCCAGATCCAGCACCTGGTAGCCAGGGAGCCGGCCGATCGCCGCGGCGGCGTAGTGGGCGCGGTGGTAGCAGAGTTCAGCCACGCGCCGCAGCCCCTGCCGGCCCATCAGGCTCAGGTAGACCGCCGCGGCCAGCGCCATCAGCCCCTGGTTGGTGCAGATGTTGCTCGTCGCCGTCTCGCGTCGGATGTCCTGCTCGCGAGCGCGGAGCGTCAGCACGTAGGCCAGCTTCCCGTCCACATCGAGCGTCGCGCCGGCCAGCCGGCCGGGGATCTTCCGCACCAGCTTCTCGGTGCAGGTGAAGATGCCCAGGTACGGCCCGCCGAACGACAGCCCGACGCCCAGCGGCTGGCCTTCGGCGGTGGCGATATCCGCCCCGGCTTCGCCCGGCGTCTGGAACAGCGCCAGGGCGATCGGGTCGAAATGCTGCACCAGCAGCGCGCCGGCGGCGTGCGCCCTCGCGGCGGCCGGGCGCACGTCGTGCAGCACACCGAGGAAGTCCGGGCTTTGCACCAGCACTGCGGCGGTCGAGTCGTCCACTAGCGCGAGCGTCTCGTCCAGGGTGGCGTCGGGGCGCTCATCGCCGACCACGCTAAGACCCGCGCCCTGCACCAGGGTGCGGAGCACCGCGCGGTACTGCGGGTTCACCCCCGGCGCGACCACCAGCGTGCGCCGGTTGCGCGTCGAGTTGACCGCCATGATCCCGGCCTCGGCCAGGGCTGTGCCGCCGTCGTAATGCGAGGCGTTGGCGACATCCATGCCGGTCAGCGCGCTGATCAGGCTCTGGTACTCGAAGATCGCCTGGAGCGTCCCCTGGCTGACCTCCGGCTGGTAGGGGGTGTAGGTGGTGTAGAACTCGGCGCGGCGCAGGATCTGGTCGATCGCGCTCGGCACGAAGTGGTTGTACGCCCCTGCGCCGAGGAAGATGCTGTAGCCGGTCGCCTCGGCGTTCTGGCGGGCCAGCGCGGCGAGTTCGCGCCGGATCTCCGGCTCGGAGAGCGGCGGCGGTAGCCGCAGCTCCGGGAAGCGCGCGTCCGCCGGGACATCCGCGAACAGGTCGGCGACGCGCTCCACGCCGATCGCGGCCAGCATCTCCGCCCGCTCGGCGTCGGTGATCGAAATGTAGTGAGACATGGGCCTCCGTTTGGCGTGATAAGCGATGCGTGATGCGTGATGAGAGGCTGGCGGAAATGCTCTCAGCGCGGCGTTGGGGCCACCGGCCCCTAGACCCCGCCACGCGGGCGGCGCAACATCAGGAACCTTGAAGGGGCGGCGCCCGCCACGCCACCCCGTGGCAGCCAGCTTCTGCGGGATGGATGATCTCCGGCGCTATGCATCAGGCATCCTCAATGCTTGATCTGCTCCACATACTTGGCATACGCCTCGGCGCTCATCAGCGCCTCGACCGTGCCTTCGGCCAGGCGCAGCCTGATCAGCCAGCCCGCGCCGTACGGGTCGTTGTTGAGCAGCTCCGGCGCATTGATCACCGCCTCGTTCACCGCGGTGATCTCACCCGATACCGGCATGTACAGGTCGGACGCCGCCTTGACCGACTCGACCGCGCCGAAGGTCTGCCCGGCGCTGAGCTCCTCGCCGACACCTTTCAGTTCGACATACACGACATCGCCAAGCGCATCCTGCGCGTAGTCGGTAATGCCGACGGTCGCCTCGTCCCCCTCGATCCGAACCCACTCATGCGAGCGGGTGTACTGCAGGTCGTCCGGGGTGTTGAATGCCATCGCGTCCCCCTTTCGGAAGTTCAGAGTGCAAAGTTTAGCGGTTAAGAGTTAAGCGACCATTTGTGGGAGTAGCGCTACAATTCTTGGGTTCTTTCGCGACAGCGCCAGCACCGAGATGCACACTTTAAGCTCTGCAGTGCATGCTTTGAGCTCACTTTTTGTATCGTGGCTTATAAAACGGCGTCTTGACGACTCGCGCGCGCACCGGACGCTCGCGGATGATGACGTCGAACTCGAACCCCTCGCCCGCAAGGTGAGCCGGCACGTAGCCCAGCGCCAGGTTCTTGCCGAGCGTCGGCGACGGCATGCCGCTGGTCACCACGCCGGCCGGCTCGCCCTCCGGCGTGTGAATGGGGTAGCCGGCGCGGGCGATCCCCCGCCCGACCATCTCCAGTCCCACCAGCTTGCGCGCCGGGCCGGCCTCTTTGATACGTGCCAGCGCTTCGCTGCCGATGAACGGCCCCTTCGCCAGCTTGACGACCCACCCGAGCCGGGCTTCGTACGGGTTGGTCGCGTCGGTCAGTTCGTGCCCGTAGAGCGCTAGGCAGGCCTCGAAGCGCAGGCTGTCGCGCGCGCCGAGGCCGCACGGCTTCAGTCCGAGGTCACGTCCGGCATCCAGCACCGCGTTCCACAGCGCGACAGCCTGGGAATCGCCGGTAAACAGCTCGAAGCCGTCCTCCCCGGTGTAGCCGGTGCGCGCCGCCAGGCCGGGGATGCCGCCGGCGAAGGTCGTCGCCGTGACGCCATGGAACGGCAACTGCGCCGCCTCCGCCGGGGCGACCCGCGCCAGCACCTCCTCCGCCAGCGGCCCCTGGAGCGCCAGCATGGCCGTCGCATCGGAGCGATCGGCTACCACCACATCGAAGCCGGCGGCGTGCTCGCGCATCCAGGCCAGGTCCTTGGCGGTGTTCGCGGCGTTGACGACGACCAGGTAGGAGTCGGGCAGGTGGTAGATGAAGATGTCGTCCACGATCCCGCCGTCCGGCCAGCAGAGCAGGGAGTAGTTGGCCTGGCCGATGTCGATCGTGGACACGTCCTGCGTCGCCAGGTGCTGCAGGTAGCGCAGCGCATCCGGCCCGGCGACCTCCACCTGGCCCATGTGGCTGATATCGAACAGGCCGGCGGCGGTGCGCACGGCGGTGTGCTCCTCGACGATGCTCGTGTACTGCACCGGCATCTCCCATCCGCCGAACTCGACCATCCGCGCGCCGAGCGCGACGTGCGTGTCGTATAGCGGGGTGCGTCGGAGGGATGGGGACGCAACCATGCCCGGCTCCTTTCCATGCGGTTCGCGCGGCGCGCTCGATTATACCAGAACCGCCGCCGCTCAGCGCCCGTACGTCCACGCGGGGTCGCGATAGCGCTCGCGGAGGCGGTCGGCGGCGGCGCGCTCGGCCCCGGTCAGCTCGCCGGGGACGAGCCGCACGCCCCAGCATCCGGCGATGCCGGCGGCCAGCGCTGCGGCAACCTCGTCCGCCGCGACCGACCGGCCCAGCACCTCATCCAGGGCGATCATCCGCGCCTCCAGGCGGGCCGGCGGATCGGCGAGCAGCGCCCCCAGCCGCGTGGCATGCCCGGTGAGTGGGATCGCGCCGTGCTGGAGCAGGGCGCCGCGGCGCCGGGCCTGCGCGCTCCCGACCAGCTTGCGCCCGGCGACAGTCAGTTCGTGCCCGGCGGCGGTGTCGTAGCAGGCGGCGGAGCCGTTCAGCGGGCCGGGTTCAGCCTGCTGAGCGTGGGAGACTTGAGACCGGCCGGAGAGTGGGACAAGGACCGCGGTCTTTCGCCCCTCGTCCCCCATCTGCTGTCCCCTGTTCTCGGCCCGTCTGGCCCGCGCCGGGGCCAGCTCCACCGCCGCGCCCAGCCGCTGCAGCCCGGCAGCGAGCGCCAGGCTGATCCGGCGGTAGCTCTCCAGCACCGTCGCGCCGCCGGCGCGCGGATGCTCCGCCGGCGCAACAAGCGCGTAGGTCAGCTCGGAGTCGTGGAGCAGCGCCCGCCCGCCGGATGGCCGCCGCACGACGCTGACGCCGACTCGAGCGCAGGCGGCGGCGTCCACGGCGGCGCTCCGCTGGAAGCGGCCGAGCGAGAGGGCTGCCGGACGCCACTGATAGAGCCGCAGCGTCGGCGGCGCGACCCCGGCGGCCATGCTTTCGAGCAGCGCCTCGTCGCACGCCATGTTGGCCGCGGCATCGAGCGGGCCATCCACCAGCAAGCGCCAGGTCTCCATACCCTCGCCAACAACATAACGGACAGCGTCAGGCATGTCGCCTGACCTCTGTCCGTCGACCTGAGAGATGCCCCGGCAGGATGCAGCGTGCCGAGTGCAGCGGGTCGCGTTCAAAGTTGTGCGGTCGTACCGACAACTCTGCGAAGCTGTCTGAACAGGGCGCGGTACGGTCCCCAACTCCCGCGCCAGAAGCGATTCAGACAGCCGCTGACCTCGAAAGCGTGCCTACCGGGTTACTCCATCGGTGCCGCGCGGCGCGGCTCTCCAGAGGGCCGTCCGGGCGCAGTCCGTCGGCCTGCGAGGTTCGCGGCGGGCCGGCCACCCGCCGCTTGCTCCTTCGGCGACCGCTGCAGCGGTGCTCTCCCGCGCCCATCGTCCGGCAAGTTCGTACTATCGACAGTATACCACAGCCGGGCCGTCGCCAGCTAGGCCGCCGTGATGAGATAGACATGGTGGCGTGCGGCGGCGAGCCGGTCGGCGACGGCACGCTCGTCCGCCACCAGGTCGTGCACGTGGGCCGGTGCGCCGAGCGGCAGCGCCAGATCGCCAAACGCCCAGATCACCTGCGTGTCCCCGGAACGGTAGCGGACGCCGGCTTCGTCGGGCAGCACCTCACGCTGGCGCATCGCGTCGTTGACCTGGGCGAAGATCCGCAGCAGCCGCAGGTGCCAGGGCGCCGGGCGGTCGAAGTCGCCCCGCACCTCGCCGTAGTTGAAGCTCAGGTCGCCTGTCGCGGGCAGCCAGAACAGCTTCCACATCATCCGGTAGGCCAGCCCGCGGAAGAAGATATCGTCCGGGTCGGCGCCGGCGCGTTGGAGCGCCGGCACGTCGAAATCGGCCAGGCACTCGACCCACATGAACAGGTTGTCGAGCCGGCGCACCACCGACGGGCCGGCGCGCGAGACGCCGAACACGCCGGTGTCCTCGCCGCAATAGCGGTAGCCGTAGCGCTGCATCTCGACCATCAGCTCCAAGTGGGCGCGGTACTGCGAAAGAATCTGCGGCGGCGGCTCCTCCGCCGGGCGCGCCTGCCACAGCAGGTCGGTCTGGTCCATGGTGGCGCCTTGCTGTACGTGCGCTGGGTTGTAGCAGTAGTGGAACTTATCGCTCGACAGGTTGAACGAGCTATCGAGGAAAATCCCGCGCAGCCCGATCCGGTCGTGGGCCTCCTGCCAGCGGGCGTGCCAGTAGGCGCGCACCGCTGGCTCGCGCAGGTTGAGCACGGCGAAGACCGGGGTGTAGTGGTCGGCCTCGATGGCGTTCGACGGGGTGCGTACCCACGGCGCCTCGGCCTGCTCTAGCGCCTCCATGATCGAGCCGGCGCGCGGCGGGAAGTCGATCCGCTTCGGCCGGCCGTTGCGGCTGTCCAGGATCAGCGCCAGCGTCGAGAGCGCGGTGTTGCCCCACATCTCGACCTCGGCCCCGCCGGCGCGCGCGGCATCGCACAGCCGCCGCAACCGCTCCTCGCCCACCGTCTCGGCCACCCGATAATCCAGCGTGCAGCACATATTGCCGACGCCGTAGGTGTTCATGTTGTTGGCGAAGTGGTTGGCGAGCATGATCGTTGTGCAGCCGGCCTCGATCAGCCGCGGCACGCCATGGTCGGTGTAATGGTCGATGTCCGCATCGTCCCATTGCTCGATCACCCCGTAGGTCGTCACCCGTTCCTGGCGCATACCGATCTGCGTGTGGAGGGCGCCCCAGACGTGCTCGCGCACCGCCTCGTACAGGTTGATCAGCGTGGTGCGGTCGAAGCGCCCGGGCACCCAGAGCACCTCCATCGGCGCAGTGGCGAAGCTGTAGGCCAGGTCGCCGCAGTGCTCGTGCCAGTGCACGATCTCCTCGCTGCCGCGTGGCTTCTCGAAGAGCGAGCGGATATGCGCGACCTCGGTCGCCCAGGTGACCAGCACCCCCTGCGGCGCGACGGTGAAGGTGAAGCCTTGCAGGCAGGTCTGCAGTGGGAAAAACTGGAATACGTTCGGGTTGGCGGCGGACGGCAGGTACCACTCGGTGGAATAGTGTTGGGCGGGCGACTCGAAGCGCGTCAGCGGCGGCACGGTGCTGTGACGCATCCAGAACTGACAGCCGAGCGCGCTGCCGCCCGGCTCCCAGGTGCCGCGTTCGGTGATCTGGGCGATCGGTACGTTGGCGCTCTGGTAGTGGTACTGGTAACTGAAGCCGGCGGCGGTGCGCCCGCCAAACACCCGTTCGACAGCGCGCAGCGTCAGGCGCAGGCTGGTATCCGCCGCCAGCTCGGGTGGGCGCGACCAATCGGCGGTATTGACCCGGCTGCGCACTTCGTGCACCATCCAGACCATCGGCCCGCCGGGGCGGGCGTGCATGGTGAAGTCGAGTGTTATCTCCTCCGGCGTGGCCGCCACAGCGGCCAGGCGGTAATCCTCGAAGGCGATCGCGTCGGGGCTGCGGATGTCCACGAACAGCGGGCGGCGTCCGTGGCGCAGCGGGGTTCCGCCGCAGGCGATCCGGCCCAGGCCGAGAAAAGCCGGCCCGCGCTCGATGGTTTCGATCGTCACATCACTCAGAGCGTAGGAAGCAGGCATGGTGTTTTGAGTCCTCAGGTGCGCACTCTAAGATTCTTTTTGGCTCTTGTGCTCCCGCACAGTCCCTTCCCTCCTGTCGCCCGCTCCCGATCCCGGCGCAAGGGGATTGTGGGGGCGCGTGAGGTGGGGGCGCGCCGCACTCGCATCCCACGCGCCCCGTCTATGCCCCGTCAATTGTCAAGGATAGAACGGACGTGATGGGGAGTCCTGGAGGGACGAAACCTCTCCAGGACTCCTTCTTGGGCGCGCACGCGCGAAACGCTGTTCTGTGGAGGCCGCCGGCGCTCCTCGAGAGCGCTATTGTGTGATTGTGATGCGGTCCAGGTCGGGCGCGCCGGCGCTGTCGTTGTAGAACCGGATCGTGTTGCTGCCGGCGTTCAGGCTCACAGTCATCGTTACCGAGCCGACGGTCGCCCAGTCCGCCGTGGCCGGGCACGAGATCGATGTGCCGGACCCGCCATTCACGCTCACGTAGAAGGTGCGGGCTGCACCGCTGCCATTGGTATAGTAAATGGTCAGCGTTGCACTGC
>JBHOQX010000125.1:0-105604 GCA_042408595.1 Roseiflexaceae bacterium | reverse complement strand
TATGACCAACAAAGATCTGCCGGTGGCGCTGTCGATCCCGCTGGCCACGCTGGCCTGTATGGGCGTGGGCGGGCTGTGCGGCTTTGCCAACGGCTTTGTGTCCGAGCGTTGGAAGATCCCTTCGTTTATCGTCACGCTGGGCATGCTCAACATCGCATCCGGGGCCGCGCGCGTGGTCAGCAATAACTCCACGATCACCGGGCTGCCACAGCCGTTCATGGACTTCGGTACGCTGATCATCGGCAATATCATTCCGACAATCGCCGGTGCCTGATTCTTTGCGCGCATGTCCTGGCCTCCCGCCCGGCCGCATCGAAGGCTTCCAAGACGCCCGCCATCGGCACCCACCGGGGCGGCAAGTCCGTGTACACGGTGCAAAGGAGGGGCTCGGTGTCGCAGGCCAGCCGGTCGTACTATGGACTACGACCAGCGAGCCGGAGTCGGTGCGTGCATCGCTGAGCAGGCGCTGGCGCGCGGCACGGCGGGCGCAGTGGCGGCGGTGGTCGCCACGCTGGCAGGGGCAAGGCTGCACGCCGCCAGCACCAGGGCGGGAAGGCCAGTGACGATGGCGCGGTGGAGATAGAAGCGCATTGGTGGTCGATTAGGAGCCAGGCGGGCGCCGGGAGTTACGGTCATGGGTCGATGCGTTGCAGCGAACAGATTGCAACCGCGCTGCAACTGGTCTGCCTTCCACAGACCATGCCAATGATAACATGCCGGCTCGCGCGCCGCCTGTGCGGCGTAGCGCCGCCAGACATTCGCGGGGTTGGTCAGGTCGTGAACACTGACCAGGACGCCGAGCAGCCACACTACCCATTTCGAAAAGGGGTGCGGCTCCCCGATCACTCCTGCAATTCTGAGCCTACTGTCGGCGCCCATCAGCGCCGCCTCGTCCAACCAGGCGGCTCCCCGATCCACTCCTGGAATTCTGAGCCTACTCTATGGCAAAGGTAACGGAAGGCTGGCTCCAGGATTACGAGTGGCAGTTATAATGGTCTCGCCTGTTTGAGCGTTCAGGGCGATAAAGATATTATTGAATGTCCCACCCCCACCCGGCAGAGTCGACTGGAGTGTACCACGTATTCCGACAACCCAGACTGGCGTTGCTGGACTCAACCCTACCTTGGCTGCAGACGGAGGAATGTCCGACTCAATCAAATGCGCGAACGTAACCAGTGTCATCTGGCGAGCAATAATAGCTTTTGGCTGACCCTGTAAACCAGCTTGATGCGCCACTTCCAATGCTTTAGCGATAGCTTGGCCCTCTGAGAGCGGCTGTGCTGCAGCATTTGTAGCCGTTGACCGAGCAATGATAAGGCCGCCTAAGACGATGACAACGCTGATTAGGCTTGCTATGATCCATTTTCTCATAGTTTTATCCATATGTGGTTCCTAAAGATCAGACTAGTATGCCACCAAAATACCGTCATAAGCGAAAAAGTAAACATTTCTCGCAGAATCATATTGCACTAAAAATATATGAGAAGTTTGGCTATAATTGAACTGATAATACGCGTCGCCAGATGCATTCCGAGTTGATATCTCACCTTGAAATGCTCCGCTCGATGTCTTCCACCAGCCAATTTCCCCAAAATACCCCGTTGAACCGGACAGATACTTCGCGACGACACGATTGTACGACCAGTCGCCACCGTGAAGATTAGGATTGGATGACCCGATAGTTGCACGGGAGCCACGTGCACTTACATTTTTGTAGCCAAAGGCATTACAAAGTGACGTAGCGGCACGAGCCGTTGGAGGTTGTAAAATTGGAATCACACTCGCAAGCAAGGCCAGGGTGGCCGCAACGCAAAAGGAGTGGATCGTCCTTCTGTAGGAAGCAGCCTTGCAGATAGCGAACAGGCTTATCTCCATATTCAATGGCGACGGCAGATAGTCCCATCATACTCCATCATCTGAGCATGTCTAGGTAAGGAAATCCCTACGTTTCCGCGTGCGCTCACATCCACCCCTAGCGCAGCGCCAGCGCCACCGCCGCGGCGCGCGAGTGGACGCCGAGCTTACGGAAGGCAGTGGCGAGCCGCTTCTCCACCGCCTGTGCGCTGATCCCGAGCCGCGCGGCGATCCGGGCATTTGTCAGGCCGTCCGCCGCCAGGCGCAGCGCGGCCTGTTCGCGCGCCGTCAGCGGCGACGGCCCCGTGGACGCCGCCCTGTGCCCCGCAGGAAGCTCCACCGCGGCGCTCGCTTCTGCCGCCTGGGCCGCGTAGCGCCGCCAGACCTCCGCCGGGTCGGTCAGGTCGTGAACGCTGACCAGGACGCCGAGCAGGCGTCCCGCCTCGTCGGGTAGCGGCCCCCAGCAGAGGTGATAGACCAACGCTCCAATCAACCGCTCGCCCACAACGGTTTCGCCGGCCAGCGCCCGCCGCGCATCGGCGGGCAGCTCCGGCAGCCCGGCGACGAGCTCCTGGATCGAATAGCCGATGAGCATGCGCTGGGGGACGGGGAAGCTCGCCACGCCCGCGCCGGTCATCAGGCGCACGGCGCCGGCGGCGTCGAGGACGCAGATCAGCTCGGGCAGGCTGCCGAGGCAAGACGTCTCGCGCCCAATGCTCGCGATAAGCGCGGCCAGGTCTTCGGGCGCGGCGGCGCGGCGGCGTGGCCCGGCGCCGGGCGCGGCAAGGAAGCCGCGCGCCAACTCGCCAGACGCCGCGAGCAGCCGTGGATGGAACGCCGCAGCATATTCGGTGGGAACCGCGCCGGCGAGCCCTCGTGCGAGAGCCGTCAGGGCGCGGTTGAGCGCCTCTATCCGGTTGCGCGCGAGGCGGGCTAGCGCCGCGCCGGCGCCGCGCACCCGTCCGTCCGCCGGATCATGCTCGCGGAGCGCCTCGATCACCTTCTCCAGCAGCGCGATCAGCCGCCGGGGCGCGGCCCGCGGGCAGACCGGCGCGATGGCGAGCCGCCAGGCGCGGGCGAGATCGGTCTGCGCGGCGCGGATTGCAGCATCCCACGGTTCGGAGGTCGTCATCGTCCAGCCTCCCGTGACAGGGATTCCGGGCTATGTCGAAACAACAGGCCCAGCCGGCCGGGGGCTGAAGGCGGGACAGGGGCCGGTTGACCAGAGGAAACGCCAGGTTATGTATACCACAGCGGGCGGGCGGGCGCAAGATGAAATAGTGCGTAGTGCGTAGTGCAACAATTGACGAAGGGCGAAGGACGAAAGCACGCTGTGGCAGACGAAGGACGAAAGCAAGCTTTACCTATGGTGAACATGCAGCATAAGGAACAGCTGACTATCGTCTTCCGTCCTCTGTCCTCCGTCCTCCGTCCTCCGTCCTCCGTCTACCGCCCGCCCCGCTACTGCGCCCAGGCGGCCCAGCGCTCGGTGTCGCTGTTCGGGCCGGTGAGCCGGGCCACGCCGCTGCCGTCGGCGTTCATCACAAACACCTTGGAGACGCCGCCCTCGCGGGTGCTGGCGAACGCCAGCCGCTGCCCATCAGGGCTCCAGGCCGCCGCCTCGTCCTCCGCCGGGTCGGCCGTGAGCCGCACGTCCGGCCCGCCCGCCGAGAGCGTATAGTAGATCTCGGCGTTGCCGTCGCGCCAGGAGGTGAAGGCCACTATGCCCCCATCCGGCGAGACGCGCGGGTAGCGGTTGTCGCTCCCCTGGTCTGTCAGCGGGATGATGTTGGTCAGATTCACGCTGATGATGCCGTTGGCATCGATCTCGTACGCCAGCTCGCCGGTCATCACCGCGAAGCGCCCGTCGCCGCACTTCTGCTCCCAGAAGAACCGGCGCCCGTTCGGCCCCCAGGTCGGCGTCTGGCGGATGCAGCCATCGTCGTCGTAGTTGCCGCTGATACCGATCCGCACCGGCGCTTCGCCGTTGGCATACATCATGAACAGTGTCGGCGTGCCGAGGCGGTCGCTCACGAAGGCGATCTTGGTGCCATCGGGCGAGGCACTGGGGGTGTAGTCGTTGAACGCGCCGCCGATAAACGGGAACGGCGGGCCGGGCGGTTGCGTGCCATCGCTGTAGGTCAGCCGGGTGACAGCCACGCCGCGGGTGTAGTCGCCGGCGAGCGGCGGGATCTCCATGCTGTAGATCTGGCGGTTCTGCCCGTTGCCGCGCCGCGAGTCGAGCAGCAGCCGGGTGTTGCGCAGATCGAAGCTCCGCAGGTAGGAGTAGGCGACGCTCTCGGCCTTCTCGTTCGTCAGCCAGAGGTACGGACCGGGATCGACGGTTTTGATCGCGATTTGCCACGGCCCCTCTGGCACATTGGTCACGGCGAAGGCCACCGGGAGATTGGGGTCGGCCGGGCCAAGGACCGCCCATGGCTGGCCAAGGTGCGGGTAGCGCCACTGGAAGTAGTGCTGGCCGACATTGCCCATCTCGACCTCGTAGCCGGGCGGGTTGCCGGGGGTGTAGGTCAGCGCGCGGCGCTCGAAGAGCTGCACCAGCACGTCCTTCTCCGCGCCGCCGACCCGCGCCCGCACCCAGTACGGGTCGGTGATCGGCAGCCCCATCGCGAACAGCCAGTCCACGATCGGCCCGTTCCCCACCCGGCCACCGACATACGTCGGCCCGCGCCGGTTCATGAAATCCCAGAAGACGCGCGGGATGTTATGTCCCGTCACGCTGCTGTACTGCACGATGCGCGTCTCGGGGCGGGCCAGGTCACTGCGCTCGGAGATGTTGCCAGCCCGGTCGATCGTTGCGGCGACCGCCTGACCGAGGCGGTTGGGGTCGCGGTAGCCATTCCCGGTGGTCGCCACGCCGGCGAAGCTCGCGTAGGTCGGGGCGCTCGGGTTCATCGCCGGCGGGTCGCCGGCGACCGGCACCTGCGCCGGTCCACGCCGCCCGTCGGTCTCATATCCATCATCGCCCCACTTGAGCTGGCCGGAGACCAGCTCGACGACCAGCAGGCCGTTTGTCACGCCGTTCTGGGAGGTGCGGTTCGCAGGGTTGTTGATCTCCATGCGCGCCTTGTCGAAGTACTGGACAGTGCGCAAACCGTTCGGGCTCTGGCGGTAGAACTCGGCGTAGTCCCACCACGGCAGGGGGCCCCAGTAGAAGGTGCGCCCGGCGCGCACCTGCGGCGCATCGGTGCGCTCCCAGATCTGCTGGAAGGCCACGTCGGCGAACTGGTCGCGTTGGTTGTCGAATGGGGCGGCCTGCACCGGCACGGCGGCCAGCGCCAACACCGCCAGCGCGATGACAGAAGCGAGCCACGCCTCGATCGTGCGGAACATATGGGTATGCACTACCATCCCCCTCTTCTGTATCACATCGCAAACCTGTGAGAAATTGGAGATCGGAGATTCCGAGATCAGCGATGAGAGATTACGGATCACGCAGAACAGAGCACGCCAATCCCCCCTTTCTCTCCTGCACCGTCTGTCATGACGATTCTAGCCGGCGAACCGTCGCAGCGGAATGATCCGAGAATGACAGAGGGATCAAGCGCAGGGCACATGACTGCGCGCCGATCTCATCGATCGCTCAGCTTCGAAACGGAAATGGCGTCTTGGGGCGGCAGAAGGCGGCATGCCGTCTATCAGGCAGGGAAATTGCCTGCTATCACGGCTCGTTTTGCGGTGTTGGCACGGCCAACGACCCGGGGAACACGCGCTCGAGGCGATGGTCTGACCGTCCGGCATCTACCCCAGAATCGCCCGCAGCGCCGCGTCGGTGTCGGCGAGGTCGGCGAGGACAGCGTCGGGGCGGTGGGCGCGCAGCTCCTCGGCGCTGAACGGCCCGGTGGCGACGGCGACGGTGCGCGCGCCGGCGGCCCGGCCGCACTCGATGTCGAACGGGGTGTCGCCGATCACGACGATGTCGCGCCCGGCGAAGGCGCGGCCGTAGCGGCGGGCGGCGCGGCCCGCGGCGATCGGCGCAAGGGCGGCGCGGCGGTGGTGGTCGCTGCCGTAGGCCCCGGCGTCGAAGTCGAAGAAGTGGGCCAGGCCGAGGAGCTCCAGCTTCAGGCGGGCGACCGGCAGGAGGTTGCCGGTGAGGAGCGAGAGGACGACCGGCTCGGCCTGGAGACGCTGCAGGGCCGGGACGACGCCCGGTAGCACGCGCGCGCGCGCCTCGAACTCGCCGCGACTCGCCTCCATCGCCACCAGGTAGGCCTGCGTGAAGGGCGCGAGGTCGCGGAGCAACTCCTCGGCGGAGCGCTCGCTAAATGTCTCCAGGATGATCTGCTGGTCGGTCTTACCGGCGTACGAACGGCGGTCATCGGTGGCCGGCCGGCCATAGACGCGCTCCATGGCGGCGCGCATGGCCGCGCCGGCGACACCGCCGCCGTGGATGAGCGTGCCGTCGATGTCCCAGAGCAGCAGCTTCACGGCGTGGGCGTGGCGGTCGGCGGAAGGAGGGGCGGATCGGGGCGAGGGATGTCCAGCCCGAGCAGCGGCGCGACGGGGGCAAGCAGCCGGTCGAGCACGTTGCCGAGGCGGCGGAACTGCGGCGCGAGTTCGGTGTCCTTCATGGCGATATCGACCGGCACCTGAAGCTGCACCGGGATCGTCACCTCATCGAGCGGGATGTTCATCTTCAGCGCGATCCGCAGCGGCGTACCGGCCGGCAGCGTGAGGGCGATGTTCTGCGCCCGCAGACGGTTGCCTGCGCCAAGGTCGATATCCGCGCCTTCGAGGCTGAGCGGCACCGGCTGTGTCAGGACAACCTCGGTCTCTTGATTAACCGGCACAAAGACGCCCTTGCCGCGCAGGTCGAGCTTCTGGTCGAGCGGGATAGAGGTGCGGATGTGCGCCGCCTGGAGCTGCTGCACGACATCGCGCAGCTCGGTGATATTGTCCGCCGCGAACCCGCGAGCGCTGAGCGCCGTCGCACCGATCTGGGCGCGCCAGGACAGCAGAAAGCCGATCAGCAGCAGGACGACGAAGATCAGGATGATGTTCAGCAAGAACGATGTCAGGATCATGGCCTTCCACAGCCCTGGGAGCTGGACGGTGAGCGGCCGGGAGCGGTCGGGGCCGCTGGGGGCCGCCTCCGCAGATGTGATCTGGGCTGCGCGTGCCATGAAATCCCTCCTGCGACGAGCAAGATTGCGTTCCGCGACGGCCGGTGGCCGGCCAATGACCAACGAGCGACGAGCAGAGGCGACCGAGCAGCATCCATCGTCCACCGTCCGCCGCCCGCACTACGGACACCCGTACGCGGCTGAGTATAGCCCATCTGCCGGACGACTGCAAGACACTCTTGCTTGCGAAACGGCTTCAGGATGGCATCGGAGCGCGCGAGGCGGAAAGGGTTTCTCTGCGATGACAAGATGACAAGGTGACAAGGTGAGCGGGTGACAGGGTATTGCAGATTGCTGATTGATTGACCGTCTGCCCGTCTGCCCTTCTGACTGTCTGGCTCCGGGCTCCCTACCGGCCGCCAAAGTAGCGCAGCGCCAGGCGCAGGCGCTCTTCGAGCGCCTCGGGCGCGTCGGGGGGGAGCGACGCGATCGCGGCGTTGGCCTCGGCGGCGCTGAAGCCGAGCGCGGCGAGCATCTCGGCGAGTTCGCTGTTGGCGGCGGCCATGGCCGCTGGGACGCCCGCGGGCAGGGGAAGGCCGCGCAGATCGATCTTGTTCTTCAGCTCCAGCACCAGACGCTCGGCCATCTTTTTGCCGACCCGTGGCACCCGGGCCAGGCGGGCGGTGTCGCCCGCGGCGATCGCCATGCGCAGCTCGTCCGGCGAGCCGGAGGAGAGCATGCCGAGCGCCACTGCCGGCCCCACGCCGGTGACCGTCAGCAGCAGCTCGAACAGCGCCTTCTCGTCCGGCGTGGCGAAGCCATAGAGCGCCAGCAGGTCCTCGCGGATGTGCAGGTGCGTATAGAGGCGCACCTCGTCGCCTACCGCGCCGATCCTGCCGAGCAGCGGGCGCGGGACATACACCAGCAGCCCGACGCCGCCGGTCTCGACGACGACGTGATCAATACCAACCGAGAGGAGCGTGCCGCGGACAGAAGCGATCATCGGCCTGGCGGGTGTGGGCGGCGAAACCTGGCGCGATTATAGCACGACGCAGCTCGCCGCCGTTCCCTTGCAGGCAGCTTCGCGGCCGATCATCTGACGGGCTAGCGCGATCCGCCCCGAGAAACCGTATAATTGACCACCACGCAACGCGCCCGGCGTCCGCCGCACGGGGCAGCGCCGGGCCCCGTGGGCGCGCCGGGGAACTACGCCGCCCTTCGAGGCTGCCGCAATGCCTCAGCGGAGATGAGGGAGGGCGCAGGCCTTTGCGGGGTCGGGCTTGGCCCCCTCAACCTCGACGTCTCAGGCAGCTACCCATGCGCGGGCGGCACGTACTGGTCTCAACGGGATGGTGTCCACATGAACGAAGACGTGCAAGAGTTGCAGCGCGACGCCCTGTCGGCGCAGACAGCCTTGGTCGCCTGCGGCTGGACCGCCCTGCTCGTCGGCACTCTGATCCAGCGCGAGCTAACCAAGGCCGGCTGGCCGGCGTTGCCCCTCCTGCTGGCCGGCCTCGGGGTGGTCGGGGCGGATGTGCTGCGGCGCCGCGGCCAGTTGCGCGCCGCCGCCTGGAGCCTGATCGCCGGGACACTGGCCGGCCCGGCGGCGTTCACGCTGTTGTACGGCATCCAGCCGGTGGTTCTGGCGCTGCTGACCGTGCCGGTGTTGGCGGCCAATCTCCTGCTGCCCCCGCGGAACACTGTGCGCGTGGCGTCGCTGGCTGTCGCGCTGATGGCGGCGCTGGCGATCAGCCAGCCGGAGCGCGATCTGCGCGCGATCGCGACGGCGCTCGGGCAGAGCACGGCGCCTGCCTTTCTGGTTCTGCTCACGGCGGCCATGCTGGTCTTCAACGCGCTGAATGTGCGCTCGCTGGTCGAATGGGCCATGGACAGCCAGCGCAAGGACGCGCGCCGGGCGGAACTCTTTCGCCAGCAGCAGGAACAACTGCGCCATGCGATGGACGAGATCGAAGCTGCCAACTTCCAGCTCCGGGTGCTCAACGTCCAGCTGGCGGAGGCGCGCCGCGTGGCCGAGCTTGCCAACCAGCTCAAGACCCGCTTCCTGGCCAACGTCAGCCATGAGCTGCGCGCGCCGCTCCATGTCATTCTGGGGCTGACGGAGGCGGCGCTCGACACACCGCGCCTCCAGCAGGAGGAGCTCTCCCCGGCGCTGCTGCGCGATATGCGTTACATCCACCAGAGCGGCCAGCACTTGCACCGGCTGATCAACGACCTGCTCGACCTGTCGCGCGCCGAGATCAACGCGTTGGAGCTCTACCCGGAGACGATCGACCCGCGCGCCATGCTGGCAGAGGTGTTCGCCGGCATGGCCGAAAGCCAGGATCAGCGGGAGGTGGCCTGGCGGCTCGAGCTCCCCGAACGCCTGCCGCTGATCCAGGCGGACCCGGTGCGCCTCCGGCAAATCCTGTTCAACCTGCTGTCAAATGCCGCGCGGTTCACCGAGCGCGGGTCGATCCGGCTGGGCGCCGCCGCCGAGCCGCCCTTCCTGCATCTCTGGGTAGCCGATACCGGGCAGGGCATCCCGGTCGATCAGCAGGAGCGGATCTTCGAGCCCTTCACGACCGACGCCGCCAGCCGGCGTGCTGGCGGCGTCGGCCTCGGGCTGAGCATCACGCGCCGGTTGGTGGCTTTACACCATGGATCGCTGACCCTGGAAAGCCAGCCCGGGCTTGGCAGCACGTTCCATGTCTACTTGCCGCTGCCGGATCTCGCCGGTCAGGCAGCCCAGCCAGCCGAGGCCAGCCAGCCGATCATGCTGCTGATCTCGTCTCGGCAGGAGATCGCACCAGAGATCGCCGCGATCGTGGAGCGCCAGAGCGTGCCGCTGCGCCAGGCACACGACCTCGCGGCGTTGCGCACGCACCTGGCTGATGGACAGCCGGTCGGGGTCATCTGGGATCTGAGCCGCGCCACCGCCGCCGACTGGCCCATGATCCAGCATCTGCGCAGCCACCCGGCGCTTTCGTGCCTGCCGCTGCTGCTCTATGGCCAGGCCGACGCCGGGCCGCCCAACCTGGCCTCCGGCGTGACCGAGGTGCTGATCAAGCCGCTGGCCGAGACGACCCTGATCCAAAGCGTCCACGCTCTGCGGCCAGCCGCATCTGACGGGCCCATCCTGATCGTGGACGACGACCCCCACGCGCGCAGCAGCTATCGCGCCGTGCTGCAGCAGGTATTTCCGCAGCACGCCGTGCTGGAAGCGATCGACGGCGCGGACGCGCTCGAGACCTTGCAGCACGTGCGGCCCTGCCTGGTGATCCTCGACCTGATGATGCCGCACGTCGATGGGTTCGCCGTGCTGGAGGAGCTGCGCACGCACCCGGCGACGCAGCGCATCCCTGTGCTTGTGCTGAGCGGCCGCGTGCTCTCGCAGGAAGACATCGAGCGCCTGCGCTATAGCCACGTCACCTTCCACAGCAAGGAGACCCTGTCGCCCCAGGAGCTGGCGGAGCAGGCCGCGCGCGTCGCGGCGCAGCGGAACGAGCTGCCCGCGGCGACCAGCCAGATCGTCAAGCAGGCGCTGGCCTACATCCACGCCCATTTCGACCAGCCGCTATCGCGCCAGGCGATCGCGGCCCACGTGGGTGTGAACCAGCGCTACCTGACCGATATCTTTCACCAGGAGATGGGGATCTCGCTGTGGGAGTACCTCAACCGCTTCCGGATCGCGCAGGCCAAGCGCCTCCTGCTCGCCAGCGACCGCAGCATCAGCGACATTGCCGGCCAGGTCGGGTTCGACGATGCGGCCTACTTTACGCGTGTCTTCCGCCGGATCACCGGCCTCTCGCCGCGAGCGTTCCGTGCGCGTCCGGTTGCGGAGGCGGACTCCTGACCGATAGGCCAGCAGCCTCCTTTTGTCCAACATCCGCCTCCTTTTCTCCAAGACAGGGGCAGCAGGCGGGCCTATAGTAGGCGCATCCACTGCCTCAAGCGACGCACGGCGCCGCAGAACAGAATCTTAGCCAAAGGAGGCCCACGATGGAGGACCGTCGATCCAGGTCGGCAGGACGCCGGCAGTTCCTGCGCGGCGTGGCGGCAGGAGTCGGCGCGCTGCTGGTCAGCGCCTGTGGCGCACCGAACCCGGCGGCCCAGCCGACGACCGAGCCGGCTGCCAACCCCACCGCCGCGCCGACCGCCGCGCCGCAACCCACCGCCGCCCCGGCCGTCACCCAGGGCAACGTCAGCCTGACGATCATGGCCGGCGCGAACGACGTGCCAGACGACGTGATCGCGCAGTTCCGCGCCGCGAACCCCACAATCGCGATCGAGCGGATCGACAGCGACAATACCCGCCTGAAAGCGATGTTCGCCGCCGGTACCCCGCCGGACATCCTGCAGCGCAGCGCGCCGCAGGTGCCGATCATGGTCATCCAGAACCAGGTGCTCGACCTGACTCAGTACTTCGCCGCCAGCGAGCTGCTGAAACTGGACGATCTGGGCCCATCGATCGCCTACTGGAAATTCGACGGCAAGCGGGTGGGCGACGGCAAGATCTACGGCATGCACAAGGACTGGTCGCCCGACCTGAGCCTGTTCATCAACACCGCCGCCTTCGAGGAGGCCGGCGTGCCTGTGCCCGACCCGACGAAGGTCCTCACCTACGCCGAACTCGCCCAACTGGCCCCGAAGCTGACCAAAAAGGCCGGCGATCGGATCGAGCGCATGGGGTACCACATCGAGCACACCTGGATGGGCGATTACATCGCCCGACGGCTGCTGGAGGATGGCGAAAGCCTGTACACCAGCGACTATGCCAAAGCGAACATCAAAGACAACCCCAAGGCGGTCGAGTTCATGAAGTATGTCTACGATCTCTGTAAAGAGAATGTGATCTGGAACCCGCTGAACCCCAGCCCGAGCGGCTGGTCGGGCGACGATTTCGTCAAGGGTCAGATCAGCGTGCTCAACATGGGCTACTGGTTCACCGGGTCGATCCGCAGCGCGGGCGACGCGCCGGTGAAGGGCAAGACGATGATGCTGCCGGGCGCGACATGGACGGGCAAGCGCGCCAACCCGTCGTTGGGCGGTTCGGGGCTGATCATCGCGAAGGCGACGAAGCACCCGGACGCGGCCTGGAAGTTCTTCGAGTACTACATGGGCGGCGAGCCGGCGCGCGCGCGTGCCAAGAGCGGCTGGGGCGTTCCGGCGCTCAAATCGCTCTATAGCCTGATCCCGCAGGAGACCGACTTCGACAAGCAGACCTACGCCGTGCTGCAGGATGAGATGAAGTACGCGACCACGCCGCTCGATATCAACCCGTACTTCGACGGCAAGATCATCGGCGGCCTGTGGACGGAGAAGCTCGAACCGGCGCTACGCGGCGAGACGACGTTCGAGCAGTTGGTGGAGTCGCTGGACGCCGACGTCAACCAGGCGATCGCCGACGGGCGGGCGGCGGCTGGCGTGTAGCTCCTCACTGCGGCGCGCACCCGCCGGGCGGCCCGGCGGGTGCGCCACGGAGACCCCCTATGGCATGGACTGCTTCCACGCCGGCACGTGGCATGCGTCGCCGCAGCCGGGCACAGCGCGAGACCCGCTGGTTCTACCTGTGCATCGCTCCCTGGCTGATCGGCTTTGCGCTCTTCACCGCGATACCGCTCGCCGCCGGCCTGCTGATCTCATTCACCAACTATACTGGGCTCAACCTCAACACCGTGCGGTTCGTGGGGCTGGCCAATTACACCCGCGCGCTGAACGACCCGAATGTCCGCTTTTCGCTGGGCCGGACAGCAACCTTCGCCGCGATCTACGTTCCGCTCAACATCGCCGGCGCCTTTTGCCTGGCGCTGACGCTTACCCGCCCGATCCGCGGCCTTGGGCTGTTCCGCACCCTGTTCTATCTTCCATCGATCATCCCGGTCATCGCCAGCGCCTGGATCTGGAAGTCGATGATGAACACCAATTTTGGCCTGGTCAATGGGGTCCTGAGCTGGTTTCAGCCGAACACCGCCATCCGGTGGCTGACCGATTACCCGACGCTGGTGCTGAGCATGATGCTGCTGTGGGCCAGCACCGGGGGCGCCATGATCGTTTTCCTGGCTGGGCTGCAGGATGTCCCGACCGAGCTGGAGGACGCAGCGCAGATCGACGGCGCGAACTGGCTGCAAGTCTTTCGCCATGTGACGATCCCGCTGGTCACGCCGGCGATCTTCTTTCAATTGATCCTGAGCATGATCGCCGCCTTGCAAGTGCTCGCCGAGCCGATGCTGCTGGCCGGCTCGCCGGCGGGCGACGGGCTGAGCGCGCTGCCGCCGCGCGACAATTACCTCTACATGGTGCATACCTACCGCCAGATATTCACCGAAGGGCGATTTGGCTACGGCACCGCGCTGCTCTGGCTGTTGTTTCTGTTCATCCTCGGGCTGACGCTCCTGGTGTTTCGCAGCAGCCGCCACTGGGTCTATTACGAGGTTGCACAAGAGGGATCATCGTCGTGAAGAGCACTGCCCAGACTCCCGCCCAGCTTGTGACGCCCGCCAGGGCCGCCCCCCGCGCCCGCACCAGCCATTGGACACAGTATGGCGCGGTGTATGCCGGATTGATCATCGTTGCGTTGGTGTTCATGGTGCCGATCTTCTGGCTGCTGGTCAGCTCGCTGAAGACGAACGCAGAATTCGGCGCGTATCCGCTCCGAGTCTGGCCGAAGACGCCGGTGTTCCGCAATTATTACGATGCGGTCACCATGATCCCGTTCTTCACTTACATGGGCCGCTCGCTGCTGCTCGCCGGCAGCTACACCGTGTTGACGGTGCTGTCGAGCGCGCTGGCGGGGTTCGGCTTCGCCCGGCACCGCGCGCCCGGGCGGAACGCGCTGTTCATGCTGGTGGTGGCGATGATTATGATGCCAGTCGTGATCACCATCATCCCGCAATTCATTCTGTATTCACGGTTGGGAATCATCGGCACCTATTGGCCCTGGATTCTCTGGGGGCTTAGCGGCAGCCCCTTCCATATTTTTCTGTTCCGCCAGTTTTTTGCGGGCTTCCCGAAAGATTTGGAGGATGCTGCGGAGATCGACGGCTGCGGCCGGCTGCGCATGTTCTGGGAGATTTTCATGCCGAATGCCAGGCCAGCGATCGCTGCCTCGGCGATCTTCGCCTTCCAGTGGGTGTGGGGCGATTATTTCCTGCAGACGATCTTTTTGAACGAGCGGGTGGCCACGCTATCGATG
Source organism: Roseiflexaceae bacterium (assembly GCA_042408595.1). Lineage (GTDB taxonomy): Bacteria > Chloroflexota > Chloroflexia > Chloroflexales > Roseiflexaceae > JBHOQX01. The sequence goes on along the minus strand of JBHOQX010000125.1, from coordinate 91,474 downwards.
CGGCTGGCGACGGCCTATGTCGACCCGCGCGATAACCCGTTGTATACCCAGACCATGGCCGCGGTGACGATCTACGTGCTACCGCTGATCGTGATCTTCTTTCTTGCGCAAAAGAGCATCATTCGCGGCGTGGTCACCAGCGGCCTCAAATAACCGGACGGACGCAGTGGGGATCGTGGCGGGCCTGCAGCCCGCCACGCTCCCCCGCCACGGGCGACCGCATCGGTCCGATCAGATAACGGCGTACAAGCGCTCCAGCCGGCACGGAACGACGCGTCTCCGTCGTGCTGCGCGGGCCCCTCCCGCGGCAGCATGGGTTTCTGTTGCCTTCGTGCCTGCCGGGGGCGCCCTGGTCAACGCAACCGTCGCATGACAGAAAGGAGGACAACGTATGCGGCATGAACACGCGCGGCGTCCAACCGGAATCGATCGTCTTGCCATCGGGCTCCTGGGTGTGCTGCTGCTCGGCATGCTCGCCATGGCCGCGCCGACGTACGCCGCCGGGCGGCTCTGGCACGTCGCTCCGGACGGCGCCGACAGCAACAACGGCTCGCCGCGCCACCCGCTGGTCACCATCCAGGCCGCGGTCGACCGGGCGGGACCGGGCGACACGATCATCGTGCGAAGCGGCGTCTACCCGGTGACCCAGCCGATTGTGGTGCGCGACAAGCACGGTGCCGGGCGCCGGCCGTTCGCGATCATCGGCGAGGGGCTGCCGGTGCTCCGCCCGGCGGCGATCGAGAGCATCCCGCTCTGGGAAGGGATCGTCTCGATCCAGGGGTCATCGGACGTGCAGATCCAGGGGCTGCGGCTGGAGAACTCGGGCTGGTTCGGCTTCAAGGTGGATCAGAGCCAGCGCGTCACGCTCCGACAGAATGTGTCGGCGGTATCGCTCGCCTCGGCGATCTACGTCTACAACTCGCGCGACGTGCATGTGCTTGAGAACGACGTCTCCCGCTTCTGCGACCAGATGATGTTCGTGCGCGGATCAACCTGCCAGGAAGGCATTTCGATCGTGCTTACGGACGGGTTTACGGTGCGTTCCAACCACGTGCACGACGCCCCACAGGGGCCGGGGATGAACCCCGGCGGCGGCGAGGGGATCGATGCGAAGGAAGGCAGCCGTAACGGCGTCATCGCCTTCAACCAGGTCCACGATCTGGTGCAGTTGGGCATCTATGTGGATGCCTGGGACAAGCTGACCGAGAATATCGAGGTCCACGGCAACCGCGTGTACCGGACGGCCAGCGGCATCGCCGTCAATGCCGAAGCCGGGGGCACGGTGCGCAATGTCTTGATTCACGACAACCTGGTCTTCGATGTGGGCTACCAGGGCATCGACGTCACCACGATCGGCGGCAATGGCCCGCGCCAGGGCATCCACATCTACAACAACACCGTGGTGCACAACGGCTACACCGCCAACAAGCCGCCCTGGTGCGTACTGTACGGCTGCGCCGACTGGGGCCAGGGCATCCGCGTCAATACCGCCAATATCAGCGATATCGCGATCCACGACAACATCGTGGTGAGCAACCATTCTGCGCAGGTCGAGCTAGCGCCGGATGCGCGCGGCCTGGTCGTGCTGGACACCAACCTGCTCTACCCGCGCACAACGTTCGACTGGGCGAACGAGGCCTACGGCGCCAACCCGATCGAGGCCGACCCGCGCTTCGTGAACGCCGCCGCCAACGATTTCCACCTGCGGGCCGATAGCCCGGCGATCGGGCGCGGCATCGGCGGCGACCCGCTCAACCTCGATGCGGACGGGCGGCCCCGCCCTGCCTGGCCGATCGACCTGGGCGCGCTGATCTACATCCCGAACTAGTCATGCGCCCTGCTGGCGTCGCGCAGGCGCTGCCGCTCTGGCGGCCCGGCAGGGCTGATGTCAACACGGGCTCCGTGGCCTATCTGATACAAAGGAGTAGCCTGATGGCGCACATGATCGTTTCGCGAACAGGTCGGCGCGTAGGGCTGGTCGGGCTGCTGGCGCTCCTGCTGCTGGCCGCCGTCCTTGCGCCGGCGCCGGCGGCGCGCGCCGCCGGGCGGGATTGGTACGTGGCGACGAACGGGTCGAACAGCAACGACGGCAGTTCGGGCGCGCCCCTGGCAACGCTGCAGGAGGCGGTGAACCGGGCGACGCCCGGCGACACCATCATCGTACGCGCCGGCACCTACACCGTCACAGCGCCCATCGCCATCAGCAACAAACAAGGCTCGTCCGGCGCAGTGCTGACGATCCGCGGCGAGGGGCTGCCGGTGTTCCGTGCGGCCGCATTCGAGAACATTCCGGTCTGGGAAGGGATCATCTCGATCCAGGGATCATCCTATGTGACGATCCAGGGCCTGCGGCTGGAGAACTCGGGCTGGTTCGGCTTCAAAGCCGCCAACAGCAGCAACGTGACCCTGGACGGCAACCAGAGCGCGGTCTCGTTGGCGTCCGCAATCTATGCCTCTGGCGTCACCAACCTCGCCGTACGCAACAACGACGTCTCGCGCTTCTGCGACCAAAAAGAGAGCGTACGCGGCTCGACCTGCCAGGAAGGCATTTCGATCGTGCTGACCAATGGTTTCGACATCAGCCGCAACATCGTACACGATGCCCCGGAAGGCGACGGGATGAACCCCGGCGGCGGCGAGGGGATCGACATCAAGGAGGGCAGCAAGAACGGCACCGTGAGCTTCAATCAGGTCTATAACCTGGTGCAGGTCGGCATCTACATCGACGCCTGGGACAAGCTGACCGAGAACGTCGAAGTCTACGGCAACCGCGTGTTCAAAACGTCGGTCGGTATCTCGATCAACGCTGAGGCCGGCGGAACCGTCAAAAATCTGAAGGTTCACGACAATATCATCTATGATGTCGGGTATCACGGTATCGACATCGCCAATACGGCAGCCAATGGTTTGCGCCAGGGCGTGCATGTCTACAACAACACGATCGTGCGCAGCGGCTACCAGGCGAATAAACCGCCTTGGTGCGCCAATTACGGCTGTAGCGATTGGGGCTATGGGATTCGCGTCAATACCGCGAATATCAGCGATCTCGCCATCCACGACAACATCGTGTTCGACAATCACTCGGCGGCGGTCTCGCTAGACACCGGCGGCAGCTATGTGAACCTGAACACCAACGTCCTCTATCCACGGCGGGGCTACAGTTGGGCCTTTGAGTCGTTCGGCGCCAACCCGATCGAGGCCGACCCACGCTTCGTGAACGCCGCCGCCAACGATTTCCACCTTCGGGCCGATAGCCCGGCGATCGGGCGCGGCATCGGCGGCGATCCCTTGAACGTGGATGCGGACGGCCGAACCCGGCCAAGCTGGCCGATCGACCTGGGCGCGCTGATCTACACGAATGGCGGGACGGGCAATCTCTTGCAAAACCCGAGTTTCGCCAGTGGATGTGCCAGCTGGAACGGCTGCAGCGTCACGACCACCAGCGGAGCCTACAACAACAACTCGGCGCAGATCGGGAGCTATGGCTGGATCGGCCAGCGGGTAGCGGCGCAGGCCGGCCGTGTCTACACGTTTACCGCCTACGTCAAAACGTCTTGTGGCGCGGGAACGTTCAGTGGCTTCGGGTACTCGGCGTACACCAGCAGCGGGGCCTCTCTGGTCGATACCTATCCGGTGACGAGCGCCGACGGCACCTGGCAGCAGAAGAGCTTCAGCGTGACCGCGCCGGCCAACACCGCCTTCATCCAGGTCAACTTTTACAACGGCGGCAACGGCTGTGCGATGTATGCCGACGAGGTCAGCCTGACGAGCTGAGCCTATGGCTGAAACGGGGGGATCCTGGCGGGTGCGGCGCGCCAGGCCCTCCTGCCGCACAGCGGCGGCGGCGCCGACCGCGCGGGCGTGTGGGCTACCCCTTCACCGCCCCGGCGGTCAGCCCGGCGATGATCTTGCGCTGGAACACCAGCACCAGGACGATCAACGGAATCGTGATCGTCACCGAGGCGGCCATAATCGAGCCCCATGGCAACTCGAACTCCGTCTTGCCGGAGAACGTCGCGATCACCACCGGGGCCGTGCGCGCGCCCTCGCCGAACGACCAGAAGCTGTCGCCGACGCTCTGCGTGAATGTCAGCGCGAAGAGAAACTCGTTCCAGGCGGCGATAAACGCCAGCAGCCCGGTCGTCACCAGGCCCGGCGCCGCCAGCGGCATCAGCACCCGCCAGAAAGTTTGCAGCGGGGTCGCGCCATCCACGAAGGCCGCTTCCTCCAGCTCGCCGGGCATGGCGCGGAAGAAGTTCGTCAGCACCCAGACGGTGAACGGCAGCGTGAAGGTCATATACGAGAAGATCAGCGCCGGAATGCGGTTGTACAGCCGGGCGGCGACGATCATCTGGTACAGCGAGCCGAGGATGGCGATCGCCGGGAACATGGTCATCGCCAGCACGGTGTACAAAATGAGCGTGCGCCCGCGGAACTTCAGCCGCCCGGCGGCATAGGCGCCGAGCGAACCGATCAGCAGCGAGAGCAGCACCGTGGTGACCGAGACGATCACCGAGTTGCGCAGCGAAATCGGGAAGATCGGGTTGGCGAAGACATCGCGGTAATTCTGGAGCGACGGGTTCACCGGCCAATAGGCGACCGGCGTGGTATACAGCTCCGTCCCGATCTTCAGCGACGAGCTGATCGCCCAGTAGAACGGGAAGACGGTGTAGATCAGGATAGCGATGATCAGCAGCCAGAAGAGCAGGCGGCTGATGATCTGCCCGGCGCTCGTGGTTCGGCGGGCGGGAGCAGGCGCGGTAGCAGTCGCCATGTCAGGCCTCCTCCACGCGCACGAAGCGCGTATAGAGCACGACGAAGATCGCCAGGATGATGAAAATCACCACGCTCATAGCAGCGCCTTCGCCCAGGCGCCGCAGGTCGATCATCGTCTGCCGCGCCAGGATCGAGACCGAGACCGTCTCCGGCGCGGTGCCCTTCATCACGTAGATCACGTCGAAGACCCGGAAGGCATCCAGCGTGCGGAAGATCAGCGCCACCATCAGCGCCGGCTGCAACAGCGGCAGGGTCATCGTCCAGAATTGCTGCCACTTCGTCGCGCCGTCGACAGTTGCCGCCTCGTAGATATCCTCGGGGATGACCTGGAGCCCGGCCAGCAGCAGCAGCGCCATAAAGGGCGTCGTCTTCCAGACATCGACAGCGACGATCGCCGGCATCGCCAGGTACGGGTTGGCCAGCCAGGCGATCTTCTCCGGCAGCAGCCCCAGGCGGGTGACCAGCAGGTCGTTGACAACGCCGAAGACATCGTTGTACATCCAGGCCCACATGCGCGCCGAGACGACGGTGGGGATGGCCCAGGGGATGAGCATCGCGGTGCGCATCAGGCCGCGCCCCTTGAAGTTCGAGTGCAGCACCAGCGCGATGATCAGCCCCAGGACGGTCTCGAAGAACACCGAGGAGACGGTGAATAGCAGTGTATTGCTCAACGCGCGCAGCCAGGCCGGATCGGTGAGCAGGCTGGCATAGTTGTCCAGCCCGACAAAGCTGGTCTGGCGGGCGCCGCTGAGGCGGGCGTTGGTCAGGCTCAAAAAAACGGTGCGCACCAGCGGGTACAACGCCACGATGACGACGACTAGCATGGTGGGCAGCATCAGCCACCAGCCGAGTCGTTCGCGGCGCCGGGCGAACTCGCTGTGCGGCCCTTCGAAGAGCGTCCATCGGCGCCGGATCGGCGCCTGCCCGACACGTGCGACTTGTTCGCTCATGGCCCCATCCTTTTCGTTGCGCCGGGGATGTGGCGAGGCGGGCGCCCCTGCCCGCCCGGCGTCGCTCTACCGCAAGGTCCGGCGGCGGCGGTGGCGGCGTGTCAACGCCCGTGGAAACCGGCCGGGCGGGGGCCCGGGCCATTGGCCCTGTGTCGGCATACGTGCAACGGCATGATACCATCACGCGAGTGCCGGTGCCGTTCGCCGAGTGTCGACTGGCAGGACCATGGCGACGTCCCGCTGGTGAGGGCCTGTTGCCGCTCCAGATAGAGGCGCACGCCGCCCGCCCGGCCCGTGCCGGCGGCCCGCTGGCACGGGCCGGGCGGGCGGCGATGCCGGGAACCAGCGGTCCCCTGGCATCGCCGGTGCCGCCGGCTATTTCTTCAGGATCTTCTTGAGATTGGCCTCAAGCTCGGTCAGCGCCTGCGCTGTCGGCTTCTGGCCGGTCAGCACCTGGTTGACCGCCGTGAAGTACGCGGTCGAGACGTCGTTGTACAGATCGGCCGTGACCGTCGAGGGGCGCGCCACCGCGCCGCCTGAGAAGACGTCTTTCAACGGCTTGTAGAACGGGTTGACCTTGAGCACATCGGGGTCGTCGTACAGCACCGGGCGAGTCGGCAGCTTGCTATCGTTGATCGAGTGCGACTTCTGGATCTCGGCGCTCGTCAGGAACTTGACGAACTCCGCCGCCGCTTCCTTGTTCTTAGAGAACTTATTGACCATCAACTGCCAGCCGCCGAGGGTATCCGCGTGGCGGGCGTTCGGACCGTCGCCCTTGGGCAGCTGGACGACATCGAACTTGCCTTTGATCGGCGAGTCCTCTTTGTTGCCCAGGCCATAGGCATAGGGCCAGTTGCGCATGAAGGCCGCGTTCCCGGCCTGCCACACGCCGCGCGACTCCTCTTCCTGATAGGTCGTCACACCGTCCGGCGAGATCTTGCCGATCCAGCCCTTGGCCCGATCCAGCGCCGCCGCGACCTGCGGGTTGTTGACGCTGATCGTGCCGTCCGGCTCGACGATCGTGCCGCCGCCATTGGACACCTGCCACTCCAGCGCATCGCAGGTCAGCCCTTCGTAGGCTTTGCCCTGCCAGACGAACCCCCAGAAGTCCTTGTTGCCGGCGGCGCGCTCGCCCTCCTGGATCTTCGCCGCCATCTCCTCGAGCTCTTTCCAGGTCTCCGGCGGCTTGCTGAAGCCGTACTTCTGGAGCAGGTCGGTGCGGTAGTACAGCAGGCCGGCGTCGGTGTACCACGGCACACCGACGAGCTGGCCGTTGACGGTGTTGTTCTGGACGATCGCTGGGAAGAAGTCCTTGAGCGCGTCGCCCATGGCCGGCTTGAGGTCCTCGGCGTACTCGGCCATGATGCCCGGCCAGATCACGTCGATCATGTACACATCGACGTCGGCCGATTGCGCGTTGAGCTGCTGCAGATAGGCCGCCAGCCGGTCGGTCGCGCTCTGCTCGCCGCGGATCACCGTCACGTTGATGCCGCTCAGCTCGCTAAACTTCTTGGCGGCGGCATCCTCCCAGGCCGCCGAGGGTCCGTCGGCGCCAAGCACAGCCTTGATCGAGGCGCCCTTCAGGTCGGTGCGGACTTGCGGCACCGCCGGGAAGAGGGCGCTGGGCGCCGGGGCGCTGGTCGCCGCCGGAGCGCTGGTCGCCGCCGGAGCGGTGCCACCACCGCCGCCGCCGCATGCCGCCAGGATCAGGCTGCCCAGCGCGAGCAACGCCGCGAGCGAGAAACACTTGGTTCGCATGGATTCTGTCCTCCTCACCTTTGTAGAACCGGACATCGCTGACCGTCCTGCGCCATTGCGGGGTGTGGCCATGTGTGCGATAGGGCGCCTCCTTCCGTCGCTTCAAATATCGCGCGCTTCGCGACCGCGCCGCGAAGGGTCGAGATGGCAATGCTGCCAGCACCGGGCCTGGCCGTATCTCAGGCGGTCTCCCGGCGGATGAGGCGCAGCGGCAGTGTGATATGCTGCACAGGGCGGCTCCTGTCCGCGAGCCGCGCAGCGAGCAACTCGACGGCGATCCGTCCAGATTCGTCCAGCGGTTGGCGCACGGTCGTCAGCCCGATATAGTCCGCGATCTCCAGGTCGTCGAACCCGATCACCGCCAGATCGTCCGGCACGCGCAGGCCGCGTTCACGGGCGGCTTTCAGCACACCGATGGCCTGCGTGTCACTCGGCGCGAAGATCGCCGTCGGCGGGCAAGGGAGATCGAGCAAGGAATGGGCCTGCGTTCGCGCGTCGCGCAGCCCGTGGACTCCGAGCGCGATGTGCGTATCCGGCAGGTCGTAGCCGTGCTCGCGTAGCGCCTGGCGGAACCCGGCGAGCCGGCGGTCGCTGGTGTGGATGGCATAGTCCGGCACGGCCGTATCGCCGACGAAGCCGAAGCGGCGGTGGCCGCAGCCGATCAGATACTCCGCGACCAGCCGCCCACCGGCGACATCGTCGATCTCGATGCTGCTGAAATGCGGCGCGCGCCCCTCGATCAGCACCACCTCCAGACCCTGCGCGGCGAGGCGTTCATCGATCGCGCGGCTGAACGGCAGCGCCATCACAATCAGCCCATCCAGCCGGCGATTGACGGCCAGGCTGGCGAGGTACGCATCGCGCCGCGCCGCCGAGTCCACATTGAAAATGAGCAAATCGTAGGCCGAGCCAGAGAGCGCTGTCGCCACGCCACGCAGCCGCTGGACGAACGATGGATAGGTGAAAAATGGCGCCAGCACGCCGACGCGCCCGGTGGCCTTGCGGGCCCGTGCCGTCGCCTCGGCCCTGGGCACGAACCCCAGCTCATCGATCGCCGCTATCACACGCAGGCGTGTCGCCGCATTCACCTGCTCCGGCGTGTTGAGCACGCGCGAAACGGTGGCGATGCTCACGCGCGCCCGCTCAGCGACATCGTAGATCGTCGCGCCCGGCATGGCACCACTCTCGTCAAGGATATAGCGACGCTGCTCCCATATTGATGTGTTCTTTAATGAAAGCACTTTCAGCTTACTGTAGTTTTCTGCTGCTGTCAAGAGTCAGAAACGTGCCAGCATTGCATGGTGGTCGGGCTTGGGGATGCGTCGCCTCCCTGTTGCTGCTCCACACCGCGCCGGGGGCGCTGCCGGGTAGGCGTGGACCGCGGCGCGGTTGCACCGCATTCCCATGCCGTGCTATAATGCCCGCGCAATAGCTTGGCGCCGCTGCCGGGTTGTGTAATGGCAGCACGGCGGACTTTGGATCCGTCTGTCCAGGTTCGAGTCCTGGCCCGGCAGCCACCCTTACCGGTCGCCTGCGATGACGGTGCGACGCACAGCGGCCCACGCCGCAATAGAACCAACCCAGCACAGTGGAGTCGCGCTTCACTGTGCTTTTTTTGCCCACGATGCCTGATCCACACGATACCGCGCTCTCCATCGTGGTGCTCGCCGCCGGCGAGGGCACGCGTATGCGTTCGGCGCTGCCCAAAGTGCTCCATCCGATCTGCGGGCGGCCGATGCTCGGCCACGTACTCGCGGTGGCCGACGCGCTCAGGGCCGGGCGCACCACGCTCGTGCTCGCTCCCGACACGCTCGATGCCGTGCGGGCGCGCTTCGGCAAGGGGTACGGCTACGCGGTGCAGGCCGAGCGCCTCGGCACCGGGCACGCCGTGCTCCAGGCGCGCGGCGCGTTGCACGAACAGCCGGGCGAGGTGTTAGTGCTCTACGGCGATACGCCGCTGCTTCGCCCGGAGACCGCCCAGGCGCTGCTCGATTTGCTGCGGCGCACCCGCGCGCTCGCCGGGCTCGTCAGCTTCTATGCCGACCCGCCCACCGGCTACGGCCGCGTCGTGCGCGACGCCGCGGGCCGGGTCGTCGCCCTGGTCGAAGAGCGCGACGCGACACCGGAGCAACGAGCGATCACCGAGGGCAACAGCGGCGTGATGGCCTTCAACGCCCCATGGCTGTGGGAGCGCGTCGGGCGGCTGGCGCGCAACCCGGCGAAGGGCGAGTACTACCTGACCGATCTGGTGGCGCAGGCTGTCGCCGAGCGCGGCCCCGGCGCAGTGGTGGCGCTCCCCGCTGCCGACCCGCGCGAAGCCTGGGGCGTGAACGACCGGGCGCAGCTCGCCGCCGCCGAGGCCGTGATGCGCGAGCGGCTTCTCACCGGCCTGATGCGCTCCGGTGTGACGATCACCGACCCGGCGGCGACCTATGTGGACGTCGGTGTGACCGTCGGGCAGGACACGATTCTGCTGCCCGGCACGCTTCTGCAAGGCGCGACGCGCGTCGGCGAGCGCTGCGTGATCGGCCCGCACGCGACACTCGTGGACGCAACGGTCGGTGACGGAGCACGGGTGCGCGACTCCGTGGTGGAGGGCGCGACGGTGGCCGCCGGGGCGGAGATCGGGCCGTTCGCCTGGCTGCGGCGGGAGTTCGTCGACGGAAAGCGACAGATGGGGGAGAGGGGAGCAACGACGGAGGACGAAGGACGAACGTAGGGCGATTGCAGATCGCAGATCGAATAGCCATGCCTTGAAACGGTACGTTTAGGGACAGGCACATATTGTTGTTTACCTCAGCGGAACATCGCGATAGAGGATTCACCCTTGGATCGTTGTGCCGCCTTCCGGCAGTGTCCACGGGCCGCCCGCGGCGGCTACAGAGTGTTCACAATCGACGAGCAATGCCAGGGTCGGCAACAGCGCTGCGACCGGCACAGCCGGCGTTCGTCCGCCGTCCATCGTCTACCGTCCAGAGGCAACAGGGAGCGCCATGGAAGGGCGATTGCAAATCTTCAGTGGGAATGCGAACCTGCCGCTGGCGCAGGAGATCGCCGCATATCTGAATATCAACCTCGGCCGGGCGATCGTCGGCATGTTCAAGAACGGCGAGACGCGGATCAAGCTGGAGGAGAACGTGCGCGGCTCGGATGTCTTCGTCATCCAGCCCACCTGCCCGCCGGTCAACCACAACCTGATGGAGCTGCTGCTGCTGATCGACGCGCTGCGCCGCGCCTCGGCCAACCGCGTCACGGCCGTCATCCCGTACTACGGCTACGCCAAGCAGGAGAAGAAGACCACCGGGCGCGAGCCGATCTCGGCCAAGCTGGTCGCTAACCTCATCCGCACCGCCGGTGCGGACCGCCTGCTGACGATGGACCTCCACGCGCCGGCGATCGAGGGGTTTTTCGATATCCCGGTCGATCATTTGCAGGCCGGCCCGCTGCTGGCGGATTATGTGCGGGAGCTGAACCTACCTGACCCGGTGGTCGTCTCGCCGGACGCCGGAGGCGTCGGGCGGGCCAACAACTTCCGCGAGCGGATCGGCGCAGGGCTGGCGATCATCGCCAAGCAGCGCCCGCAGCCGGATTCGGTCGAGATGCTGGAGATGGTCGGCGAGATTGAGGGACGGACGGCGATTATCGTAGACGACATGATTTCGACCGGAGGCACGCTGGCGCAGGCCGCCGGCGCGCTGAAGGAGCGCGGCGCGCGCACGGTCTACGCCTGCGCAACCCACGGCGTCTTCGCTGGCGACGCGCTCTCGATCATCGCCCGCTCAGTACTGGTCGAGACGATTGTGACCAACACGATCCCGCTGCCGCAAGATTGCAACAACGCCCGGGTCCGCGTCCTGAGCGTCGCCCCCCTCTTCGCCGAGGCGATCATGCGCATTCACAAGGATCTGTCGGTGAGCGCATTGTTCACATAGCGGTGAGGCGTGGGAGCGCGTCGCCTCCCCCGCGAGCGCCGCTCGCCGGCTGCCCGGCTGGCACAACATCCGAGGCCGGGAAGGGCTGCGGCCCATTCCCGGGCCAGGGGTTTCTATAGCGACAAGGAGTCTTCGGAATTGGACATCGGCTCTCTCCTGGCCATCATCGGCGTGGCGCTCTGCCTGCTGGTGCTGGCCGTCTCGTCGGCAGCGGACGCCGCCCTGAGCGCGATCAGCCGCCACCGTCTTGTAAACCTGCAGCACGAGGACGCGCCACGCGCGAAGCTGCTCAACACGCTGCTCAACGAACCCTTCCGTTTCAAGGCGACTCTGCTGTGTCTCAACATCGCGGTGGTGATCACCGCGACAGCCCTGACGCTCTCCCTCACGCGCGGCTTCCCGCCCGGCTGGCAGATCGGCGCGCTGGCACTGCTGCTGCTCGTCGCGCTCGTGTTCGGCGAAGCGGTGCCGAAGGGTCTGGTGCTGCGCTCGCCCGCCGAGGCGGCGCGCCGGCTCGCCGGCCCGATGGTCTGGGGCACGCACGTGTTGCACCCGCTCGTCTGGCTGGCGGACACGATCGCCCGCCCGCTCCTCCGCCTGCTCACCGGCAAACCCGCACCGGCCGCGCCGCTCGTCTCCGACGAAGAGGTGCGGCTGCTGGTCAATGTCGGCGATGAGGAGGGAGTGTTCGAGCCGGAAGAGCGCGAGATGATCGAGGGGGTGATCTCGTTCGGCGAGACCGTCGTGCGCGAGGTGATGGTGCCACGCGTCGATATTGTCGCGCTGGACGCGACCGCCACGCTCGACGAGGCGATTCAGACGATCATCGCCCGTGGCCACTCGCGCATCCCGGTCTACGAGGAGACGATCGACCAGATCATCGGTATTCTGTACGCCAAAGACATTCTGCCGCTGCTGCAATCGGGCCGGCGCGACGTGCCGATCCGCCAGTTGCTGCGCCCGCCACACTTCGTGCCGGATTTGATGAAGGTGGACGCGCTGCTCAAGGACATGAAGGCACGCAAGGTGCATCTCGCCGTGGTCGTGGACGAATATGGCGGCACCGCCGGGATCGTGACGATCGAAGACTTGCTGGAGGAGATCGTCGGCGAGATCCAGGACGAGTACGACGCGGAGGAACCGCAAATACTCGTGGCCGGCGAGGGCGAGGTGCTGGCCGACGCGCGGGTGACGCTCGATGACCTGAACGACCTGACCGGTCTGCACCTGGAGTCGGACGAGTCCGACCGGTTGGGCGGGCTGGTGTACGAGAAACTCGGACGTGTGCCGCAGGTCGGCGATCGGGTCGAACTGCCGGACGGCGTGGCGATCACGGTCCTCTCGGTCGAGGGGCGGGGCCCACGCCGGCTGCGCGTCACTTTCCCGCCGCCCGGCGCGGCGCGGCAGGGCGTGCCGAGCGAGGAGGCGGTCGGTGAGAACCCGACCTGACTACGCGCGGCTGGTTGCCGCGGCGATCGCCGCCCGCGCGCGGGCCTACGCCCCCTACTCGCGCTTCCCGGTCGGCGCTGCCGTCCTGACGGCCTCCGGGCGGGTGTTTCCCGGGTGTAACGTCGAGAACGCGGCCTACCCAGCGACGATCTGCGCCGAGCGCGCGGCGCTAGTGAGCGCCTACGCCGCTGGCGAGCGCGAGATCGTGGCGCTGGCGGTGGTCGCCGATACGCCCGAGCCGGTCAGCCCGTGCGGCACGTGCCGGCAGGTCATGCTCGAGCTTGCACCGCGCTGTGTTGTCATCCAGGCCAACCTGCGCGGCGACCAGTTGGTGACGACGCCGGACGGATTGCTGCCGGGCGGCTTCACCGGCGAGTCGTTGCCCGATTGACGCTCGCCCGTCTTCCGGCGTATAATCCGCCTCTAACTCCTGTCGCTACGTAGACTAGAGGAGGATTGGGCACATGGCCGTGTTCAAGGACTACGATGAATTGCATACGCTGCTCGGCAAGCTCTACGACGAAGCCAAGGGCGATCCGCGCATCGCGCCTAAGATCAAGGACTCGAACCTGGTCATCCAGTTCCGCTACGACGACCCGCAGGCGGTGGTGACGATCAACGCCGCCGCCCCGCCGACGCAGCCAAATGCATACTTCGATGTCGTCTGGGGCGATGACACCGGCCTGAAGCCGGATGTCGAGATGAGCATGAAGGCCGATGTCGCCCACCAGTTCTGGCAGGGCAAGATCAACCTGATGGCCGCGCTCGCCCGCCGCCAGATCGTCGCGAAGGGGCCGATCCCGAAGATCCTCAAGTTGCTTCCGGCGGTCGAGCCGATGTACGAGATGTACCCGCGCATCCTGCGCGAGGCGGGGCGCGAGGATCTGGTCGGGAAGTAGCGCTGCATTCTCATGCCCGGCGGTCAGCGAACGAAAGCGGCATGGACTCCGAGGAGATGTACCGGCGCGGCGTCGAGGACGCCAAGCGCGATCAGCTGCACCCCTTCTATTACCAGCACTACTACCACTACCGCCGCGGTTACGACCGCTACCGCCGCCGCACACGGACACCTGGCGGTGTGACATGCGGCGTCGCGCTCGGCCTGGTGCTGGCGGCGCTGATCGCCGGCGGGGCGTACCTCTGGCTGCGCGCGCCGGCCCGCTCGGCCGCGCCGCCGACGGCCCGCCCGGCGGCGATAGCTCGTGTGACCCCCGCGGCGACCGCCGCGCCGACGAACACGCCGATCTTTCCGACGGCCACGCCCCCCCCGCCGCCGGTGCTGCGTGTCGGCGGGACGGCCCAGGTCTCGAACAACGCCACCGGCGGGCTGCGCGGCCGGACGGCCCCCTCGCTGAAGGGCAAGGTCGCGCTGGTCTTCCAGCCGGGCGAGCGGCTGACGATCCTCGAAGGGCCGGTCGCGGCCGATGGGTTCGTCTGGTGGCGGGTCAAGGGCGCGCGCGGCGAAGGGTGGAGCGCGCAGCAATCCGACAAGGGCGCAGTCTGGCTCGAGCCGGTGGAGTAAATCGATGGCGGCACCCGGCGCGGCCGGGGCGGCGTCCGGCGCCGATGCCGCAGGAGAGCGGCTGATGCTGCGCTGGCCCGCCGACGAGGAACTAAATGACATGATCCGCCGCTACTACCGCGGCGAGGCCGGGCTGTGGGCCGCGATCCGGGCGCGGGTGGACGACGAGTTGCGCCGGCGCGCCCCCGGCCGCGGCCCCTACCACCTGCGCCTGCGCAGCCGCCCCGACGGCCGCTACGACGTGCAGATCGACGACGCGGCAGGGTACGAAGTCGCATGGTGAACAGTGCGTGTTGCACGCCGCATGTTCTGAACTTTACGCTTTCACAGGACGTCCGCGGTCGCCCACAGGCCGGGAAGTTTTGGAGGGGCGCAGGCCCACCAACACCTTCCCACCAGGTACGTTCTGGCGTCAAGAGGCGGTTGTGCCGCCGACCGCGCGGCGGCACAGAGGGCGGAGTTCCGCGCACTGCTGTGGTATTATTGCTGCGGCAACCACTCGCTCGCATGACGCCTGGAGGCAGCATGGACACCGCCCTGACGCGCAGCATCCGCATCCGCACCGAGATCCCCGGTCCGCGCTCGCGCGCGCTGGTCGCCCGGCGCGAGGCCGCCATCCCCGCCGGGCTGTACAAGGCGCACCAGATCGCCGTCGAGCGGGCCGAGGGCGCGCTCGTGACCGATGTGGACGGCAACACCTTCATTGACTTCGTGGGCGGGATCGGCGTGCTGAACGCCGGCCACTGCCCGCCAGCGGTCGTCGCCGCGATCCAGGCGCAGGCGGCCAGGCTCATCCACTTCTGCGCGCTGGTCGGCACCTATGAGCCGTATGTCGAACTGGCCGAGCGGCTAAACGCCGCCGTGCCGATCAGCGGCCCGTGCAAGACGATCCTCTCGAACAGCGGCGCCGAAGGGGTCGAGAACGCGATCAAGATCGCCCGCGCCGCCACCGGCCGCCCGGCGATCGTCGCCTTCGAGGGCGCATACCACGGCCGCACGCTGCTGACCCTCTCGCTCACCAGCAAGTACGCCTTCAAGAAGAACTTCGGCCCGTTCGCGCCGGAGATCTACCGCGCGCCGTTCCCCAGCGCCTACCGCATGGGCCTCAGCGAGGAGGAAGCGGTCGAGCGCTGCTGGGAGGCGTTCGAGCGGATGCTGGTCGCCGGCGTCGGGCCGGAGGCGATCGCGGCGGTGATCATCGAGCCGGTGCAGGGCGAGGGCGGGTTCATCCCCGTGCCACCGGAGTTCCTGCGCCGGCTGCGCGAGTTCTGCACGCGCAACGGCAGCCTGCTGATCGCCGACGAAGTGCAGTGTGGCTTCGGGCGCACCGGCACGCTGTTCGCGATCGAGCAGATGGGGGTCGAGCCGGATATCCTGGTGAGCGCCAAGTCGCTGGCCGCCGGGATGCCGCTGGCGGCGACCACCGGCCGCGCCGGGGTGATGGACCGGGCGCACGTCGGCGGGATCGGCGGCACCTACGGCGGCAACCCGCTGGCGTGCGTCGCGGCGATCGAGGTGCTCAAGTGGCTCACCGGCGACGGAGCGGCGAATGGCCAGGCCGCGCCCCTGCGGCGGGCGCACGAGATCGGCGCGGCGGTGCGCGAGCGCGGCGCGGCCTGGCTGCGCGACCTCCCGGCCGTGGGCGATGTGCGCGGCCTGGGCGCGATGATGGCGATCGAGTTGGTGAGCGACCGCGGCAGCCGCGAGCCGGCGCCGGAGACCGTGCTGGCCGTGGTGCAGCGCTGCGCCGGGCGCGGTCTGCTGACCATGCGGGCCGGGCTGTACGCCAACTGCATCCGCCTGCTGATGCCGCTGGTGATCAGCGACGAGCAGCTTCAGGAAGGGCTGGACGTGCTGGACGAGGCGCTCCGTTCGGTGAGCGGTTAAAGGAGACGAGGGACTGACCTGCAGCTTGTCATCGCGTCACGAAAAGGGGCCCTGGATGAGCGCGACAACGTCGGCGATGCCGATAGCCAGGAATGAATATCCTGAAAGCGACGGGAACCCCTTGGGCGAGACCGATGTTCACCGCCGCGAGATTCTGGAGAGCATCGCGATGCTCCAGCGGTTCTTCGCGGCGCTTGCCGATGTGTACGTCAGCGGCAACCTGATGTTCTCCTACGAGGAGGGCAACCCTGGCGCGGTCGTGTCGCCGGATGTCTTCGTCGTCGAGGGCGTGCCCAACCGGCTGCGCCATGTCGATCAACTGTGGGAGGAGCAGCGGGCGCCGGCGGTCGTCATCGAGATCACCTCGCGCTCGACGCGGCCGGAGGATAAGGGGAACAAGCGCGCGCTCTAGGCCATGCTCGGTGTGCGCGAGTATTTCATGTTCGACCCGCTGGCCGAGTATCTCACCCCGCCGCTCCAGGGGTTCGTTCTGGCGGACGACGAGTACGTGCCGCTTGAACCGGCGGCGGACGGCAGCCTGGCGAGCGCGGAGCTTGGACTGCGCCTCGTCGCCGAGGGCGCGATGCTGCGCCTGCTCGACGGTGCGACCGGTGAGCGCCTGCTGCGCACCGACGAACGCGAGGCCGCCCGCCGCGCCGAGGCAGAGGCCCGCCGCGCCGCCGAGGAGCGCGCTGCCGCGATGGCCGGCGAGGTTGAGCGGCTGCGGGCAGAGCTGGCACGGCTGCGGGGCGACGAAGCGCAGTAAGACGTCGCCGTGGAGCCGAGGGCGGAAGACGGGCAGGCCATCTTCCGCCGGCCTGTCCGGATTTTCATCCTGAGACCAACCCTATGAGCGAGATCATCATCCGCAACACCGGCCCCGAGCACCTCGCCCAGCTCGCGCAGCACCAGCGCATCTGCTTCCCCACGCTCGACCCGGCGTCATGGATGGCCGAGGAGGACTTCGCGGCGCACCTGCGGGTCTTCCCCGAGGGCCAGCACGTCGCGCTGGACGGCGAGCGGGTGGTCGGCCAGAGCACGACGCTGCGGGTGCGCGGCGAGCAGGCGTTCAGCCAGCATACCTTCCTCGGCATCACCGGCAACCTGCGCCTGACGACGCACGATCCGAACGGCGAGTGGCTGTACGGCGCGGACATGAGCGTGCATCCGGACTACCGCGGGCGCGGCATCTCCAAGCTGCTCTACAACGCCCGCAAGGACCTGATCCGCCGCCTGGGGCTGCGCGGCATGGTGGCCGGCGGGCAGCTCGCGGGCTACCATCATTACCGTGATCGGATGGGTGTCGAGGAGTACATCGAGCGGGTGGTGCGCGGCGAGATCGGCGACCCGACGCTGACGCCGCAACTGCGCAGCGGCTTCGTCGTGCGCGGCGTGCTCTGGGACTACCTCGACGATGCCGAGCACGGCCGCGAGGCATCGCTGATCGTGTGGGAGAACCCCGACCTTCGGTGACGAAGGAGGGGGCGCGGTGGCGGGGAGCAGACGACGAAAGACGAATGACGAACGCTGGCCATCCAGCGTGTGAGCGTCTGAACAACGCTCCAGCTTGCTTTGGTCGATCGTTGATCGTCGTCGTTCCTGTGTTCCCCTGTTCTCCTGGTCCGCTGTTCGATTGTTTTCTGTTCGGGGAGAGCCACAATGCCAGCTACCTACCACAACTTCATCGGCGGGGCGTGGACGCCGCCGGCAAGCGGGGCGACGCACGACGTGCGCAACCCGGCGGATACCAGCGACGTGCTCGGCCTGGCCCCCGCCTCGAACGCGGCGGACGTGCAGGCGGCGATCAGCGCCGCGGCGGCAGCCTTCCCCGGCTGGGCCGCGATGGTCGCCCCGGAGCGCGGGCGCATCCTCCACCGTGCGGCGAACATCCTCGAGCGGGAGGCCGACGAATGGGCCGCCGAACTGACCCGCGAGGAGGGCAAAACGCGCGCCGAGTCGCGCATGGAAGTCATGCGCTCGGTGGACATCCTGCGCTACTTCGCCGGCGAGGGCTTCCGGGTCGGCGGGGATGTGCTGCCGGCCGACACGCCACACACCCTGCTCTACAGCATCCGCGTGCCGCTCGGCGTCTGCGCGATCATCACGCCGTGGAACTTTCCGCTGTCGATTCCGGTGTGGAAGATCGCGCCGGCGCTGATCATGGGCAACACCGTCGTGCTCAAGCCGGCCGAGGCCACGCCGCTGATCGCGCTGCGTCTGGCGCGGCTGCTGCACGAGGCCGGGCTGCCGGGCGGCGTGCTGAACGTCGTCTGCGGGCGCGGGCGCGAGATCGGCGACCCGCTGGTGACGGATGCGCGCGTCGCGGCGGTCTCGTTCACCGGCTCGTACGCCACCGGCCACGGCATCTATCAAAAGACCGCGCAGCGCATCACCCGAACGCACCTGGAGATGGGCGGCAAGAACCCGCTGATCGTCGCCGCCGACGCCGACGTGGACAAAGCGGTGAACGTGGCCGTGCGCGGCGGCTTCGGGCTGACGGGGCAGGCCTGCACCGCCACCAGCCGCGTGATCGTCGAGGCCCCGCTGGTGCGCGCGTTCACCGAGCGGCTGGCGGCCGCCGCCCGGAGCCTGCAGGTCGGCCCCGGGCTGGCGGAAGGGGTGCAGATGGGCCCAGCGATCAGCGCCGAGCAGCGCGACAAGGACCTGGAGTATGTCGCGATCGCCCGCGACGAGGGGGCCGAGGTGGTCGCCGGGGGCGGCACGCCCGATGGCGACGCGACGCGGCGGGGGTATTTCGTGCAGCCGACGGTGCTGGCCAACGTCCGCCCCCACTCGCGTGTCGCCCAGGAGGAGATCTTCGGCCCGGTGATCGCAGTGATTGCTGCTGCCGATCTGGATGAGGCGCTGGCGATCGCGAACGACATCGAGTACGGCTTGTCGTCGTCGATCGTCACCAACGATCTGCGCAAGGCGCTGCGCTTTGTCGAACGGGTCGAGGCCGGGATGGTCAAGGTCAATCAACCGACCATCGGCGCCCCGGTGCAGGCCCCGTTCGGCGGTTTCAAGCATAGCGGCTCGGGCATGTTCCGCGAGATGGGCAAGAACGCGGTGGAGTTCTTCTCGCAGGTGAAGACCGTCTATCTCGACGGGCAGTAGGGCGACGATACGAGCCCGCGGATACCGTCGAGCTGAGCGCGGGAGGCCAACGAAGTGCGGGGGCGCATGGCTGTGCGCCCCCGACTCTTTTCCTGGTGGGCGCGGGGATAAGACCGTGGCCGCCGCGGTGCCCGGCAGGGCGGCAGAACCCACCGGGCGCGGCCTGCCATCCGCGCTTGCGGACATGACTGTCAAGAATTTTAGCACCTATGTGCTATTTTTTTATGGCTTCCTGATGCGGCAAAATCGAGTTGGAAAGTTTCAAAAGGCGTTTACGGCTTTCTGATGAGGAACGGGGCTTGACAAGTGCGGTATACTGCACTGTGAAGAGGTAACCGCCATTTGAGCCCAAGGAAGGGAGTCGGCTCATGCAGAAGACGGACTTCATCAAGGCCGTTGCGGAGCGCACCGGTATTTCCCAGAAAGAGACCCGCCAGGTGATCGACGCGGCACTTGATGTGATCGCCGAGCAGCTGAAGAAGGGCGAGAAGGTCACCCTGACCGGCTTCGGCACGTTCGAAGTGCGCCACCGCCAGGCGCGCGAGGGCGTCAACCCGCAGACCCGCCAGAAGATCACGATCGCGGCGACGCGCACGCCGGGCTTCAGCGCCAGCAGTACGCTGAAGGAGTCGGTCAAGGGCTAGTGCTCATGAGGCAGGGGGACAGGGTGGCAAGGAGGGGATCTCACCTGGTCACCCTGTCGCTTTGTCTGCGCGTCACGTTCAGTTCCAGCCGCCCCGCAAGCCCGCTCGCCGCTGCGGCCAGCGGCGCTAACCCGGCCTCCTCGGCCCACGCCGCTGCTGGGCGTAGCAGCTCCAGCGCCAGCACCGGCTCGCCGAAATCCCGCTCGATGCGGGCGATCTCGATCACGGTCCGCACATACTCTGGCAGCAGCCCGCGCGCGGCGCTTTCGCGCAGCGCCAGCGCCAGGATGGCGCGCGCCCGCAGCAGGTCGCCGCGCAGCGCGGCCAGGCGCGCCGCCCCATGCTGCGCCGCCACCGCCACAAACCCATGCAGCAGCTGGCGGGATGCCAGCGCCTCGCCCAGCAGGCGGTCGGCGGCCGCCAGCTCGCCACGGGCCAGCGCGACCAGCCCCAGACCGACCGTGACGCCGGCACGGTGCGATTGAAAGGCGGGCAGCGGCGCGAGCTGCGCCGCCATCTGCGCAAAGCGCGCCTGCGCGTCGTCCAGCCGTTCATCCAACAGCCAGAGGAAGCCCTGATGAATGCGGGGCCAGATCGCGGCCCAGGCGGCCTCTGGCGCCTGGGCCGCCAGCCCCAGGCTGGTATCGAGCCAGCGCGCCGTCTCGGTAGGATCGCCGCGCAGCGAAGCCAGGTGCGCCAGCTGGAGCGCGCTGGCCACCGCCGTGGCGGCCTGCCCGGTCTCGCACGCCAGTTCGTAGGCCCGGCGTAGCGCCGGCTCGGCGTCGCCCAGCAGCCCCTGCGTCAGCGCGGCCCAGCCGATCTCGAACAGCGCCAGCGCAGCCTCGTCCTCACCGAGCAGCGCCGGAAGCTCCGCCGCGGAATCGCCGGGCACGGGCGATGGGGGCGTCCAGCCCACCAGTTGCACCGGCGCGGGGCCCTCCGGCAGCGGCGGCATCGGCTGCAGAATGAGGGCGGTGCGGCGGGCCAGGTCGGCGAGCGCTGGTACGGAAGCCGCCTCGGGCGGCGCGGCGGCGCGCATGGCGTAGGCGCCGGCCAGATCGCCGGTGAGCGCCCGGAGCAGCGCCAGCCGGCGCGCCGAGGCCAGCGGCGGCCCCACCTGGCCGGCAGCGCGCATCCAGGCGACATAGCGCGCGACGGTATCGGTGATACCTTCCCAATCCAGCAGCGCTTCGTAGGTGCGCAGCCGCCCGGTATACGCGCGGCGCACGTCGTCGCCGCCAGCCGCGGCCCCCAGCGTTTCGGCCGCGCGGACGGCGGCCTCGTAGTGCTCCAGCGCCTGGCGATAGCCAAAGTTGCGGCGGGCGTGATCGCCGGCACGGGTCGCGTAGCGTAGCACATCCGCCTCTGCACCGCGCCCGGACGCGCCCGCATGGTAGGCGATCTCGGCGGCGCGCTCCGGCCGGCGTCCGTGGAGCGCCGCGATCGCCTCGGCCGCCCGGCGGTGCAGCAGTCGCCGCCGCGGCGACGGGAGCGCCGCGCTGACGATGGCGCGGACCAGCTCGTGTTCGAACGCCAGCCGCCCGCCATCGCCCTCGACCAGCAGCCGGCGCTCAAGCAGGTGCTGCGCGGCATCCAGCCCCTCCGGCCCGGCCAGTCGCTCGATCAGATCG
Source organism: Roseiflexaceae bacterium (assembly GCA_042408595.1). Taxonomy (GTDB): domain Bacteria; phylum Chloroflexota; class Chloroflexia; order Chloroflexales; family Roseiflexaceae; genus JBHOQX01. Next base: position 69,808 of record JBHOQX010000125.1, on the reverse strand, counting down.
AGCGAGACCAGCCGGCCAATGACGGCGAGTTGCTCGAGCAGCGTGCGAGCCGACTCGGGGAGCTGCGCGACCCGCGCCAGCACCATGTCGCGAATGCCGGGCGCGCCGGCCAGGTCGGGCAACGGCGGCGCGGCGCCGTGGGCCGTGAGGAGCGCCGCGAGCGAGGGAGCGCCGTAGGTCTCCAGAAGCGCTTGGACAGCGAGTGCGAGAAACAGCGGGTTGCCGCCGGTGCGGGCCGTGAGCGCCGCCGCCAGCGCGCCCAGCCGCTCCGGGGGCGTGCCGGCCTGCGCCGCCAGCAGCCGGGCGACATCGCCGGGGGCGAGGCGGGCCAGAAGCAGCGGGCACAGCAGCATCTCCCGCCCGAGTGTGCGCAGCAGCGCGTGCAGCGCCGGGTTTTCGGCCAATTCCTCCGGGCGGTATGCCAGCACGATCAACAGTCTGCGCCGCCCGGCCCGCCGCCCCAGCCGGCTGATGGCGGTGAGCGTCGCGTCATCCGCCCACTGGGCATCGTCGCAGATGATCAGCAAGGGCTGCTCGTCGGCCAGCGCCAACGCCAGATCGACCAGGCCATCGAGCAACTGGTTCTCGCGCTCGCCGGGTGTCGCTGGCGCGAGCAGCGGCAGGTCGGGCAGGCGCTCGCGCAGCAGCGGCAGCAGCGCTGCGACCTGCGCCAGCGCGGCGCGCGGCAGGCGGCGCAGCATGTCGTCCGGGGCGGCGCGTAGCAGCGGGCGCAGCGCCTCGCTCAGCGGGGCGAAGGGCAGGGCGCGCTCCAGCGGCGAGGCGCGGACGGTGATCGCCAGCGCGCCGCGCTCCAGCGCCAGGGCGCGCGCGGCCCTGGCCAGCGCCGTTTTGCCGATCCCCGCCTCGCCGGCGATCATGACAACGCCGCCATGCCCGGCGACCGCCGCGTCGATCCAGCCGCGCAGCGCCGCCAGCTCGGCATCCCGCCCGACCAGCGGCGGCCCCGCGGTCGCCGCGGTTTCCGCCGGCGGCGCGACGGGGGCGGCCTCGGCGCGGGCGAACGCGCGGGGGGCGGCCCGTTCGATCTCGCCCCGCAGGATCGCGCCGTGCAGCTCGCGAGTCTGGAGCGAGGGGGCCGCGCCGAGCGCCTCATCGAGCGCCTGGCGGTAGCGCTCGTAGCTCTGGAGCGCGCCGGCGGTATCGCCGGCCCTGGCCTGCGCCAGCATCAGCGCGCGCCAGAGCGGCTCGCGCAGCGGTTCGCGCTCCAGGCCGCGCCGCGCCGCCTCGATAGCCGCCGCGGCGTCGCCAGCGGCGAGCCGCGCCTCCGCCAGAAGCTGGACGGCGGCCAGGTAGCGCTCGTGCAGCCGCTCGCGTTCGGCAGCGGCCCACGGGGCATCCGGCTCGTCCGCCAGATAGTCGCCGCGGTATAGCGCGACCGCCCGTTCCAGCGCGGCCAGAGTCGGCGCGCGCTGACCATCCGCCGGCCGGAGCGCGGCCAGAAACTCGTCAACGTCGATCCAGGTCCGGCTGGCGGTGTTCCAGACATAGCCGCCCTGCCGGGTGAGGATGTAGCGGTGCGGCGCACGCGCGGCGGCATCCGGCTCGAGCGCCCGCCGCAGGTTGCTCACCGCGCTGCGCAGCGTGCCGGCGGAGGCGCCCCCGCCCGGCCAGAGCCAGTCGATCAGCCGCTCGGCCGGGATGGCCGCACCGCGATGGGTAAGGAGCGCGCCGAGCAGCCGCCGCTCCTGGCGCGAGTGCCAGGCGGCCTCGGGAAGCGGGCGCCCGCCCCGAACGACCGCCAGCGGGCCGAACAACCGGATTTCGAGTTCGTCCACCATCGCCTGGTCCGTCATGCCGCGGTGCGTCATCAGTATACCACGGCGAGGAAGGGAACGACGAACAACGGGAACAGGGGAACAGAGACACAGGGAGGTCCTTGCGAGAGCCGTCCTCTCTGAACAGAATCGCTGTAGTCCTCCATCGTTGCCGATCGTTCTCTGATCCGCTCCATCTGTACCCCGCGCCCCATCGCCGCTGTGCCGCAGTGGGCGTGTAGTATACTGCCCACGTCGGAGAGGCCGGCCCCGCCGGCGGAGGAGCGTCCATGACGAGCACGATCCTGCCCGGCGGCGTGCGGGTGATCGACGACCTGCACCTGGGCGAGCCGCACATCATCGCCACGTATCTGTTGCCGGGCGACGAGCCGGCGATCGTCGACCCCGGCCCCGCCAGCGATCTGCCGCACCTCGAGGCCGGCCTGGCGGCGCACGGCCTTGCCGCGGGCGACCTGCACGCCATCCTGCTGACGCACATCCACCTCGACCACGCCGGCGCCACCGCCACGCTCGTGGCACGATACCCGCACCTGCGCGTCTATGTGCATCAGCGCGGTGCGCCGCATCTGGCCGCGCCGGAGCGGCTCATCCGCAGCGCCACGCGCCTCTACGGCGACGCGATGCAGCAGTTGTGGGGCGAGATTCTGCCCGTGCCGGCGGAGAACATCACCACGCTCGACGGCGGCGAGACGCTCGCGCTCGGCAGGCGGCGGCTGCGCGTCTTCGACGCGCCGGGGCACGCGCTGCACCACGTTGTCTACTTCGACGACGCGAGCGGCCTGCTGTTCGCCGGCGACAACGCCGGCGTACGGATGCCGGGCCATGCGTACGTCCATCCGCCCACCGTGCCGCCGGAGTTCGACCTGGAGGCGTGGGGGCGTACCCTCGACCTGATCGGCAGCCTCGATCCGGCCTGGCTCCTGCTGACGCACTTCGGCCCATACGCAGACGTCGCGGCACACCTTGCGGCGCTCCGCGAGCGACTGGCGCGCTGGACGGAGGCGGTGCGCGCGGGGCTGGCGCGCGGCGACGATACTGCCGCGCTGAACCGGCAGATGCGGGAGCTGGCCGTGGCGGAGATCGGCCCGGACCCGCTCGCGCAGGCGAGCTACGAGCGGGCCGCCTCGGTCGAGCTCAGCGTCGCCGGGCTGGTGCGGTACCTGCAAACGCGGCAGGGGGCCGGCTAGCGCGCTTGCAGCGGGGGAATGCGGGTTCAGGGGTCAGAGGTCGGGCGTTCTCGTTCCGTTACCCGCCTGTCCAGGCCCATTAATGTCGCTCGCTCCGCTTCATCGATGGGATGGTTGGGGTTCGGGGCATAGGCGGCGCGGGCCTCGCGCACGCGCACATAGTGCATACCGCCGGTGTGCCGCACCACGCCGCGCAGCTCCAGCAGCGCCAGGGCCGCCGCGGCAGCCTGCGGCGCCAGACCGCTGCCGCGCGTCAACTCGTCGACGTGGCGCGGCTCGTAGTCCAACACCTCCAGCAGCGCCGCCTCGGTGTCGTCGGTCGGAAAGGCGAGCTGCACCTCCTGCTGCTCCGCCACGGCGGTCCAGTTCAATGCCTGCAGCACATCGGCGGCGCAGGTGACGAGCGCGGCCCCATCCCGGATGAGTTGGTTCGTGCCGGCGCTCGCCTGGCTGAAGATCGACCCGGGCACGGCGAACACCTCGCGCCCCTGCTCCAGCGCGAACGTGACCGTGATCAGCGCGCCGCTGCGCGCCCCGGCCTCAACCACCAGCGTGCCCAGGCTCAGCCCGCTGATCAGCCGGTTGCGCGGCGGGAAGTTGGCCGCCGCCGGCAGGGTGCCAAGCGGGTACTCGCTGATCAGCGCGCCCTGCTGCGCGATCTGCTCCGCCAGGCGCGTGTTGCGCGGCGGGTACGGAATGTCCACCCCGCAGCCGAGCACGGCGATCGTCCGCCCGCCGGCCTCCAGCGCCGCCGTGTGCGCGACCGTGTCCACCCCGATCGCCAGCCCGCTCACGATCGTCACGCCGGAGGCAGCCAGGTCGCCGGCGAACCGGCGGGCCGCCTCTTTGCCGTAGCTGGTCGGGCCGCGCGTGCCGACGACGGCCAGCGCCCATTCGTCGGCTGCGGCCAGGGCGCCGCGCACGTAGATCAGCGGCGGGGCTTGTGGGACCTGCCGCAGCAGCGCCGGGTAGTCGGCGTCTTCAACTGAAATGGCGCGGGCACCGGCCTGCCAAACCCGCTCCAGCTCATTGTCCAGATCGACGCGGCGGCGGGTGTCGAGCAGCGCGTCGCAGCGTTTTACGTCCAGCCCGCAGGCCAGCAGGTCGGCGCGGCTGGCTTCCCAGGCGGCCCCGACCGAGCCGAAGTGCTCCACCAGGCGGGCGATGCGCGCCGGCCCGATGCCAGGCGTCAGGTTGAACCCAAGATAGTAGCGTGTCGTGTCCATGCTGCTCGCTGCGCTAGGGCGGTTCGGCGCAGCAGCAGCATAGCACGCGGCCATTACCAATGCCCACAGTGGCCAGCTGCACTCGGGACCATCGTACCAGGGGAAGGGGTGTCGCGTGAGGTAAAAAATCCGTATAATGCCCCCCGGTCACGTGTGACCGCATCGCACACGCGCATCGCAGCAAGGAGGTTCCTCGTGTCCCGACTGCGCGGCCTGGTCTGGATGGGGTTGCTGGCGGCGCTGCTGCTGGGCGCGCCAGCGGCCCACGGCGAGGATATCAACGCGCTTGGAACGCACAAGGTCTTTCTGCCGCTGCAACTGCGAGAGGAGGCGGCATCGCCGGAGCAGCGGGTGATCGAATTGACGAACGCCCAGCGGGCCGCGGCCGGCTGCCCGCCACTGGCCATCTCCCCGGCGTTGATGCAGGCGGCGGCGGCGCACAGCCAGGACATGGCGGCGCGCAACTACTTCAGCCATATCGGGCCCGACAACAGCACACCGTCCACCCGGGCGGTGCAGTCCGGCTTCACACCCTACACGATCATCGCGGAGAATATCGCCGCCGGGTACGCGACCGCCGACGCGGTGGTGGCGGGCTGGATGGCAAGTCCGGAGCACCGGGGGAACATCCTGAACTGCTCGCTGCGCGAGATCGGCGTGGGGTACGCCCACAGCGAGAGCGCGACGTTCAGGGATTACTGGACGCAGAGCTTCGGCACGCGACCATAGCCCATACGCCACCGGGCAGCCACGAACGCGAGATAAACAGAGAAGGAGGCCACGGGAGGAAGCGACTCGCGCAGCCACCCGGCCTCCTTGTCGTCCGTCCAGCAGCTACCGTCCGGCTACGCCCGGGCCCGCTCCACCGCGCTGGTAAGCGCCCGTCTGGTGTAGACCTTCACCATGGCGCGGCGGTACTCCTCGGAGGCGTGGATGTCGCCGAGGTAGTCGATCCCGCCGCCGGCCTTCTCCGCCGCCGCGGCGATCGCCTCCGCCGAGCCGTCCGTCCCCACCAGCGCCGCCTCGACCTCCGGCTGGCGCACCGCCTTGGCGCCCGCGCCGGTGACGGCCACACGCGCGGCGGCGACCGTGCCGCCGTCCAGCTTCACATAGGCTGCCACGCCGACGATCGCATAGCGCGAGGCCGGTTGGCGCAGCTTGGCGTAGGCCGCCCCTTCGCCTTTCCCAAGCTTGGGGAATGTGACGCGGGTGATCACTTCGGTCGGCTCGAGCGCGGTAGTCAGCATCTCGACGAACAGATCGTCGGCGTTGATCGTACGGCTGCCGCCCGGCCCCTGCGCCGTGACAGTCGCGCCGAGCGCCAGGGCGACGGCCGGCAGGTCGGCGGCGGGGTCGGCGTGGGCCAACGAGCCACCGATCGTGCCACGATTGCGCACCTGGATATCGCCGATCTGCGCGACGCACTCGGCCAGCACCGGGCAGGACGACCGCACCACCTCGTTCGACGCCAGTTCGTGGTAGGTCGTGCCCGCACCGATGCTCAGGCCGCCATTCTCCTGCACGCCCTTCAGCTCAGCGAGGCGCGAGATGTCAACGATCACGCCGGGGGTGGTGAGGCGGAGCTTCATCGCCGGGAGGAGCGAGTGCCCGCCGGCGAGGAGCTTGGCGTCGTCGCCGTGCTGCTGGAGCAGGCTCACCGCCTCGGCCACCGACTTCGGCGCGAAGTATTGGAAGTTGGCTGGGATCATGGAAAACTCCTTGTCAGGACAAAGGGCGAGCGCCAGCGTTACCGAGGGTCGATAGAGAGCTGGCGTTCGTCCACCGTCCGCCGTCCGCCGTCCAAACAACTACTTCCCGTGGATCACCCGCCAGACGTTCTCCGGCGTGGCCGGCATCTGCATGTGCTTGACGCCGAACGGCGCGAGCGCGTCGATCACCGCGTTCATCACCGCCTGCGCGCTGGCGATCGTCCCGGCCTCGCCGGCACCCTTTACACCCATCGGGTTCACCGGGCTGGGTGTGACGGTATGGTCCATCTTGAAGCTCGGCACCATCGCGGCGGTCGGCACAGCGTAGTCCATCAGCGTGCCGCTGAGGAGCTGGCCGTTCTCGTCGTAGACGCCGTGCTCGTAGAGGGCCTGGGCGATGCCCTGGACGATGCCGCCGTGGATCTGGCCCTGTACGATCAGCGGGTTGATCTGGTTGCCGCAGTCGTCCACCGCGATGTAGCGCTTCAGATCGACGCGCCCGGTGTCCGGGTCCACCTCGACGATCGCGACGTGCGTGCCGAAGGGGAAGGTGCAGTTCGGCGGATCGTAGTAGGTCGTCTCGTCGAGGAATGGCTCCATGCCCTGCGGCAGGTCGTAGGCGACGGACGCCTGGAGCGCGATCTCGGCCAGAGTCTTGGCCTTGTCCGGCGAGCCCTTGACGAACGCCTTGCCGTTTTCGAAGACAATGTCGTCCAGGTTGGCTTCGAGCATATGGGCCGCCAGCCGCTTGGCCTTTTCTTTGATCTTGCTGACGCTTTTGTAGAGCGCCGTGCCGCCGACGGCGAGCGAGCGGCTGCCGTAGGTGCCGTAGCCGAACGGCGTGCCCTGCGTATCGCCCCATTCGATCGTGACGTCGTCGTATGGCACGCCCAGTTCATCGGCGACGATCTGGGCGAAGGTGGTCTCCACCCCCTGGCCGTGCGGCAGCGACCCGGTCGTCACCACCACCTTGCCGGTAAGGTGGACGCGCACGTTGGCGCTCTCCCACAGACCGGCGCCCCAGCCCTGGCCGGGCAGGCCGATCCAGGCGCTCGGCGCGACGCCGCAGATCTCGACATACGACGAGAGGCCGATCCCCAGGTACTTGCCGCGCTTGCGCGCCTCCTCCTGCTCCTTGCGGAAGTCGTGGTAGCCGGCGAGCGCGAGCGCCTTGTCGAGCGCCGGCTCGTAGTTGCCGCTGTCGTAGGGCAGCAGGCCCAAGCCGTTGTCGTAGGGGAAGTCCTCGGGCGGGATGAAGTTCTTGCGCCGCACCTCGGCCGGGTCCATGCCGATCTCGGCGGCGAAGCGATCGACCATGCGCTCGATCACATAGCTGGCTTCGGGCCGGCCTGCGCCGCGGTAGGCGTCTACCATCGCGGTGTTGGTGTATGCGCCGGTGACGTGGCAGTAGGCCGCCGGGATTTTATAGACGCCAGTGAGGATGCGGCCGTAGAGCGTCGTCGGGATGCCGGCGGCGATGGTCGAGAAGTAGCCGCCGATGTTGGCCCAGGTGTTCACCCGCAGCCCGGTGATCTTGCCATCGCGCGTGCCACACAGCTCGGCCTCGGTAACGTGGTCGCGCCCGTGGGTGGAGTACTTGTAGTTCTCCGAGCGGTCCTCGACGAACTTAACCGGCTGACCGAGCTTGCGCGCCAGCCACATCACCAGCGCGTTGTCGGCGTAGCAGAAGATCTTTTGGCCGAACCCGCCGCCGATGTTCGGCGCGATCACGCGCAGCTTCGTCTCCGGGATGCCGAAGACAAAGGCGGTGAGCAACAGCCGCAGCACGTGCGGCGCCTGCGAGGTCGTCCAGAGCGTGAAGTCGCCGGTGACCGAGTCGTAGCGGGCGATCGCGCCGCGAGTCTCCATCGGCGTCGGGATGAGGCGCTGGTTGATGATATCTTCCTTGACCTGCACCTCGGCGCTGGCGAAGGCCGCGTCGGTTTTGGCCTTGTCGCCGCACTCCCACTCGAAGACGACGTTGTTCGGCGCAGCCTCATGGATCTGCGGCGCGCCGGGCTGCACCGCCGCGCGCGCGTCCACCACCACCGGCAGCGGCTCGTAGTCCACCTCGATCAGGTCGGCGGCGTCGCGGGCGACGTAGCGATCGGCGGCGACCACCACCGCCACCGGGTCGCCGACGAAGGTCACCTTGCCGACCGCCAGGGCGCGGGTGGTGACGGGGTTATTCTTCACGCCGCCGGCCTGCCAGGCGGCGGGCATGGCGGCGATGTCCATCATGTCTTCGCCGGTGAAGACACCGACGACGCCGGGGTGGGCCTTCGCTTTCGAGGTGTCGATGCTGCGGATGTTCGCGTGGGCGTAGGGGCTGCGCAGCAGGACAGCGTGCAGCATCCCGGGCAGCTTGATGTCGTCGAGGTAGTTGCCGTGGCCGGTGATCAGCTTGGGGTCCTCGCGGCGCTTCAGCGCCTGACCTACCATCTTCGTCGCGGTGGTCATACCGATCCCTTCTAGTGTCAATGATGCATGATGAATGATGCATTCAGCATTCACGTTTCATCATGCCGCATTCAGACGGGCACCTCCTCGCCGCGCATCCTGGCCGCCGCGTACTGCACCGCCCGAACGATGTTGTGGTAACCGGTGCAACGGCAGAGGTTCCCCTCCAGGCCGTGGCGGATCTCCTCTTCGGTCGGGTTCGGGTTCTGCTGGAGTAGGTCGTAGGCGGCCATGATGAAGCCGGGGGTGCAATAGCCGCACTGCAGCCCGTGGCGCTCCCAGAAGCCCTCCTGCAACGGGTGGAGCTGGCCGTCCTGCGCCAGCCCCTCGATCGTGGTGATGTTCGCGCCGTCCGCCTGTACCGCCAGCACCGTACACGACTTGACGCTCACGCCGTCCATGTGCACCACGCATGCGCCGCACTGGCTGGTATCGCAGCCGATGTGCGTGCCGGTCAGGCCGAGCTGCTCGCGCAGGTAGTGGACGAGCAGGGTGCGATCCTCGACCTCGTTCGTGTAGCGCCTGCCGTTGACCGTGACTGTGATCTGCCTCACCGCACACACCTCCTCACTGAGCGTAGCGACAGCATCTCTATCGGAGCGCCGGGCGGCGGCTCACCCGCCGCGCACGACGACGACCCGGCGGCTGGAACGACCCAGCAGAAAGCCGAGAATGAACGCGATCACGCCGAGGAGCCAGGGGTTCTCTTTGACGAAATCGAGTGCCGCGCCGGTGAGCACCGCTTCGGGCTTGAGCTGCTCGTCCTCCGGCACGACGACCGTGCGGCGCTCCGGGGGGACGGGCGCGGCAGCCGGGGCCGCGGGCGATTCTGCGGCGGGCGCTTCTGCGGCGGGCACGGCGAGCGCGGTCGCTTGCGGCGGCGCGCTGCCATCGGTTGGCAGGGCGGCGCTCTCGCGCCGGCGGCTGACCTGCTCGGCCAGCGCCTTGAGCGACTGGTTGAGCAACTGGCGTGACGCGCCCTCGATCAGGCGCTGACCAACGCTGGCGAGCGTCCCGCCGATGGCCACATCGCCGCTATACGTCAGAATGGTCTTGCCATCCTGCTCAAGAAGGTCCACCGTCCCGCTGCCATCGACCACGCCGTTGGCGCTGCGACCGCTGGCGACGAGTTTGTAGTGGTGGGGCGGCTGAACGTCCTCCAGGCGGATCTTACCGCTATAGGCGCCTTTGATCGACTGGATGCCGATCTTGACCGTGCCCTCGTACTCATGCTCGCCGGTCTGCTCCAGGCGCTCACAGCCGGGCACCACCCGCGCGAGCACGTCGATGTCGTTGAGCGCCGCCCAGACTTCGTCCCGAGGCGCATCAAGGGTATAGCTGCCAGAGATCTTCACGCCAGGCTCCTCCGCCACGCGGCGGGTTCCGCCGCGCCAGGCGCATATGCAGACGGCAGGCGACGCGGCCGGTGCACTCGCCGCGCGTTGGCGCTGCTCGGGATTGGTCGTTGTCCGAGTGCCAGAGACGCCGTGCTTGCAAGAGGGAGATAATGGCATGGTACTCACAGGATGCGCGTTTGTCAAGCCGTGTTGACGCTCGTGGAGCGGGCATGCTACAATGGGCGTGGGCCGGCATAGCTCAGTTGGTAGAGCAGCTGTCTTGTAAACAGCAGGTCGTCGGTTCGAGTCCGACTGCCGGCTCCAGCGTTTCGGGCATCCTGTCGCGGTGGGCGGATCGATCTGATCCGCCCGCCGCTGTGCCATGGAGCCAACCACAGAGCCAACATCCGTGGGCGGTGCCTCTTGCGCAGCCCGGCCTGGCCCTGGCGCGGCCGCTGACAACACACCAGTCCTCAACTCTCCCCGACACGTGGAACTGCATCGCGGTGATCTTGTCGAAAGATGGCTCGCTGCTGCAGAACAGCCGCTCACCGTATCAGCAATCGAACACCGACCAACAGATGTCGTTTCGTAGCCGCTGATCATCGAGAACCAGTTCCCGAATCGCCTCCGGAAGCTGTTCACGCTGCCACCGGCATTCGAGCCTGCCTGTCTGTTCGCCCTGACCTTCAGGAGCCGCCGCACGGGCGGCCTTGATCGCATAGGCCGCTGCGCCGAGTTCGTGTGCGGCGACATGGGCGACAGCGGCGGCCTGACCGGCGGCATAGGCGGCATAGCGCGCGGCCCCCCTGAGATCGCGGGCCGCCGCGTTTGCGTGTCCGGCCGCGGCGCGGGCCTCAGACATCAGGATCGCGCCGCGGCCGGACACGCCCGCGCCCGATCGATGGCCCAGCGCGGCCGGGGATCATCGGGCCGCGCCGCCGCGAAGTGATGCAGGACATGCTCAGCGCACGCGGCGGCCCAGACGGCGAGCAGCCGATGGTCGGCGTCGGTGAGCGTGCCCCCACGGCGGATGGTGATCAGGCGAGGGTCGCGTACTTTCGGAAGGATCACAGGCTGCTCCTGTCCTTGCGTTTGCCGGCGGGTTGGGCTTCAGCCGCAGCGCGCGGCGCCGTCCGCTGCAAGCCAATGGTGGGGCGTTGCGCATCGATTCTCTCGGCGCCATGCCCTGCATCTCAGAAGCTGTCTGAAACGGGGAGGTTTGGAGGGCGCAGCCCTCCAAGATCCTTCTTTTCCGCCGCACGGTCGGCGGCCGGGCCGCCGACCGTGCGGCGGAGCAGGATTTCTCTTGGGGGCCTGCGGCCCCCAAATCCCCCGCTGGGCGCTTTTCAGACAGCCTCTCAAAGGTTGCCGCTCTCCCCTTTGCCGCGCTGCCAGGGCACACTGGTGAGGAGCGGCGCGTACATGTCGTCATCGAGTTCGATGTGTAAGCCTTGCAATTCTTCCGCAGTAGGATTGCGATCCTGGAACGCGACGAATGGCACCTCACGAATCAGGGCCAACGGTGTTTGTTCACTGCCTTCGCCCATCACCAATACCGCCGCCGCCGCAAGGGCATCGACGACATTGACCTGGGTCATGCGCAAGGGGCGTCCGAACAGGTCAGGCGCGCCGCGGTAATCGTTGATTGGGCGAAAGCCGCTATGGGCCAACGCGACGCCCGTCACGCCCCAGCGCAATGGGGTGGTGGTGCTATCGGTGATGATGACGCCAAGATGCCGATGCTCGAAGCGGCGCTGCAGATAGGCGCGTATGTCATTTGCGACCTGTTGAGGATCGCGGGGCCAGAGAATATAGTAGCCATTACCGTTCGACTCATCAATCCCCGCCATTGGTATCAGCATCCGCGCTTTGATGGTAAGGCAGACCTGATATTTGCTCGCGCCAGGCGGTAAGAAATAATCGGCTTCCCGCTCAATCAGTTCCTGTTTTTCCGCGATGCCGACCGGTATCATTCTGCCCTGACAGATGGCAACGATCTTGGACGTGATCGCAAGGATGGTGTTGTCCTCGATGGGCGGCACATACCGATCCAGGATCGCATTCAGATCCTGATCGGCGAGGGTGATCGTATGTGTCTTGATCGCCTGGACATGCATCGGATCGCCTGTTCTACTTACGACGCGAGGGCAGCGAAGGCGGCTTCGGGGCGCATGGATGGGCGAGTCGAGCCGCCACAGGAGAGCACACGGCCAGGTGTTTATCGAGCGATGCGCGTTGGGTGACTACCGCCGAACGGCCTGGATCTCGGCCGCACGCGCGCGCATGAGACGAACCCGAAAAAAGAAGCAGGGGATATCGCGCCGGATGGTGAGCCTGCTCGACGGCCGCGGCCTGCGCCTGAGGGCGTGCCGACGGCAGCGGCGTTCCATCCATCCACGCCCGGGCGCGGCGTGCGTAGCGTAGCCCGCTTGATTCGGAAGCCCCCGCCAACGCCACAGGCCGGCTGCCGTGAGGTAGCCGGCCTATGCATTCGGTCGTCCGCCCGGCGTCCTCCGTCCGCCGCTACTTGCGCCGATTGCGCAGGAACGGCGGGATGTCCAGATCATCGGTGTTGGCGAAGTTCGGCGCGGTGCGCTGCAGCGGGTTCATGGGCCGCGGCTGCGGCGCCGGCGCCGGGCGGGCGGCCGGCTGCGACGCCACCGCCGCCGGGACCGGCTGCGGCGCGGGTTGCGGCGTCGGCGCACCCACCGCATAGGTGCGCGACTTCTGCACATTCGGGCGGCTCAGATCGAAGCCGGTAGCGATCAGTGTGATCTTCACCTGTCCCGGCGGCATGTTCGGGTCGAGCACCGCGCCGAACTTGATGTTCGCCTCCGGATCGACCGCCTTGGCGATGATATCCGCCGCCTCATAGACCTCGAGGATGCCCAGGTCCTCCGAGCCGGTGACATTGAACAGCACACCCTTCGCGCCGTCGATCGAGACCTCCAGCAGCGGCGAGGCGATCGCCATGTTCACTGCATCCACCATCCGGTTGTCGCCCTCGCCGACCCCGATCGCCATGAGCGCCGAGCCAGCCTGCGCCATGATCGCCTTGATGTCGGCGAAATCCACGTTGATCAGCCCGCGCTGCGTGATCACGTCCGAGATGCCCTGGATGCCCTGGCGCAGGACGTCGTCCGCCATGCGGAACGCCTGGAGCATCGATGTGTTCTTGCTCGCCGTCTGGAGCAGCCGATCGTTCGGGATGATGATCAGCGTGTCCACCACCGGCTTGAGCTGCTCGATCCCCTGCTCGGCCGTCTTGCGGCGGTGGTTGCCCTCGAAGGTGAACGGGCGCGTGACCACGCCAACCGTCAGCATCCCCAGGTCCTGGGCGATGCCGGCGATCACCGGCGAGGCCCCGGTGCCGGTGCCGCCGCCCATACCGGCGGTCACGAAGACCATGTCGGCGCCCTTGAGCGCCTCGACGATCTCCTCGGTGGTCTCCTCCGCCGACTTCTGGCCGATGATCGGGTTGCCGCCGGAGCCGAGCCCCTTCGTCAGCTTATCGCCGATGCGGATGCGGATATCGGCGCGCGAGTGCATGAGGGCCTGCGCGTCGGTGTTGACGGTGATGAACTCGACGCCCTGCACCCCGTCTTCGACCATCCGATCCACGGCGTTCGAGCCGCCCCCGCCGACGCCGATGACCTTGATCTGCGCGAAGTTCTCCGGGCCGCCGTTGTAGTTGGTGAAGTCCATCCGTTGCCTCCTGTCGTACAGTACGTTCTGAGTTCCGCGTTCTGAGTTCCGAGGTGCGCCGGCGCCGCTATGCATCGGGCGGGCTGCGCCGGGCGCAGAACCCAGCCCTCGGCCCTCAGCCCTGTTTACGGGAGAAACTCCCGCAGCCATCCCTTGAACCGCTCGTAGGACGAGCCCCAGCCGTTGCGCTCCGGCACGGCGCTCGGCCCGCCGAGCATCGCCAGGCCGTGCCGCGCCCCCCAATGCACCAGCCCCACCGCCGTCGAGTACGCCGGGCTGTCGAGCGAGTCGGACAGGCCGCCCAGGCCGGTCGGGCCGCCGAGCCGCACCGGGATGCCTAGCATCTCGCGCATCAGTTCGTCGAAGCGCGGCAGTTGCGCCGCCCCGCCGGTCACGACCACGCCGGCCGGCAGGAGGCCGTCGTAGCCGCTGCGCCGAATTTCGTTGTAGATCAGCTCGACCACCTCCTCCGCCCGCGCGCGGATGACCTGGTTCAGCAGCCGCCTGCTCACCTGCTGCCGTTCACCCGGCGAGAAGCCCTCCACTTCGATCACCGTGTCTTCCTGCTCCCCCTCCTCGTCGATCGCCGTGCCGTAGCGCAGCTTGAGATATTCGGCGGTGTGATGCGGCGTTTGCAGCACCAGCACGATGTCGTTGGTGAAGTGGTTGCCGCCCACCGGGATGACGCTGGTATGCCATACCCCGCCCTGGACAAACACCGCGATGTCGGTCGTGCCGCCGCCGATATCCACCAGCACCACGCCGCGGTCCTTGTCGTCCGGCGTCAGCGCCGCCTCGCCCGAGGCCAGCGGCTGGAGCACCAGGTCGTCGATCTCGACCCCGGCGCGCTGCACACTCTTGATCAGGTTCTGGATCGCCATCACCTCGCCGGTGACGATGTGCGTTTCGACCTCCAGGCGAAAGCCGGACATGCCGATCGGGTCGCGGATGCCCTCGTTGCCGTCCAGGATGTAGGCCCGCGGGATGACGTGGATCACCTCGCGCTGGGTCGGGATGGCGACCGCCTGGGCCGCCTCGACAGCGCGGGCGATGTCGCTGCGCGTCACCTCGTGGTCGCTACGCGCAACTGCCACCACGCCGCGGCTGTTGAGCGAGGCGATGTGCCGCCCGGCCACGCCGACGAACGCCGTGCCGATCCGGTAGCCCGATAGTCGCTCGGCTTTCTCAACGCTCGTGGCGATGGCGTGAACGGCGTCATCGATGTTTACCACCACGCCCTTGTCGATCCCTTTCGAAGGCGTCAGGCCGACACCGAGCACATGAAGCCGGCCTGAGTTCTGCACCTGCGCAACGATCGTGCAGACTTTGGTGGTCCCGACATCGATTCCGACGATGGTGCGATTTGCCATGGCGCTTCCTTTGAAATGAACCGTGAACAATGAAGCAAGCCTACGACGATAGCCGTTCATTGCGCGTTCATTGTTCACCGTTCCGTCGAAATGAACAATGAGTGATGGACAACAAAGAAACCTTGTTAATATAAACGAAATAAGCTCATCTATTCTCCGATCCCCCGTTGAAACTAAACCATGGAGGGCAAGAAATTCTTCCTACTACAACAAATGACCATTGATCAAGTCCTTTTTCTTCATTCTCCACTCCCCACCGGTGTCGGGGCGGGCGTCGGCTGCGGGCCGACGTCGTTCCGGTAGTACGGCGTGCCCGGGCGCAAGTCCAGCAGCGTGAAGGGCGTGCCCTCCTGCAGCAGGTAGCCGAGCACGGCGAGTTTGTTGTCCAGGTTCTCCGACGTGCCGAAGATCACCGTCCGGCGGTCAGGCGTGACGATCAGGATGCCCTTGTCCGGCTCCCAGGCGACGCTGGCGGGCGTCAGCTTCAGTTCGCGCGGCAGGCGCACGGCGAGCGTCCGCCCGAGCGCCAGGGCGCCGGCGTCCACCCGGCTTCCCGGCTCCAGCGGCGTGTTGCTGCGGTCGTCGATCGCCAGCGTGCCGCTCAGCGCGGCGGTGCTCTCGACGCCGAGCACGAGCCCCTGCGCGTCCACCAGGTAGCGCGTCCCGCCGCTCTGCCAGCGCAGCTCCGGCCGGCGCTCGGTGAGCGTGATCGTCACCCGGTCGGGCAGTTGGGCCTCGGCGCTGGCATCCTCGATGTACGGGTTGCTGCGCAGCCGGGCAACGATCTGCCCGGTATCCACGAACCAGATCGGCAGCCCGCGCACGCCCGCCAGCCCGGCGACGCGCCCGGCATCGAGCACCGATGTGCCGGTCACGGCGATCTCGCGCACCGCGAAGCGCGGCGAGGTGAAGGCGTCGTACAGGGCGTAGGCCGCGAGCAGCGCCATGGCCAGGCTGGCGACCCAGCCGCTGCGCAGCCACGAGCCGAGCACCCGGCGCGGCATCGGCGTGACGGCCGAGCCAGCGCGGCCCGGGGCCATCTGCCGCCGCCGCGCGGCGATCCGCTCGCGGGTGTTGGGCCGGTTGTAGCCAAAGTGGTTCATGTTTCCTCGACCAGCGACGAACGATGCATGGCGACCGTCGGCCGTCCCGACGGCACACGCCGTCCGATCCTCTCGGGCCGGCGGGCGCCTATCCTCCGCCGCTCTTCGACCGTCCTCGCTCCAGCGCCAGTTCGATCAGCCGGTCCAGCAGCGCCGTGTAGGGCAGGCCGCTGGCCTCCCACATCCGGGCGTACATGCTCACCGGCGTGAAGCCGGGCATGGTGTTGATCTCGTTCAGATAGAGCGCGCCGCTGTCTCTGTCGAGCAGAAAATCGACCCGCGCCAGCCCGGCGCCGTCGATCGCCTTGAACGCCTGGATGGCGAGCGCGCGCACCTCCCCGGCCACGTCCGGCGGGATCGGTGCAGGGATCAGGATACGCGACTCGCCAGCGAGATACTTGGCCTCGTAGTCATACCAGTCCTTCGAGGGTACGACCTCGCCCGGCACGCTGGCCTGCGGCTCGTCGTTGCCGAGCACGCTCACCTCGATCTCGCGCACGTTCAGCCCCTGCTCGACCACGATGCGCCGGTCGTAGCGGGCGGCCTCGGCCAGCCCGCGCTCCAGCCCGGCGCGGTCGGCCGCCTTGCTCACGCCGACGCTCGAGCCCATGTTCGCCGGCTTGACAAAGATCGGGTAGCGCAGCGCCCGCTCGATCTGGCGGCAGGTGGCCTCCGGGTCGCGCTCCCAGTCGAAACGGCGCACCAGCAGCCACGGCACCTGCGGCAGCCCGGCGGCGGCGAAGGCGCTTTTCATCATGGCCTTGTCCATGCCGACCGCCGAGGACAGCACGCCGCAGCCGACATACGGCACGCCCGCCAGCTCGAGCAACCCCTGCACCGTGCCGTCCTCGCCGCGCGGCCCGTGCAGCACCGGGAAGACGACATCTAGGCGCGAGTCGCCAGCACCCAGCAGCCAGGAGTCAGGATGGCTGACCAACGCGAGCGCGTTCTGCCCCGCGGCCGCGCTCGCGCCACCGCTGGCTTCTGCATGCTGCTCCCTGGCTGTTCCGCCATTGGGGAGCAGTCTCGGGTCGGCCAGGGCCTCGAGCAGCGCCGGGGCCTGCTCGCCGGCGATCCAGCGGCCATCCTTGGTGATGCCGACCGGCACAACCTCGTATTTCTCGCGGTCGAGGCCGGCCATCACGGCGCGCGCCGAGACGAGCGAGACCTCGTGCTCGCCCGACTGCCCGCCGAACAGGACACCGACGCGGAGTTTACGGTTCATGGCTTCACCAGCAAGGAGCGATACGAGACTCGGAGGTTGGACCATGCATAGAGCGCTCAACGTCGCCTTCGAAACGTTGCGTCCTGAACGTTGCGCTCTCCACTAGGGAAGGATCTGCACCTCGAGCTCCAATTCGACGCCGAACTGCCGCAGCACGTCACCGCGCGCCAGGTCGATCAGCCGGAGCACATCGTCGCTCGTCGCGCCGCCGCGGTTGACGATGTAGTTGCCGTGCTTCGCGGCGATCTCGGCGCCGCCGATCCGCCTACCCTTCAGCCCGGCCGCCTCGATCAGCCGGCCCGCGCTATCGCCCGGCGGGTTCTTGAAGACCGAGCCGCACGACTGGCCGGCGGGGGTCTTGCTGCGCCGCGCCGCGGCGGTGCGGGCCATCTCGGCGGCCAGCGCCTCCGGGTCGGCGCGGGTGAGCGCGAATTCGGCGGCGACAACGACCGGCGGCGGGCGGTGGTCGGTCATCGGTCGTCGGTTGTGGGTCGTCGCTCCCCCATCTTCCGCCGCCCACCTTCGGTCCTTCAAAACGCTCGTCCGGTATCCGTACCCCATCCGGGCTGCCGGCCACTCGTCGATCGCGCCATCCACCAGCAGCCAGGCGCGGACGAGCGCCCCGGCGATATCGCCACCGTAGCAACCAGCGTTGCCGTACAGCGCCCCGCCGACGGTGCCTGGCAGCCCCTCGGCCCATTGGAGCCCGGCCCACCCCTGGCGCG
This sequence comes from Roseiflexaceae bacterium, assembly GCA_042408595.1. GTDB lineage: Bacteria > Chloroflexota > Chloroflexia > Chloroflexales > Roseiflexaceae > JBHOQX01. The sequence goes on along the minus strand of JBHOQX010000125.1, from coordinate 51,962 downwards.
CCAGCCGCCGCGCGAGGCCGGCCGTCAGGGCGCCCGCCTCGACGATGGCTCGGGCCTCGTCGCCGCGGGGCTCCAGCCGTACGCCCTGCGCCCGGTAGCGGAGCACCAGCCCGGGGAAGCCGCTGTCGCGCACCAGCGTGTTCGTCCCGCCACCCAGCAGATGCACCGGCAGCCCGCGCTCGCGCGCCCAGGCCAGCGCGGCGCGCAGCTCGTCCGCCGTGGCCGATTCGGCGAAGTAGCGCGCCGGCCCGCCGATCTTCCAGGACGTGTAGCGGGCCAGAGGCTCGTTTTCGCGGAATGCCATCATGAGTTCAAAGTTCTGAGTTTCGAGTTCTGGGTTCAGAGTTCAGGGTTCTGAGTTTTGACTTCTGACTGTCTGACTTCTGAGTTCTGCGTGCGCGACGCGCAGGGCGCGATGCGTCATGCACGATGCCACTGTGTCCCCAATCTTCAATCTGCGATCTTCAATCTTCGATCCTCTTTCTTCACCCACTCACCGTGTCACCTGCTCACCCCGGCGGCTGCCCGGTGCGGATGCGCTCGCGCAGCGCGGCGGCTTCGTCGGCGTGGCCGAGCGTCTCGCGGATGCGCAGCGCCTCGCTCCAGCAGGCGCTTGCCGCCTCGCGCTGCCCGGCCGCCGCGTTCAGGTCGCCCAGGCGCTCCAGGCTGCGGGCGCTCGCCACCTGATCGCGCATCTGCTGCGCCAGCCGGAGCGCCCGGGCGTAGTGGGTGCGGGCCTGTGCGATATCGCCCGTCGCCCGCGCCTCATCGCCCAGATGCAGCAGCGCCACGCCTTCGCCGCGCCGGTTCTGCGTCTGTTCGTCCAGCGTGCGGGCCTGTTCGTGGTACTGGAGCGCCTGCGCGTGGTCGCCCATGCGCCCGGTGATCGTGCCGAGCACGCTGTACGAGCGCGCCTGGCCGATGGTGTCGCCGATCACCTGCCGCAGCCGCAGGCTCTCTTCGGCGGAGTCGCGCGCCTCGGGCAGCTTGCCCTGGGCCAGCAGCGTCAGCGCCAGCTTCTCGCGCAGGATGGCCTGGCCGATCAGGCTGCCGCGCCCCTGCTCCAGGCTGAGCGCGCGGGTGTAGAACAGCAGCGCCTCGCGCGTTGCGCCGAGGACGCGGTAGATGTCGCCGATTCCAGTCAGCACCCGCGCCAGCCGCACCTGGTCGTCGGAGAGCGCCGGCTCCTCCTGGGCGAGCTGCAACTCCTGCAAGCCCTCCAGGTTGCGCCCCTGGAGCTGGTAGACCTTGGCGAGGTGGACGCGCGCCTCGGATTCCAGCTCGACCTGCCCGCCCTGCTCCGCCAGGGCGCGCGCCCGCGTCAGCGTCTCCTCAGCCTCGGCGAGCAGCCCCAATTCGCGCTGCATCCGCCCGACTGCCAGCAGCGCCCGGATCTCGGCGTCGCGGTTCTGACCAGCGCGGGCGGCGCGTAGCATCCGCCGGGCGTAATCCAGCCCCTCGCGGTACTGCCCCCCGAACTCCAGCACCGCCAGCGCCAGCGCGCAGGCCCGCGGGTCGAAGCGTGTCCGCGTGGCAGCGTCCAGCCGCTCCAGCAGCTCGAGCGTGCGCCGCGCCCACAGCCGTGCCCCGATGAAGTCCAGCCGGCCGACATACCCCTCGGCGACTTCCAGGGCAACGCCCGCCGCCTCAGGGTAGGCCCCGGCCTGCTCCCAGTGCCACGCCTGGACCTCGCGCCACCCCTCCGGGGCGCGCTGGCTGCCGCCATAGCGCGCCTGCAGCGCTTCGGCGACCTCGCGGTGAAATGTGGCGGCGTCGGTCATGATCTCGAAGTGCCAGGGACGAAGGACGAAGGTCGCCCTCGTTGCGTCTGCATCTCTTCCATAGCGCTCAGCCTACCGACGAAGGACGAACATCAGCGTGTCTCTACCGCTACGAGCGTGCCCCCAGTATGGGGTGCTGTCGTCCATCGTCCATCGTCCATCGTCTACCGTTCACCGGCCAGTTGGCGCAGCACCGCCGCCCCCACCTGGTCGCTGTCGCCCGCGCCGAGGGTGAGCAGCACATCGCCCGGGCGCAGCAGCGCCAGCAGCGCCGCCGCCGCCGCCGCCCCATCGCCGACCGCCTGCACGTCCGGGGCGCGCACCCGAGCCGCCAGCGCCTCGGCGCTCATGCCGAGCGTATCGTGCTCGCGGGCGGCGTAGATCGCGCCGATCCGCACGACATCCGCCGCCTCGAATGCCTCCGCCCAGGAGGGCAGCAGGGCCCGCGTGCGCGAGTAGGTGTGCGGTTGGAAGTAGACCACCAGGCGCCGCGCACCGTAGCGGTCGCGCGCCGCTGCGAGCGTCGCCCGTACCTCGGTCGGGTGATGGGCGTAATCGTCGATCACCGTCACGCCCCCGGCCTCGCCCTTCAGTTCGAAGCGCCGCCCGGCGCCGCGGTAGTCGGCCAGCGCCGCCGCGATTGTCGCCGGGTCCACGCCGAGCGCATGCGCCGCCGCCGTCGCCGCCAGCGCGTTGCGCACGTTGTGCGCGCCCGGGAGCCGCAGCCGCCGCTCGCCCAGTATGCGCGTCGCCAGGGTGCGCGGGTCATAGCGCCACAGGTCGAAGCGCATGCCGCCGTCCGCTGGGCGCACGCCGCTAGCCGACCAGTCGAGCGGGATGCGCCGGCAGGAGACCGGGTCGCGCGCCAGGGCTTCGTCGATGCCGTACCGGGTGGCTGCGGGCGCATCGATCGCGCGCTCCACACCCGGGTCGTCGCCGCACAGCACCAGGTCGGCCGGTTGAGCCACGCTGGCCGCAAAGGCGCGAAACGCCTCGTCGTAGCTCGCCGGCGTCGGGTAGATGTCCACGTGGTCCCACTCGACATTCGTGATCACGGCGACCGCCGGCGTCAGCGCCAGGAACGTCCGGTCGTACTCATCGGCCTCGATCACCAGCGGGGCTGCCGGGCTGCCCCAGCGGGCGCTCCCGCCCAGGTCGGGGGCTTCGCCGCCGACCAGAAAGCCCGGTTCGCGCCCGGCGCGCAGCAAGATAAGCGCGAGCATGGCCGTGGTCGTCGTCTTGCCGTGTGTGCCGGCCACCGCGACGATCTGCCGCTCCTGCGACCACTGGCGCCACAGATCGGCGCGCTTCAGCACCGGGATGCTGGCGGCCCGCGCCGCGGCCAGCTCCGGGTGGTCGGCCGGGGCCGCCGAGGTCGTCAGTAGCGCGTCGGCCCCGGCGACGTACGCCGGGTCGTGCCCGCGGGCCACCCGTGCCCCGCGCGCCGCGAGGGCGTCGGCCGCCGGCCCGCCGCGCGCGTCCGAGCCGCTGACGGTGTGGCCCTGATCGAGCAGGATATGGGCGACGGCGCTCATCCCCGCGCCCGCGATGCCGACGATGTGGTAATGCATTGGATCTCTATCGTGCGGTGCCAGATATGCTTGCCGGACCTGGGGCGGCATTTTCGACAGCGCAACGGCAAGCATCCAGCCTCAAGCCGCTCGCCCCTACGCGGCACGCGCCCTAGCGTTGCAGGCTGCGAACGAACTGCAGAAAGAGCGTAATCGCCAACAACAGCCCGAACGCGGCGATAAAGACCGTGATCACGCTCGAATAGGTCGGCAAACTCGCAAGCATCACCGCCAGCCAGCCCGGCACGCTATCCTGCACATCGACTGAGCTCTGTTCCCAGAACGTCGCCGCCGCGCTGGTGAAGAGAATACCGACGTAGAAGCCGGTCAGCGCGCCGAGCAGGCGCAGCTGGCGGGTTTTCGGATCGACCGCGAAGCCCCTGAGCACCTGCGTCTCCCACGGCCCTTTCCAACCGATGCCGACAAAGAACAGGACGTAGAACGCCAGCACGCGCAGCAGCCAGGGTGCCTCCTGATTGTCCGGGATGATCGGCGGCGGCGGAAAGATATTCGCGACCGGCGGGACAAGAATGCTGAGCAGCCGGATCATGAAAGCATACAGGGCATTGACGATCTGAACGATCGAATTGGCCTGCACGGTGACCAGGTAGCCGAGCGTGACCGCCAGGGCGATCGTCACCATATAGCGGTAGCCGCGGCTCCACCCCCAGGCCGTGAAGGCGAGCAGAATGGACAGCGAGATGACCGTCAGCGGGATGTCGATAATGATTCTGCCGTCAACAATACTCATGCTAGCGCTCCCCCGGCCGCGAGGTTGAGAACAAGGTCCGCCAGGCGGCGCGCGGCGTCCGGGCGCGCCAGCGCGCGGCTGTTCGCCGCCATGCGCGCGCGCGCCTCCGGCTCCGCCAGCAGGCGCCGAATCTCCCGAAACAGTGGCCCATCCGCTGGCGCTCCCGCGCCGAGCATCGCTCCGTCCGCCACCTTGACCGCCGCGCCGCGCCGCACTAGATAGTCGGCGTTTTCGTCCTGATGCACATACGGGTATGGCACAAGCACCGCCGGCAGCCCGACCGCCGGCAACTCCGCCAGCGTCGAGGCGCCGCTGCGGCATACGGCGAGGTCCGCCGCGCCGAGAGCGGCGAGCATCGAGGGGGAGACAGGCAAAGACCGAGCGAGATCGTCCATCGCCGTGTCGCCGGGTCTCCGTGCCCCCTGGTCGGGCCTGTCCGAGTGCAGATAGTCATACAAGCGATAGCGCGCCCGCAGCTCCGCGGGCAGGCGAGCGGCGGCATCCTGCAAGAACCGTGCGTCGCCCTCGCGCCCGCAAACGTGGATGATCTGCGCCAGCGGCAGCAGCTCCGGCAGTAGTGCAGCGATCGCCTGGTTGATGCTGCGCGCCCCCCGACTCCCGCCATACACCAGCAGCGCTGGCAGATCATCCGCCAGCGCGAAGGCCGCCCGGCAGGCCCGCCGGTCCAGGTCGAACAGCTCGGCGCGTACGGGATAGCCCACTACATAGATCGCAGAACGCCGATTGTCGCGCGCAGATTGAGGACTATCAGACTTGCGATCGGCAATGTGCGATCTGAAATATCTGGCCGAGTCCTCGACATTGCAGGCGACGACCGCCGCCAGGCGGGCCAGCAAGCGCACCGCCAGCCCCGGCACGACATCCGGCAGGTAGACCGCCGCCGGCACGCGGGCCGCCCGCGCCGCCAGGAACAGCGGGACGCAGACATACCCGCCGGTGCCGAGGATCGCCGCCGGGCGCTCCTGCGCGATCACCCCGAGCGCCGCCCGTGTGCCGCGCGCCAGCGTCGCCGCGTTGCGCGCCATCGTCCATGGGGCGCGCCCGCGCAGCGCCGCCGCCGGAATGGCGCGAAAAGGCAAGTTGCTCTCCCTAGCGACGATCCCGCGCTCCATGCCGTCCTCGCTCCCGATATAGACGATGCGAGGGTTGAAGGTTCGGGGGTGAGGGCTCAGACCGTTTCTCAGGGTGCCACCTTCAGGCGGCCGATCGCCTGGCCACGCGTTCGCCCCTCGCCCGCGGCCGGCTGCTCGGTCAGCTTCTGAGCCCCGGCCCGTGGCCCCTGACCCCGCGCCGCGCGCCTGGGCGAGCGCGGCGGCCACCGCCAGCGCCGGATAGACGTGCCCGCCGGTCCCGCCACCACACAGCAAGACCGTCTGCGATACCGGCACGTCGGATGGCTCGGGGCGTTGCGTCATCGTACAGGCCTCCCGCGGCCCGATCGGTCGTATGCCGCGAAATGCTCAACAGTATGCCGACGGCGATCATACACGCCATCAACGAGGAGCCGCCGTAGCTCAGGAACGGGAGCGTCAGCCCGGTGAAGGGGATGAGCGTCGTGACCACCGCGATGTTGATCAGCGCCTGAAACACCAGCCAGGATGTCAGCCCGGCAGCCAGCAGCGCTGCGAACGGCTCCGGCGCGCGCCCGGCGATCCGGAAGCCGCGGTAGGCGATCACCAGGAAGCAGGCGACAATGAACAGCGTTCCGATCAGACCGAACTCCTCGCCGATGATCGCGAAGATCGCATCGGTATGCGCTTGCGGCAGCCAGAGGAACTTCTGCCGCCCCTGGCCCAGCCCCACACCCAGGATGCCGCCGCTCCCCAGCGCGTAGAGCGCGTGCGCCGGCTGGTAGCCCGCACCCTGATAGTGGGCGAACGGTCCATCCAGCCAGACGGCGATGCGATCCTGGCGGTAGGCGGCCAGCCTGATCATTCCCCAGAACGCGCCCGCCGCCAGCCCGGCCGCCCCCAGGATGTGCAGCAGGTTCGCCCCGGCGGCGAAGTAGATCGCGCCGGCGATCACGACCAGCACGATCGTCGTCCCCAGGTCGTGCTCCAACATCACCAGCCCGCAGACGACGCCGAGCGTCACGGCGAACGGCACCAGGCCGTAGGTCACGTTTCCGAGTCGCTCGCTCCGCCGCGAGAGCCAGTCGGCGAAATAGATGCAAAGCGCCAGCTTGGCGAACTCGGACGGCTGCACGCTCAGCGGCCCGAGCCGGATCCAGCTGCGCGCGCCGTTGACGGTCGTGATGGATGCTGGCAGCACCAGCACCGCCAGCAGCAGCACCAGTGTCCCGGCGAGAATGTGCACCGAGTACTTGCGCCAGACGCGATACTCGAGCCGCTGCGCCACCAGCAGCCCGACTATGCCGAGGATGGCGGCGGTGAACTGCCGCCAGGCGTAGTACAACTGGTTGCCGTCGCGGGTCGTCAGCGCGTCCATGAACGAGGCGCTGTAGACCATCACCAGGCCGATCGGCACCAGGATTCCTACGATGGTCAGTAGCAGGTAATCCGGCCTGCGTCGGGTCATGTCGGGCATAGGCCTCCTGAGAGAGCAACGAGCAGCGAGCAGCGAGATCGACAGCGAGCGGGAAGTACAACAGGGCAAACGCGCCTCACGCCTCGGGTCCCAGGCGCTCGCTCAGCGAATCGGTGGCGCGATCAGGGACGCCACCAGCACCAGCAGCAGCAGCACCCCCAGCGCACCGGCCCAGCCCCATGGCAGCCGCCGCGCCACGAGCTCCGGCGGATAGAGCCGGTGGTCCAGCACGATCCGCGGCGCGAGCAGCCAGCCGACGGCCACGCCGCTGACCAGCCCGCCGAGGTGCGCCATGTTGTCGATCAGCAGCGGCGAGCCGAACCCGATGAACAGGTTGATCATGATCACGGTGATCAGGTTGCCGAGCTGCCGCCGCGCCAGGTCGCCCAGCACATGCCGCGAGGCGTAGAAGAACGCCGACAGGCCGCCGACCAGGCCGAAGATCGCGCCCGACGCGCCGACGGACGGATTGGGCGTGAAGGCGTACGACGCGACGCTGCCGGCCAGGCCCGAGATCAGGTAGAGCGCGAGGAACGCCGCTGTCCCGAACAGCCGCTCGGCATCGATGCCGATGGCGTACAGCGCCCAGGAGTTGAAGAGCAGGTGGATCAGGCCACCGTGCAGGAACATGGCCGTGAACAGCCGGTACCACTCGCCGTGCTCGTACACCGCCGCGTTGTCCTTCGCGCCCCAGGCGCGCAGAGCGACGCTCGGCGGCAGACCATCGATGCGCAGGCCGAGCAGGTCGCCGAGCGCCGGCAGCGCGTAGAGCGCGATGTTGATCGCCAGGATGGCCCAGACGGCCCGCGCCTGGCCACCCGGCAGGCTCAGCCGGATCACCGGCGCTTCGGGCGGCTCCACCGGGAGCGCATCGCCCCGCTGCTCTGGCTGTGTTTCCGGCTGTGTCATGGAGGGGTGTCCAGTCTGTGAACGCAGAACCCAGGGTTCAGGGATGAGGGATCAGCAGCCAGGAGGTAGCACCCTGACCCCTAAACGGTGAACGCTAACCTCACACCTCATCATTCACAATTCGTCTAAATTCCTCACCCCGATGGAACTCATTGCGGAACATGCCGAAGCTGGCGCACCCCGGCGAGAGCAGCACGACATCCCCCGGCGCAGCAAGCGCCCGCGCCGCCCGGATGGCCGCCCGGAAATCGCCGAACGGCCCGTGGACCGACGGCGCGCTGTCACCTGCCGTCCGCCGTCGATCGTCCAGCGCCGCCAGAAGCCGCGGCGTCGCGCTCCCCTCAAGCAGGGCGACAGCCTTCGCCCGCCGCAGGATCGCGGCGGCGAACGGCTCCAGCGGGAGGTTCTTGTCGGCCCCGCCGGCGATCAGCACGATCGGCGCATCGAAGCTGTGGAGCGCGGCGATCGCCGCATCCGGGGCGGTCGCGGCGGTGTCGTTGATGTAGCGCACGCCGTCCAGCTCGCGCACCAATTCAAGCCGGTGCTCCACGCCGCGAAAATCGCGCACCGCCCGGCGGATGGCCGGCCCCGCGACGCCGAAGCTCTTCGCCAGCGCGGCCGCAGCGGCGATATTCGCCAGATTGTGCCGCCCCGGCAGCCGGACGTCGCCCGGCTCGCAAATGTGCTCGGCTGCCGCGCCGGCCCGCCAGACGAGCCCTTCCGGGCCGAAACGGATCGTCGGTCGATGATCGTCCGCCGTCCACCGTCGGTCGTCCGTCCGCGGGCCACCATCAGCGGCCTCGCACCACACCACCTGCCCCGGCGCATGATCCGCCCACGGCGCGGTGAGCGGATCGCGCCGGTTGAGCACCAGAACGCCGTCGTGGTTCTGGTGAAGGAAGATCTGCCGTTTGGCCTCGGCATAGGCCGCCATGTCGCGGTAGCGATCCAGGTGATCGGGCGCCAGATTGGTCACGCAGGCGTAGCGTGGGCTCAGCCCGGCCTCGCCCAACCCTTCCAGCGCAAAGGACGACAGCTCCAGCACGACCGGAGTCGCCGGGCCGATACGCGGCAGTTGCTCCAGCGCCGAGACACGCATGTTCCCGGCGATCACCGAGTCGGGGAACTGCTCGCGCATCATCGCGCCGGCGAGCATGGTTGTCGTCGTTTTGCCCTTGGTGCCGGTGACGCCGAGGATCGGGCCGGGGCAGAGCCGGAAGAAGAGCGTCATCTCCATCTCGACCTGCGCGCCGGCGGCGCGGGCGATCTGGAGGAAGGGCGACTCGCGCGGCACCGCGGGGTTACGGATCACCAGGTCGGCGTGGCGGAAGTCCTCCTCACGGTGCTCACCGAGCACGTAGCGGATGGGCACTCCGGCGAGCTGCTCGAGCGGGCCGCGGAGTTGCTCGGCGTCACGCAGGTCGGTGACGGTCACCTCGGCGCCCTGGCCGGCCAGGAAGCGCGCCACGCCGAGCCCGCCGCCGTGGACGCCGAGCCCCATCACTAACACGCGTTTGCCGCGAAGTTCCATACGAGTCAGTAGGGGCGTTCGATTGAACGCCCGTACCGCGAACGCTGCATGAACGTGGCCCTGAGGTTCTGTGGCGCGCGCTGAGGCGCCCGGCTACGACTCACGGCCCAACGGGCTGCGGACGGGGGCCGGAAGGCCTGCGGCCCCTCGCCAGGCGCTGGCGTGCAAGCGCACTAGCGCTGCACCTGCTCGGCGGCGGGTGGGTTGGTCGGGACGACGTTGGCCGTCTGGGTGCGCATATCGAGCGCGAGCGAGATACCGATCAACGCGGCGACCATCGCCACCAGGACGAAGCGTTGCATCACCTGCGTCTCGCTCCAGCCGAGCAGTTCGAAGTGATTGTGGAGCGGCGACATTTTGAACACCCGCTGGCCCTGTCCGGTGCGCCACCTCGTCCATTTGAACCAGCCGACCTGGATCATCACCGACAGCGCCTCGGCGACGAACACCGCCCCGACGACCGGCAGCAGCAACCACTGCTGCGACTGGAGCGCGACGACGGCCAGCACGCCGCCGAGCGCCAGCGAGCCGAGATCGCCCATGAACACCGACGCCGGGTGAGCGTTGTACCATAGGAAGGCCGCGCACGCGCCGACGAGCGTGAAGCAAAAGACCATCAGGTTGGTGAACTCGCCGTTGAGAAACGTGATCACGCCGTAGGCGGCGAAAGCGAGCGTCAGGTTCCAGCCGGCCAGGCTGTCGAGCCCATCGGTCAGATTCACGGCGTTGCTTGTCGCGACGATGATCAGCGTCGCGAACGGGATGAACCACAGGCCGATGTTGATCTGGCCGACGAACGGGATGCGAACGATACCTTCATTCGCCAGGCCGAACGGCGGCGGGAGGTAGAGCACCAGGCTGGCCCCCAGGGCGATCAGCACCATCAGCAACAGCTTGCGCCGGGGCGTCAGGCCGTAGGTTTTCGAGCGGGTGCCGACCAGCGACATGTAATCGTCCACCGCGCCAAGCACCGCGAACGCCACCAGCACGCCGAGCGGCAGCAGCATCGACCAGCGCCCGACCAGGTTGAAGGCGACGGTCAGCAGCACGACCGGGACGATGATCATGATCCCGCCCATTGTCGGCGTGCCGGTCTTCACCGCGTGGCTCGCCGGGCCTTCCAGGCGGATCTGCTTGCCGATGCGCTTGGCGCGCAGCAGGCGCACCCACCACCCGCCGCTGACGAGCGTGATCACAAAGGCGGCTGCTGCGAGCAGCAAGGCTCGCGACATGTTGTTGACCAGAAAGACCTTCAGCGCATCTGCCACGTGTGCCTCGTTTCAAGAAGTTGTCGCGGTTGTCGCTCGCACGCACCATTGCGCGTGGGGAACCGACGCGGGAGCTTCATTGTTCTGCTCTGTTGGGTGGGCGCACCTCATGGCGCAGGTTGCGGCGCCTGCAGCGCGGCGATGATCGACTCCATCGCCATGCCGCGCGACCCTTTAACCAGCAGGTGATCGCCGGGCTGGAGCAGGCCGCACAGCACGGTCACGGCCACATCGTTGCTGTCGGTAACGGTGATCCGCTCCGCCGGCATGCCCGCCAGCCGCGCCTCGTCGGCGATCCAGCGAGCACGTGGTCCGACGGTCACGAGCAGGTCGGCGACCTCCGCGGCCCGCGCGCCGACCTTGCGGTGCGCTTCCTCCTCCAGGTGGCCGAGTTCGAGCATATCGCCCAGCGCGGCGATCCGGCGCCCGTTCAGCTCCGCCAGCAAGTTGAGGGCCGCCAGCGACGACGCCGGCGAGGCGTTGTAGGTGTCGTCGATCAGGGTCGCGCCGTTGATCCCGGGCACAGCCAGCAGTCGCAGCGCCGCGCTTTCGTCGCGCAGCCCTTCGACGATCTCGTCCCACCCCATATCGAGCAGCAGGCCCACGGCGCTGGCCGCCAGCGCGGTATGGACGCTGTGTCGCCCGATGAGCGGGAGTTTGAGATGCAGCGACTCACCGCGGTAGTGCACCTGGAAGGCGATCCCTTCCAGCCCACGGCTCTCGATCTCGTCCGCCCACAGGTCGGCGGCCGGGTCGAGGCCGTAGAAGAAGGGGCGCGCCGGCGTCACCGCCGCCATCGCCCGCACCCGCTCGTCGTCGTAGTTTAGCACCGCGACGCCATCCGCCGGGAGCGCCCGCACCAGCTCGCTCTTGGTTTGAGCGACAACCTCAAAGCTTCCCATCCGTTCCATGTGAGAATAGCCGACGTTGGTGACGATGCCGATCTGGGGCCGGGCGATCCCCGCCAGCAGCGCGATATCGCCCGGCCCGTACGCTCCCATCTCCAGCACGGCGACCGCATGCTGGTCGCCGAGCTGGAGCAAGGAGATGGGCAGCGTGGCCTCGGAATTATAGCTTCTTGGATTTTTTAAGGTTCGGTAGCGCCGGCTCAGCACCGCCGCCGCGACCTCCTTGGTGGAGGTCTTGCCCACGCTTCCGGTGATCCCGATCACCGTCGGCGCGAACAATCCGCGATGGTAGGCCGCGAGCCGCTGGAGCGCCGCGAGCGGGTCGTCCACCGGGATGAGCAGGAACGCGTCGGGGCTGATCCCCTCGGCCACGCCCTCCGGCTCGACCACCGCCCACGGCCGGTCGAGCGCCGCGCGCCCGACCATCTCCCGCCGCACCAGCGCGCCACGCGCGCCCTGCGACGCGGCCCCGCCCAGGAAATCGTGCCCGTCCACCCGCTCGCCGCGCAGGGCGACGAACAAAGCGCCGGGCGTCGCCAACCGCGAGTCGATCACCGCCTCGCTGAAGGCGACCTGCCGAAGCGCCGCCGGTAGCACCGGCTCGCGCCGGGCATCCACGGGCTGCACTCCGCGCAGCGTTTCTTCAAGACTGAACACCGCCGCCTCCGAACATCCGAGTCGATCGTCTGGCGGCGCGATTGTAGCATACGTTCGTTCCAGCCCTTGCAGGCTACGGCCGTGGAGCGCAGCCGTATCAGGCGTTTGTCAGGTGTCGAGCGACCCGCACCCCTCTACCGGCGACCCCGACACGCGGCATTTCCACCGCTGCGCGGTGCACTACGACGGTCGCGGCCCACCGATCGACTGCCCGTCGCTCACCAGGCTGCGGTCGGGCGTGATCCGCGCGTAGCGCACCAGCTCGCGGGCGATCGCCTGATAGACCGGGATAGCCGTGCTGACGCCCCAGATGTCGTCCTTCGGATGGTCGATCTTCACCAGCACGGCGAACTGCGGTTGCTCCGCCGGCACCAGCCCGACGACCGAGCCGATCGTCCAGTCTTCGAAGCCACCCTGCCCGTCCGGCACGGTTGACGTACCGGTCTTCGCCGCGACCTTGTACCCCGGCACGAGCCAGGCGTCGCCGTAGTCGCCGGTGACCGGCGCCCACACGACCGGCGCGTAGTGATTGGCCGAGTCGATCAGCATGGCGCGCACCTGCCGAGCGACCGTCGGCGAGACGGGCTGGCCGACCTGCTGCGGCCGCGTCTCCTCGCACTGGCCGGCATGGCAGCGCCGCTGCACGATGTACGGCCGCATCAGCCTGCCGTCGTTGCCGATCATCGCGACCATACGCACCTGTTGGAGCGGTGTCACGGCGATCCCCTGGCCGTAGGCGTTCGTCAGCAGGTCGATCGGGCTGAAGTCCGGTGCGTTCGGGTCTTTGACGATGCCGGGGCTCTCGCCGGCCATGTCCACACCGGTCGGCTGGCCGTAGCCGAACGCCTTGACCATGCGGTAGAACCGCTCCGGCCCAGTCAACTCGTTCAGTTGGAGCGCGCCGACGTTGCTGGAGAAGTACAGCACCTGCGCCGGCGTCAGCATGCCGTTGCCGCCGCTGTTCCAGTTGCTCAGTTCCTGGCCGTAGCGCTCGATGACCCCGGTATCGTTCACTTCGGTGGTGGTGGTAAAGGCCTTCGTCTGCAGTCCGATCGCAACGGTCGCGATCTTGAAGGTCGAGCCCGGCTCGTACACCCGGCCGATCGCCGGGTTCTGGTTGTACAGCTCCGCCGGATAGGTGTTGTATCGGTTCGGATCGAAGGTCGGGAGGCTGGCCATCGCCCGGATCGCGCCGGTCTTCGGCTCCAACACGATCACGGTGCCGCTGTCGGCCTGGTGCGCATCCACCGCCCTCTTCAGCTCGCGCTCGACCACGTGTTGGATGAAGGGGTCGAGCGTCAGCTCCAGGTCGGCGCCGTCGCGCGCCGGGCGGGTCTGCGGCGGGTCGAGCCAGATCGGGTTGCCCTGCGGGTCCCACTCGGCGGTGACCGTGCCGGTGATGCCCTTCAGTTCGGTGTCGTAGAAGCCTTCGACGCCGCTGATACCGACGCCCTCGAAGTTCACCGCGCCGATCGCGTGGGCCGCGAACGCGCCCTGCGGGTAGACACGGCGCGGCTCGTAGATCAGCCGCAGCCCCGGCTCGTTCAAGGCGGCGATCCGCTCGCCGATCTCAGGCGGGAGCCAGCGCTTGATCGGCAGCCAGTAGTGCTCCGTGTCGATCAGCTTAAGCTGAATCTCGGCCGCCGGCTCGCCCGTCAGCCCGGCCAGCACCAGCGCCAGCTTGGCCGCCTCCTTCTGGTCGATCAGCGACGGCACCACGAACAGGCTCTGGCGGTCGGCGTCGAGCGCGAGCACGTTTCCGGCCCGGTCGCGGATGGTGCCGCGGCTCGGCTGGATTGTCACGGTGCGGTCGATCTCCGCGCGGGCCCGCGCCGATAGCTCGGCATGCTGCGCGACCTGGAGGGTGCCGAGCTGCCAGACGATTCGCGCCATGATCAGCGCGCCCGCCAGCAGCAGGGCGTTCACCCGCCAGCGACGGAGCCGGATCGCGCCGTTCGACTTGCTGCGTACTGCCATACCCTCTCGCCGTTCGCCACCAAGGTGCCAGGACAGAGGAGATCGACTGCAGACTTCTGACCTCTGACCGTCTGACTAGTGCGTGATTACAGGTCGCACGCGCAGCGGCGTGATGCGATGTTGGCTCTTCGACGCGATCACGGCCCAGGCGGCGCGGGCGTGGCCGGCGGCGCCGTGCGCTGGCTTTCGGCCTGGCGCGGGGCGACGGTGATGTAGCGTGTCTGTTCATCCGTCGCCGGGCGCAGCCCCGCCTCCTTCGCCCGCTGCTCGATCCGCGTCAGCGCGCCCAACTCCGAGAGCCGCAGCCGCGCGGCGTTGATCTCGCGCAGCAGTTCGGTCCGGTGGGCCTGAAGCTGGCCGATCTCGTACCCTTTGGTCGCCAGCCGTCCCGTCTGCCCCAGCAGCAACAGGCTCATCAGCGAAAGCACGACCGCCGCGGCGATCAGGTAACGCCCGCCGTCCAGCCGCAGGTAGTACGGCAGGCGGCGGCGGCTGGCTTTGGCCTGGCGCAGCGGCAGCTGTGACTGTGGAATGGCGGCCATGGTTCCCCCAAGTGCGAAGTGCGACATGCAGCGCTCACCGCACCGCGTGTCAAGCACCTCGTAAGGATCGTCTTCAGCGTTGAGCGTTAGATGCTGCCATTTGCTACGGATTCAGCTGTTCGTTCGGCGATCCGCAGTTTGGCGCTGCGGCTGCGCGGGTTGCGCCGCTGCTCGTCCTCCCCGGCCACCAGCGGCTTTCTGGTGACGACCCGCAACCGGGGCGCGGTGCCGGCGGCCTCGGCGCGGAAGAACTGCTTGACGATCCGATCCTCCAGCGAGTGAAACGCGATCACCGCCAGCCGCCCACCTGGCGCGAGCAGGGCGGCCGCCTGCGGCAGCGCCGCCTCCAGGCTCCCAAGCTCGTCGTTTACCGCGATCCGCAGCGCCTGGAATGTGCGCGTCGCCGGATGGATGCGGCCCCGCCGCCCGCCGAGCGCCCGGCTGACGATCGCCGCCAGTTCGCCCGTGGTCGCGATCCGACGCTTCCGCCGCGCCTCGGCGATGAAGCGGGCGATCCGGCGCGCGGCATGTTCCTCGCCGTAGGTGTAGAGCATATCGGCCAGTTCGCCCTCCGGCGTCTCGTTCACCAGGTCGGCCGCCGTCAGCCCGCTGGTCGGGTCGAGCCGCATATCGAGCGGCGCGTCCACCTGAAATGAGAAGCCGCGTTCAGGCGTATCGAGCTGGTGCGACGACACGCCCAGGTCGAATAAAATCCCATCGAAGACCGTGAAGCCGTGCGCCCGAACGATCGCGGCCAGATCGCGAAAGTTGCCGCGCGCGAGCGTCACCCGCCCCGCGAACGGCGACAGCCGTGCGCTAGCCGCCGCCAGCGCGGCCGGGTCGGCGTCGATACCCAGCAGCCGGCCGTCCGGCGCGCTCGCCGCGAGCAGCGCCGCCGCGTGCCCGCCGCCGCCGAGTGTCGCATCCAGATAGCAACCGCCGCGGCGCGGGGCCAATCCAGCGACCACTTCGTCCGGCAGAACCGGCGTGTGCTCGAACGCGACATCACCACCGGCTGCTGAAGACTCGGCTTGCGGTCCCTGTTCATTCATCGTCCCTCGTGAACCGCCGGGTGCGACTGCCTGACTGCGTGACCCGGCGGGCGACGCCTGCCACGGCGTTCCTGGTTGATGGGCGCGTGCGGCCTTCACATCCCCGCCGAATGGCGCAGCTACAGCCCTAGACTGGCCAGGCCCTCGGCCAGCTCGGAGCTCTTCGCGTCAAGCTTCGCCAGTTCGTCCTGCCAGCGCTCACGCGACCAGATCTCGAAAAAGGTGTTGTTGCCGACGATCGCCACCTGCCCATCCAAACCGGCGTAATCGCGAAGGTTCTGCGAGATCAGCACCCGCCCCTGGCGGTCGAATTCGACCGGCTCGGCGTTGGCGAACAGCGCCCGCCGCAACTGGCGCGAGTCGCTTTGTGCCAGGCTGAGCGCATCGGCCTTGGCGGCGACCTGCTCCCACCGCTCCATCGGAAAGCCGATCAGGCAGCGGTCGAAGCCACGCGTGATGATGAAGCGCTCGCCCAGCTCCTCGCGGTAGCGGGCCGGGATTGCCAGCCGCCCCTTCTCGTCCAGGTTGTGCTGGAATTCGCCGAGGAACATCGCGCCCCGCCCTCGATCACGCCGATTGGGACTTCAGAACACTTGTTCGACGTAGTCTATCCACTTTTCCCCACTTTCCCCCACCTCGGCGCCAGTATACCCCACTTCTTTAGATATTTCAAGATCACAATCGCGATCAATTTCGATTCACGGGCATCTGCGTCGCTGGCGTTTACGAGGGTGCATCGTGAGGAACCGGGTCGGTAACGAGCACAGCCCCCGGCCAGCGGCGCGCATGGACTATCATGCCGGCAACAGGCACACGAGTGAGGCGACCATGAGTGAACTGACGCATCTTGATTCGGAAGGGCGGGCGCGGATGGTCGATGTCGGCGGAAAGGCCGAGACGGCGCGCGAGGCCGTGGCCCGCGGTGCGGTACGGATGCGCCCGGAGACGCTCGCCCTGATCGCCGCTGGTGAGCTGCCGAAGGGCGACGTGCTGGCGGTGGCGCGGATCGCCGGCATCATGGCGGCCAAACGCACCCCGGAACTCATCCCGCTTTGCCACCCGCTGTTGCTGACACACGTGGCCGTAGAGCTGACGCCCGACGCGGCGCGCGGCGCGGTGCTGATCGAGGCGACGGTGCGGACGACCGGCGCGACCGGCGTGGAGATGGAAGCGCTCACGGCGGTGAGCGCCGCCGCGCTCACCGTCTACGACATGTGCAAGGCGGTTGATGGCGGGATGCGGATCGGCGACATCCGCCTGGTGCGCAAGCGCGGCGGGAAGAGCGGCGAGATCGTGCTGGAGGAGTGATGGGTGCGAATGATAGGGCATACGCGGTGGGAAGGTTTGGCGGGGCGCAGCCCTTCCGAACCCCCTGCTTGGGCGCGCGAAACAGAGGGCCGTGGAGGGCCGGCCGCCCTCCGCACCTCCTGCGCCGCGCGCGACCGCGTCCGTCCTAACCTTGACAGCCCCTCATCGGTACGCTATACTCGCGGCGCTCATCTCTCACCGGCCATACGCAAGGGGCTTTCGCCGTGCGCGCGTGGCGCATCGCTCCCGAGACGGCACCAGCGCGGGTAGATACCTCTTACGCGGGCGTCGGCGTTCGCCGGCGGCCCGCTGCTGTTTTCCTGGCCGGGGCACTCGCCCCCTACCGATGCCCGCGGGCGCTTCGAGCGCTCGCATAAGGAGGAACGATGGACCTCAAATGCTCCAGGACAGGCAGGCTGGCCGGCACGTTGCTGCTGGCCAGCCTGCTGCTGGCGGCCTGCGGCGGCGCGGCGGCGCCGGCCCCCACGGCGGCCCCGGCGGCCACCGCTGCGCCTGCTCCCACCACGGCGCCCGCGGCCACCACGGCGCCCGCAGACGGCAGCGAGTTCACCGTCGGCATGGTGCTTGTCGGCCCGCCGAACGACGGCGGCTGGAACCAGGCCCACGTTGAGGCGTCGAAGTATGTCGAGCAGAAGCTCCCGAGCGTGAAGTTCATCTACATCGACAAAGTGAACCCGGCGGACCGCCCGAACGTCAAAGTCGAGCAGGTGATCGAGGAACTGATCGGCCAGGGCGCCAAGTTCATCATCACTAACTCCGCCGAATTCGCCGACGGCACCAACACCGCCGCCAAGGCGCACCCGGACATCAATTTCATCCACGTCTCCGGCGATGGCGTGCTGACCGGCAAGGCGCCGCCGAACGTCGGCAACATCATGGGCCGCATGGAGTACGGCAAGATGATCGCCGGCTGCGCCGCCGCGCTCCAATCGGAGACCGGCAAGCTCTCGTACCTCGGCCCGCTGATCGACAGCGAGACACGCCGCCTGACGAACGCCGCCTACCTGGGCGCGAAGTATTGCTGGGAGAAAGAGCGCGGCAAGCCGGCCGATAGCCTCCAGTTCAAAGTGACCTGGATCGGCTTCTGGTTCAACATTCCCGGCGTCACCCTCGACCCGACCAAAGTCGCGAACGACTTCATCAACGAGGGCAGCGACGTGATCCTCTCCGGCATCGACACCACCGAGGCGCTAGTCGAGGCGAACAAGGCGACGCAGGCCGGCAAGAAGGTTTGGGCCGTGCCCTACGACTTCCGCGACGCCTGCAAGCAAGCCGAGAGCGTCTGCCTCGGCGTGCCGTACTTCAACTGGGGGCCGTCGTATGTGAAGGTCATCGACGCAGCGCGCAAGGGGCAGTTCAAGCAATCGTGGGACTGGGTCGGGCCGGACTGGAACGACATCAACAATCCGGACACGAGCGCGGTCGGCTTCATCGAGGGGGCGGCGCTCACCGCCGAGAACAAGGCCAGGCTCGCCACCTTTATCAAGGGCCTGGGCGACGGCAGCATCAACCTGTACAAGGGGCCGCTCTACTACCAGGACGGCTCGGTGTTCGTGCCCGAGGGCCAGACCGCCGACGACAAGACGATCTGGTATACCAAGCAACTGCTCAAGGGCATGGAAGGCCAGAGCGCGCCCAAATCGTAACCTGGCCCGGCGGTCGGCCGAGGGCGAGAGTCGGCTCTTCGGCTTCCCGTCCTCGGTCGTCCGCCCGCCGTGACCGTTATGCAGATCGACGTCCGCGACCTCAGCAAGCGCTTCGGCGCGGTGCGCGCGAACGATGGCATCAGCCTGAGCTTCGCCGCCGGCCAGATCCACGGCGTCCTGGGCGAGAACGGGGCCGGCAAGAGCACGCTGATGAAGCTGCTCTCCGGCTTCCTCCGCCCGGATGGCGGCGAGATCCTGGTGGACGGGCGGGCGGTTCAGTTCGCCAGCCCCGCCGACGGCCTGCGGGCCGGGATCGGCATGGTCCACCAGGAGCCGCTGGACGTACCGGCCTTCACCGCGCTGGAAAACTTCGCCTGCGGCAGCCCACGCGCCATCCTGCCGGGCCGCGCCGCCGCCCGTGATCAGCTGGTGCGCCGCGCCGCTCAGCTCGGCTTCTCGGCCCTGCCGGACGCGCAGGTCGGCGCGCTGACTGTCGGGCAACGCCAGCAACTCGAGATCCTGCGGCTGCTGGCCAACGGCGCGCGCGCCCTGATCCTGGACGAGCCAACCACCGGGATCACTGCCGCGCAGAAGGATGCGCTCTTCGCCGCGCTCAGGCAGCTCGCCGCCGATGGGGCCGTCATCCTGTTCGTTTCGCATAAGCTCGGCGAAGTGGCCGAGCTGTGCGATACCGTCTCCGTCCTGCGCGCCGGGAAGGTCGTCGGCGCGCAGCTGGCGATGCCGCAGCCGCAGGAGCGCCTGCTGGGGCTGATGTTCGGGATGCAGGGGTTGGGGATCGGGCGAGGGGGAGACCGAGAGACAGGAAAACCAGTGGAGAGATCGCGCGCCCCCAGCCCCCAGCCCCCAGCCCCCAGCCCTCAGCCCCGCACGCCTGTCTGGCGGCTGGACCACGCAACGCTGCGCGGCGGCGCCATCGAGCTGCGCGGCCTGACGCTCGACATCCCGCCGGGCGCGTCGATCGGGCTGGCCGGGCTGGAAGGGAGCGGGCAGCTCCTGCTGCTGCGGGCGCTGGCCGGGCTGCTACGCCCGAGCGCCGGCCGGCTGCTGCTGCGCGGCCGCGACATGACCGGCCGCCCGGTGGCCGAGTTTCTGCGCGCCGGCGTCGAATACATCCCCGCCGACCGGTTGGCCGAAGGGGTCGTCGCGCAGCTCTCGCTGGCCGAGCACCTGGCGCTGCTGCATGAGGGCGGCGGCCTCCTGCTCGACCGGCGGGCCGCGGAGCGGGCTGCCGCCGCGGCGATCGTCGCCTACGACATCCGCGCTACGCCGTCGCAGCCGCTTGGCACGCTCTCCGGCGGCAACCAGCAGCGCGCCATGCTCGCCCTGCTGCCGGAGCACTGCGCCGGCCTGCTGCTCGACCAACCGACGCGCGGGCTGGATGTCACGTCGGCGCAGGGCGTCTGGCGGCGGCTGCACGAGCGCCGCGCCAACGGGGCCGCGCTGGTCTTCGCATCCGCCGATCTGGACGAAGTGCTCGAACACGGCGAGCAGGTGCTGGTCTTCTTCGGCGGGCGCGTATCGCCACTGCTGCCGCGGGCCGAGCTGACCGCCGACCGGCTCGCCGAGCTGATCGGCGGGGTCGGGTTCAGGGCGATGGGCGAATAGCGGCCGGTCCACCACAAAGACCACGAAGGCACATCCATGAGCGATCAACCCGCCGCCCCAACCGCGGAGCCGCCTTCTCCCGCCAGCCAGCCCTTCCGGTCGTCGTTCGTTCTTCGCCGTTCGTCGGTGCTCCTGCCGCTGGCGGCGCTGGCCGGGGCGCTGGTCTTCACCACGCTCATCCTGCTCGCTGCTGGCACGCCGCCGCTGCGCACCTTCCAGCTGCTCTTCTTCGGCGCATTCAGCACGCCGGCCCGTGCCTCGGACATGATCATGCTGGCCGCGCCGCTGGTATTGTGCGCCGCCGGGCTGACCCTCACGTTCAGCGCTGGGCTGTACAACCTGGGCGTCGAGGGGCAGATGGGGCTTGGGGCGGTCTTCGCGCTGGGGATCATCCGGCTGTTGCCGGACGCGCCGCCGCCGCTGCTGTGGGCGTTGGCGTTCCTGATGGGCGCGCTCGGCGGGGCGCTCTGGGCGCAGGTCGTCGCCCTGCTGCGGCATTATGCGCGCGTCAGCGAGATCTTCTCCGGGCTGGGGCTGAACTTCCTGGCAACCGGCCTGACGCTTTACCTGGTCGTCGGCCCATGGAAGCGCCCGGGCGTCGCAGCGATCACCGGGACGGAGCAGCTGCCCGAGGCGCTCTGGCTGCCGACGGTCGGGCGGCTGCGGCTGGCCCCGATGGCGCCGGTGATCGCACTGGCGGCGGTGGCGGTGGTCTGGTTCGCGCTGACGCGCACGCGCTGGGGGCTGTCGCTGCGGGCCAGCGGGCTGAACCCGGTGGCCGCCGCGCGGCTGGGCGTGCCGGCCACCCGCCGCATGGCCGAGGCGCTGGCGGCCTGCGGCGCGCTGGCCGGGCTGGCCGGCGCGATCCAGGTGCTCGGCGTGTTTCACCAGCTCATCCCGAACATCTCCAGCGGCATCGGGCTGCTGGGGCTGCTGGTGGCGCTGCTGGTGCGGGCCAATCCGGCGTGGGTGCTGCCGGTCGCGCTGGTGTTCGCCTGCTTCACCGTTGGCAGCATCCAGCTTCCGCTGGCGCTCAACGCCGACAGCAGCATCGCCGGGGTGCTCCAGGGCGCGCTGGTGCTCTTCGCGCTGCTGGTGCGCGGTCTGGTGCGCCGATAGCCGGAGGTGTTGTGCGGGCGAATGCGCTTCGCCCCGCCATGCTCTGTTCTCTTGTTCTCTGGTGCGTTATGCCGCGCCTCTGCGGCGATTCGAACCTGCGCGCGTCGGTGCGAGATGGACCAACTGCTGATCGACCTGGCGGCCGTGCTTGCGGCCAGCGCCCCGCTGATCTTCGCCACGATGGGCGAGAACATCAGCGAGCGGGCGGGGGTGGTCAACCTATCGCTGGACGGGACAATCCTGCTGGCAGCGATGGCAAGCTTCGCTGTGGCGCTCCGGACGCAAAGCCTGATGCTCGGCTTCGGCGCGGCCCTGCTGGTCGGCGCGCTGGTCGCCCTGGTGCTATGTTTCCTCAGCATCACGCTGCGCCAGTCGCAGACGGCGGTCGGCTTCGTCCTGGCGCTCCTGGCGACCGATCTGTCGTCGTTCCTCGGCAACCCGTATGTGCGCGTGCCGGGGCCGGCGGTCGCGGCGCTGCCCATTCCGCTGCTCCAGGACATCCCGCTGCTCGGGCCGCTGTTCTTTCGCCACGATCCGGTGATCTACGTCAGCTTCCTGCTCATCCCACTGACCTGGTGGTTCCTCTTCCGCACCCGCGCCGGGCTGATGCTGCGCGCGCTCGGCGAGCGCCCGGGCGCCGCCTACGCCCGCGGGGCGAATGTCATCGCACAGCGCTACCTGTACACGATCATCGGTGGGGCGCTGGCCGGGCTGGCCGGCGCAGCCTACTCGCTCGACCTCAAGCAGGGCTGGAGCTACCGTCACACCTTCGGCACAGGCTGGATCGCGCTGGCGATCGTGATCTTCGGCGGCTGGAACCCATGGCGCGTCGCGCTCGGCTGCTATCTATTCGGCGCGCTCCAGACGGTGGCGAGCCGTTCGCAGAGCGCCCTGCCGGACATGCCGACGCAGGTCTTCCAGATCGCGCCGTTCGCGCTGATGATCCTGGTGCTGGCGCTGGTGAACATCCTGGGCACGCCGGCGGTCTACGAGTGGGCTGGCCGGCTGCCGGGGCCGCTGGCGCGCCCGCTGCGCTGGCTGATCGCCCGGCTGGCGCAGCCGGCCCCCGCTGCGCTCGGCCAGCCGTTCGAGCGGCCGTAGCCTATGCTGCAACCCCCTGCCCCCGACCGTCGTCTGATCGGCGGTGAACAGACGATACGGACCGCCGAACGACGGCGCCGTGAGAGTGAGGGAGCGATGAACACCAACTTCGTCCGCAGCAACAGCGACAAGATGCTCGCCGGGGTATGCGGCGGGATCGCCCGGTACTTCGGGATCGACTCGACGATCGTGCGGCTGGTCTTTGTGCTGGCCGTGCTGAGCGGCGTCACCCCGCTGCTCTACGTGATCTTGTGGATCATCATGCCGAGCGAGCCGACGGCCGCCCCGGCGGCCCCCGCGCCGACCCAGCCGGTGGCGGCGCTGCCCGGCCAGCCGCGCCCGGTCGAGGACTGGAAGTACGACCCCTACACCGGCGAGCGGCTCAGCAGCTAGCCGGACCCTCAACCCCACAGGGGCGCGAAGGCCGGGAGCGGCTCCCGGCCTTTGTTTGTCCAGCGCGTCGCAGCGTACCGGGCGCAGGCCCTCCTAACCTCCCCCCGCCGCAGATAACCCTGGCTGTGATACAATAGCGCGGCCGGTACAGCGTCTGTTGGAGCCGATATGCGTCGATCATCCCGCGCGCGGCGCCCCCCACCCCGCCGGGCGCCCATGCCTGTGACGCGCCTGCTGGTGATGGTGAACATCGCGCTGGCGGGGTGCGTGGTGCTGGTGCTGCTGTTCGGCTACCTGCCGCGGTTGCTCCAGCGCCCAGCGCCGCCGCCGGTCGTCGCCGCCGAGGCGCCCACCATCCCGCCGCTCACCCTGGTCAACGCACCGGGCGTGTTGGCGGCTGCGACGCCCACGGTGCCGCTCGCCGGCGCTCCGCCTGCGGTCCAGATGGTCGCGCCCGTTGCGACGGTAACCCATACGCCCGAGGCGCTCGCCACGCCCGGCGCGGTCACCCCGATTGCGCCGGATGTGGGGAGCGCGAACGCGGCATGCTGTGTCGCTGCCACGCCGCCGCCGATCCTGATGTACCATTACGTCCGCGTCGTGGACCGGCATAGCGATCCACTCGGCTATGAATTGTCGGTGACGCCCGAGATGTTCAACGCGCAGATGGCCTGGCTGCACATGCACGGCTATAGCGGCATCACCATGGCGCAGGCGCTGGGCTGTATGCGCGGCGAGCGCTGCCCGCCCAAGCCGGTGGCCCTGACATTCGATGACGGCTACCAGGAAGCCTACGACCAAGCGTTCCCAACCCTCCTGCGCTACGGCTTCCGCGCGACGTTTTACATCATCAGCGGGTTCGTTAATCACCCACACTATGCCACTTGGGATGAGATCAGGGCGATGCACCACGCAGGGATGGAGATCGGCGCCCACACGATCCACCACCTGGATCTGACCCATATCGGCCCGGCCGAGGCGGCGCACGAGATCGGCGGATCGAAGGCGGCGATCGAGCATGAGCTGGGCACCACAGTCACCAGCTTCTGCTATCCATCCGGCCGTTATAACGCCGCGATCGAGGCGCTGGTGCGGCAGGCCGGCTATGCAAGCGCGACCACCACCCGCTGGGACGACAACTACAGCGACCCGCTCGCCCTGCCGCGCCGACGCGTCTCCGGGGATACGACCCTCGAAGGGTTCGCCGCGTTGGTCGGGGGCGGGTAGGGGGCGGCACGGGGGTCGGGCGAGGGGAGACAGAGCGCGGGGGCGATGGGGGCGACGGGCACTCGCCCGTCGCCCCCATCGCCCTTGGGGTCGATCGGCCGCGGCGTCACAGCCCTGCTGCGCGGCGCAGAGCATCGGCCCGATCGGTCTTCTCCCATGGCGCGTCGATGTCGTCCCGGCCGAAGTGCCCGTAGGCGGCGGTCGGCCGGTAGATCGGGCGGCGCAGCCGCAGATCGCGGATGATCGCACCGGGGCGCAGATCGAAGTGCTCTTGAATGAGCTTGAGGATCGTCTCGTCGGCCACCCGCCCGGTACCGAAGGTTTCGACGCTGATCGAGAGCGGGTGCGCCACGCCGATCGCGTAGCTGACCTGCACCTCGAAGCGATCCGCCAGGCCGGCGGCGACGACGTTCTTAGCAACCCAGCGGGCAGCATAGGCCGCGCTGCGGTCCACCTTGGTCGGGTCCTTGCCGGAGAACGCCCCGCCGCCGTGGCGCGCGATGCCACCGTAGGTGTCCACAATAATCTTGCGCCCGGTCAGCCCGCTGTCGCCCATCGGCCCGCCGATGACGAAGCGCCCGGTCGGGTTGACGAAATACTTGGTCCGTTCGTCCAGCATCTCCTCCGGCACGCACTGCCGGATGACATCTTCGATAATATCCTCGCGAATCTGCTCCTGGCTGACATCCGGCGCGTGCTGGTTGCTCACCAGCACGGTATCTACCCGCACCGGCTTGCCATAAGAATACTCGACCGTCACCTGGCTCTTGCCGTCGGGCCGCAGGTACGGCAGCACCCCCTCCTTGCGCAGCCTGGACAGCCGCCGGCCGATCCGGTGCGCCAGGGCGATCGGCAGCGGCATAAGCTCGGGCGTCTCGTTGCAGGCGAACCCGAACATCATCCCCTGGTCGCCCGCCCCGATCGTCTCGACCTCCTCGTCGGTCACTTCGGCCCGGTCGCGCACCTCGAGCGCCCGATCCACCCCCTGGGCGATATCGGGCGACTGGCCGTGCAGCGCGACCATCACGCCGCAGGTGTCGGCGTCGAAGCCATAGCTGGCGTCGACGTAGCCGATATCCTTGATCGTCCTGCGGACGATCTCCTCCACCGGGATATAGCCCTGCTCGTAGGTCACCTCGCCGAGCACGACAACCAGCCCGGTGGTCGTGGCCGTCTCGCATGCAACCCGCGCGCGCGGGTCGTGCGCCAGAAAAGCGTCCAGCACGGCGTCCGAGACCTGGTCGCACAGCTTGTCGGGATGCCCTTCCGTCACCGACTCCGATGTGAAGAACAGACGGGGCGATTGCATGAATGTGTTGGCCATAACCGCTCCTCGAAAACGTGGTTCGGAAGGCGCAGCCCTCCCGAGAGTGTTGTCGTCGACCGGCGGGCGCTGGCGCCCACGCCGCCGGCCTGACACGCATATTCCGCCCTTCCAGGGGTAGGTTTTGCGCGATTGCCGGGCGCCAGCGCGACCCCAACCCCGGCCCCCTGCCCCGCACGCGAGAGCGGGGGCCAGGGGGGTGCACGCCGCGGGCCCCGGCCGCGTCGGCGGAACAAGCTACCCCCCAAAGGGTTCACAGCCCCCAATCCGCTGGTACAGGGTCTGAGCGGCGGCGGCCAGAGCCGAACCAGGCAGCATTGCGTATCGCCCTACGGCCGCTGGAGTTGCCGGCGAAATTCCGGACTATTCATGAGCGATGCGACAATCGACCCATAGAGTGCGATGATGCCGATCACCGCCAGGACGAAGAGAATGCCAAGGCCGGTCGCGAGCCAGCCGTACAGGCGGGCCTTGCTCGGGTCGGCGGCTTCCTTCGCCTTGGTCAGCGTGATGATGCCAACGACAAGCGGCACGAACGGCGCGACACAGTTGACCAGCGGCACACAAGAGATCAGCGTGGTCACAACGACGGTGAGCGCGGCGATCGCCCAGCGATCGCCCACGAGCGTTGTTTGGGCCGTGCCGGCCAGCCCGCCGCTGGCCGTATAGCTCTCCGGCACGGGCGGCGGCGTCCAGGCGGGCTGCTGCTGCTGGTTCGGATCGTAGGTCGCCATTTCCCCTCCCATTTCATCAGAGTTCAACCTTCAGCGCGCGACGTCCGACGTTTTGGCCGCGCAGGGCGCTCCTGCCCACGAAAACGCTGCACGCTGCACGCCCAACGTCTCAGGTGCCTTCTTCCCACGACGCAAGGTACTTCGCCTGCTCCTCGGTGAGCGTGTCGATCTCGATGCCCATGGCCTTGAGCTTCAGGCGGGCGATCTCGGCGTCCACCGCCTTCGGCAGGGCATGGACGCCGTGCGACAGTCGGCCCTTGTTGGTCAGCAGATACTCGACGGCGAGCGCCTGGTTGGCGAACGACATGTCCATCACGCTGGCCGGGTGGCCCTCGGCGCTCGCCAGATTGATCAGGCGGCCTTCGCCGAGCAGATTGATCCGCCGGCCGTCATGGAGTACGTATTGCTCGATGAAGGGGCGCGGCTGCGTCTTCTCGCGCGCGAGCTTCTCCAACGCCGGGATGTTGATCTCGACATTGAAGTGGCCGCTGTTCGCGACGATACAGTTGTCCTTCATCACCGCGAAGTGCGCCGCGTCGATCACGTTCTTGTCGCCGGTGGCCGTGACGATGAAATCCGCCACCTTTGCCGCCTCGACCATCGGCATCACCCGGAAGCCGTCCATCGCCGCTTCCAGCGCCTTGATCGGATCAACTTCGGTGACGATCACGTTCGCGCCCAGGCCGCGCGCCCGGTCGGCGATGCCGCGCGAACACCAGCCGTACCCGCCGACGACGAACGTCTTGCCGGCGAGCAGCACATTCGTCGCGCGGATGATCCCGTCGAGCGTGCTCTGGCCGGTGCCGTAGCGGTTGTCGAACATGTGCTTGGTGTCGCTGTCGTTGACAGCGATCACTGGGAACTTCAACACGCCGTCCGCCGCCATCGCTTTCAGCCGGATGACGCCGGTGGTGGTCTCTTCGGTGCTGCCGACCATCGAGTCGAGCAGGTCGCGCCGGTCCTTCAGCACGGCGGAGACCAGGTCGGCGCCGTCGTCCATGGTGACGTTCGGGTTGTGGTCGAGCGCGGCCTTCAGGTGGCCATAGTAGGTGGCGTTGTCCTCGCCCTTGATCGCGAAGACCGGGATCTCCTCGTGCGCCACCAGCGATGCCGCCACGTCGTCCTGTGTCGAGAGCGGGTTCGAGGCGCAGAGCACCACGTCCGCCCCGCCGACCGCCAGGGTTCGCATCAGGTTGGCGGTCTCGGCGGTGACATGGAGACATGCGGCCACGCGCAGCCCGGCCAGCGGGCGCTCCTTCGCGAAGCGCTCGCGGATCAGGCGCAGCACTGGCATCTCGACTTCGGCCCAGTCGATCCGCTTGCGGCCCTGGTCGGCCAGGCCGACGTCCCGAATGTCATAATCCTGGGTCATGTGGTTCCATTCTCCTTCGCTGAACAGAGTAGCCACGTCGCATTCGCGCGACACGATGGATAGTTTCCCGGAGCGGCCCGCGGCCCATCCGGGCCTGGTTGCGGTTTATACGCGAGCGACTGGCACACGTTGGTTCTCGCGCGCACTAAGCAGCAGCGCATCGATCGTCGCGGTATTCTCCAGCGTCTCGATGAGCGGCATCTCCGGCCCGCCATGTCCGGCACGAATCAGCCGGCCGAACCCTTCCGCCTCGAGTTGGTACTGGTTCACCGGCTCGAAGCGGAACTCCTCACGCTCGCCCCCGCGCGACAGCCGCAGCAGCGCCGGCTGGTCGCCGGGGGGCGAAAAGGGCTCCGGCACGTCGATCACGCCCGCCGTGCCGATGATCTGCGCCGTCTGGTGCCCGGCGCTGAAGAAGCTGCACGACACCTGCCCGAGCGCGCCGCCGGGGTATTCGAGCGTCCCGGCGAGCGTGCCATCCACACCGCTCTCATCCCAGACCGCCGCGGCGGTCGCGTGGGTCGGGGCGGCGCCTACGACCATCCGAGCAAAGTTGACAGGGTAGCAGCCGACGTCCATCAGCGCGCCGCCGGCCATCTCCGGCTTCAGCCGGATGTCGCCCCGGTTGCCGATGGTGAAACCGAACGACGCCCGCACCAGCCGTGGCGCGCCGATCGCGCCGGCTGCGAGCAGCTCCTGGAGCTTGAGCGTGCGTGGGTGGAAGCGGTACATGAACGCTTCCATCATCCAGACCTTCGCGGCGCGGGCGGCCTCGAACATGGCCGCGACCTCGGCCAGGTTCGCGCCCATCGGCTTCTCGCAGAGCACATGCTTGCCGGCCTGCGCCGCGCGGATGGACCATTCGGCGTGCATGTGGTTCGGCAGTCCGATGTAGACTGCGTCCACCTCCGCGTCCGCCAGCAGCGCTTCATATGAGCCGTAGGCCCGCGGGATGCCATAGCGCGCGGCAAACGCCTCGGCCGTGGCCGCGGCCCGGCTGCCGACCGCGACCACCCGCGCCTCGGACGAGCGGGCCACGCCGGCGGCGAACGCCCCGGAGATCCGCGCGGTGCTGATGATGCCCCAGTTGAGTGGTTCAGTCATGGCGTGTCCTTCCAACATGCCTGCGACGGGAGGGCAAAGGACGACAGCACGTTGTTCTGGCGTCGCCCATCCGCTTATCCTCGCACCCGTTCACTGGCGCGCAGCGCCTCGATCTCCGGCGCCGGGCCAAAGGCGGCAACATAGCGGTCGGCGAACTCGTCGAGCGTGTAGCGGTGCTCCTGGCAGCCGCGCTGCTCGATGGCGTAGGCGGCGCTGAGCGCGGCGACCCGGCCCGTCACCCCCAGCGGCAGCCCACGCGCCAGCCCAAAGACCAGCCCGGCCAGGTAAGCATCTCCCGCGCCGGTCGGATCGACCACGGCGCTCACCGGCGCGACCGGGATGTGCAGACCCTGCCCGTTCGTCTGGGCCGTGTAGATCGTCGAGCCGTGCGCGCCGCGGGTAACAACGGTGATCGGCGCGGCAGCGATCAAGTCGGCCTCGCTGCTCCCGGTCTTCTGCGCCATCATCGCGAATTCGTAGTCGTTGCCGACCAGCACGCTCGCCCCGCGCAGCCCGGCGAGAATCTGCTCGCCCGTCAGCCGCGGCGTCTGCTTGCCGGGGTCAAAGACAAACGCCACGCCGAGCCGGCGGCATTCCTCGGCGTAGCGACTCATCGCCTCCGGGTCGGTCGGCGAGATCACGACAAAGTCGCCTGGCCCCAACCCGAGCGCGACAAGCGACAACTCGCGCGAGCGAGTCATCGCCGCCGGGGCGAAGGCGACGATCTGATTGTTCGACAGATCGGTGTTGATGAAGCACGAAGCGGTGTATTCACCCTCAATCTCGACGATCGCCGAGGTATCGATCCCCTGCTGCTCCATCCACTCGCGGTAGTCGCGGAAATCCTGTCCGGCGGTCGCCATCACCCGCGGGCGCTCGCCGAGCAGCGCCAGGTTGTATGCGATATTGCCCGCCACGCCGCCACGCATCCGTCGCATAGACTCGACCAAGAAGCTGACCGAGAGCAGATGCGCCTTGTCGGCCAGGATATGATCCCGGAAGTAGCCGGGGAAATTCATGATGTAGTCGTAGGCGAGCGATCCGGTCACGACAATCGACACAAGCGGCTCCTTCGCGGTACGATGCTTGAAACTGGGCTGTCTATTAACATTCGATCGGGCATGCCAGCATCAAGAAATGAACATCTCCTGCACACTACCGGCTGCCGGATGACGTTTTCGGCATGATGGCTTCTTCCATCCCCAGGCGCGCCCGCAGCGCCGCCGCGACCTCGCTGGTCAGCCGGAGCGCCTGCTCGGCTTCCGCCGGCTCGAGCCAGCCCAGCGGCCCGGCCGGGGTGATCACCGCCTGCCGCAGCACCTGCTCCGGTTCCAGGCCCGCCGCAGCGAACTGCTCCAGCAGTCGATCCAGCCGTTGCAGCAGCGCCGCGGCGGTGGCGTTGGCGAGCTCGTCCGGCTCCGACGGGGCCAGCCCCAGGCCGACCACCCCGCCGCGCTGCAGGAAGGCGCCGAGCGACTCTGCCGCGCCGACGAGCGCCGCGCTGTGATGCGCGACATCCGCGATGATCAGGTCGATCGCCTCGAGCTCCAGCACCTCGCCCCAGTCCGGCACACCGGCGGCATAGATCCCGCGGCAACCGCGGACATCTGCGAAGACGGTCGCGATTCGCTCGCGCGCCTCGTCCCAATCCAGCGGCAGAAACGGCTGGCCGAGCGACTCCAGAAACGGCTCATCGATGCAGATCACCGTCACCGGGTTCAGGTCGCGCAGTTGCCGTTCCTGCCAGGCCAGGCGCAGCCGCAGCAGCTGCACCAGCGCATCGAATAGCATGTCGTCATAGATCAGCGGGCGCTGCTGCTCGTCTGTCAATTGCAGCGCGACGCTGATCGGCCCCATGCACTGCCCCTTGAGCGCGAGCGCGCCGCGCACGCTGTCGCGCTGGCGGAGCATCTCCCACAGCCCGGCGGCGCTGTCGTCACCGAGGGCGGCATAGCCGCTATTCCCTTCGAGGTAGGCCAGCGCCAGCCGGTCGATCTCCTGCGCCACGGCGTCCCGGCTCACGACCATCCGCCGCGCCGTTTCATCCACCACCAGCCCGGGCAGGCCGACGGCCGCCTGCACCAGCGGCGCTTCGCGGTATCGCCGTCGCGGCAGTTGGGGCCAGGCCAGCAGCGCCCCGGCGTAGCGCCGCGACACATCGAGCGCCTGGGCCGCGCTGCGGTACGGCAGGCTGCCGAGCAGCAGCGGGCGGCAGGCGGGCTCGAAGGGCAAACGCATGGGCTCGTTTAGCGTTCAAGTTTAGCGTTCAGCGTTCAAAGCTGAAGGTGCAGAGCGCAGCGTCTCTGGATCGGTTCGATCGGCGATTCACGGTGCAGGCTTCGTTGCACGTATGGTGAACGCTGAAGGTTGAACGATAGCCTGTAGCTTCTCCCCGAACGGCGGCCAGATCACACCGCACTCGGTGATAATCGCCGTAACCAGCGTGTGCGGCGTGACATCGAAGGCCGGGTGGGCCGCTGCGACGCCCTCTGGCGCGATCGTCACACCCGCCAGCGTCGTCACCTCGCTCGGGTCGCGCTGCTCGATCGGGATGGCGTTTCCATCCGGCAGCGCGAGATCGATGGTTGACGACGGCGCCGCGACATAGAACGGAATGCCGTGATGACGCGCCAGGACCGCCAGGCTATAGGTGCCGATTTTGTTGGCGACATCGCCATTGGCGACGATCCGATCCGCGCCGACGATCACGCAATCGACCTCGCCGCGCTGCATGAAGTACCCGGTCATGTTGTCGGTGATCAAGGTGAGCGGGATACCGTCCTGTTGCAACTCCCAGGCCGTCAGGCGCGCGCCCTGGAGGAACGGGCGCGTTTCGCCCACCAGGACATGGACCGGGCGACCAGCCTCATGCGCCGCGCGGATGGGCGCCAGCGCCGTGCCGTAGCCGGCCGTTGCCAGGGCGCCGGCGTTGCAATGCGTCAGTACTCGGCCCGTCGCGGGGATGAGCGGCGCGCCGTGCCGCCCGATCGCATGGCACATCGCCAGGTCTTCAGCGCGGATGGCGTGCGCCTCGGCCAGGGCAGCCGCAGCGACCGCCGCAGTGTCGTCCGTCTCCCCGGACACTGCGCGGGCGCGAGCCAGCACGCGGGCCGTCGCCCAGGGGAGGTTCACCGCGGTTGGGCGCTGCGCGTCCAGCGTCGCTTTGGCCTCGGCCAGCGCCGCCAGTTGCCCGGCGCCATCCACGGCGCGCTGCTGTGCCACCAGCGCCATGCCGTACGCGGCCGCGCAGCCGATCGCCGGGGCGCCACGGACCTGGAGCGTACGGATCGCCCGGGCGACCTCTTCCAGGGCCGTGCAGCGCACGACAACCCGCTCCGCCGGCAGCCGCCGCTGGTCGATCAGGCAGACCGCGCCGTCTTCCCACCAGACCGTCTGAAACCGCGCGTCCATTTGTAACAAAGAGGGCCACTCGCACAGCGAGAGGCCCTATCGAGTCTGTCCTCTCATCTCTCAGATGCGCCGTGCGCACCTGCAGGAATTGGCACCATGCCTTCCAAAGTTCAGCGTTCAGAGCGCGGCATCGTTAGAGGCTCACGCTGCAGGTTGCACTCTGAATGAAGAACTTCCTCAGGCGGTTGCCGGGCTTCGTCGGGCCAGTCCCTCCGCCCCTCGTGATGAGCGTGCTATTCAGTTTTCCAACGGCGGCTATAATAGCATAGCTGGCTCGGTGGCGCAACCGGGGGCCGTATGCGACTGACGTTTCTCGGGACAGGCACTTCGATGGGCGTGCCGGTGATCGGCTGCGGCTGTGCCGTCTGCCGCTCGGACGACCCGCGCAACAAGCGCTTCCGCACCTCGGCGCTGCTCGAGGCCGGCGGGCTGCGCCTCCTTTTCGATGTCGGGCCGGATCTGCGGCAGCAGGCGCTGGCCGCCGGCCTGGCCCGCATCGACGCGGTGCTCCTCACCCACTCCCACGCCGACCATGTGGCCGGAATCGACGATCTGCGGCCGCTCAACTTCGCCCAGCAGAGCGCCATTCCGCTCTATGGCACCCTGCCGACCCTGGCGTTCATCCGCGAGCGCTTCGCCTACGCCTTCACCGATGGCTCCGAGGGCTCCACCCGTCCGCTGATCGAGCTCGTCGAGATCGACGGCGCGCGCCCGTTCCAGATCGGCGGCCTGGCGATCACGCCCTTTCCGGTGCCGCACGGTACCTGGACGATCACCGGCTACCGCATCGGCGGCTTGGGGTATGTGACGGATGCCAGCGCCGTGCCGGAGAGCGCCCGCGCGCACCTGCGCAGCCTCGACCTGCTGGTGCTGAACGCGCTGCGCGAGCGCCCCCACCCAACACACCTCTCGCTGGCCGAAGCCGTCGCAGTGGCGGAAGAACTGCGGCCGCGCCGGGCGCTGTTCGTCCATATGAACCACGACCTGGATCACGCGGCGACGAACGCCGTGCTCCCGCCCTGGGCGCAACTCGCTTACGATGGGCAGGTCGTCGAGGTGGCGGATTAGTCGCCGTGATCGACGGCTACGAGCGTGCATCGGAAACAACACTTTTTGTTCACAAATTTCAACCTGATCGGCTTGTCACGGTAATGCGAGGATTCTATACTGGTCGTGGCGCAGCGCGACCACGGTCGCCCTTTTACATGCTCGCCAGCATTCTTGCCAAGGGCTACGGCACATGCGCCTGCTCGAGACACTGCAGTCACGGCTGCAATACAAGATCATCCTCCCCTTCCTGCTGCTGACGCTGCTGGTCGCGCTGGCGGGCGCGGCGGTGGCGCTGCTGATCATCACCGGCTCGGCGCAGGAGCGGCTAGACAACCAGCTCGCGCAGACGGCCCGCGCCGCCGCCGATGCTGTCGTCATGCAGGAGAGCGCCAACCTCCAGTTCTTGCGCGAAGCCGTCTTCGCCGGGCCGAACGTGGCTGCAAACGCCCCCGCCGTCGCGGATGCCCTGGCTGCTGGCGATACCGCCGGCCTCGAACGCGCCCTCGACCCGTTCTACCGCGTCGGCGTGCAGCGTGCCGGCGTGCGGCTGGATCGCCTGATCGCCTTCGACAGCACCGGCCGCTCGCTGCTCGACTGGGAGCGCCCGGAGGGGCAGCCCGCCGCCGGGCGCGTGCGCCACGAACCGCGCGACCTGCGCGCGCTCTGGTTCGTGCCGCGCACCCTCGGCCACCAACAGGACGCGCTCGGCGACAAGTACGCTGGCCTGGTCGATCTGGGCGGCGAGCGCTACCTGTTCACCGTGGCACCGGTGATGCAGAACCAGCGCGTCGTCGGCGGGATGGTCATCGCCACGCGCCTTCCGTCGCTTCTGGGCACACTGCAAAGCCGGTCGCTCGCCGCGATTGTAACAGTTTACGACGCCGCGGACGGCGCTGCCTTCGCCAGCACCGCCGGGGCCGACCTAGCCCCACTGCGCTTGCCCCCCACCCTGGCAGCGCGGGTGCGCGCAAGCGACGCCGCGGCGCGCCAGGGGATCTTCGACGCACGCGAGGTGAATGGACGGGGCTACCAGTTTGCCTATGCGCCGCTGCGCGTGCGTGGCGCGACGATTGGCATCCTCTCGGTGGCGCTGGCGAACGATTATGTCATCGCGCAGTGGATGGATGCCCGTGCGCCGCTCCTCGGCCTGACCATCCTGCTGATGTTGATGATTATCGGCCTGGGCGTGGCCGTGGCCCGGCAGATCACCCGCCCACTTCAAGAACTGGTCGCGACGGCGCAGGCCGTCACCGCGGGCGACCTGGAGCGCCGCAGCCGTGTCAGCGCTCGCGACGAAGTCGGGCTGCTGGCCGACTCGTTCAACAACATGACCGGGCACCTGCTGGAGCTGGTACGGGCGGTCCGCGCCGAGGCCAGCCAGCGGGCAGCGATCGTCGAAAGCATCGCCGACGGCGTGGTGGTGTGCGACCCAGCGGGGGCGGTGTTGGTGACCAACCGCGCCCTTCGCGAGTTGCTTGGCCTGGCGCCGGAGGCGCCCGCCCCGCCGCGCTTCGATGCGATCCCGCTTACCCCGCTCCACGAGGCCGCGCTCAGCTTCGGCCACGAGCGCGCCCCGGCGCTCTACCGCCTGGGCCAGCGCGTCGTGCGCGTCGCCAGCGCCCCGGTGATGGACGGCGGCACGCGCCTGGGCGAGGTCTATGTGTTGCAGGATATGACCAGGGAGGTCGAGGTTGACCGGGCCAAGACCAATTTCATCGCCACCATCTCGCACGAGCTGCGGACCCCGCTGACGGTCATGAGCGGCTCGTCCGACCTGCTGCTGCGGGGCTATGCCGGCCAGTTGACCGACGAGCAGCGCATGCTGCTCGAGGCGATGCGCAAGCATACCCAGCACATGACGAACCTGCTGAACAATGTGATTCTGCTAGCCGGGCTGGACACCGGGGCGATCGAGTTTCACACCGCCCCGGTCGCGCTGGAGTGCGTGCTGGAGGATGTCCTCTGGACACACCGCCCGGCGTGCGCCGCCAAAGGGTTGGCGCTCCATGTCGATCTGGCCCACGGGCTGCCGGAGATCGTCGCCGACTCACAGCAGCTGCGTAACGCGCTGCACCAATTACTCGACAACGCGCGGCGCTACACCCAGGCCGGTTCTGTCACGATCCGGGCGTACGCCGAGGCGGATCAGGTCCGGATCGATATCTGCGATACCGGCCGGGGGATCGAGCCGGAGCTGGAAGCCCAGTTGTTCGCGCGGTTCAGCCGCGGCGCGGAAGGGATCAACTCGGCCGAGCGCGGCATCGGCTTGGGGCTGGCGATCGCCCACGAGCTGGTGCGGCGGCAGGGCGGGGCTCTCTGGCTGGAGCGGACATCGAGCGAGGGCAGCGTCTTCTCGCTGACCCTGCCAGGCGCGCATGCGAACCACGACTACACCGACACAACACTCGCAAGCGCGGCATGACCGCCGGGCGCTGTGGGCTCTGGTGCTCGCGGCGATTTTGCTCGCCATGCTCGGCATCTGCTGTGTCGGGCAATTGATCGTTGCCACGCTGACACCCCACGGCGAGGCGTATCCGCATAGCCTGCTGAGCCGCCTGAGCGCGAACTACCAGCCGTGGGCGACGGGCGCAGCGCCGCTCTTGCCGCCGCCCGCCCCACAGGTGGCACAGGCCGCCGAGCAGGACATGCGCGCCACCCCAGCGCCGCCGGATGTCATTCCGGTGGCCGTGCTCCCGCCGTTCGTCCCAGCGCCTGCCCCGCCGCCGGCGCCCGGCGCGACCGCGACGCCGGTGGCCGCCGTCGCCGCGCCGTCCGCTACGGCGACGCCGCTGCCGCCGCCGGTTGATGCGACCGCAGCGCCGCCGGTCAGCGCGCCAGCGGCCAGCCCAGGCCCCAGCCCGAGTCCGGTGGCGCGCCCGCCGACTGCACCACCGGCGCCGCCCAGCCTTACACCAACCCTGCCAGCGCTGGCGGACACGCCGACCGCGTCCGCCACCGCGACACCCACGCCAGCGCCGACGGACACACCGACCGCGTCCGCCGCCGCGATACTCACGTCGACGCCAGCGACGGCGGCTACTGCCATGCCGCCGCCGGCCAGTACACCCACGCCGCCGCCGACCAGTACACCCACGCCGACCAATACGCCCACGCCGACGCCGATGCCGCTGAACTATGGCATGACCGTTGTGACGCCATCGCAGGGGCCGGCGGGCACGTCCGTTACCTACATCATTCGCATCTTCAACCTCGGCCCGCCGGTTACGCTGGCGACGGTCGAAGGCATCATGCCGAGCGGGATCAGCCCGGTCGGCGCGAGCAGCGGCGGCGTCATCAGCGGGCAAAGTGTGCTCTGGGCGGTCAACGCGACGATGCCGACCGGCAGCTATCGCCAGTTCTTTATTTACGCCGACGTACTGCCCTCGACGCCGCCCGGCAGCTATACCAGCACCGGCCAGGCGACCGGCAGCTTTGGCACGTTCACTATCAACGGCGCGACCTTCACCGTGCTGGCGCCTACGCCGACGCCGACCAATACCCCCACGCCAACCCACACACCGACGAACACCCCGACGGTGACGCCGACCAGCACGCCGACGAACACGCCAGGTCCATCGCCGACGCCGACCGATACGCCCACGCCCAGCAATACGCCCACGGCGACCAATACCCCCACGCCCACGAGCACGCCGACCGATACGCCGACACCCAGCAACACGCCCACGCCCAGCAACACGCCCACGCCCAGCAACACGCCCACGGCGACCAATACCCCCACGCCCACGAGCACGCCGACCGATACGCCGACACCCAGCAACACGCCCACACCGACCAACACGGCGACGCCGACGAACACCCCTACCGCGACGTCGACGCCCACGCCGGGGCCGACCGCGACACCGACCGCGACGCCGACGCCCACCCCTGACTTGGTGGTGATCAAGGTGCCCAAGCGATCAACGGTCACGCAGGGTGAGAGCGTTACCTTCGTCATCTGGTATGGCAACCTGGGCGCCGCCCCGGCCTATGGCGTCACACTGACCGACTCGCCGGACCCCTGCCTGACGCCCGCAGGCTTCACCGACCCGATCGGCACGCTGGCGCCCGGCGCTTACGCCCAACGCGACGTGACGTTCACAACCGTCGCCGCCGGCACATGCAGCAACTCCGTGACGCTGAGCGCCATGAATGCGCCGCCGGATAGCGCCTCGGCAACGGTGCTCGTCGTGCCGCCATCGATGAACGCGCTGCTGGCGCCGCTGCGCGCCGCGCCACCGCCGGCCGCCACATCCACGCCAGCGCCGCGCGCGACTCCCACGCCGACCGTGAGTGCGACGCCCACGCCGACCGCCCCGCCGGCACCGACCGACACCGCCGCGCCAACGGCTACGGCAGCGCCGACCGCGACACCGGTGGACGCGTCGACGGAGCGCGACTTGCCACGGCACCGGGCGCCCACGCCCGCGCCAACCCCGATAGCAACGGCCACCCCGACCGCGCCGGGACCCAGCCCAACCGCGGCACCACGCCCGACTGGGCCGTTCACGGCCACACCGGCGCCCGCTGCCACGGACACGCCAGCTCCGACAAACACGCCAGCGCCCGAGCCTACCGTGACGTCGGAGCCTGCCCCGGCCAGCGGGCCAACACCTGCCGCCCCGCCGGAGCCGTCGCCCGTACCCGCCCCGGCACCGACGCCAACCCCCGCGCCGGCCCCAACATCCGCGCCGACGCCTGCCGTCACCCCGACGCCGCCAGCTGAACCGACGGTTGCGCCGTAGCGTCGGCGGGGGTTCGAGATTGGCAATTGCGGAGCCGCATCCCCTCGGCTATAATGCGGAGGACTGACGCTGCTGCCGGATTTGTCACCTACCATGCATCTATTCAGCCCATTGCAGGTTGGCCGGGCGCGGCTACCCAATCGCATCGCGCTGACCGCCGTGCCGAGCGGCTTCGCGGGCGCGGGCGGGTTCGCCGGCCCGGCGTTCGGCGCGTACTACGCCGAACGGGCGCGCGGCGGCGCCGGGTTGATCGTGCTCGAAGCCGCCTGGCCGCTCCCCCCATCGGATACCGGCGCACCGCACCTGGGGCTCTACGCCGATGCGCATGTGACCGGGCTGCGCGAGTGCATCGGTGCGATCCACCGGCACGGCGCGCTCGCTTTCCAGATGATTGACCAGCCCGCGCCGGCCGTCGCAGCAGACGACACAGGGTTGGACGAGCTCGGGGCTGCCTGGGTGGCGGCGGCCTGGCGGGCGCACGCCGCCGGAGCAGACGGCGTGATGTTCTCGTGTGCCGACGGCGGCCCGTTCGACCAACTTCTCTCGCCGTCGACGAACCGCCGGACGGATCAGTACGGCGGCGACCTCGGCGGGCGGCTGCTGCTGCTCCAGGAGGTCGTCGAGCGGGTCAAGGGCTGGATCGGCGGGCGGCTGCTGGTCGGCGTGCGACTCAACGTGGGCGAGCTTGGTTCTGGCAGCCTGCCGCTGCAGGACGCGCGCGTCGCGGCGAAGCGCCTGACAGCCGCCGGCGCCGATCTGCTGGAGATCAGCGCCGAGGGCGGCGGCAACACACCGATCGCGCGCTTCCCTGGCTGGCGTGTGCCGCTGGCGGCCGAAGTGCGCGCCGTGATCGACATTCCGGTGATGGTCGGGGGACTGCTGGCGGACGCGGAGCTGGCGGACAGTGTGATCCGCGAGGGGAGCGCCGATATCGTCGCACTTGGCGAGACACTGCGCGCCGAACCGGCCTGGCCGCAGTATGCCCGGCAGATGCTGGGTCGGTAAGCCGGCGATGGCAAACTGACACAATGACAGGGTGACAAGGTGCCGACCGATTGCACACGTCGCGCCCCAGGCCATCGATCTTTCGTCTCTGCGATCCCATCTACCCGTTCTCGCCCCTGCCTGGCGATGGGGTTGACTATGCTGCTGCTGCTGCTGGGATGCGTCGGCGGGGTCCGTGCCGCCGCAGCGGCCCGCGACCGCGACCTGCTGCCGGCGAACGCGGCCGAGGTACAGTTCGGCACGGCTACAGGGGTACGGCAGTCTCTCTCGTTTCGCCTGCCACCCGGCGAGAGCCTGGCGACGGTGCGCCGGACCTTGCTGCAGCGCGGCTGGCAGCCGGCGCGCGGGCCGAATTTCGACCGGTCAAGCATGGTACTGACTCGAAACGGGATGTTCCAGACCGTGCGCGAGATTGTGGTGATGACCGCACGGCCAGACGACCGCCGCATGGTCGATATGTACGTGACGCGCTGCCTGCGGCTGGGCAGCTGGGTGCGTTGCCCATAGCGAACAAGCGGATGACCGAATTGGAGCAGCGATGATGAGCGACAACGAGCGCTGGATCGAGATCGTTCCCGGCATCCGGCGGCGCACGCTGGCGAGCGGCGAGCGGCTGCACCAGGCGCTTGTCCAACTCGACGCGGGAAGCCGCCTGCCGGAGCACAGCCACCCGCACGAGCAGGTGACGCACGTGCTCCGTGGGCGGCTGCGGCTGGTGGTGGCGGGCGTTCCACACGAACTCGGCCCCGGCGAGTCGGCGCTGGCGCCGGGCGGCGCGCCGCACGCCGCCGATGCGCTCGAGGAGTCGCTGGTGATCGACACCTGGAGCCCGCCGCGCGAGGATATGCTGGCGCAGGATGCGGCGCTTGCGGAAGAGGTAAAAAGGCGATAAGATTGCGGCGAAGACCTGCAGACGGTCAGCTATCAGCCAGTCACAGGACGTTCGCTTCAGAGACCGCCGAGCGTATTAGAAAGCCAGGAACGCAACACGCGTCAGATCGCAGTATATGGCGTTCCAAACGCAAGTTTTGTATCTCAAAGCGAAACTCCTGAGTCAGACGAAACCGATGGATGATCGTTCTGAGAGGCTGTCTGAGCCGCGACCAGTGGGGGGATTTAGAACCGCAGCCCGCCACACCTCCCCGTTCAGACAACTTCGTGATCGTCTGACGTCTGACCATCTGATATCTGACATCTGGCCTGCGCCCGAGCTACCCGGCAGAAGAGAGGCGCGCATGACGCTCGAAGGCAACACCTCGCTCAGCCGCCTGCGCTTCCTGATCGTCAACGGCTTCACCAGCTTCAATCTGCTGATCGGCGTGCTGTCGCTGATCGCGGCGTCGCTCGGCGAGACCCACCTAGCCGCCTGGGGGCTACTGTGCTGCGTCGCACTGGACGGTTGCGACGGCTCGCTGGCGCGCCGTTGGCGGGTGACCAGCAGCTTCGGCGCGCATCTCGACTCGCTGGCCGACATGACCTCGTTCATGATTGCGGGGGCCAGCCTGATCTTCTACTGGGTCTACTGGCTGCAGCCCGCGCCGCCGCTCTGGCTGATCGGCGTCATGAGTGGCCTCTACGCGCTCGCTGGCGCGCTGCGCTTGGCGCGCTTCAACGCGTCGCCGCCCGACCGGCGCTTCTTCCAGGGGGTCCCGACCACCTTCGCCGCGACGGTCGTGGCGGCCAACTACCTCTTCAACCCGGCACTGACCGCCGGGCAGGTGCTGGCGCTTGTCGGCCTGCTCTCGGTATTGATGGTCTGCACGCTGCCGTACCCCAAGCTTGCCACCATGCTCCGCTGCCCGCCGTGGGTTTGGCTGGCCGCCGCGGCACTCGCACTGTCGGACCTACAGCTTGCGGTCGCGACGTTGACCATCGCGTACCTCAGCCTGGGGCCGGCGATCTGGCTCTGGCGGCGGGTTCGAGGCTAGCGCCGCAGGGTATCGGGCGCGGTGGTCAGGCGCAGCACGCAACCACGCGCACTGCGCGCCCGCCGCCGGACAGAGCGCTACGCCTCGCTGTCTCCTTCTCGCCCGGCGCTCGCCCCGTTTGCCTTCGCCGCCGCCGAATGCTATGATTCGGCCGGTCAACACGCAACCGGGGAGAACGCCGATGATGGCCGCCACCGCCCCGATCAACGCGCTGGAGTCGATCCAGCGCCGCGTCCTCTGGCTCGCCACGCTCATCGTCCACCACGCCAATCACGTTCGCCCCAACCCCGACGGCACCAAGGTCGGCGGGCACCAGGCATCGTCGGCCTCGTCGGTCTCGATCCTGACCGCGCTCTACTTCTGCCATCTGCGCGCCGGCGACCGGGTGGCGATCAAGCCGCACGCCGCGCCGGTCTACCACGCCATCATGTACCTGCTGGGGCGATTGCCGCGCCGCTACCTGACGGAGCTGCGCGCCTACGGCGGGCTCCAGGCCTACCCGAGCCGCACTAAGGACCCCGACCCGGTCGATTTTTCGACCGGGTCGGTCGGGCTGGGGGCGGTCGCACCGGCCTTCGCCGCGCTGGTGCACCGCTACGCCGAGGCGCACTTCGGCAGCGTCACCTCGCGCCGCTTCGTCGCGCTGGTCGGCGACGCCGAGTTGGACGAGGGCAATATCTGGGAGGCGTTGCTGGACGAGGCGCTGCAAGGGCTGGGCAACCTGCTGTGGATCGTCGATCTGAACCGCCAGAGCCTGGACCGGGTGGTACCGGGGGTGCGCGCGGCGCGGCTGAAGCGGATGTTCGCCGAGGCCGGATGGCAGGTGCTCGAAGCCAAGTACGGCCGCCGGCTGGAGGCGCTGTTCGCCCAGGGGACGGGCGGGGCGGCCCTCAGGCAGCGAATCGACGCGATGAGCAACGAAGAGTACCAGGCGCTGATCCGCTTGCCTGGCGCGGCGCTGCGCCCCGGCTGGTCGCCGGCGACCGCGCGCTGGCGCGGCTGCTCGCCGCGATCGACGACGACGACCTGCCAGCGACGCTCGCCAACCTCGGCGGACACGACCTCGGCCTGCTGCTGGAGCGGCTGGCGCAGGCCGGGGCCGAGACGCAGCGCCCGACCGTGCTGTTCGCTTACACGATCAAGGGGTGGGGGCTGCCGTTCGCTGGCGACCCGCTCAATCACGCGATGCTGCTGACGCCGGATCAGATCGCGGCGCTCCGCCCGGCTTTGGGTGTGGCCCCCGGCGCAGAGTGGGACGCCTTCGATCCGGCAAGTACCGAAGGACGCCTCTGCGCCGAAGCGGCGGTGCGGCTGTTCGGCCCGCCGGATGGTCAGGCGGCCGGACAGGCAGACGGGCAGAGCGCGGAGTCGCAACCCCCGATCTCCCATGTCCGATCGGCAGCTTCACCCCAGATCCCGGACTCGCTGCCGGCGATCAGCCAGCCGGTGACGAGCACGCAGGACGCCTTCGGGCGGGTGCTGGTGCGCCTGGCGGACGTGCCGGGGCTGCGCGAGCGAATCGTCACCGCGTCGCAGGATGTGTCGGTCTCCACGAACCTGGCCGGCTGGATCAACAAGACCGGCGTCTTCGATCGGCAGGCGCAGCCCGACTTTTTCGAGACCGAAACGCAGCGCATCCTGCGCTGGCGGCGCGGGCCGGACGGGCAGCATATCGAGCTGGGCATCTCCGAGATGAACCTGTTCATGCTGCTGGCGATGTTCGGCCTCTCCGCCGAGCTATGCGGCCAATGGCTCATCCCGATCGGCACCGTGTACGATCCGTTTGTGCTGCGTGGGCTGGACGCGCTGATCTACGGTCTGTACTCCGGCGCGAAGTTTATCGTCGCCGGGACGCCCTCGGGCGTGACGCTCGCACCGGAGGGCGGCGCACACCAGTCCACGGTGACCCCATCGCTCGCGGCCGAGCTGCCGCGGCTGGCGGCCTACGAGCCGTGTTTCGCCCGCGAGGTGGAGTGGATCATGTTGGATGCCGTGCGCGCCTGCTGCGACCATGGCGGCGGCCACGCCACCTACCTGCGCCTCTCGACGCGCCCGGTCGAGCAGCGGCTGATGGACGGCGCCCTGGCGCGGCTGGGCGAGGCCGAGCTGCGGCGGCAGGTGCTGGCCGGCGGCTACCGGCTGATCGACCGACGCGACAGCGACCCGGAGGCGTGGATGCCGGTGGTCAACCTGGCGGCGTCGGGCGCGATCCTGCCGGAGGTGGCGGAGGCAGCGGTGCTGCTGCGCCGCGAGGGTGTCGCGGTGAACCTGCTGAACCTGACAAGCTCGCGGCGGCTGTTCGAGCAATGGAGTGGGCGCGACGGGGCAACACCTACCGCCCAGCGTTCATCGTCCGCCGCCCGCCGCCCGCCGCCTGCGCCGCTGCCAGAGTGGCTCATCCTGCCCGATGAGCGGCGCGCGCCGATCGTCGCGGTGCTGGACGGCGCGTCGCACACGCTGGCATGGCTCGGCAGCGTATACGGCGCGCCGGTGCGCAGCCTGGGCGTGGACGATTTCGGCCAGTCGGGCACGCGTGGCGACCTCTACCGCCACTTCGGCATCGACCGGGACAGCATCGCCGAGGCGGCGTTTCAGATGCTTGACACGATGGCGGCTGGGGGCTAGAGTCTTGAAGCTGGCGAACCGCTCCGCCGCCGTGCGACGGAACATACGAATCTTGGAGGGCTTTGCCCCGCTAAACCTTCCCACTGCGGACATCCGGTTACGCAAGGAGCGATCCCATGCAACGCAAACGATGGAGCGACCTGACCCGCACGCAGCAGCGGGTGACGATCGGACTAGGCGTGGTGCAGCTCGCGCTGATGATCGCGGCGCTGATCGATATGTGGCGCCGGCCGCCGGAGCAGGTGCGCGGCAGCCGCTGGCTCTGGACACTTGCCGCGCTGGTGAACTTCGTCGGGCCGATCCTGTATTTCCTATTTGGACGCCGGCGTGGAGGCAGTCGCACCTCTGCCTGATGCTATCGCGCAATCGGACGGGTGGCGGGCGACCGAGGAGCGTTCGCCGGTTGTCTGTCGTCCGTCTATCTGTCTTTAACCACCGACGAGCCTGGTCTTGTACCCCAGTGCGGCGAGCACCGCGGCCACCCGCTCGCGGTGGTCGCCCTGGATCTCGATCTCGCCGTCCTTGAGCGTGCCGCCGGCGCCGCATTGCTGCTTGAGGGTCTTCAGCAGCTTCTCCAGCGTCGCCGGGTCGTGGCGCAGCCCGCTGATCACCGTGACCGTCTT
This sequence comes from Roseiflexaceae bacterium, assembly GCA_042408595.1. GTDB lineage: Bacteria > Chloroflexota > Chloroflexia > Chloroflexales > Roseiflexaceae > JBHOQX01. Next base: position 8,088 of record JBHOQX010000125.1, on the reverse strand, counting down.
GCCGGCGCGGCGCTTGCGGTCGCGGGCGATGCGGGCGATCTGTTCGCGGGCGGAAGGGTAGGCGGGCGTGGGAGCCTCGTCCGGCTTGGGCGCATCATCCGGGTCGGTCGTGTAGACCAGGCGGCCGCGCGGCGATTGTTTGTTCATGGTTCAGCGTGCAGAGTTCAGCGTGCGGGGTTGCCAGAGAAGTGATTATACTGCATACTTGCCCCCGAAAGGATCTGCGGCCCCCGCCCCGCTGGAAGCGTTCAGACAGCCTCTGAACGTCTGACTGCTGGCCATCTGACTTCCTTCAGAAAAACTCATATAAACCGTCGAAATACGCGCGCTCCGCCCCGCTGAGCGGCTCGCCGCCGTAGCCGGCGTAAAATGCCACCACGTCGGCGGGCGACTCGAAGGTGCCGGCCTGCGGCTGTGTGGCGAGTGCCAGGTCGTAGCGCGGGTCGCCGATCGCGCCTAATCCCCAATCGATCATGCCCGAAATGGCGCCATCCGCGACGAGCACGTTCTCCGTGGTACAGTCGCCGTGGAGGAGCCTGAGCGCGACGGGCGCGGGCCGCTCACACCGCAGCCGCTCCAGCAGCTCGGGCGTGCCATCTACCGGGTAGCGCGCCAGGTAGCTGGCAGCGGTGGCCAGCATGGCGTCGAGCCAGGGGCGGTCGCCGGCCAGCGCCGCGGGCGGCGGGCAGCGGTGCAGCCGCGCCAGAAATGCCCCGAAGGCTGTGAGCAGCGGCGCGCGCTCCGCATCGTCGCGGCATTCGCCGAGCGCTTCGCTCAGCGGCCGGCCCGGCAGCCGTTCCATCAGCAGCCAGCCGGCGCCGCCGGCTTCGATGTGCAGATACGCCTGCGGCACGGGCAGCCCGCTCCCCTCCAGCGCGCGCAGCACGGCATACTCGCGGCGCAGCCAATCGCGGTATGGTTGCCGCGCGGAACGCTTGACGACAAACGCGCCGCGCTCACCTTCGGCGAAGGCGACATCCGACGTCGCGCCCTGCGCTGGGCCGGTGAGCGCACGCACCGGGCCGAGCCAGGCGCGCAGCTCGGGCGGAAGCTCCGCCATGGTCAGCGGCGCGGCCATCACTGGACGGGCCGGGCGCCGGGTTGCAGCAGCCCCTGCGGCAGCTCGCAGACCGCGGCGTACATCTCGATGCCGCTCGACGGGGAGCGCCGCTGCCCGACGATCGCCGGCGGCCCCAGGCCGGCCCTCGCCGCCAGGGCGGCGAGGCGCTCCGGCGGCAGCGGAAACGGAACCCACGGTCGCGGCGCAAGGAGATGGTACTCTACCACCAGCAGCCGCCCGCCAGGCCGCAGCGCCGCCACGAGCTGCGCCACCACCGCCGCCTGATCGCGGGCGAAATGCAGCGCATTGGCCGCCAGCACGCCGTCCAGCCCGGCCAGGCCGAGCGGGCGGGTGAAATCCGCCTGCCGCGGCACGATAGCAGCCGGGGCCTGCAGCCCCATCAACAGCCGAACGGCCTGCGCGTCCCGGTCGATCGCCGTGATCGTCGCGCCGGGGCCAAGCAGTTCGGCCAGCGCCAGGGTGAAATGGCCCGTCCCCGCGCCGATCTCAGCCCAGGCGCCGCCCGGCGTCGGCACCCCGCCGCGGATGAGCGCGACCATCTCCGCGCGATCCATACAGCGATCCTTCGTGCATTGTCGTGCCGCCTGACGCGGACGCCGCCTCAAGGCGGCACCACAGCAAGCGTTACAAATCAGAGTAGCGGGCGCGTCTGGCAGCGGAACGGCACGCCTCACGCTCCGAGCCGCTGTGCCGTAACCCCCTTGACGATATATCGGTAATGTGCTACGATTGGAGCGAATTGTGATATATCGTTATCGCTTCACACGAGCCGGACGGTCTATACTATACCAGCACCCTGCGCAACCATCGCCGCCTGTCGGACGTCGTACGCTACGTGGCGCAGTCGTGCCTGGTGTCACACCGTGTCTGAAAGAAAGTCGCACCGATGGCAGACCTTCGCCGCGCGCTCGGCTACCTACGGCCCTACTGGCTGACAACGCTCGGCGCGCTCATCAGTTTGTTGCTGGTGACCGCCGGCAACCTCCTGACGCCGCAGGTGCTCCGCCTGATCGTGGACCGGGGCATCACGCCGGGCGATTTCAACGCCATTCTGTTGTTCGCCGGCCTGCTGCTCGGCGTCTCGCTGCTGCGCAGCCTCTTCAGCTTCACCCAGAGCTTCTGGGCGGAGAAGGCCAGCCAGGGCGCGGCCTACGACATGCGCAACGCGCTCTTCACGCAGATCGGCCGCCTGAGCTTCAGCTACCACGACCGGGCGCAGACCGGACAGCTCATGACGCGCCTGACGAGCGATGTTGAACAGACGCGCCTGTTCATCGGCCAGAGCTTTCTGCAGATGATCAACGCGATCGTCATGCTGGCCGGCAGCGCGGCGATCCTGCTCTGGACGAACTGGCGGCTGGCGCTGATTGCGCTGGCGATCGTGCCCGCGATCTTGGTGGTGTTCGGTTTCGTGCTGCGCCGGGTGGCCCCGCGCTTTCGCATTGTCCAGCAGAAGCTCGGCAACCTGAACACCATCTTGCAGGAGAACCTGACGGGGATGCGCATCGTCAAGGCCTTCGCCCGCGAGCCATACGAGTGCCAGCGCTTCCACGCTGCCAACGAGGACCTGTTGCAGGAAAACCTGAGCATCATCGGCGCGATCGCGTTCTCGTTCCCACTGGTCTTCTTTATCGCCAACCTGGGCACGCTTGGCGTGATCTGGTTCGGCGGCTACCAGGTGATCGGCGGCGCGCTGACGGTCGGCGACCTGGTGGCGTTCAACACCTATCTGAGCTACCTGCTCTTTCCGGTTTTCATTCTGGGCGGCACCCTGGCCGCGCTGGCGCAGGCGATCGCCTCGGCACACCGAGTGTTCGAGATCATCGACGCGCCGATCGAGGTGACCGACCGGCCGGGTGCAGTGGCATTGCCGCGGGTGCAGGGGCGGGTGGCATTCGAGGATGTCAGCTTCAAGTATATCGGCAGCGAGACGCCGGCGCTCGACCATGTGTCGTTCGTTGCCGAGCCGGGGCAGACGGTTGCCATCCTCGGGCGCACCGGCTCCGGCAAATCGACTGTGATCAACCTGATCCCGCGCTTCTACGATGTAACCGGCGGGCGGGTGACGATCGACGGCTACGACGTGCGCGACGTGACGCTCGCCAGTCTGCGCTCGCAGATCGGGATCGTGCTCCAGGAGACGACCCTGTTCAGCGGGACGATCCGCGACAACATCGCCTATGGCCGGCCCGACGCGACCGACGCCGAGGTGGAGGCGGCGGCGCGAGCGGCGCAGGCGCACGAATTCATTATGGGGTTGCCGGACGGCTACCAGACGGTCGTCGGCGAGCGCGGCATCGGGCTGAGCGGCGGGCAGCGGCAGCGTGTGGCGATCGCGCGGGCGCTGCTGCTCGATCCGCGCATCCTCATCCTGGACGACAGCACCTCGGCGCTGGACGCCGAGACGGAGTACCAGATTCAGCTGGCGCTCCAGGAGCTGATGAAGGGCCGCACGTCGTTCATCATCGCGCAGCGCGTCTCCACGGTACGCAACGCCGACCTGATCCTGCTGCTGGAGGGCGGGCGGCTGATCGCGCAGGGGACGTACGACACGCTGCTGGAGGAGAGCGCGGAGTTCGCCGAGATTCTGGATACGCAGTTCGGGGCGGATGGAAGAAAGCTCGCGGAAGCGGTAGCGCTCCCTTGAGCGCCATGTCGTAACCGCCTTGCGGCGGGAGGTGAGGAGGGCCGCAGGCCCTCCGGTGTCCGTCTTTTCCGCTGGGGCAGCGGCGGCCTGGCCGCCGCTGCCCCAGCGGGGAGGCTCCGCCTCCCCGCACCCCTCCTGCACAAGCCTGAATAGGAGCACGTATGCGCGGCCCCATGGCAATCACCGCGAATATCGACGAGCAGCCGCAGGACCGCGGACGAACGCTGCAGCGGCTGCTGCGCTATCTGTCGCCCTACCGCACCCAACTGTTACTCATCCTGGCGCTGATCGTCGTCAATGCGGCGGCTCAGGCGGCCGGCCCGGCGCTGATCGGGCGGGCGATCGATGTTAACATCGCCGCTGGCGACGTGGCCGGGCTGACTCACACCATGCTGCTGCTGCTCGGCGTCTACCTGCTGGCGCTCGTCGTCGGCGGCATCCAAATCCGCATGATGGGCGTGATCGGGCAGCGCTTTCTCGCCTCGCTGCGCGAGCAGATTTTCGAGAAGATCCAGCTCCTGCCGCTTTCATACTTCGACCGCACCCGCGCCGGCGATCTGATGTCGCGTCTGGTGAACGACATCGCTACGCTGAATCAGCTCATCAGCCAGGGGCTGACGCAACTGATCAGCTCGACCTTCGCGCTCGTCGGGATTATGATCGCGATGCTGCTGCTGAGCTGGCCCCTGGCGCTCGCCAGCTTCGTTACCATCCCGCTGATGCTGCTCGCCACGCGCGTCTTCTCGCGCCTGTCGCGCCAGGCGTTCCGCCGCACCCGCACCGCGATCGGTGACGTCTCCTCGAACATTCAGGAGGATATCAGCGGGGTGCGCGTGGCCCAGGCGTTCAACCGCACCGACGACACCATCCGCCGTTTCGCCGAGTCGAACGCCGCCAACCGCGACGCGAACGTCCAGGCGGTGGCGGTGACCTCGGCCTTCACGCCGGCGATCGATATCCTCAGCAACCTGGCGATCGCGATCGTCGCGGTCGCTGGCGGGTGGATGACGCTGCGCGGCATGATCGAGGTCGGCACGGTAGTGGCGTTCTTTATCTACGTGCAGAACTTCTTCCGCCCGATCCAGATGATCACCGGCATCTACACCCAGGTGCAGGGCGCGCTCGCCGGCGCAGAGCGCATCTTCGAGCTGGTGGACGAACCGGTGCGCCAGGTGGACGCGCCCAACGCGCAGCCGCTGCCGCGTATCGAGGGGCGCGTGGTCTTCGACCACGTCTGCTTCAGCTACGGCAGCCGCCCGGGCGGCGGGCCGAACGGCGCGCGGCGCGACGGGGCGGGCGGCGAGAACGTGCTTAGCGACATCGACCTGACCGTGGAGCCGGGCCAAACGGTGGCGCTGGTTGGGCCGACCGGCGCGGGCAAGACGACGTTGGTGAGCCTCATCCCGCGCTTCTACGACGTGACCGGCGGGCGGCTGCTGATCGATGGCCACGACGTGCGCGATGTGACCCTCGCTAGCCTGCGCTCGCAGATCGGGCTGGTGCCGCAGGAAAGCTTTCTCTTCTCCGGAACGATCGCCGACAACATCCACTACGGCCGGCTGGATGCGACCGACGCCGAGGTGGAGGCGGCGGCGCGGGCGGCCGGCGCGCACGACTTCATCATGGCCCAGCCGGAGGGCTACCAGACGCGGCTGAACGAGCGCGGCGGCGGCCTGAGCCAGGGGCAGCGCCAGCTCCTGTCGATCGCTCGCGCCATCCTGGCCGACCCGCGGATTCTCATCCTCGACGAGGCCACTGCCAGCATCGACACCCGCACCGAGGCGCTCATCCAGCGGGCGCTGCGCGTGCTGCTGAAGGGGCGCACGTCGTTTGTGATCGCCCACCGCCTCTCGACGGTGCGCGAGGCCGACCTGGTGGTGGTGCTCGACCATGGGCGGATTGTCGAGCGCGGGACGCACGACGAGCTGCTGGCGCGCGGCGGGCTGTACGCCGAGCTGTACCGTCGTCAGTTCCGCGACACGCCGGCGCTGGCGGCCTAGCGGCGCTACTCCGGCCAGCGCTCGCCGCGCCAGGCCGCCTGCGCTCGATTCCCGGCCGCTTTGATGCCGATATTCAATCTGCCTCCCTCGGTGACAACGCGAGCAGTTTGCCGTCCTTACTGATACAACATCAACCAGAGGAGGGCTCGATGGCAAGCTCGGAACCGGCCGCCACAGGCGGGATGCCGGACGCCGCGGCGGTGCTTCAGCGATTTGTGAGCAACCCCGCATCGGTCTCGAACGAGGACGCGCTGGCAGCCGTGAAGCAGTTCCTCAGCCAGGCGCCGCCGCAGGTCGCGGAGGAAGCCAGCCAGTACGCCTTCGGCGCGCTGCCGCCCGAGGCCCGCGCCCAGGTGGCGCAGGGGTTCCGCGCCGCGCACAACGACCCGTCCACCCCGTTCGACGGCTTCACCTTCGACAACGACGATGCCGCCGCCACGCCGCATGGCCTGGGAGCGATGGGCCTGCAGGCCGCGCGCCAGGACCCGACCCTGCTCGACAACCTGTTCGGCAAGGGCGGGTTTTTCAGCGGCCCGGTCGGCAAAATGCTGCTCGCCGGCGTCGCGACTTATCTGATCAACCGAATGATAAGCGGCGGTCGGCAAGGCGTGCCATCGGGCGGCGTGGGAACCACGGCCGGCGGGGGCGGCCTGGGCGAGGTGCTCGGCGGGCTGCTCGGCGGGGCGGCCGCCGGGGGCGCAGCGGGTAGCCAGGGCGGGATGCCGGCGGGCGCGCAGAACCCCGGCGCGCTCGGCGAGGTCCTCGGCGGGCTGCTCGGCGGCCAGGGCGGCCAGGGCAGCAACCTGGACGATGTCCTGGGCGGGCTGCTCGGCGGGGCGGCCGGGCACGGCAGCCAGGGCGGCCTGGGCGACATCCTCGGCGGGCTGCTCGGCGGCGGCCAGCAGGCGCAGGCGGGAAGCCACCACCGGCAGGAAGGGCTAAGCGCACCGGGCGATAGCCAGTAGGGGAATGGTGCTCTATGTGGTCGATGATGCCTCGACCGACGGCACGGAAGCGCACCGGGCGATAGCCAGTAGGGGAATGGTGCGGCACGCCGCCCGTGCGCCCGCGCCGTGCCCGGCCCCTGCACCCCGGCGCGGGGCGTCGCCTCTGTGAACTCCACGTGAATGCCCGTGCCGCTACGCGCGGCAGCGACAGGGGCCTGCCCGGCCCCTGCCCCCGGTGGGGGGCTGCGCCCCTTCAACCCCCAAATGAATGGCCCTACTGTGCGCGCGGCTATGCAGTTATGCGCGGCGGGTGCCGGGGCGGGGAGGGCGACAGCGGGGCGTGTTACTGCACCAACGGAAGGTAGAGGCGCAGCCGTGCGGCCGCTGCGCGACGCCACTTCCAAGTTCAGCGTGCGTTCTGTGCCTGCGCTGTCAAAGGGTAGAGCACGGTGGCAGGCTAAGGGTGCCTCAGCGGAGTAGACGCACTCAGCTTGGCTTGTAGGTTTATCGGTTGCAAGAACATTCGACCATGTGTCACAAATTCATATCAGGACTACACCATCCGGTGAGAAAGTCCATCACTTCGAGAACCACATCATCGTCTGCGTCGCGTCCAGAAGCTAGAAGCACAGAACGGAACGCATCGAGTTGGGAGTAAAGCAAATCGCGATCATAGCCCTCTATCAGGAGTTGCTCTACCTCTGCTCGAAGACGTAACATAGGCTGGTCATAGCCGAATGCCTGTTCAAACCGCGACTGTACATCCATAAATATGCTCGTATTGCAATTAGTTTACGCGCCGCCATCCTCCACGTGTGCCCCCAAGTGCAGACTGATACGCTGTGGTAGACATTAGATCTTATCACGAGATATACTGCGGCCTCCGACGAGGAGATCGTGATAATGTCTATTGCCAGCCGCACCCATTTCTGCTGCCGTTTCTTACCAACAAAGGACCAGCGTTCATCACATTCCAGGCTCAAGCGCCCAATTTGTGCGCCTTCACCGTCACGAAGCGTGGAACAGCAGCATCTTTGGTATTTACGCAGTATTGGAGACAGCGTCCAGAGACACCGGTCGCCCGCACGATGCCCGCCAGTGACATGCGTTCCAGCAGCAGTTTATCAACCAGGTGTTTGTTTTCAGGCGTGATGCGCGGTTATGCTGGTTTCGCAACAAACTGGCGCCGTCAGTCTTTGCACATCCATTTGGGTTTACCGTTCTGGATCGACCCGTTTTTCACGACCCGTGCTCCTTTAAATCGCGGACAATGCCTGATACCCTGACAGTTTTAGCGGCGACGTTTGGGCAGACGAGGAAGAAGGCGAATAGGTGATAGCGAAGCGGTAAAAGAGCTGAGCCGTTGCGGGAAGGTGGCCAGGCAACGGGCGAGCCAGCGCAAGCCGAGCTGGA
>JBHOQX010000112.1:0-1379 GCA_042408595.1 Roseiflexaceae bacterium | reverse complement strand
CGCCGCTGAAGCCCTGGCCCGCGCACTGGGGTTGCATGTGGCCGAACTGTGGCAGCGTCGTGGCGAGTCGTTATTGGACCCGGCGTGCCCCATCCGGGCCATCTTCGGCGGGCCGACCGGATGGCGCGATCGGAGCAGCGCTCCGGCGCGCGGCGACATCGCGCCGTTGCGGTTCCACGACCTGCGCCTGCGCGACGACGCACCGGTGCGCGAGGATACACGCGGCCTGCGGCGGAGCGTCATTCGCCCCTCGGTGGCGATCAACCGGCGGCGTGGGGTCGCCGAGGACGCGCGGCTCCTGTTTCAGGAGACGACCGTCGAGGCGCTGACGTTTGGCAACGAACGGGCGATCGCCGGCGCGCTGGCCGAGGAGCGCCAGCTTGCGCTGCTGGTGGCCGCCTTGCGGATGGTGGACCGCTGGGGCGGTGCGAAAAGCCGTGGCCTGGGGTGGGCGAGGGTCGAGGTCGCCGCCACATGGGATGGGCAGGCGTTCGCCGTGACGCCGGACGCGCTGGATCCGTTGCTGCGGCGATGGGAGGGTGGAACGTGAAGCTCTGGACGGTCACCATCACTGCGCGATCGCCGCTGGTCTTCCCGGTGCGCAAGCCGGGTGCGCAGTTTCGTGCCAGTTTGCCGTATGTGCCGGGAGCGGTGTTGTACGGGGCGCTCGGTGAAGCGCTTGCGCGCGCCGGGCGCTTCGATCCGGATGTCATGCGCACGCTGCGCTGCCACAATGCTTACCCCGCCGCCGCTGGCGATCCGTGGGTGCGGCCGCTGCCGCTGAGCGCCGCGATCCCCAAGGGCGCCGATCGACCGGCCGACACCCTGGTCGACCGGGTGTGTTGGGAGGTGTTGCAACCGGCAGCGCTGGTTTATGCCCCAACTGACAAGAGCGGGCGCGCCTGGGAGGCCGCGCCCGGCTTCTACGCCCCGCCCCACGACGACGACATCCACAGACAAACGACCCGCACCGTCGCACAGCGGGTGATGACGCGCGTGAGCATCAACCGGCGGCGCGGCACCGCCGAGGACCAGCGGCTCTACTCGTTTCTGGCGCTCAGCGAGGTCAATCGCTTCGTCCGTTACCAATGGGATAAGCAAAGCATCGAGAAGAAAGCTGAGAGGTCGTTCGCAACGCTCTTCCTCGGCAGTGTCGTCAGTCGCACCGATGACGACTTGGCGCCGCTATTGGCACAGATCGACCAGGTCGGCGGGCGGATCACCACCGGCATGGGCGTGGTCGCCGTGCAGGCGCAGGAGACGACGCCGGAAGATGGCCAGGTCATCCAGCGCCGCATCGTGCAGATGACCGAACGGTTCCGCGCCAGCGCCGCGCGCTACGCCCGGCTGCGCCCAACCCGCGATTGGCAACCCGACGG
>JBHOQX010000111.1:0-10128 GCA_042408595.1 Roseiflexaceae bacterium | reverse complement strand
CTGGTTCTTCACCTCGATCAGTATGTGGACGTACAGTCTCGCCGGGACCCTCTGGGCGCTGGTCCGGAACCCAAAGGCGCTGCGCCTCGCAGCCCTGATGTCCCCGATCACGGCACGCCGTGCGGCGGAGCCGTTCGTCCGCGAGTGGTGGGAGGTCGCGCTCCCGCGCTACCGTGCGCTCGTGCAAGCGGGCCAGGCGCGCGTGGAACCTGGGTCCTCTGGATCGTGGTCGGGCCGTTCACGCCGTTCACGGTCGGGGACTTCACTGGCGCCTCAGCGCTCTGGTTCAGCGTGCTGATCCCGCTCTCGATGGGCATCGGGCTGGCGGCTCAGGTCTACCGCTATCGCCGGATCTCCAGCCATCACGAGCGGCTGCAGGTCCGCTGGGTGCTGTTCGGCTTCGGCGTGGTCGCCCTGGGCTTTCTGCTCTACGGCGCGCTGCCGCTGCTCGTCCCGACGCTGCGCGAGCCGACCCTGGCGCGGGTGCTGTTCCTCAACTTCAGCGAGACCGTGCTGCTGGTGATTCCCTGGTTCGTGCTGCTGGCCTGCGTCGGCATCGCCATCCTGCGCTACCGGCTGTACGATATCGATCTGGTTATCAACCGGATGCTGGTCTATGGCGCGCTCAGCGCCGGGGTCATCGGGCTATATGTGCTGGTGGTCGGCGGGCTCGGCGCGCTGTTCCAGTCGAGCGGTAACCTCATGCTCGCGCTGCTGGCCACCGGGCTCGCCGCGCTCCTCGTCCAGCCGCTGCGGGCGAGTCTGCAGCGGCGCGTGAACCGACTGATGTACGGCGAGCGGGATGACCCCTACGTGGTGCTCTCGCGCCTGAGCCAGCAGCTGAAAACGACCCTCGCGCCCGACACGGTCCTTCCCGGCATTGCCGAGATGGTAGCGCAGACGCTAAAGCTGCCGTATGTCGCCCTCGCCGTCCAGCGCGGCGATCAACTGGAGGTGATGGCATCCACCGGAGAGCCGGCTGGCGATTTGATTGCGCTGCCACTGGTCTACCAGGCAGAGCGAATCGGGCAGCTGCTGGTCGCGCCACGCGCGCCCGGCGAGGCGTTCACGCTCGCTGAGCGTCGGCTGCTGGACGACATCGCGTTCCAGGCCGGAGCAGCACTGCACGCCATCCGGCTGACGGCCGACCTCCAGCGCTCGCGCGAGCAGCTGGTTACGGCGCGCGAGGAGGAGCGCCGCCGCCTGCGCCGCGACCTGCATGACGGGCTTGGCCCGCAGCTGGCCAGCCTGACGCTGACGATCGCGGCGGCGCGCGAGCTGCTGCGCCGCGATGCCCAGGCGGCCGATCAGCTGCTCGGCGAATTGACCAGCCACGCCCAAGCGGCGATCACCGACATCCGGCGGATCGTCTATGACCTGCGCCCGCCGGCGCTTGACGACCTGGGGCTGCTGCTGGCGCTGCGCGAGCAGGCGGCGGCGTACCAGCAGGCTGGATTGCAGATCACGATCGACGCCCCGGAGCAGCTGCCGGCGCTCCCGGCGGCGGTCGAAGTCGCCGCATACCGGATTGAGCAGGAGGCGGTCACAAACGTCGTGCGCCACGCGAATGCGCAGCGCTGTGTCGTCCGCCTGCGCATCGATAGCGGTCTGTGGCTCGAGATCCAGGACGACGGCCGCGGCCTGCCGTCGGATCGGCGCCGCGGTGTTGGTCTGACCTCCATCCGCGAGCGTACCGCCGAGCTGGGCGGGACGCTCACGATCGAATCGGCGGCAGGGCAGGGGACGCACGTGCGGGTCTGGCTGCCGCTGGCGAAGGAGCGCCAATGACACCGATCCGAATCCTGATCGCCGACGACCACCCGATGTTTCGCTTTGGGCTGCGGGCACTGCTCAATGCGATGCCCGACACCGAGGTGGTCGGCGACGCGACGACCGGGGAGGCGGCGATCGCCCTCGCGGCGGAAGCCAGGCCCGATGTGGTGCTGATGGATATCACCATGCCGGGGATCGGCGGCATCGAGGCGGTGCGCCGGATCTGTGCCGCCCAGCCGGAGGTGCGCGTGCTGATGGTGACGATGCTCGAGGATGACTCGGTCTTCGCAGCGCTGCGTGCTGGCGCCCGCGGCTATGTCGTCAAGGGCACCGAACCGGCCGAGGTGTTGCGCGCCATCCGCGCCGTTGCCGATGGTGAGGCGATCTTCAGCCCCAGCATTGCCGAGCAGATGCTGCACTTCTTCGCCGCGCAGCCGGCTGGGCCGCGCGAGACGGCGCAGGTGAGCTATGATCCGGCCTTCGCGTCATTGACCGAGCGCGAGCACGAGGTGCTGGAGCTGATCGCCGGCGGGCTGATAAACAGCGCGATCGCCGAGCGGCTGGTGATCACCCCGAAGACCGTGCGCAACTACATCACCGAGATCTTCAGCAAGCTGCAGGTGGCCGACCGCGCCCAGGCGATCATTCGGGCGCGCGACGCCGGGATGGGTGGCGCGCCCGGTGACGGCGCGGTCTGGCTCGTTTCATGATGAAGAGAAGCGCGGTGCTGGGAGCGCCACCGCCGCTGCGCAGATCCCTGAGGAGGTTGAATGACGGGTGTCCCGCTGCAATTCAGAGTCGCCGCGCTGCTGCTGTGGCTCAGCGGAGCAGGCTTTGGCCTGCCGTGCATCCAGGCGATTGCCAATCTGCTCACCGGCCGCGATATCCCGTACGTCATGGGATTTCCGGCGTATGGTCGCGGCCCGTTCGAGCGCTACGGCCTGCCGACAACCGTGCCGCTGCTGGTCGGTTTCCTGGTGGTGTGCTTGCTGGAATGCCTGGCGGGCTGGCTGGTCTGGCGCGGCAAGCGGCGCGGCGCCATCCTGGCCTTGCTGCTCCTGCCGGCAGGCGCGGTGTACTGGTGGGGCTTCGCGCTCCCGTTCGGGCCGATCTTCGCCCTTGTACGCACGTTCCTGATTGTGCAATGATGGAACAGCCTTACGTAATACCTCAGAAGGCGGATAGATTGCGTCAATGCCAGCACGCGGTGCAGTCCATTCAACCCCGGAGCACGAGCAAGACGCCGATCAGCACAGGCGGCAGATAGTGGAATGCTGGCAGCGTATCACCCATGACAAGCAGTTGGACAAGCAGCGCAAGGCTGAAGAGGATCGTCGCCCACGCCGCCCACGCCGGCACGAGCTCGACCTGCAGCAACGACGCTCCGTATGTTGCCAGCGCAAGAAAGCCGATGACGGCTGCGACAAAGAACAGCGCAAATCCCCACTGCGCGAGCGGCTGGTAGTAGGCCGGCACAACGCCGGTTGCGCCCGCTACGTTCATCTCCTCTGCCGCTGCCACGGTGATAACGCCGCGAAAGGCTGAGAAGATCACCCACAAGACCGTGGCCAGGAGCCACCCGACCAGGCCAAGGCGCGAGCAGAAGCGCTCGCCCGCCCCTTCCAGGAGCGTGGTGAGCATGCTCAGACCAGCCAGGAGGATGACGCCCGCGGCGCCCATCCACACATTGGCCCAGCGCCAGACGAGCGTATTCGCCGCAACCGCCTGTAGATGCTCAGACACCGGCAGATTGAAGATGCGCATGTTCCCCTTCTCGCCCAGGATCGGCAGCGTTCCGCCGATGGCGAACGAGATGAAGGACGCAATGAGCACAGCGCCTGTCCTGCACTCCAGCGTGAAGAATGGGGATGTTCCCATGGACGCTCCGGTTGCTCCCGCGCCGGCGAGCCACGCATTGAAACCCTGCTCACGAACATAACCTGCAGCGAACCGTGCCAGAGGTGAGCGAGGAAGAACTGCACCAATGTGGGCGTGCGATCCGGCGTGCGATCTGCGCAGCGCTGCTCGACTGGCGCATGAGCGCCGAGGAGCTCCGTGGTGAGATCCGTATCCTCATCGACGGCTATGTGCGCCACCTCCAGCTGCAGGCCTGAGCCCTCCACCAGTCGTCCAGCCTCGTTCAGCAACGCTATTGTGCGTGCACACCTCGCCCCACGCGCAGACGCTCGTACTCCGTAGGCGCTTGACTCGCGCCTGGCTCTGTGCTAGAATAAAAAAGATCGGTCGTTCGATTTATTTATGGGACGTCCCATGCCGAAAGTCACCGAGGCCCACAGCGCCGCCCGCCGCCAGCAGATCATCGACGCCGCCTACCGCTGCTTTGCGCGCAAGGGCTTTCACCAGACATCGATGCGCGATATCTACGAGGAGGCCAAGCTTAGCCCGGGCGCGGTCTATCACTACTTCCCGAGCAAGAACGCGATCATCCAGGCCAGTTTCGAGTTCGACTATCAGCGTGGCCTGGCCGTACTGGCGGCCGCCACCGCGAGCGATGACCCCCTGAGCGCCCTCACCGAGCTGACCGCCTTCTTCTTCCGCGGCCTCGACAGCGCCGCCGAGCTCGGCGCCGGCCGCGTGAATGTGCAGGGCTGGGGCGAGGCGCTGGTCAACCCGCCGCTACGCGAGACTCTCCAGCGCGTGATGGAGCAGTACCTTGCCGCCCTGGCGGATATCACCCGCCGCGCTCAGGCGCGTGGGCAGCTTGACCCAGCGCTCGATCCGCAGGCCCTCGGCCGCATCCTGCTCTCGCTCTACTACGGCCTGGAGCTGCAAAAGGCGCTAAACGCCGATGTCGATATCCCAGCCTATGCCGCGGCCGTCGCGGCATTGCTGCGCGCCGCGACGCCGCGTCAGTGCACCAGCGCGGCGCACGAACCTCGTTTGCATGCCTGATGAAAGGGGTGGAATGATGACGGCGATCACAGCGAAGACGGCCTCGGCGCCACGGGTGGTCGATCGGGCGGCGCTGCGCGCCGAGCTCGAGGCGACGAATGCCCGATTCCGCACGCTGGTGGAGTCGCTTTCGGAGGAGCGCTGGCGACAGCCGTGCCCGGGCAGCGATTGGACGGTAGGCGAGGTGATGGTGCACCTGACCTGGGCGCTGGAGCAGTTGCCGGCCGAGGTGGCGAGCGCGCGGCGCGGCCGCGGGATGTTTAACTACCCGGCCTGGCTCGCCAACCCGGCGAGCTACTGGATCAACCGCTGGAACGCCCGCGGCGTCATTCGCGCAGCGGTGGTGCGCCGCTACGACGCCGCCATGGCCGCCGTGCTCACCAGCCTGGACACGGTCGCCGACGGCGACTGGGCGTTGGGGGCGAACTTTTACGGCCACGGCCACTACACGATCGAGGAGCTGTTCCACACCCCGGCCCAGCACCTGGCCGAGCACACCGCCGCGCTCACTGGCGAGCGGGCAGCGCACACCGACGACACCATGATCGCCACACGCGTCGGGCCGCCGCATGTGCGCCAGGTCGGCTCCGGCCCGCCGGCGGTGCTCTGGCACAGCCTGTTCGTCGACAGCGCGAGTTGGCGCGCTGTCGAGCCATCCCTCAGCGCGGACCGGCGGCTGATCCTGATCGACGGCCCCGGCCATGGCGCGAGCGGCGACTCGGGGAAGCCGTACACGATGCGCGACTGCGCCGAGGCGGCGCTCGACGTGCTCAACGCGCTGGGGGTGACGGAGCCGGTGGACTGGGTGGGCAATGCGTGGGGCGGCCATGTCGGCATCACGCTCGCCGCCGCGCACCCCGAGCGGCTGCGCAGCCTGATCGCCATTGGCACGCCGGTCGCGGCCTACACGCGGGCCGAGGCGCGCAGAACCCGGCTCCTGCTTTGGCTCTACCGGTTGCTCGGGGCGGCCAGCTTCATCCGCAGCGCGGTCGCCGCGGTGTTGCTCGCCCCGAGCACCTTGGAGCGCGACCCCAAGGCAGCCGAGTATGTCCGCGCCCAGCTCGGTGCGGCTAATCGCCGCCGGCTGCGCAACGCGCTGGTGTCGATCTCGCTCGGGCGCGAGGATCTCACCGGCCTCCTGCCCGCTCTCCGCGTGCCAACTCTGTTCGTGACGGGCGCCGACCACACCGGGTTCACGCCGGCGCAGGCGCAGGAGTCCATCGCCCTGGTGCGCGGCGGGCAGCTCGCGATCGTGCCCGATGCGGCGTATCTGGCGCCTCTGGAGCAGCCGGACGAGACGGTGCGGGTTGTGCGGACGTTCTGGGCCACCACACACGGGTGATCACGGTGCTGCCTGGTACGACCACGCCGTCCTGTTCTCGATAGCGAGGAGTAAGGCTGTGATCGATCGAGTTTTCATCGCCACGACCGGCAGTGGCCTGGCGCGTGCATCCCATTACGCTGATGGGGGCTGGGAGGTGGAGCACCTGCTGTCGGGCAGCGACGTCCGCTGCCTGGCGGCCGACCTCCTGCACCGCGATCGGGTCTACGCAGGAACCCAGGGACAGGGCGTCCTGCGGTCGGACGATCGTGGCCGGACGTGGCATCAGGTTGGCCTGGCGGGGCAGACCGTCAAAGCGATCGCGGCGAGCCCGACGCGCGCGGGGGTGGTGTACGCGGGCACAAAGCCCGCCGGCATGTTCGTATCCGCCGATGGCGGCGTGAGCTGGGCCGAGCTCGTCGCCTTTCGGCGCATCCCTGGGCGCTGGCTCTGGTGGTCGCCGGCAGAGCGGCCGCATCTCGCCTACGTGCAGAGTATCGCGCTCTCACCCACCGATCCGGCGCGCGTCGTGGTGGGCATCGAAGCGGGGGCCACCGTCGTGAGCGTAGATGGCGGCGCAAGCTGGACCGGCCATCGGCGCGGCGCGCTCCGTGATTGTCACACGCTCGCGTTCCACGCCACGCAGGGCGAGTGGGTGTATGCGGGCGGCGGGGGTGTTGGGGCCTGGGGGACGAATGCCGTAAGCCGTGACGCCGGTCGAACATGGGCCAGAGTCAGCCCAGGGCTGAGTCGCGCTTATGGTTGGGCGGTGGCCGCCGACCCGCTGCGACCGGAGGTCTGGTACCTGTCGGCGGCGCCCGATCCTGCCCACGCCCATGGCGAGCGCCACGCCCAGGCGGCGATCTATCGCAGTGACGGCGACCATTGGCAGCAGCTGACTGGCGGTTTGCCGCAGCCGCTGGCGCATATGCCCTATGCGCTCTGCACCGATCGCGATGCGCCGGGGCACCTCTACGCCGGGCTCAGCAACGGCGATATCTGGCACAGCGCCGACTATGGCGAGCGCTGGGCGCAGCTGCCAGTGACACTCGGCAGCATCCAGCGCGCGATGATCATGCTGTAGCCGACGCCGGCGATATGCTCCGGCGTCGAACATCCAGCAGTTTCGGCACGAGGGTCGTGTATACCCAGATATCTGTGGGTACAGCAGGAGAACAAGCGATGACAGACACCCTCAATCGGCCAGGAGCATGGTGGGTTGCCGCGGCCACTGCCCTGGCCTGGCTTGGGTTCTTCATCCACAATATCGCCGATCTGCCCGGCCAGTCGCTGCTCAGCCCGGAGACGGGCCTGCCGACGCTGGTGTACCTGGTGCTCTTCCTGTCCTGGTGGCGTTTCCCTTCCCGGCGAGTCGCGCTCTGGCTCCTGTTCGGCTGGGGGGTGCTGAATCTGATCGGGGGCGGCTTGAGCGTCATCCCATTCCCCTTCCTGCCGTTCTACCCGGAGCAGTCCTGGCGTCATTATTTCTTTCATGTGGTGTATGGTGCCGCGCAACTCCCGCTGATCGCCGTGACAGGTGCCTGGCTCCGCCTGCGAGATCATTGAGCCTGGACAGTGTTTTATAGTGGTCGCGAGCGCCTTGTCGGATATGTGCGAGATTCACTGCGCTCTCACCTGTTCAAAACCCTCCCCCAAACTCCTCGCCTGCACCGGCACCGGCTGCTCAAACCTCAGTGTCGCCTCCTCCAAATCCCAGGGCCGCAGCGAGCGTGGGCGGCCGTACATGTCATAGCATACTCACACGCTATGACCATCAGGTAGGTGTCGGCGCGGATTCCAGGGGTGCCAGAGTCTGCCCGTGCCGAGGCTCAGCGTCTCGACAGTAGTGAAGAAGGCGGGCAGGAGCGCGGGCTGCTGTGCGGTGGCCGAGCTGCGCGCGCCGAACACCAGCGCGACAAGCAGCGTGAGGGCGGGCAGGGCGATGACGATCTGTCGTCCGGTGCGCATCAGCGTCTCTCGGCCAGAATGGCAGGATTTCGGGCGAATATGTGGGATGCGTCTATGATAATCGAGAGTGCATTTGGAAGCAATTTCCAGGGTCGCCGCGATGGGATCTCGCCAGACGTTACCACCACCTCCAGCGGTGGTTCGCCCAGTCCGGCGCTGCCCCTCTTTTGTGTGCTATGGAGCGTACTGCGAAGCTGCGTGCGCTGCGTGAGCGTGGCGCCCAGCGCCAGCAGGCGCACGGCGGCGTTGCGCGCCGGCGAGTCGAGGAGCAGCTAGGCGGAGGCCGCAATGCGACCGGGAGATAGGTCGATGCTGGCCGGGCCTGGTCGTCAGGCTGGTCCGTCAGGAGCGCCTGGTAGGCAGCCAGGGTCTGCGCAGCGAGGGCATGGCAGAGGGCTGCGAGCACCCCGTCGGGCGGAGCAGTCTAGACCGCGCTGGGGGGGATCAGCAGCTCGCGCAGCCGCTCGGCCGCCCGTGCGACGTGGCGCCGTCCGTCGCGGAGGCAGAAGTGCAGATGGCCGGGGAACAGCCCATCGAACGGGAGGTCGGCCAGGCGGAGAATCGACGCGCCAAGTTCCGGGATGGAGCAGTCGTGGGTATGCTGAAGCAGCACCGTGCCGCCGCACAGCAGCAGGTCGCCGACGAACAGCCAGCTCTGGCGGTCGTTGCGCACGAGGTAGCTGACGTGCCCGGCGGCGTGGCCTGGGGTCGCGATCGGCAGAAACGTCCGCGCCCCGATCGTGAACGGCACATCGTGCTGAACGATCTGTGCCACTGGGCATGGCTGGAAGCGATACTCGGGGGGGAGCCGCCGGCGGCCCGCGCCGCCACCAGGCTGATCACCTGCTCGTCGCCGCTGGCCACCCAGGCTGCCGCCTCGGCGCTGGCCCAGACCGTCGCACCGCGGCGGTGCAGTTCGGCGCAGCCATGAGCAGTGCCGCGGCGTGTAATGTAAGACAATGCGATGGTCGGGGTCACTCAGAAAGGCGGCACGGCTCTGCCGGTTGTGCAGCATGCCGTGTTTGCCCTTCACACCCAGATCCACGTTCAACGTCGACTCGCTAGCAACCCAGCGCACCAGGCTGTCCGAACGATGGCTATCGAGATTGTCGACCACGAACTGCCACTTGCACGTGGGCCAAACAGTCAGCCTCGGTGCGTGTCGACCCGGCGTAGGGCGCGACGAGTTGCCCACGTACCACGTCACGACTGAGGATGAACGCACATGTTCCGCGCCGGATGTACGCAAACTCGCGCCTATCTCTTGTCGGGCGCCATCGGCAAGCCAGGGGGCAAGCGCTCCAGGGCCTGACCCCCGGTCACCTCGTCGGTACGCACAGTGCGGATATCCTCGTTGGCCCGAGCAGGAGCCTCACGAGCGGTCGTGCAGATATCCTGCACCTTGGCGTCGACGTCGGGGTCGTTAGACGGCGTCAACCAGTCACGCCACTGGTGCGGCATGAGGGCCCCCTTTTGAACAGCCGGGCTGCGTGGCGGTCCGCGATCTGCTGAACAATGCCACGCGGTTGCACTGCATCGGCGATCTCACGAGCCGTCCACTGGCTGATCGGGCGGCCGGAGCGTTCTGGCGCTGCACAGGCCAGTTCGAGGATCTGGCAGACCTGCTCGGCGGTGATACGGACGGGTTTGCCCAAGCGAGGGGCATCAGCGAGGCGTTCAATGAGCGGGAGGTCCTCAAGGCTGGCAGGGGCACAGACAAGCCAGCGGGTGCGCCAGAGCCGAACGGTGTCGAGGTTGACGCCAAGTTCACGAGCGATCGGGGCATTAGTTGCCTCACTGGCACACGCGAGCACAATGCGGGCACGCAGTGCCAACTGTTGGGGGGTGGTGTGGCGACGAACAAGCTGCTCACGTTCGCTCCGCATCAGCGCGTCGCGTTCCAGCCGGGTCGGTTTGGGACCACGCATTCGTCGCCTCGTGTTCAACAGGTGCCCTCCAGGCGGCTGGCGCGTGGCCCCAGTATACCTTGGATTGACTTCAGCCATCCTGTACTAAGAAACTATCTCAAAACTCTGTTGCCGCCAGACGAACGGAGCGGCGATACCAAATCCATCCACACGCGAGCTTGAGCAGCCCGAGGTAGTTCGATGCTTTCTTGTCGTAGCGCACCAGAATGGCGCGACACGTGCTTA
>JBHOQX010000110.1:0-18269 GCA_042408595.1 Roseiflexaceae bacterium | reverse complement strand
GCCGATGCCGAGATAGAGCGTGACCGTCCCGCCGCGGCTGTTGATCGCGTTCAGCTCGCTCTGGAAATAGCTGGCCGGGTTGGCGTGGGCGTCGCCGGTGAGCACCAGCACCGTTTTGGCGGTGCCCGGGAAATACCACAGTTGCGGCAGCGGCGTCGCGTTGCCGGCCAGCGACTTGATCATTCGGGCGAAGAGACGCTGTTGAACGTCCGCCTGGGGGATGGGGATACGGTCGCGGTCGACCCACGGCGCGCCGCCGCCGGATGCCTGGAATAGGTCGATCGTGCGCAGCACGCCGTCGCCATCGACATCCAGATCGGCGTTGGCCGGGTTGCCTTGCCGGGTCAGCACCACGTTCCGTGCCAGGTCGTACAAGAAGGCCCCGCTCTGCCCGCTGCCATAGCTCGCCGTGACCACCGCCGGGTAGGGCGTCGCGGCCGTCTGGTTGCTGTAGAACGTGGCGATCATCGTCGCGCCGGCGAGGGCATAGCGATCGGTTGTGCCATGGATCTGCAGCGTGGCGGTCGGCAGGCCCTGGGCCAGCGGCTGCGCGCCGTCGAGCTTGAGGTAGCCGTCGGCCTGGCCGCCCGCCGCCGCGCCGAGGCCGAACACCGGCGCGAGCTGCGCGTCCGGGCGCATGGCGAGCAGCCACCCGCCGCCGGAGACGTAGCTGGTGAACATGCTGGCCTGTGCTGGCGTGAGCGGCGTCTCGGCCAGCACCGTGACCGCGTGCTGGGTGAGGTCGCTCGCGGTGACGCTGCTGAGCGCCATCACGTCGTAGGCGTTCAGGCCCTCGGCGCGAAGGATCTCGCCCAGGTAGCGGCCGAACGGATTCGGCGCCGAGTCGTTGACGACGAGCAGGATCGGCGCGGGCGTGGGGGCGGCGATCAGCTGGCGGCCGCCCAGCGCCGCCAGCCCACCGATCAGCAGCGCCGCCAGCAACAGGCGGAGGCGCCGCAGCAACACTCCTTGCACGATCCGCATGGCATTCCCCCAAACTATCGGGCCGGGGCGCGCTGGTTCCGGCGAGCCTGCCGACCCGGGTGCCACGTCTGGCGCTCCGGCGGGGCTACGACGCGCCAGAACCGCGCCATGGCCGCCGCCGTCAACTGGGCTCACTATACCGGCAGGCGATGACGGGGCCGTGAGAGGCGGGCAGTGAGATGTGACAGGATTGTTATGTCCGGCGAGTCGTACGATCCGCCATTGTATCGGGGGTTAGCGGCGCGGCCGCCGCGACCGGATCACCGCCAGCATGCCGATCAACAGCGCCAGGAACCCCAGGACCGGCAGCACGGCCATCACGATACCCGCCAGGCCGGATTGCTCCCAGGCCGGCGCCGCGTCGATAGGGGGGGCGCTGCGCTCTGCCGGCGCCAGCGTCGGGGTCGGCGCCGGCGCGGGTGTGGCCGGCGCAGCCGTCGCGACGGGGGCCGGCGTCGGCGTGAATTGCGGCGGCGGTGTCACCGGTCGGCTATCCAGCGTCCGCGACGCATACCAGACCTGGTAGCCGCCCTTTTCGCTGTCGTGCAGGTCGTTGGAGTTCCGGGTGAACCAGGTGAGGTACAGCCGGTCGCCCTGGATCACGGCCCGCGGCCACTCCGGATAGCGCTCCTGCGCGCGGCAGGCGCTGAAGGTCTCCTTCTGCTCCGGCGTGAGCACCCGCGGCATCTGCGACCGGCTCGGGGCGATCGCATCGCACGCCGCCGTCACCTCCGGCGCGTAGCCGGGGTAGTCGGTGTCGGTAAAAACGACCTCCGGGCCTGACCAACGGCCACGTTCGAAGATGAGATGGAGCAGGCGCGGCCGGTTGCGCTGGTCGGTCGGTTTCAGGTCGAGTGTCGGATCGGTGTCGCCCTCCAGGAATCCCGCTAAAAAGAGGTGCACTCGACCATCGCCATCGGTCACCATGGCATATTCATCGGTGTAGCCATCGTTGTAATCGCGCGACACAATCCTCGGGATGGCCGCTGGCGGTGTCCAGCTCCGGCCCCGGTCCTCGGAGCGCTGGAAATAGACCTTGTCGGTCACGTTCGAACGGTAAACCAGCAGCGGCTGCTCGTGATCGATCAGGCCGAGGGTCATCTGGATCGGCGCCTGCTCGATCGGTGCGGGGGTCGGCTCGGGCGGCGCGCCCGGCGCGGCCGGCGGTGGAGGCGGCACGAACGGTGGCAGGGTCATGCGCACTGTCGGCTCCCAGCTCTGGCCGCCGTCGGGCGAGTAACGGTAGGCGCCGGCCGTCGGCACGCCCTGGGTCACGTACCAGTCGAAGCCCTCTTCCCAGACGACATGGACGCCATCGTTCTTGTCGATCTTGATCTGCGGCTTGGTGCTGCCCTCGGGCGATTGCGACAGATTGATCGGGGCGGTCCATGTCTGGCCGCCGTCGTCGGAACGGCGGTAGAAGATATCGGAGCAGTTCTTGCACACCGACGGGACGCCTGGTCTGTCTGGCACCGCTTCCGTCCAGATCGCATGCAGCCGCCCCTTGCTGTCCACCGCCAGGGCGTTGTAATAGGTGCCATCGCGGGTGATCGGAATGCCCGTCCAGGCCCGCGCCGACCAGGCATCGGTCCATGGCGCGCGCATGGCATAGGTTGTCAGATGCTGGCGCACCAGCACGTGCAACTGCCCGTCGCGCCCCATCACGATGCTGTTGCGCACGGTGTAGCCGCCTTCGCCGGTCTGGTCGATGTCGTTGATCTCCGACCACTGGCCGTTGCGCAGGCTGCGGTACATCAGCAGGTCGAGGATGCGCGGCTGGCCCGGCTTATCCTCGCGGGTGATCCCGCTCGACCAGACGATATGCACGCTGCCATCGGGCGCTACGGCCAGATCGGGAAACCAGGACGAGCGCGTCTTTTGCGCGCTCGAGACCTCCACCGGCTTGTCCCAGCCGCCGCCCTGGGCGCGCACAACCGGCTCGCCCCAGGCGAGCGCGGCGAGCAGCAGCGCAAGCAGGCAACAAGAGCGTTTCATGGGTGGGTCACTTCCGCCGCGGCCGTATCGTTCCGCAGAATCTGCTGCAGGCTGATCAACGTACCGAGAAAAATCCAACTGTAGACCGTGTATTTAAACCCGCCGTTGCCCTGGTTGTAGGCGAACGGCAGCATCCAGTCGCCGAAGAACATCGACACGTTCGCGCCGACCCAGCCGGCGGTGGCGATGATCGCCAGGGTGCGTAAAAAGCCAGGCGGCGCGCGGTGTGCCAGCCGCCAGCCGATGGCGGCGGCCGTGCCGGTCAGCCAGAGCCAGGCGGCCATGCCGAGGAAGCCGAACTGTGCCAGGATGTCGAGGTAGTTGTTATGGGTCGAACGCGCATCGTCGCGGTAGTAAGTCATGTAGTAGAGTGCGTAGCCGGCCGGGCCGGTGCCGAACAGCCAGTGCGCCCGCACCACCCGCCAGTTCTGCTCCCAGAGCGTCAGCCGCTCCAGGCTGCCGTCGTTGATGTTGTCGTCGGCCACCTTGGTGAAGAAGCCGAGCTGGGTGTAGCCGATGATCGCCGTGATCACCAGGACGACAAGGAACAGCTTCCACGAGCGCAGGAGGGTGGCGGTCAGCATGGCGGCCAGCAGCGGCACCCACCCCGATACCCAGTCGCCATTCACGATGATCGAGACATACAGGATCAGGCCCAGCACGGCCAGCAGTGCCGCCCGCCAGTGCCACCTCAGCCGCGGCTGCGCGATCAGCACGCCGAAGGCGGCGACACCGGCCCACGTGCCCCACAGGCCGCGGTCGTTCAGCAGCGTCTGGTGCATGTCGCGGTACTGCGTGAACGCCATCAGCCCGCCGCAGACGATGAACAACACGACGATCAGCTTGAGGCGCCGCTCGCTCTGCACAAAGTTGCCGATCAGCAGCGTCGCGCCGATCGAGAAGAGAACCGTGAGCAACGACGTGATCTGCACAAGAATGAATCGCGGCGCGTCGATCAGCACCGGGTCGCGCCAGACGATACCCCAGATGAGCGAGATCGTGCAGACGATGGCGAACGCCAGCATCGGCCGATTCAGGGCGGTCGGGGCGAAGCGCCAGCGCCCGCGCAGGAGCATAGTGAGGAACCAGAAGCCGAGCAGCCCGCCGGCGAGCACCCAGACCGCGGGGAGCTTCGTCTCGGTCCCGGTCGGCGCTTCCAGCGTCGGCAGGAGCAGCGCGAGCGGTGGGATGAGCAGCACCGCCAGGTCGAAGCGGCGCGCGACAAACAGCGCCCCGAAGACGCCCCCCGGCGCCAGGAGAAACAGGGAGGCGATCAGCAGGCGGTTGTTGCCAGCGGCCAGGCCCGCGACGAGCGCCAGCAGTAGCGCGCCGCCGATCAGGGCCGCGATCAGCAGCGCCCGCTGGGTTCGGTTTGTGCGAATGTCGGCTTTGGCTGCCATGGCGATCACCTGCGCGCATACAGCGTGTACGGCCCGACGGTTTCGAGCGGTCGGTAGTCGCGCGCGAGCGCGTCCTCCGGGTAGATGCCGACGTAGCGCCCGAACGGGCCGAGGGCCACGTACGGCGGCGCGGCGGCCAGCCCATTGTAGGCCAGCGGCGGTCCACCGAGCCACTCGTGCCGCACGGCGGTGTCCAGCAGCGCGATCGGCGGGTAGTGGTAGCGATGGTCGGTCAGCACGCCCAGCTCCGGCTCCCAGGTCTCCACGATGGCGCTCTGCGGCACGTGCCCGTTCAGGTAGGCCGCGAAGCGCTGGGCGCTGTCGTCCGCGCTGAGCGCGGCGCGGGCCGAGAGCGCCAGCGGCACAGCGACGATCACCGCCGTGTAGGCCGCTGCCGCCCACGCGAGCGTTCGGCGTCGCCCTGCGCCGCGCCGCAGCCAGGTGATTGTATCGGCGAGCAGCCGCGCCACGAGCAGCGCCCCGAAGCCGACCGCCGGGAAGGCGTAGCGTGGCCAGCCGAGCGACGCGCCGACGAACCACAGCAGCCAGAGCGCCACCAGCAGGGCGACCAGCGCCTCCGCCAGGCCCCGCGCGTCGCGGCGGCGCGCCTGCCATAGCCCGTAGCCGAGCGCCGGGATGAGCAGGCCGCCGTACAGGTCCGGCCGCAGCAGGTAGGCGCCGGCGCGCAGCGTGGCCCGCAGGTCGAACACGAAGATCGCCCCGCCGGCCGCCTGCTGCATCTGCCGCATGTTCTCGGCGAAGCCGCCAGGGCCGAGAAACTGGAACTGTGCCAGCGTCCAGGCGCCGAAGCAGGCGCAGGCGACGATCAGCGGCACGAGGCGCAGCCGCCAGCTCGCCGCGTGGTAGTAGGCCCCATCGAGCAGCGCGACCAGCGCTAGGGCGGGTGGAACGATCAGGACGAACTGGTTCTTTGTCACCAGCGCCAGGCCGAACCCCAGGCCGGCGGCGGCCGGCCAGAACCAACCTCCGTCCTCCGCCCTCCGTGCTCCGTCCGAGGTGCGCAGCGCAAGAACCCACGCCAGCGCGCCGAGGAACAGAAATGCCAGCCCCGGCACCTCGCCCAGCACCTGCCGGCCGTACTCGATGTACCCTTCGCGGGCCAGCGTGCGCGAGGCCAGCAGCAGCGTCGCCGCCAGCAGCGCCACGGTGGTGCCGTACAGCCGCCGGCTCAGTGCGAAAAAGGCCGCCAGGCCGGCGAACAGATAGAGCGCGATCACCAGCCGCGCCTGGAGCAGGCCGATGCCGAAGAGCTTGAACGCCAGCGCGACCGGCAGCATCACCGTCGGGCCGACGCCGACGGTCGGGCCGTAGTAGCGGTACCCTTCGCTGCTGATGTCGGCGTAGACGCCGTGCTGCACCAGCGTCTTAGGCACGTGGAGGTGCGAGCCTTCATCGAACCATGTACGCGGCGCGTAGGGCAGGTTGACCAACGCCAGCAGCAGCACACCGCCGATCAACAGCACCGCCCAGACGCCCAGCAGCGCGGTGCGCCAGGTGTGGCGCCCGAGCCGTGCCTGCCCGGTGGCTTTCGAGGCGATCATTGCCATAGCCGTTCTACGTCTCCGCCGGTCTGCGACGGGCGGAGACAGCGGGGCGCGCCGATGCGCCGGCGCACACATCTTCGATCAGGTCGTCGAGCGCCTGCACGCTGCCTTGCCAGTCATAGCGCTCGGCGGCACGGCGCCCGTTGGCGGCCAGTTGGGCGCGCAGCTCCGGCGAGCCGAGCAGCCGCACCGTCTGCCGGGCGAACGCCTCCGGCGTATCGGCCACCAGTACATCGCGCTCCGGTTCGAGCTCCAGCCCCTCGACCCCCTTGCCGGTCGAGACCACCGGCGTGCCGAGCGCCAGCGCCTCCAGCACCTTCAGGCGCGTCCCTCCCCCCTGGCGCAGCGGCACGACCTCGGCCCACGCGCCGGCGACCGCCGGGCGGATGTCCAGCAGGTAGCCGGTGAACTCGACGCCGGGGGCGGCCAGCGCGGCGGCATGGTCCGGCGTGACGCGTCCTGTGACGCGGAAGCGGACGCCGGGGCGCGCGGCGCGGACACGCGGCAGGATCGCGCTGACGAAGTAGGCCACCGCGTCGCGGTTCGCGTCGTAGGAGAGGGCGCCGGGGTAGATCAGCGTGTCCGGCTCCGGCGGGCCGAATTCCCCGGCGCAGGAGGCCAGGTCCACCCCGTTCGGCACCACTGCCAGCCGGACGGACGGGCTCGAGAGGGGGTAGAGCAGCGCCAGCTCGCGCGCCGAGACGACCGTCGCCCCGGCGCAGCGCCGCAGCAGCGACGCGACGTAGCGGCTAGTCTTCAGCCAGGTGAGGCCGTAGCGCAGCCGCCCGCGCAGCCGGCGCTGCGCCCGGAACTGCTCATGCAGCATCGCCAGCTCGATCTCCTCCAGGATCACCGGCGCGTCTGGCCCGAGGTGGGCGTAGGGGGCCATGTGGAGCTGCGAGGCGATGACGAGATCGTAGCGTTCTCCTGCGCGGCGGCGCACGGCGCCCGCCATCGCCGGGCTGTGGTTGGCGATGATGGAGCGCGGCTGCGGCGCGAACAGCCCGGCGACCCGCCCGACCGCCCGCCCGGCGAACGGCGTCTCTGGCACGAGCTCGACCGAGGCGCAGATCGTGCGCAACCCGCGAAGCGCGTCCTCGCCGGGCGGCTCCGGGGAGAAGGCGAGCAGGTCGATCTCGTGCTGGCGCGCCAGGCCGCGTAGCAGGTGCAGGATTCGCAGCTTGGAGCCGTTATCGGCCGGTAGCGGGCGCCACGCCGACAGGAACAGGATGCGCATCGAGCCATCCGCAGCAGTCGCTTCGACACGCTGTTATCGTATCCTGTTGCGATGAATGGCGGCTGACACCCGCGCGGCGGGCGGATGATCAAGTATTCACCATGGCCCATCCCTCCGACCTTGCCGAGGCAGGCGTTTTGGTGAGTGCCGTAGGTCAGCATGGCCCCCACCCCCATCACCCTCCCGCGCACGCGGGGGAGAGGGGGTCAGGCGGTGTGGGCCGCGGTTGCCCGGCCGCGTCGGCAGAACCAACCGACCCCCGTATCTTCCCCGCCTGCCAGGAGAGGGGCCGTGGGCGTCGCGCCAGCCTACCGGTGTGCCTCCGGAACGAAAACCGGCACGACCGGCTGATAGCGCACGGTGTAGGTCGCCCCGCCCGGCGGCACCGTCAGCGGCTGGCCCGCTGGCGGCCCCCCCGACAGTCGCGGAAAGCCGAACCAGTCGCCGCCGATCCGCTGGAGCGGTGGCGCGTCGAGGCTGGTCTGGATGCCCACCACCCGGATGAGCGTCGCCGGTGTCGTCACCGTCTGCACGTCCAGGCGCAGCGTCGCGCCGGTCGGCACGCTGGCCAGGTTGAGCTGGGTCGTCACCGGCGTCACGTCTCGCACGACCTCCGTCGATTGCCCGTCGCTATCGGTGATCGTCAGGTGGACGCGGTAGTAGACGGACGGGCTGGTTTCGCCCCCGGTGGGGATCGTGAACTGGCCACTCGCGCCCGAGCCGGCGTCGTCGAGGAACGGATGCATGTGCGTTTCGTGGTGGAAGACGACCGTCCAGCGCAACTGCAACCCGCTCACGCCGGTGTCGTCGCTCAGCCCGACCGCCGTGAAGCGGAAGGTGTCGCCGGCGTAGTAGGTTGTGCCGCGCCCCGGGTCGGTCAGATTGTCGAGCTGGATGTCGCCCTGCGGCGGGGCATTGCCGGGGTACACCGTGATACTCACCGGGTCGGAGGTCTTTGGCGTCGGGTCGGTCGGCGAGCCGTCGTCCCTGGCGCGCAGCGTGATCGTGCGGGGGCTGCGCGTGGTGTAGGTCCGTGTCTGCGGATCGCTGCACGGCGCCTCCGCTGTGTCACCGCCGCCGAAATCCCACAGGCAGGTCAGTGGCCGGCCTTCCGGATCGTACGACCCGGCGCCGGAGAAGGTGACGGTCAGCGACACCGGGTCGTTGCGCGGCGTCGCCGCCAGCGCCGCCACCGGCGCCTGGTTGACGCCGCTCTGGTAGCGGATGCGGTGCAGCGCGCTGGTCGGGTCGATCGCGTTGTCGCTGTAGTCGAGATAGAACAGATTGGTGTCCGGCCCGGTGCGCACGCCGATGATCCCGGACACGCCGCTGCCGAACGGCTGGGCGCTCCAGACGCCGCTGCTGCTGTTGTAGACCAGCCGGCGCACCCAGCCGCGTGCGAAATCGGCGAAGAACAGGTTGTTCCGGTACTCCGCCGGGTACGCATCGCCGGTATACACGGCGCCGCCGATCACGGCCGCGTCGGTGTTGCCGCTGGCGCTATCGTGGTAGTAGCTGTAGATCGGGTCAACATAGCCCGATGGCGTGCCGGGGGTGCAGTTCACGCCCGAGGGACACGGACCCTCGCGGGCGGGCCAGCCATGATCGCCGCCCAGCACCACCGCATCGACCTCCTCCCAGGCGCCGCCACCGACATCGAAGGCGAACACCTGGTTCGTGCCAGGCTGCACGGCGATGCGGAACGGGTTGCGGAAGCCGGAGGCGTAGATCTCCTTGCACGGGCCGCTGCCGCTTTGTGGCGGGATCGTGCCGCACAGCCGCGCGCCGGCGGCGCTGGCGAACGGGTTGTCGCCAGGGATGGTGTAGCCGTTCGGTGCGGCCGCGTCCGGGCGAATGCGCAGGATCTTCCCGTTGAGCGAGGTGTTGTCCTGGGCGGGGCTCGGCTCGATGTACGCATCGCCGACCGAGATATACAGGTTGCCCGCGGCGTCGAATTGGAGGTCGCCGGCGTTGTGGATGCCGCCGGATGGGATGTTGTCGATCAGCACCTTCTCGCTGCTCGGGCTGATGGTGTCCCCGACCATCGTCCAGCGCGAGACGCGGTTGCGCGTCCAGAGATTCGGCTGGCCGGCGGTGCCGCCGTAATTGCCGGCGCACGGCGGGCTGCTCGCCAGTTGGCGGGTGTAGTAGGTGTAGACGTAGCCGTTCGTGTCGAAGTTTGGATCGAGCGCCAGGCCGAGGAAGCCGCGCTCGCCGTCGCCGCAGACGTTGAACGTCACGGCGCGCGCGCCAAGGATATACTTGCCAGGGTTGGACGGGTCCGGCCGGGCGATGCGGATGCTGCCGAAGTTGATGTCTTTGGATGTGTCGCTGCCGCGTTCGGCGATCAGCAGGCGTCCGTCCGGCGCCCAGACGAAGGCGCGCGGCGCGAGCAGCCCGCCGACAACCACTTCATCCACAAAGTCGGTCGGCAGTGCCAGCCCGCCGCCGCCGTGCGCCTGTTCCGGCGCGCCGCCGAGCGCGGCCACGAGCGCAAGCACGACCAGCAAGAGCAGCGAAAGGACGCGATAGCGAGCCATAGCCTTCCCGGATGTGACAGGCGTTGTTCGACGACAGACGAATGACCTACGACCGGCGGCGAACCGCCGTACCCCCATATGCCCCTGCCGGCGTCCGGCGCCCCGACCGAGCCTTTGGCCCGAGGCTTAGCCCGAGGGCTCGGCGAAATCCCAGGCCGGGGTGCGGGGGCAAGCCAGAGCGCCGTGATGAAGAAGAGCGGATCGCGCCCGCATACAGCCGCGCCTGGCCCCAGCGCCGGCCTAAAAAATCTGACCAGGCCCGCACCATCGCATCGCGGTGGGACCGGCGCGCTCGCCACTTTGGCCGGAGGCTGAGGCTCAGGCATGTGCGCAGGTCCTGTGCCAGCGCCGCGTGCAGCCAGGCTGGTAGGCCGGCCCGCGTGGCGCGCAGAAACAACAGGCGGTTGCGGGTCATGTAGTAGGCCACGTAAGGCTGGTCCGCCCTGGCGTCGAGTGGGATCTTATGGAGCACACGCGCCGAGGGGACAAAAATGATCCGAAACCCGGCGCGCGCGATTCGCACGCACCACTCGGTCTCCTCGTAGTACATAAAAAAGCGCTCGTCCAGCAGCCCGGCCCGTTCCAGGGCGGCGCGCTTCACCAGCAGCGCGCAACCGGTCACGAAATCGACCTCGCCCGGCGGGTACTGTCCGGCATCAACCTCGCCGAGGCCGCGCATCCGACTCGCGCCGCGCCGCCAGTCGATCACCCCCCCGGCCGACCAGATGCGATCAGGCGCGTCGTAGTAACAAATCGTCGGGCCGGCGATGCCGATCTCCGGCGCGGCTTCGGCGGCCTCCACCAGCCGCGTCAAGAAGTCCGGCGCGACCTCAGTGTCGTTGTTCAGCAGCAGCGCGTAGTCGTAGCCGTGCGCCAGGGCGTAGCGCAGCCCGGCGTTGTTGCCGGCGGCAAACCCAAGGTTGGCCCCAGTCTCGATCACCGTCGCTTCCGGGAAATGCTGGCGCACCAGCGCTGGTGTGCCATCCCGCGAGGCGTTGTCGACGATCAGCAGGTCCATCTGACCGTACTCGACGCGCTGCAGCGACTCGAGGCAGGCGAGGGTGAGCTCAACGCCGTTGTAGCACAGAATGATGACAAGCACCCGCGGCATCATCGTCAGAGGTACCCCTGGCCGGTGCGCTGGCGTAGGAAGTCCACCATACCACGCCAGATCGCGTCGCGATGGTCGCGGCTGGCGCGCCACTTCGGCCGCACTGTGTAGCTCGTTAGCGTTCGCAGCGTCTGGGCCCAGGTGTAGATCCAGATCCCAAGCGGGGCGCGGTGCTTTTTGAGCATCATGAAGCGATTGCGGGTGTTGTAGTAGGCGACCGACGGCTTGGGCCGGTAATTGCGCTGGACGCCCTTATGCCAAAGCTTGGCGGCCGGGACATGGAGGAGCGACCAGCCGGCCTTACCGGCCCGCAGGCACCACTCGACCTCTTCCCAGTAATAAAAGAACTTTGTGTCGAGCATGCCAACCTGGTCGATCACCGCCCGCCGCACCAAGATGGCGCAGCCCGAGATCCAGTCGACACGATGCGGCGCGGCGAATTGACCGCGGTCGGCCTCGTTCTGCGCGATATGCCGTGCCTCCCAGTGCGGGCCGAGCTCGCCGCCGGCCGACTGGATCACGCCAGGCTCGTCGTGGTGATAGACGAGCGGGCCGACGATCCCGATCCGGCTGTCGCTTTCGCCGGCGCGCACTAGCTGCTCGAGACAGGCTGGCGCCAAAATGGTGTCCTCGTTCAGCACAAACACCCAATCGGCGCCCTGCTCGCAGGCGGCCCGGATGCCGACGTTGTTGTTGCCGGCGTAGCCCTCGTTCTTTGTCAGCGAGATGATCTCGACCGCAGGGAACGACGCGCGGATCGCCTCGACCGACCCGTCAGTCGAGGCGTTGTCCAACACGATTGCCTTGTGGTTTGGGTAACTATTCGCCAGCAACGACTCGAGACAGGCCAGCGTATCGTCGCGGCGGTTGGTGTTCAGGATGACGGTGATGACATATGGGTGCGACATACTGCGCTGATCTCCTCGTAGTAGTGATCCGCAGATCGACACTCACCCCTCCGAATGGTGCAATCCAGCTACAGGATAGTCGTGCAGATGTGCGTGGATCGGCGGAGGCCCGTCTCCGCTAGGCTAACCAAGCTTTCGGGAAGTTCTTCTCGACCTCGACACCCTCGAACTTCTGGCTCTGGCGCGCGCCGTGCTGCTTAACCCAAGCGGCCATCTTGGCCAGACCTGACTCGAGTGAGTGCAGCTCACGCTCGCCAAACACCCGCCGGACCTTGTCGTGCGACGCGTAGGCGTTCAGCACCTCGTTGCGAGCCGGCATGTAAGCGATGTTCGGCTCCACGCCCATCGAGCGGGCGATCGCCTGGGCCAGCTCGTTCACCGAATACGGCTGATCGGCGCCAATATTGAAGATTTGATTGTAGGCGGCGGGGGTCTCGATCGCGTCGGCCATGATCGGCGCCACGTCGCCGATGTAGCTGAAGGCGCGGTTCTGCGAGCCGTCGCCAAAGACGCTCATCGGCTTACCTTGGAGGATCTGGTTCATGAAGATACCAACCACATTGCGGTACTTGTCGCCGATATTCTGGCGCTCGCCATAGACGTTGTGCGGCCGGAAGATGACGTAGTCCAGGCCGAACATATGCTTGGCGGCGATCAGATCCTGCTCCACCGCCAGCTTGGCGATGCCATAGGGATCCTCCGGGTGCGGGATCGTCTCCTCCGTCATCGGCAGCTCCGGGCTGCTGCCATAGACCGCGATCGACGAGGTGAAGACAAAGCACTTGACGCCGGTGTTGACCGCGGCGTTGATCAAGTTCACGCTGCCGATCAAGTTGTTGGTGTAGTTGAAGCGCCGGATGAAGTGGCTGAGCCCTTCAGCCGCATAGGCCGCCAGATGGTAGACATAATCAAATTTCCGCTCGGCGAACAGGCTGTTCACCAGGCTGACGTCGGTGATGCTGCCCTGGACGAAGTCGGCGCCGGCGACGATATTTTCGATAAAGCCACCGCTCAAGTCGTCCAGCACGACGACCTGGTGGCCGCGATTGACTAGCTCCTCGGTGACGTGCGAGCCGATGAAACCGGCGCCACCAGTGACCAGGATGTTGCCCATGGATGCTCTCCTTATGGGGTACTGTTTACGGTGATCTTATCGTTGGACCGCGGACGCGCCGGAGTGGTTACGCCGGGTAGCCGCGACCGCGGCGCCTTGCGGCTGAGCTAGACGTTCGTAGATCGCGACCAGGCCGCGCATCTCGTCCTCGATGCTGCGCGGCGGGCGCACGCCGGCCCGCAGCCGTGGCAGCAGCTCGGGCTCGTCGATCACCCGCTGGAGCTGCCGCGCCAGGTCGCGCGCGGCGCCGGCGCGGAACAGCAGCCCGTCCTCGCCGTCGCGCACCAGCTCCGGCATGCCGCCGAGCGCCGCGGTGACCACCGGCGTGCCGGCGGCGTGCGCCTCCATGATCGCCAGCGGGCTGTTCTCGTACCAGACCGACGGGACGACCGCCAGGTCGAAGCCGGCGAGAATCTCCGGCGCGCGGCGGTTTTCGAAGCGCCCATGGAGGTGGACCCGCGGGTCGCCGCATGCGATGCGGCGCAGCGTGGCGACGTAGTCCGGATAGATGTCGAGCCCGCCGTAGATGTGCAGCTCCACCGGGCGGCGCGCCGGGCGCAGCCGGGTGAAGGCCTCGACCAGCACATGCACGCCCTTATGCGGCGCGATCTGCCCGGTGAACCCGATGCGGATCGGCCCGCCGTCGCCCCGCCGCGCGGCCGCCGCGTACGGCGCGAGGTCCAGCCCGTAGCGCGAGACGATCAACCGATCCGCCGGGACGAACGGCGCGAACTGCGCGGCCAGAAAGCGCGAGGGCGCGATCACGGCGTCCGGCAGCCCCAGCGCAGGCAGTACCGTGGCGCGGCGGTCGGCGATCACCCGGCGCTCCTCGCGCAGCGCGAAGGCCCGCGTCGCCCGCCCGGCCAGCCCGCCGCTCACCTGGTCCGCCAGGCGGACCGGGCGCTGCTCGGCGCAGCGGCACCAGGCGCAGACGGCGGGGTCGTCCGGCATCCCCTGGCAGAGCGCGCCGTCGCTGCGCTGAAGCGTCAGCCGCGGGCAGAGGAACCAGTAGTCGTGCAGCGTGAGCACGGTTGGGATGCCAGCGTCGATCGCAGCCCGCAGCGGCGCCACGCCGAGCAGGTAGCCGGCCTGGAAGTGCACCAGGTCGGGCTGGGCGGCGCGCAGGTAGCCGGCGAACCACGCGCCGAGCAGGTCGTTGTCGTAGTTCCAGCGCTGGCGCTCCGGCGCGGCGATCAGGTTGAAGCTCAGGCGGCGCACCGGCACGCCCTGGTAGATGTCGGCGGTTTCGTCCAGCCGGTCCGGCGCGCCGCGATCGATCGCTTCGACCGTTACCACCTCGACGGCGTGGCCGTGCGCCTGAAGCCAGCGCGCCAGGCGCAGGGTGTAGAGCTCGGCGCCGGCGCTGTAGCGCGGCGGAAAGTGATGGACCGGCAATGTGATCTTCATGGATGACCTGATGCGATAGGGGTCAGGGGCCAGGGGCCAGGCCTTGAGACGCTATCACCCGTGTGCCCATGCCCAACCACGCCCCGTGGGAATGCACTAACCCTCGATCCCAGCCCCTAGCTTCTAGCCTCTAGCCCCAGCCCCTGGCTCCTAGCTGCTCCCCGCAGCGTCGGGCGCGGGGGCCGGGCGGCGCAGCCCGCGCACGAATCGCAGCTCATCCCGGCCGACGACGCCGAGCGCCAGCAGCAGCCCGGCGTACGCCAGGACGCACACAGCGATATTGGCCAACAGCGGTGCACGAGCATAATGGAGCACCAGCGCGAGCGCGCCCATCCCCGCTGCGGCCAGCAGCGGCCGCCCGAGCGTCGGCCCCCAGCGCATCGCGCCGAGCTGCGTCCGCAGAATCCAGACATACTGCCCGACCAGCACCGTCTCGGTGACGACGGTCATCACCGCCGCGCCGACGAAGCCGAAAACCGGCACCAGCAGCAGGTTCGCGCCCACGTTCAGCCCGGTGCTGACCAGCACCGAGCGGGCCACCGTGCGCTCCCGGTCGGCGATCAGCACCACATAGCCGAGAAACTCGGAGACAAACATCAGCGGCACAACCCAGATCACGATCTGGAGCGCCGGGATAGCCGGCGCGTACTGCGGCTTGAACAGAAATGGGATGATCTCGTCTGCCAGCGCCCAACCGCCCACCGCGATCGGCAGCGAGAGGAGGAGCAGGTAGCGTAGCGAGCGCTCGTAGATCGCCGTCAGCAACCCGGGGTTGCTGACGCGCTGACGCGTCAGTGAGGGGTAGAGTGCGGTGTTGATGACGTTCGAGACCATCACCGATGAAAAGACCAGGTTGTACGCCGCGTTGTAATAGCCGGTCTCGGCGTCGCCGCGGAAGATATTCAGCAGCACGCTGTCGAACTTGTATGACAGGCCAAGCGTGAAGCCAATGATCCCGAACGGGATGGCGGCCCGCAGCAGCGCCGGCCAGCGGCCTGGCGACACCGCGCCGGCGCGTAGGCCAAGCGCGCGCACCGCGCGCCAGCAGACCGCCGCCAGCAGCACCACGCCGGTGATGTTCGCGATGATCAGCCCGTAGTAGCCGACACTGAGCAGCAGCGCCGCCGTGCCGAGCGCCACAAAGGTCACCTGCTGCAGCACCTTCGCGCCGGCCACCCGGTCGAGCCGCTCGTAGCCGGCCAGCATCGCCTCGCACGCGCCCTGGACGCTGTAGACCACCAGGCCGACCGCGCCCAGGGCGATCGCGCCGATCATCACCGCCGGGCGGCCGGTGGCCCAGGCGCTGCCGACCAGCAGCACGGCGGTCAGCAGCGAGAGGCAGAAGCGCAGCGCCTGCACATCGCCGAACAGCGCCGCCGCCCGCGCCGCGCCGTCGGGGGCGTCGCGCAGGCGGGCTACCTCGCGCACCAGGTACGGGCTCAGGCCGAGGTCGGCCAGAAAGACGAACACCGCGCCGAACGCCAGCACCGCGGCGTATTGGCCGTAGGTCTCGGCCCCCAGGTTGCGCACGATGAGGACACTGAAGCAGAACGACAGCACCTTGATGGCAAGCTGCGCGCCTATGCCGAAGGCCGAGTTGCGGGCGACGATGCGAGAGAATTGCTGCATGGCCTCTGTATACTTTCAGCGCGGAAACGCGACCGCGCCGGATGGCGGCGTGTCGAGCGTCCGTCGATAGGTCTCCAGAATACGCTCCGCCGTGCCGCGCCAGGAGAACTGCGCGGCGCGGGCGAACCCCGCCGCGCGCAGCCGGGCGGCCTCCGCCGGGTCGCTCAGCACCCGGGCGATATGCACGGCGAAGGCGGCGTCGTCTTCGGCGTCGGCGAGGAGCGCCGCGCCGCCGGCCACCTCCGGGATCGCCCCGCGGTCCGAGGCGATCACCGGCGCGCCGCAGGTCATCGCCTCCAGCACCGGGATGCCGAAGCCCTCGATCCACGAGGGGAAGACGAACGCCGCCGCCTGGCTGTAAAGGGCGATCAGGTCCTCACGCGGTGGGCGCAGCAGCAGGCGCGCTTGGCCGGCGGCTTCGGCCTCGCGCACGATCGCCGGTGGCTCGCGCCGGGCGAAGAAGACGATCTGGTGCGTCCCCCGCAGCGCCGCCGGCAGCCGCCGCCAGGCGCGCACGAGGGTCGCCGGGTTCTTCAGCCCATCGGCCAGCACGAACGGCTGCTCCAGGCCGTGCCGCCGGCGCACCTCCGCCAGCGCCGCCGGGTCGGCGATCCGCCGCAGGTCGGGCGTGGGCGCGTGCGGCACCGGGACGATCCGCGCCAGGTCGTAGCCGCTGACACGCGCGATCTCGCGCGCCGCATGCCCCGAGACGGTCAGCACCAGGTCGGCCCGGCGCAGCGCGGCGGACGAGCACAGGTGCAGGTAGGTCATCATGGCGATCGTCCGGGCGTTTTTCGGGTGGCCGCGGATGATCTCGCGCAGCGGCAAGACGTTGATCGCGTCGTGCAGCGTTACGATCGAGCGCGTACCGGGCGGCGCGAAGCCGTAGTTGGCCGGAAAATGGGCGACATCCAGCCGGTCGGCGGCCATGGCGCGCCGGAGCGCCACCAGGTCGTTCCAAAAGCTGGATGCCGGGTTGCGGTAGGGCAGCCGACGCAGCGTCACGTGCGCTGGCAGGTCGCCCAGCTCAAAAGGGCGCTTGGAGTCGGCGTACAGCACAATCTGGTGCGGCGTCGCCAGATCGATCAGCGCCGGCACGAAATGCCGGATGTAGGTGTGTACGCCGCCGACCAGACCGTGCGACAGATAGCGAACGTCGATCCCGATGCGCATCCGGCCTCCTCAGGCAGCGACGGCGGTCGCTGCTGCCTTCTGCACAGTAAACCCGACCGGCAGCACCGCGCGCTGGCCCTGGTTGTGATACAGGCCCGGCTCCAGGTCCCAGAAGCGCTGGGCATCGTCGGCAGTGAGCGCGTGCAGGTCGGCCGTGTGTGGTATCCCGCTCGGCAGTTCCATGCCTTCGAGCAGCGGGGCGATGTCCTGTTTCAGGTGCGAAACGTCGAAGCACTGATTGGCGCTTCGCGGCTGCCGTGCGCCGCTTTGCCGTACGGCCTGGGCCGCCTGCAACTTACGGACGACCCCGCGCCCGATCTCGACAAGATGGCCCTGCCGCGCCAACCGCAGGGCGCGGTCCAGAAGGTAGCCCATTCGGCGAGATGGGTCGTAGCTCGCTGGGGTGTAGTCAACCGTCGCAACCAGCACCCCGCCCGGCTTGAGCACCCGCAGCAACTCGCGCAGCGCACGCTGGTCGTGTGGTGCGGGGATGTGCTCGAGCACCGAGATGCACGACACGGCATCGAATGTCTCGCTCGCGTAGGCCATCGTCGTCAGGTCTTCTACCCTATATGTGACCGCCGAGCCATAGATGTGCGCAAGGTCGAGCCGCTGCAATGCTGCAACGACTCGCTCATCACCATCACACGCCGCTGCCACAGCCCCCCGCGCTGCGAAGATATGCCCGAGCGGCGTGACACCGCTGCCAGCGTCCAGATACCGGTCGCCGGGCGCCAGCCGCCCGAGCAGCGCGTCCAGCGCGAATGCGTACTCCAGCCTGCGAAAAG
The DNA here is from genome assembly GCA_042408595.1 of Roseiflexaceae bacterium. Taxonomy (GTDB): domain Bacteria; phylum Chloroflexota; class Chloroflexia; order Chloroflexales; family Roseiflexaceae; genus JBHOQX01. The sequence goes on along the minus strand of JBHOQX010000110.1, from coordinate 418 downwards.
GCCACCGGCACACCTGTAGATACTGCGAGATCTCAGGGATCGCCGGCGACACGCTCCCTGACCACACCGCTTCCTCAAGCTGCCAGAGCAGCGGCTCAAAGTGCTTCTCGAAGAGCGCCGAGCGCTCACGGAGCTCCGCCTGATCGGTCGCATGCAGCACGTACATGGCTCGCCCTCCCTTTCGAGTCTGCCAATCGCGGCCGGCGACTCGCTGGAAGGGCGGAGAGCTGATTGTTCAAGCCGCACCGAGCGCCTTTGCCAATTGCGGTTCGTGGTTGTATAGCCTGCTGCACAGCCATCTAAAGTGAGAGCCCGGCCTGGGTGATGCAACCTTGGATGACGTGCGGCTTATGCCGGAGGCGAGCCGTCGCCAAGCGCAACTCGTAGCGTAGCTGAGTCCGGTTCCGACACACGACGT
>JBHOQX010000107.1:0-114675 GCA_042408595.1 Roseiflexaceae bacterium | reverse complement strand
GATGGCTTGCGTATCGCTCGCCTGGGTTCCAAACACATCGGCTCGTTAGAGAGCATTGAAACCTTTTCAATCTGCCCCGCGCTGCCCGCGGCGCCATAAGTTCCAAACACATCGGCTCGTTAGAGAGCATTGAAACACGCTGCCCACAAACGCGCGCCGGGTGTAGCTGTGGTTCCAAACACATCGGCTCGTTAGAGAGCATTGAAACGCGCCGCCGCCGACGGCACGCTGGCGGGGTATGGCGTTCCAAACACATCGGCTCGTTAGAGAGCATTGAAACTCGGGAATGACGATCGTCTCGCAGCGGTCGGCGAGGTTCCAAACACATCGGCTCGTTAGAGAGCATTGAAACGCATCGACCGGCCCGGTGAGGAGGGTCAAGGCAAGGTTCCAAACACATCGGCTCGTTAGAGAGCATTGAAACTTGGCCTGCGCGTCGGCCTTGGCGCTGTCTACGAGTTCCAAACACATCGGCTCGTTAAAGAGCATTGAAACCCGCCAACGTGTTGACGCCCGACTCAAAATCTGCGTTCCAAACACATCGGCTCGTTAGAGAGCATTGAAACATAACGCGCGCCGCTCCGCCAAAACCGGCGCTGTGGTTCCAAACACATCGGCTCGTTAGAGAGCATTGAAACACACCGGAGTCGTGTATGTGGACGGCGTGCAGGTCGGGTTCCAAACACATCGGCTCGTTAGAGAGCATTGAAACTTTACGTCCTCTGCGATAAGCCGAACGCTTCGCAGTTCCAAACACATCGGCTCGTTAGAGAGCATTGAAACTTTGCGCGCCATCACCCTGCGACCTTACGCGCCGGGGTTCCAAACACATCGGCTCGTTAGAGAGCATTGAAACCGTCCCGACGAAGCAGCCAGCCACCCCACACCAGAGTTCCAAACACATCGGCTCGTTAGAGAGCATTGAAACCCTCGGTGAATTGCGGTCGCCAGTCAGCGTGGAGGTTCCAAACACATCGGCTCGTTAGAGAGCATTGAAACGGCAAGGACTACCGCTGGAGTGGCGGCGCGGCTGTTGGGTTCCAAACACATCGGCTCGTTAGAGAGCATTGAAACACGCCTCGGCCAGTTGGAGCGTGACGAGCCAGGTGGGGTTCCAAACACATCGGCTCGTTAGAGAGCATTGAAACATGTCGCGGCGGGGCATCCGCTCTGGACGTTTACGGTTCCAAACACATCGGCTCGTTAGAGAGCATTGAAACCGATCTGGAGGAACTGGACGCGGACGCGGTGTGGGTGGTTCCAAACACATCGGCTCGTTAGAGAGCATTGAAACAATTTCTTTGCGCTCTCTTCGCTGTGAAGGCCAAACCGGTTCCAAACACATCGGCTCGTTAGAGAGCATTGAAACCCGTATAACTGTTTCGCTGTATTCTGCAGGAGGGGGTTCCAAACACATCGGCTCGTTAGAGAGCATTGAAACATGATGTACGCCCCGGCGACCGCGATGGTGATGCGGGTTCCAAACACATCGGCTCGTTAGAGAGCATTGAAACTCGAGCGGTTTAATGGGTTCCATCGTGTCCTCCTTGTTCCAAACACATCGGCTCGTTAGAGAGCATTGAAACTCCTGTTCCGTTCGGCGGATGACCCCGACCGGCTGGGTTCCAAACACATCGGCTCGTTAGAGAGCATTGAAACTTCAGTACGGGGACCTGGCCAGCCAGGGCCTTCAGCGTTCCAAACACATCGGCTCGTTAGAGAGCATTGAAACTCGATTGACACCCAGGCGTTGGACCCAGACAACACGTTCCAAACACATCGGCTCGTTAGAGAGCATTGAAACTTTTCGGATGGCGGGCTGATCAGTTCGCTGTCGTTTGTTCCAAACACATCGGCTCGTTAGAGAGCATTGAAACACCCTCGGGACAGCAGGGGTGAGGCCCCACCACCACGTTCCAAACACATCGGCTCGTTAGAGAGCATTGAAACATTCGGGACGCCGAGGGATTCGTCTGCTGTCCACAGTTCCAAACACATCGGCTCGTTAGAGAGCATTGAAACGGTCAATGTGTTGATGGCGAACGTGGATGTGAGCAGTTCCAAACACATCGGCTCGTTAGAGAGCATTGAAACAAACGCCGAGCTGTGCCGCCAGCGCGGGGAGGTTGGGTTCCAAACACATCGGCTCGTTAGAGAGCATTGAAACCGGCGCTCCGGGCGGCGGTCTGGTCGCGCGGCTCGTGTTCCAAACACATCGGCTCGTTAGAGAGCATTGAAACTCTTAGCGCGGCGAGCGCGAGCGTTGTCGTCGTCGGGTTCCAAACACATCGGCTCGTTAGAGAGCATTGAAACCGTCCGAAATAAGCACAATGTCGTCATCCGCCGCGCGTTCCAAACACATCGGCTCGTTAGAGAGCATTGAAACACAGACCCCGACGCGGCAAACGCTGCTTCGGGGTGTTCCAAACACATCGGCTCGTTAGAGAGCATTGAAACAGTACGGGCCGGGATAGGCGTTCGCATCCCAGCCGGTTCCAAACACATCGGCTCGTTAGAGAGCATTGAAACTGTACTTCTGCTGATCGCAAATCACCACGCGATCCGTTCCAAACACATCGGCTCGTTAGAGAGCATTGAAACATGAAGGCATAGCCACTTCCGGCGCTCAACACGGCGTGTTCCAAACACATCGGCTCGTTAGAGAGCATTGAAACTGACAACCGTGGAGGATCGCGCGCGAGCCCGCACCGGGTTCCAAACACATCGGCTCGTTAGAGAGCATTGAAACCGTCCTGCTCACAAAGCGCCGCGGTCGATTACGAGTTCCAAACACATCGGCTCGTTAGAGAGCATTGAAACCTGCAGATTGGTGAGCATTTCGTATGCCCCCTGCGGTTCCAAACACATCGGCTCGTTAGAGAGCATTGAAACGGAGTTCATCAGCTTCGCGTAGTGCCCCCTCGTAGGTTCCAAACACATCGGCTCGTTAGAGAGCATTGAAACACTGCCGATGCGCCGCTGCATCTCGGCGTCCTTCTCGTTCCAAACACATCGGCTCGTTAGAGAGCATTGAAACTCAGTTTACCATATTGTCAACTAGGACTTGACCCAGGGTTCCAAACACATCGGCTCGTTAGAGAGCATTGAAACTTTCCTGGAGCGAATGGATCTCGTTTTTGAGGTTTTGTTCCAAACACATCGGCTCGTTAGAGAGCATTGAAACGCGGCAGGCAGTCACAGAGCTCAAAGCGAAGCTCTGTTCCAAACACATCGGCTCGTTAGAGAGCATTGAAACTCTAGCACCACCGCGCTGCGGGCGGTCGCCGGCTGTTCCAAACACATCGGCTCGTTAGAGAGCATTGAAACGCTGCGGTAGGCTGGAAGAGCGAGACCTCCATCAAGTTCCAAACACATCGGCTCGTTAGAGAGCATTGAAACCCACTCATTGCACCTCGATTTCGCTGACCGAGGTGTTCCAAACACATCGGCTCGTTAGAGAGCATTGAAACTTGTCTTCTCGAAATCGGCGTAGACAGGCGCTAAGTTCCAAACACATCGGCTCGTTAGAGAGCATTGAAACTATCTGGGCGTAGTCGATAGCGACGTGGGTTGTAGTTCCAAACACATCGGCTCGTTAGAGAGCATTGAAACCCTGGTTGACTGTATCACCGCTTTAGTGCTTTGAGGTTCCAAACACATCGGCTCGTTAGAGAGCATTGAAACGCCCAAGGAGCTGCTCCTGGAGGCGGCCTAACGAAAGGTTCCAAACACATCGACTCGTTAGAGAGCATTGAAACTGACCGCCTTCACCGCCTTGACACCTTCCGGCGAGGGTTCCAAACACATCGGCTCGTTAGAGAGCATTGAAACATCCGCAAGCGCCCGCGCCGTCGCCTCACTTGCGGGTTCCAAACACATCGGCTCGTTAGAGAGCATTGAAACGGTACCACGCCGGGTCGAATGCGATGAAGCGGAGTGGTTCCAAACACATCGGCTCGTTAGAGAGCATTGAAACACAGGAAGGGCATCGCCGAGGTGCACATCGCCAAGGTTCCAAACACATCGGCTCGTTAGAGAGCATTGAAACGTTGTCATACGCGCCGCGCTCCACGTCGTCAAGAGGTTCCAAACACATCGGCTCGTTAGAGAGCATTGAAACGGAGATGTCCGTGCCCGGCTCCAGCCGCACCCTGAGGTTCCAAACACATCGGCTCGTTAGAGAGCATTGAAACCGCGTCCGCGGCGAACGCTCCCGCCTTCGCCTTCGAGTTCCAAACACATCGGCTCGTTAGAGAGCATTGAAACACGCTGCAACTGGCCGAGGCGTGGAGCGTGCCGCCGTTCCAAACACATCGGCTCGTTAGAGAGCATTGAAACAACCATGCCGGGGAGGAAGGAACTGCGAAGCGTTCGGTTCCAAACACATCGGCTCGTTAGAGAGCATTGAAACGTCCGACCGGGACTTGACCCGTTCACCTCTGACATGTTCCAAACACATCGGCTCGTTAGAGAGCATTGAAACCTGCGGTAGGACGGGCTGTTGTGCGGCATGCCTGGGTTCCAAACACATCGGCTCGTTAGAGAGCATTGAAACACTGGGATGCGCTGCCCATCGCCGTTCACTAGCTCGTTCCAAACACATCGGCTCGTTAGAGAGCATTGAAACATGATCGGGATGCTTCAGCGCTTCTTCGACCTGGAGTTCCAAACACATCGGCTCGTTAGAGAGCATTGAAACCTTCAACCTCGAAAGCAGTACAACCACCGACCAGGGTTCCAAACACATCGGCTCGTTAGAGAGCATTGAAACTAACACGAGCAATGCGAACCGCCGAAGCGATAGAGTTCCAAACACATCGGCTCGTTAGAGAGCATTGAAACTCCGCGTTGGATGTCCGCCTCGGGGGTGTACGTGTGGGTTCCAAACACATCGGCTCGTTAGAGAGCATTGAAACGGAAATGTCGTTTTTGCTCATCTGGCGGTTGCCGACTTCACAACACATCGGCTCGCTAGTGCGCTTCCGGCGCCGGGGTTTGGGTTCGGGGATCAGGGTTCAGGCGTTCGATACTGTTACGTCGGCGCCCATGCCCGAAAACGTCCTTTGAACATGCACTCGAGAGCAGTGAACCGCAGGAATTTCCTGGAGCCCTGCGCACGCTCCGCCGTGTGCGGCGGCGCTACTGCGCGCACCGGGCCACCGAAGTCTTCAGCGACTCCGGCGTTGGTGCAGCGGCGCCGTGATTTCGGTCACGCCGCCTCGCGCGGTCGCTCCGGGCGATGATGGCACAGTCAGTAGCGCGAGGGTCTTCGTAGCTTTTCGGAGGAGTTATGTGGGTCGCGATTCTCGCCGTCGTCCTGATAATCGGGGCGATTGTGCTGATCGGACGTTTGCTTCCGGCCGATCCCCAGTTCCCGGCCTGCTACCAGATCATCGACCGGATCATCAGCAATGGCGGCTGGCAGGCGCTCGATTACTTCGAGCGCACTGGCTGGGACGAGGACGCACTCCGTCGCTTCGACTTCGAGGTCTGGTCGGAGTTGCAGATCTATGGCCTGCTGCCGCCAAACGCCGCTACCCGGCAAGCGATTCATGATACCCTCAATATGACAGCGGGGGACCGATGATCGGGATCGCCGGCTCCTTACGGGAGCGGCGAGTTATTCTTTGCCTTCTCGCCAACGGCAACGTCGCGTCGGACGGAGCGAGCTTCATGGAGCCGGGAGCCGGCTCTCGCATTTCATAACTCATCGGCTCGCTCGAGAGCGCTGAACGCCTCTCGTGGCGCTCGCGTGCGCCGCAATCCCTCCTCTGCCCCCTTTGGGGGTAGATTTTTTGCGCTTCGCAGGTGCCGGCACGCCCCCTCCCCCTGCCACTTCCCCCGCACGCGGGAGAGGCGGACAGAGAGGTGAGGGCCGCGGGCGCCCGGCCGTACCGGCGGGCACCCCTACTCCCGCGAGAGGCGAGGAGCGGCGCGAGACAGCGGCGCCCGAACGCCCTCGATTTATCCGCTACGACGTGGCGGCGTATCCGCTACAGCCCACATTTGCGCACGAGTCGCTGGCTATACTCGAACCAGGTGAGCAGGCAGGCTCGACCCAACTCTACATTTCAGAAAGGAGCCAACCGTGAAGAAGCTGTTCAAAGGATGCCTGGTTCTCGTCGGCGTGGTGGTGGTCCTGGGAGTGATCGGTGCGGCGCTCGGTACACGCGGCGGCAGCGCCAGCCAGCCGACCGACCGCCGCGCGCCAGGAGCGACGCAGCCGACTGCCCAGGAGGCCACGGCGCCGCCGGCGGCTACCGCCGCACCGACCGCCCAGGCCGCCACTGTCGGCCAGGACGTACGGGTGGACGAGGTGCGCTGGAAGGTGCTGGAGGCCGAGGCCCTGGGCAAGCAGCTCAAGAGCACGAATCAGTTCATCAAGGACAAGACGACCAGCGGGCAGTTCGTGCGGGTGCGCTTCGAACTGGAGAACCTCAGCAAGGATCTGCTAACCTTCGCCGGGCTCGATCTGGTCGACGACCAGGGGCGCACGTTCAAGCCATCCAGCGATGTGATCGGGTTCATCCCGAGCGAAGAGCTGTGTGTGCTGGAGAACCTGAACCCGAACGTCGCCAAGACCTGCACCGCGATCTACGAGGTGCCAGCGAACGCCACCGGCTTGAAAGCGCAGGTGGGCGACCTGAAGCTGCTCGGCAACCAGAGCGCCCTGATCGACCTGGGGCTCGGCAGCCGCTAAAGCGGCCTCACACGAGGCCTCTACCTTCGCAACGGAGGGCGGGAACGCCCCTGCGCCAGTCCCTGCCCTCCGTCCTTGGTCTTCCGCCTTTGGGGACAATCGTATGGATGGTGATGTGAGCGACAGTGACCAGGCACGGCTGCGCCTGCTCGAATGCTGGCTGCCGCTGGCGCAGCAACTCAACCAGGATGGCGGCTGGGGCTACGACCCGCCCGCGCTCGAAGCGCTCATTCTGGCTGCCGCACCAGCGCTCGCCGAGAGCGATGGCGCGACCATCGCCCGTGCGGTATTATGGTGGCAGCACCTGCTCCAGGAGAGAAGCCGACCATGAGCCGACACGCCCGCGGCGCCAAACGCAGCTCGCGCCTGACCTTTCGCCGCCGCCTGCTGTTGGTACGGCTATTGTTGCGCGGCCCGGCCACGGCGGCGGACCTGATCGCCGCGGTAGGGCGTGAGCTCGGCGACGAGGGCTACCCCCCAGCGGCGGCCAGCGCCCTCAAACACGACTTCGACGCACTGAAAAGCGAATATGGCTGCGCGATCCGCTACCAGCGCGCCCAGCGGCAGTATATAATCGACGATCTGGGCGATTTGGCGCTGCTCGACCTGCCGGATTCCTGCCTGGAGGCGCTGGCCTTCCTTGACGCCAGCTTCCCGCCCGGCGGCCCGCTCCCCGAACATGCCTCCATCCGCGAGTTGCTGGAGCGGGTCACAGCGCTGCTGCCGGCGGCGCGGCGCGGGCTGGAGCGCGCCAACCGCGACGCGATGCGGCTCGAACTGGGCGCGCGCGCCGACCGGATCGACCCGCTGACGCTCCGCACGGTGCGGCGGGCGGTCGCCAGACGCCAGGAGCTCGAATTCGACTACCTCAGCACCTTCGACGACGCACCGCGACGCCACCGGGTCGCGCCATATCTGGTCTTCTTCCGTCCCGAGGGCCACGGCTACCTCGATGCGACGCTCCTCGAGGCGACGCCGCGTGGCGGCGAGCAGCCATACGCCGCGATCCACTACCGGCTCGACCGGATCGTAGCGGGGAGTGCGCGGGTGCTGCCGGCGGTTCTGCCGCCCGAGCGCCGCGCCCCGCCGGCCTACACCCTGCGCTACCGCCTGCTGCCGGTGGTGGCACGGCGGCATGATGTGGCCGCCTACTTTCCGGAGACCGAGATCGCCTACCACGACGACGGCAGCGCCACCATCACCGCGCGGGTGACCAACCTCTGGCAGGCGCGCCAGGTGCTGCTGCGCTACGGCGACGCCTGTCGCGTCCTCGAGCCGCCGGAACTGGTGCAGCTCTTCCAGCGGACAGCCCGCGGCCTGGGCGAGATCTATCTACGCACAGAACCCGGGCAGAGCGACGCGTGATGGGTGCAGCCCCTCGGCCCAACGCAGCCGCGATACGATGAATCACAGGCGGCCGCGGCATCCGTACATCCCCTGCCAACCTTGATTACGTACCCGGCCGGCTGCCCAATACCAGCGGCACGGCCTGCTCCGCCCCGTCGCGCACGACCGTCAGCGTCACTCGCTGCCCGACCGAGGTCTCCAGCTCCAGGTAGGAGATCAAGTCATCGCTGGTGCGCACCGGCTGCCCCTCGATGGCGATAATGATATCGCCATCGGGCGCGAGCGTGCGGCCCCCGGCCTGAGCGCTCTGCTGGCCGGCGCGCAGGCCCGCCCGCTCCGCCGGGCTGCCCGGCTGCACGCTCGTCACCAGCACGCCCTGGCGCACCGGCAGGCCCAGTTGCCGGGCCGTGATCGGGTCGACCGTGTACATCGCGATCCCCATCCAGGGGTGGGCATAGCTCCCATCGCGGATCAGGGCCGGGGCGACCCGGGCCACGGCGTTGGCCGGCACGGCATAGCCGACGCCCTCGAACGTCCCGCTCTCGCTGCGGATGGCGGTGTTCACGCCGATCACCTCGCCACGCACGTTCAGCAGCGGCCCGCCGGAGTTGCCCGGGTTGATCGCCGCGTCGGTCTGGATGACGTTCGGGATGCTGAAGCGCCCGCCCTGCCCGCTCTGCGGCCCGGCGAGCGTCCGCCCCACGCCGCTGATCACCCCGGTCGTCAGCGTATTCTGCAGGCCAAACGGATTGCCGATCGCCACCGCCGTCTGCCCGACCTCGACGGTGCGCGAGTCGGCCAGCGGCAGCGGCGCGGTGTTCGGCGGCAGCTCGTCCACCTTGATCACTGCCAGGTCGCTGCCGGGGTCGCGCCCGATGAGTCGGGCCTCGAGCGCCGTGCCGTCGGCGAAGCGCACCGTAAAGGCGCTGCCGTCTTCGACGACATGGTTGTTCGTTACGATATGCCCCTGGTCGTCGAACAGAAAGCCGGAGCCCTGGCCGAGCGGAATGTCGCCCTCGGGCACGTTACCGCCGCTCACCGCCGGATGCCGCCCGACCGTGGTGATGCTGACGACAGAAGGGTTGACGCGCTTGTAGAGTTCGACCAGAAGCTGCTGCTCCTCTTCGAGCGCGTTGCGCAGCGCCGGCGCGATCGTCGGCACGGGCGCCACGGTCGGCAGCGGCGCGGCAGGCGTGGGCGCGGTCCCTTCGCTCGCGCGAGATGCCGCACCAGGGGCAGGGGAGGGGGGCTCGCCCGCCCGAGGCGGCGCGGCAGAGGTGGGCGCAGGCCGTTCACCCGCTCCGTGCGGCTGGCCCCCCAGCAGCGGCAGTTCATCCGGCGAGCAGGCAGCCAGCAGCGCGGCGGCCAGGGTGATGCCAACGATGGTACGACAGATGTTCATGCAATTACCGCGAAGGCTCAGAGAGGATAGTCTGTCCAATGCACGCGAGCGCCACAGGGGCCTTCTCGATTCAACAGGATGGCCCTGGATCACATCCTGGCGCCCTGGCGGTGAGGTACGAACCTCGGCCACACGGAGCAGAAGAACAGCCCGGCGAACACCCCAGCCAGCGCGCCGTTCAGCAGCAGCGCCCAATACGGCGCCGCCGGCCACCAGGCGATCTCCGCCGGCCAGAGCAGGAACGGCAGCGCGCTGATCAGCAGACGGAGCGGCCAGAGCAGGGCGGTATAGCGGCTGATCAATGATGAACATTGAAGAATGAACCGTTTCGAGCTACGCGACAGCGGCGCACGGCGATAGTTGATCGTGCCAGGTTCATCGCTCCACTGGCCGCGATACAGCCAATACCCGACCCACAGCCCGATCGTCGCTCCCCAGCAGCGCGCGCAGACGCCCATGGGGAAGCCGAGCAGCAGGTACGACTTGGCCGGCGTCGGGCAGACGTAGTGGGCCAGTACGTCGCGCGCCAAGGCACCGGTCGGCGCAAGGAACGGCAGGCCGGTGGCCTGGAAGAGCGGCGCGGCGATCGGCCCGGCGAACAGCACCGCCAGCGCGGTGAGCAGCGGCCATCGCGGCCAGATGCGGGGGCCAGGCGAGGCGCTCGGCAGAACAGCGTGCATCATTCGCTCCAGAGAGACAAAACACAGGGAGTGTCGGGGCGAATCTGCGCCCGTGCGTTCCCTGTGCTGCGAGAAGCCGATTCAACGGGAGGGGATGGAAGACTGCGCCCTCCAGCAGTTTTCGCCGCGCGCTGAGTCCCCCACCGCCCGGCGGAGCAGGATGCGTAGGGGCCACAGCCCCACGCATCCGCTGAGCACTGTTCAGACCACCTTTGATACGAGAGCAGCGAGCCCAGCACGCAGTGGTTATTGTACCCCTTTTGCGCAATCTCTGCGTCCTGTGCGGCTTACTCGATCTGCACACCGGAGGATCCCGGCCCAGGCCGGCAGAGCGCCCGCACCCGCCGGCGAATGCGCGGGAGCATCAGCAGCTTGCCTGCGAAGGAGACATGCGCCCGGCGCGTGAAGACATCATACTCATTTGCGACGATCCTGCCAAGGATTCCGCGGTAAATATCGGCCGCGGCGGCGATCGCAAACTGGCTGTCGCGGCTGAGGAGGGCGATCCCGGGCCATGCTTCGTCGTACAGCGCGTGGGCCCGCTCGATCTGGAAGCGCATCAGCGCGACGAAGCGCTCGTCGCGCCGCCCGGCGAGGATATCCGCATCGCGCAGCCCGAAGCGCGCCAGATCTTCCTGCGGCAGATAGATCCGCCCGCGCGCCGCGTCCTCACCGATATCCCGAAGGATGTTCGTGAGCTGCAGCGCGACACCGAGCTTGACGGCATACGGCGCAGCGCCCGGCTCGTGCCCGATGATGTGCATCGCCAGCAGGCCCACGACCGAAGCGACCCGGTAGCAATAGAGCCAGAGCTGACCGAATGTCTCGTAGCGATCAACCGTCAGATCCATCGCGACACCGGCGAGCAGTTCATCCGCCAGGGCCTGCGGGATGCCGTTGCGCGCCATCGTGTCCTTCCAGGCGATCAGCACAGCATTGTCTGGGGGCGGCTCCGGCGCCTGCGCCAGCGCCACCCAGTGCGCCAGGGCGCGGTGCGGGCCATCGCAGGGCATATCGACGAGGTCGTCCGTCGTGCGGCAGAAAGCGTACAGCGCGCGTACATCCCGGCGCTTGCGCACCGGTAAAAACTGCGAACTGAGGTAGAAGCTGCGCGAATGTTGGCGCGTCAGCGCGGCACAGGTGCGGTACGCATCGGCAAGCGCGACTGGCGGCCCCACGACGCGCCCGGCGTCAGCGTGGCTATCGTGCCCGGCAAGCAGACGCAGCCGATTCAGGATCGCCGAGGCATCGCCGGGCACGGGTGACCGCTCGCGCTGTGCCGGCACAGTCAGGGGGCCGGGGTAGGGGAGTGACACGCCGCTCTCCTCCAGACTTCACACCGGGCTTGAACCTGCACCGGCTTCCACCGGTGGCCGTTCAGTTATCGCTTTTGGGAAGGCTGCCGTCTGGGGTATTATACGGCTGAAATACGTCTGCGGATGTCGCCCGCTGGCCGAGAAGCTGCATCACGGTCTCGACGACCTCGCGCGCGTCCTGGCCGAGGAAGGTGGCCGAAATGGCACGGCGCAGCTCGGGGTACACGTTGAAGACTCGGCCGCCGAATCCGATCTTGACATGGGACGCGACCTGGCGCACCGCCTGGGCGGCATCGATGAGTTGGGCGGCGGTATCCGGCAATGTCGCCGAGAGGCAGACGAGATCGGGCTGAACGGTGCGCACCGCCTCAAGCAAATCTGGCAGCGGGAGCTGCGGGCCGAGATAGACGACCTTGATACCGCGCCGCGCGATGAACAGTGCCGTGACGAGCGCGCCGAGATCGTGCAGTTCATCCGGGGCACATGCAATAATCACGGTGCCGCGGGCCGGGTCGCCATGGAACAGGTTCATCAGGCTGGCGAGCTTGCGCCGGACGAACTCTGAGCTGAAGTGTTCGGCAGCGACCGAGAGCTCGCCGTTGCTCCACAGCTCGCCGATCTCGACCATCGTCGGCTGGATGACTCCAAGAAGCACATCCTCGAACGGATGGAGCGCAAAGGCTTCGTTGAGCACCCGATCGGCGTGCTGGGCGTCGAAATCTGTCAACGCAGCCAGGAACTCCTGGCTGAGGCGCTCCAAGCTGCGCGGCTCATCGGCGGGCGCAGGCTCCTCACCAGCCTGCTCCAGGCTGTGCTGGAGCAGCATCACCGCCTGGCTGATGTTCATGCCTTCCGCGGTGCGATCGCGCAGCCAGCGGATGATCGCGATGTCGCGCTCCGAATACAGCCGGTGCCGGCCAGCGGTACGTGGTGGACGCGGGATGCCGTATCGGCGCTCCCAGGCGCGAAAGGTATCCGCCGGCACGTCCGTTTCGCGGGCGACTGCTTTGGTGTTGTAGATCGGGGTTGTTGAATATTGACCGAGCTGTGGTATGTTGGCCACACTCTCCTCGACCTGTGCACCGATAGACTAGCCCAAGTATACCATCATGCACAGAACGTGTCAATGTGTTGCACATTCCCTTCACAGCGCCCGTCCGCCGCTCGTGGAGAGGGATTGCATCAAACGACGTGACCAGACGCCCGCAGCCCGCATCCCCTGACCCCTCTCCCAATTCGAGAGCGAGGAATCAACGGTGGCGGCCCGTGGGCCACAAAGAGCCTTGAAGGGCTGCGCCCGCCAACTCTCCCTGTCCAGGACGGCCGCTCAGGCGATCCGCCCCGACGCAAGGCTACGCACCGGTGGCAGCCCTTGTCGGATGAGCTGCCAGGTACGCCCGCGGTCGGTGCTGATCGCGACCATCCCGGCCGCGTCCCCAGCGAAGGCTGTGTCGATATGGTAGCCGGACGGCGCGAGCGCCTGCACCGGCCCGGCCCATGCTGGATCGGCAGTTGTCGCGGTCCAGGTGTTGCCGCCGTCGGCGCTGCGCAGAAGGGACGCCCCGGCTGACGCCAGTAGCGCCGGCTCGCGCCCCGGCAGGACAATCAGGCCGCTGAGCGGGGCGGGCGGCGCGGCGAGCGCCTGCCAGGCGGCGTCGCGCGCCGCGCAGCGGAAGAGCGCCCCGCCGCTCAGTGCATACACCGTATCGCCGGCCACCGCCAGCCCCGTGACCGCCCGCGGGCTGTTCGCGCCCAAGAGCGACCAGGCCGCCCCGCCGTCCGCGGAGGCCCAGACCCCGCCAGGCCCCGCCGCCAGCAGCATGGCCGCCGGGCCGGAGGCCAGCACCCGCACCGGGTCGGGGGCCGGCGCAGGCGCCCACGTCTGGCCGCTATCCTCGCTGCGCAGCAGCCGCCCGTCGGCTGTCGCGGCCAGCAGCGGCCCGCCGGCCAGCCCGCCGGCGAGCGCCGTCACCCCATCGGCGAGCGCTTCGGCCCAGGTCTCCCCGCCATCCACGCTCCGCCAGAGCGCCCGCTCGCCGCTCGCGGCCAGGAGCAGGCGCGGGTTGTCCGGCGCCAGCCAGACCAGACACACCGGCGCGCCGCGCAACGCGTGGCCGACACGCAGCCAGCGCCCGACGCCGCCGGGATTGGTGAACTGCACCAGCCCATCGTCCGTGCCGGCCAACAGCAGAGCCACCTTAGCCATCGCTGTTCCCGTCGCCCATGGTTGCGCAGCGCGCGTGTGGCAGGCCCCGTTCGTTCTCGTCCTGGCCACGCACCGCACCCGACACCCGATGCCTCACCCATCCGGCGCACAGACCGCGAACAGCACCACGCCATAGCGCCGGTGCTCGAGCGGGCGCAGCCCGTGATGCCTGAAGCGCTCCAGCAGCTCCGTGTCGCTCCAGAAAGCCAGCCCGCCGGGCTTCAGCAGCGCCTGGATCGCCCGACCCGCGGCGTGCTCCGCGCGGACCAGCGACATCGCGGCGAAGCGCCCGTCGCCGCGCAGCGCCCGCCGCGCCTCGGCCAGACAGGCATCGAGATCGCCGATCTCGTTCAGCGAGCCGCCGATCGCCACGCCCGCTGCCGCGCCAGACACAAACGGCAACGCCTGCGCCTCGGCCCGCACGAAGCTGATCCGCAGGCCGGCCTGACGTGCGTAGCGCCGCGCCTGCGCCAGCATCGGCCGCGCGTGATCGATGCCGGCAACCACCGCCGCGCCGCGCCCGGCCCGCGCGATCAGGCGGGCATACAGTCCATTGGAGCAGGCAACATCCAGAAACAACCCGCCGCGCTCCGGGGCGAGCATCCGCGCGATCAGCAGCAGCTCGCGGCCATAGCCGAACGGCTCGCCGCTCAGCAACGTCAACGCGAACGGCCGCCACAGGCGCTCGTACCCCCAGGCGGCGAGCGGGAGTTCATTGATCGCCTGGGCGATAGTCGGCGGGCGCGGTGGCCCGAGCATGTCCGCGATCCCATCGGCGATGGGAAACGCCGCGCCGCAGCCGGCGCAACACAACCGACCGGCGATCGTCTCGCCAGCAATGTCCGTGGTCGCCTCGTGCAGCGCCAGCGGCTGGACGCAGGCCGGACAGCGTAGATACGGCAGAAGGTCAGTGTACACAGCGCCGCAGCCGATCAAGCGGGCAGGGGGGAAGGGCGGGGGTGCGACATCCGTCAGGCAGCATACGTGTTCCAGCTACTCCGGCGTGCCGTTCTGCACAAAGTCCATGCCGACGGGCGACAGCTCGCCGCGCGAGAGCAGGCCGAAAAACACATCCAGCAGATCGGGGTCGAATTGCGTACCGCTGCCCTGCTGAAGCCGTTGGATCGCCTGCTCATCGGTAAGCGCTGCGCGGTAGGGGCGGTCGGTCGTCATAGCGTCGTAGGCATCCACGATCGTGATAATGCGCGCGCCGATCGGGATCTCCTCCCCACGCAGCCCGTCGGGGTAGCCGGCGCCGTTCCACCACTCGTGATGCCCGCGCACGATCGGCGCGACCTCGCGGGCGAATCGCATCTGCCGAATCAGGCGCGCGCCGATCACCGGGTGCTGACGCATCTGCTGCATCTCCTCCACGGTCAGCGGGCCGGGCTTGCGCAAAATCGCCTCGCTGACGCCAATTTTCCCGATATCGTGAAGGATGCCGCCATAGCACACCGCCTGCACCTGGGTGTCATCCAGCCCGCAGGCGCCGGCGAGCTGTCCGGAGTACCCCTGGAGCCGGCGGAGGTGTCCCTCGGTGTACTCGTCCTTCTCTTCAACGACCAACGCGAGCGTGAAGATGACATTCTCGGTATGTTCGAGCTGGTCGGTCAGGCGCTTGAGGCGTAGCTGCGAGCGGATGCGCGCCCGCAGGATGCTCTGCTCGAACGGCTTGGCGAGAAAATCGTCCGCTCCGGCCTCGATGCCGCGTCGGTGGCTCTCGTGGTCATCCCGCCCGGTCAGCATGGTGATCGGGATGAGCGCGGTGCGCGCGTCGTCCTTCAGCCGCTGGCAGACGGTGAAGCCATCCATTTCAGGCATCATCACATCCAGCAGGATCAGGTCGGGCTGGTGCTCATGAACCTTCGCCAGCGCCTCCACCCCGTTCCGCGCCGTCACAACCGAATATCCCTCGCGCATGAGCAGGCGCTCGAGAATGGTCACGATCGCGGGCTCATCATCGACAACCATGATCTGTGCTGGCATGCGTACATCCTCCTGCTGGCACGTTGTCAAGAGGTGATCGCCCAAAGGAGGCCGCATACGGGGAGGCCAGTTCTATGGTCGGTGCTAGCACATACTATCGTGGTGCACAATGAGTATAGCATACTTCATTGTGCGTATATTATGACAATGGCGAAAGGTTCGGCGCCGGCTTGAGGATGGGCGGCGCGCCCTCGCCTCTGGCATTCACCAGCGCATCCATCCCGCTGATCAGCGCTGGCACGTCCAGGCCGGCCACGATGTCGCTCGTGGCCAGCAGCCGCGGGCGAGCCTTCGCCCAGTTCTGCCGTAGCCCGCGCAGGTTGCCCCGCTGCCAGTGTACCAGCGCCGCCGCCGCCTGGATCAGCCCTTTGTACAGCGTCGCCTCCGGCTCGCCCGCTGCGCGCCAGCACACCTCCCACGCTTCATGGGCATGCCAGTAGCGTTCCGTGTTGAAGAGACGAATACCTTCTTCGAATACCGCCTGACGTTGGTTGAGGGCTGAGTTCATAGAGGCTCCCCAGTCGCGGTCGCCCCCCGGCGCAGCGCCGTGGATCGCCCACGGGCCGCTCCGTCAGTAGCGTGGGACGCCCGGATCGACGCGCAGCGACCAGTCGTCGATACCCCCGAGCATGTTGGCGACGTTGGTGAAGCCGAGACGCGCCGACAGATAGCTGGCGATCTGCTGGCTGCGGTGCCCGCTGTGGCAGAAGATGACGATATCTTCATCCGGCCTGAGTGTCGCAATCCACTCCTCGGCGCGGCTGAGGGGCAGCAACTCGGCTCCCTCGATCCGGGCGATGGCGTGCTCCGCCGGCTCGCGCACATCGATCAGACGAAACGCCTCGCCGCGTGCGATGCGCGCCTGCACTTCGGTGGTTGTCACATTGCGGTAGCTCATCGGTCGGTGATCTCCAGAAAGCACAATACGGATGAGCGCAACACCGGGGCGTTGCGTTCATCCGTATTGCGTATCAGGCCACAGCGAATCTAACCGTGGCCGCAATGGCCGCAGCCGCCGCCAGCATAGCCGCTGTCGTAGCCTTCATAATCCTCGGCCGCCTGCTCGTTCTTCGGGCGGAACGAATGCCCGCAGCCGCAGCTCGCAACCGCGTTCGGATTGTCGATCTTGAACGCGCCCTGGAGCATATTGTCCTGCTGGTAGCTGATTACCGCACCCTTGATGTAGCCGGCGCTCACCGGATCGACCATCAGCTTCAGGCCACCGACCTCCCAGACGGTGTCGCCCGGGCGCTCCTCGTTGTCGAAGGTCATGCCGTATTGCAGGCCGGAGCAGCCGCCGCCGGCCACAAACACACGCAGGCCATAATCGCTCAGCGCGCGCTCCTTCATCATCGCCTGCAGGCGCGCCGCCGCGCTCTCGGTAACAGTCACGACCGGGGTAAAGGTCGGAACGGCCTTCAGCTCGATCTCCTGCTCGCTGATCGCCATGAAACTCCTCCTCAGCGCCCACCGCGCACATGGATACCCGGGGATAGTATAGCAAGCTTTAGGAAAGAATGCAATGGAGAAGGTGCGACCATCCGCGCTGCCGGCAGCTGCGAACGCCCTGCCGTTGCGCGCTCACCCGCCCAGCTCCGACATGCCGCGCAGCGTCGGGAGGACACCCTCCGGCAGGCCATGTCCCCACGGCTTGACGGCGACAGCGTGGCGGATGAGCTGCTCGATCTGCGCCTCGCTCGCGCCGGCGCGGATGGCCGCCCGCAGGTCGAGCTCGTCGTCGCGCAGCAGGCAGAGGTGCAGCCGGCCGTCGGCGGTCAGGCGCATGCGGTTGCAACTGGCGCAGAATGGGTCGCTCACGGCGCTGATGAAGCCGAGCTTGCCGCGCGCACCGGGGATACGGTAGCGCCGCGCCGAATCGGCCGGGGCCAGCCCCAACTCCTCCAGCGGGCCATAGGCGGCTTCGATCCGGGCGATCAACTCCGCGCTGGTGACCACGCCATCCTGCGCGACCTCCGCCACGCCGGTGAGCGGCATGACCTCGATGAAGCGCATCTCCCACGGCCGATCGAGCGTCAGCCCCGCCAGTTGCACCACCTCGTCGTCGTTCAGGCCGCGCATGACCACCGCGTTCAGCTTGATCGGATGCAGCCCGGCCCGGTCGGCCGCCGCGATCCCCTCCCAGACCTGCTCCAGCCGCCCGCCGCGCGTGATCTGGCGGAACTTCTGCGGGTCGAGCGTGTCGATGCTGATGTTCACCCGGTCGAGCCCGGCCTCCTTCAGCGCCGCGGCGGTGGCGGCCAGGCGCAGGCCGTTGGTCGTCATAGCGATCTGCTCGATGCCGCGGACGCGCTTCATGGCCCGCACCAGCTCGACCAGGTCGGGGCGCAGGCTCGGCTCACCGCCGGTGAGCCGCAGCTTGCGGAAGCCAGCCGCCGCCGCCGCCCGCACGACCAGCAGGAGCTCGTCGTTGGTCAAGAGCTCCGGGCGCGGCAGAAACTTCATCCCGACGGCGGGCATGCAGTAGACGCAGCGGAGGTTGCAGCGGTCGGTGAGCGAGATGCGCAGGTAGTCGATCCGCCGCCCATAGCTGTCGTGCGCCGGCGCGCTCGTGTGGTACACCGGGGTTGGCGCCTGCCCGGCGGCGTAGAGCGGGATGATGGTTGTGCGCATTTCGTCCATGCTGGTTGTTGGCGGCCAGGAATAAGAGGTAGAGCGATGCCGGGTGCATAGCACCGCCGCCTTCAACGTACCATCTGACGGCGGTGCTCCGTTCATGTTACGCATCCCGGTAGGCCTGCTGGAGATCTACACGGTCACCTGCGACGTGGGAGCTGTGGCAGGGGGCAGACCCTCCACATTTCCTCACCGCACCCATGCGGTGAGCGCGATCGATTTTTGGAGAGTCGCAGCATGTTCGCCCTCCTCTGTCACGCATATTCCAGTACGCTGATCCGTGCCGCGAGCTGCCGGGCAACCTCGCGGAACGTCTCGGCATAGGCGTCCGGCATGTCGCTCAGCACCGCCGGCCGGCCATCATCGCCGCCCTCGCGGATGCGCATGCCGAGCGGGATCTGGCCAAGCAGCGGCACGCCGAGCCGCGCCGCCAGCCGCGCCGCACCGCCGCTGCCGAAGATGTCGTAGCGCTTCCCGGTGTCCGGCGCGATGAAGTATGCCATGTTCTCGACGATCCCGAGCAGCGGGACGTTCACCTTCTTGAACATCTCCATGCTCTTCAACACATCGAGTGTCGCCACCGCCTGCGGCGTCGTGACCGTCACCACGCCGGTCAGGCCGACGTTCTGAAGCGACTGCGCCAGCGTCAGGGCGATGTCGCCGGTGCCGGGCGGCATGTCGATGATCAGGTAATCCAGCGGGGCCCAGGCGACCTGGTAGAGGAACTGGCGCAGCCCCTGCGAGACCATCGGCCCGCGCCAGATCACCGGCTGGTTCTCCTCCACCATGAAGCCGAACGACATCAGTTTGACGCCGTGCGCCGCGATCGGCTGCATCTGTGGCTGCCCGTCCGGCCCGGTGATGATCGCCGGCTGCCCCTTGGCGCCCATCATCAGCGGGACGGACGGCCCGTACACGTCCGCGTCCAGCAGGCCGACGCGCGCGCCCTCCTGGGCCAGCGCCAGGGCCAGGTTCACCGCGACGGTGGACTTGCCGACGCCGCCTTTGCCCGCCGCCACGGCGATCACATGGCTGACCCCCGGGATGGCGGCTTTCTCCAGCACGCCGCCGCGCGGCCGCACCTGCGCGCTGAACTCGATCGCGACACGCTCACGCGGCACCCCGGCGATCCGCTCGATCGCCGCTTCGCACTCGTCCTTGATCTGATCCTTCAGCGGGCAGGCGGGCGTCGTCAGTTCGACGGTGAAGCTCACGCGGCCATCGTCCACCCGCAGATCCCTGACCATATTGCGCGCCACCAGGTCGCCGCCAAGCTCCGGCTCCTGGACCGTGCGCAGCGCTCGCAGCACCGCCTGCTCAAGGGTCGTATCGGCGTTGCTGCCCGAAAACAGGCCCATCGTACATGTCGCTTTCTATGGCCAGACAGGTAGTTGGCACGATACCGCAGCTACGGAGCGCTCAGCGTCTGGCTTCGTGCGCCCGGCGTTCGCAGAAGCTGCCTGAAAGAGCGAGGTGTGGCGGGCGCAGCCCGCCCCGATTCGCCATTCCCCTCCAAACGTTTCAGGCAGCTTTTCCGTGTGCTCCGTAGCTCAAGGCCAGCGCCACGACTCGCAGTCTATCGAATAGCCGGCCGGCGCGATAGGACATATGTCTCAGTGCAGCCCTATTATAGCAGATTAGGAAAGTCGCTGCTTTTGAAAGCGCCACAGCAATGGCAATGATCAGCGATGAATCAGGCGGGCCGGGGGCTCCGGCGTCTCAGCCCCTCACCCATCACCCCGGCGCTGCTGGTCGTTCAGCAGCTCCGTCACTGGCTCGCCGCGCAGCAGGTGCTGCTCGACGATCCGCACGATCGCGTCGGGCGTCAGGCGCGCGTAGTGCCACGGCCCCGGCCAGACGGTCATGTTCGGTGCGACGTCGCAGCGGTCCTGGCAGCCGCTGACGCGCACTTCGACCTGATCGTCGAGCTGCCAGGCCCACAGCTCGTCGTCCAGCGTTTGCGCCAGCCGGTCGCGGCCCTGCGCGGTGCAGTGCGGGCCGCCGCAGAGGTAGATGCGGTATTTCTTCTCGCTGGTCATTGGCTCTGACAACGCGCAGGCGTGGATGGCCGGGTGGCGGGCGGGGCAACCGTTCTTGCGCCCTGGCTCACCGATCGACCCACGCGCTCCACTCGCGCTCCAGCACATCCAGGCCCTTGCCGTACACGCCGGCGTAGTCCGCGCTGCCGGGCGCGCCGTTCCCGCTGACATACAGCCGGTCGAATTGCTCGCGCCCGTAGGTCTTGATCAGGTATTCGACAAAGCTGGCCCACTGGTAATAGAGCGCGTTCATCGCGGTAACGCCCAGGCCGGTATAGTCGGTCGCCAGCGGGTAGCTGAGGCCGCTGGCGCGCTGCGCCTTCACATAGCCGCGGAAGTCGGGCTGATCGCCAAGCCAGTACTTGCCCGCGCCCCAGGTCGCCACCCCTTCGAGCAGGATCAGGTCGGCGTTGAGATGCGCCGGGCCGTAGCGGTCCTGCGCAAGCTGGTGGACGATCTCGTGCGCCATGATGTTGATGGCGCGCTGGCGGTCGATCGCGGAGCAGGTAAAGACCCGGACGTTGCGCGCCTCGGTATCGGCGATGCCGTGGAGACCGCAGCCGCTCTCGGCCTGGAACGCTGCCGTGAAGCGCCCGCGCGCTCCGCTGCCGAAGCGCGCGACGACATACGCGTAGGCCGCGTTGACATCCGCCGCGAGCTGCTCGCGCTGGCCGGGATACAGGCCGTCGTCCACGCTGAGGTTGAAGGCGTCCACCGCGGCGACCCGGCCGGTGAGCGCCAGGGGCGGGGGCGCAGGCTCGCGCCCGGCGTGGACATCCGGCCGCGTCACGATCTCGCGCGGCTGCCAGCGCGAGATCAGCCGGGTTGCCGGCTCGCCCGGGCGCGTGATGATGATCGCCAGGAGCGAGATCGCGGCGATCAGGGCGAGCGTCGCCGGGCGGGGCAGGGCGCGCGTATGCAGAATCATGGCGGCGAACAAACGTGCGAAAAGCGTGTGTGGCAGCAGTATACCACGAATCATACAGGCGCGGCAGATGCCGCGCCCGCGCAGTGGTGGGGACGGAGGGACTCGAACCCTCACGGATTGCTCCACAAGTTCCTAAGACTTGCGCGTCTGCCAATTTCGCCACATCCCCGCCCCTTGATTGTACCACACGGCGCGGGGCGCGGGCAAGCTCAGGAGACGCCGATATCCCAGGCGGCGGCGAGGTCCTTGGCCGAGAAGCGCCGGAACGCCAGGATGGTATTGGTGCGCAGCACGCCGTCGATCCGGGCCAGCCCCTCCGGCACGGCCTCGGCGAGCTGCTCGTACTCCGGGAGGCGCAGAACGGCGATGATATCGAACTCGCCGGTCACACTGTACACCTCGGCGACGTTCGGCATGTTCGCGATCGCCTGCGCGACCTCGGAGATCTTGGCGGGCTGGGCATGGATCTGCACGAAGGCGGTCAACATCGGCGCTCCTCCATCGCTGCTTGGGCCGGCGGCGCAGGGATGCGGGTATAATAGCGCAGTCGCGCCCGCGGCGCAATGTCGTGCCTGCTATGAGAGCTCTATGATCCCGAGCGACCATTCGAACACCTCGCTGCGCTGGCTGTACCTGGCGACCCAGTGGCGCCGCCTGGTCGGCCCGAACGTCAGCCGGGTGGATGAGTTGCTGTACGTTGGCGGGCAGTTCCGCCCGCGCCAGTGGCCGGCGCTCTATGCGCTGGGCATTCGCGCCGTGCTCAGCCTCCAGGCCGAGCGCGCGGATCGCTTCGCCGGGCCGCCGCCCGAGCGCGCCCACCGGCTGCTGGTGCCGGATTTCCACGCGCCGACGCTGGAGCAGCTCCGCGAGGCGGTGGACTTCATCGCGGCGGCCCACGCCAGGCGGCTGCCGGTGCTGGTGCACTGCCACGCCGGCGTCGGGCGGGCCCCCCTCACCGCCGCGGCCTACCTTGTCGCCTGCGGCAGCTCCGCGGATGAGGCGCTGGCCCGTATCCGCCGCGCCCGCCCGATCATCGCGCTGAACCCGGCGCAGCGCGCCCGCCTGCTCGAATGGCAGGAGCGCGTGCAACAGGCGGATCGCTAGCGCCCCGCCTGGCCCACCGCCCCTTGCGCGCTGCCGACGACGGGCGCTCTCCCGCGTGCCGGCGTCCGGCCGCTCCCACGACCGGCCTTCGTAGTCTCCAAACATTGCGAAATTGCGATCCAGCATGCCGCTCCGGGCGCCGTTCCGTGATAGCTTTGTCATCGTGCGGCGGTGGCTTTTGCGCTAGGATCCATGGTGGTTCGGCGACCATTCCGCCTGCCGGTGGTCGCAGTACGTTCGTCACAGGAGTGGCCCATGCTGCATTCCCGCCTTCTCCGCCTGACGTCTGGCCTCCTGGTCCTCGTCGGTCTCGCGGCGCTCGTCGCCGCCGCGGTTCATTTCCGGCCCCTTCGCGCCGCAGCCCCCTCGCGGGTCTATCTGCCGTTCGCCCGCTCCTGGAGCGACATGCCGGGCTATCCGATCGTCTTCGTCTCGCGCCAGATCCCAGATCAGGGGAGCATCTACTACGACCCGGCGAAAGACATGCCGGGTGTGGGGCCGCACAGCCGCTTCCGCATCGCCGCGCCGGGCAGACTGCTGGTGTGGGAGCCGGGCGGCCGCATCCGCACGCTGATCGACGGCAGCCGCCCGAGCGCGGCGTCGCTGAACCTGATCGACGTGAACGCGCCGGACGTCTCGTACGATGGCACGACCATCCTCTTCGCCGGGCTGCCGCAGGGGAACTACAGCCGCGACCCGCGGACGAACCCCGGCGCGTGGCGCATCTACCGCATCAATGTGGACGGCAGCGGGCTGCGCCAGCTCACCTTCAGCGATCAGCCGTTCAACGCCGCGCAGTTCGGCCCGGCCGCCGGGGGCCTGAGTGCCTACGACGACACCGACCCGGCGTGGCTGCCGGATGGGCGGGTCGTCTTCTCGTCGACCCGCTGGCCCTCCTACGCCCAGTACAGCGGTGTGCGAACCAGCAACCTGTATGTGATGAACGCCGACGGCAGCGGGCTACACCGGATCACGTCCGAGCGCAACGGCGCCGACCGGCCGCTGGTGGACCCGGTCACCGGCAAGATCGTCTACGCCCGCTGGTGGCGCAACCACCGCTTCGCACTGAACGATATGTCCACGGTCGCCGACCCGCGCGGCGGCTACGTCCAGAAGGATGGCCTGAGCGCCGAGCGCAACCGCGAGATCGACGGCAGCAGCCGCTACAACGACTGGCTCTGGCGCAACGCATGGCAGGCGGCCACCATCAATCCGGACGGCACCGAGCTGGCGTTGTGGAGCGGCACCCTCCGCGACGAAGAGGCCAACCACATCTACGGCGGCGCTTTCACGCCCGACGGCCAATTGATCGCCAACTTCTTCCCGATGTTCAACATGACCGAGGCCGGCGGCTTCGGCGGGCTGCGCCGCTACACCCGCGGCCCCGGCCGTTACACTCCGATCCTGGGCGCGACCGCCCTCTCGAAGGAGTATGTCTACTGCCCAAGCTCGAATGACTGCTCGTTCGGCATCTACCGCACGATCTACGCGACCGAGCCGGATGTGCTCCCGGACGGTCGGATCGTCTTCTCGCGGGCGCCGGACACGAACCAGGATTACGGCCTGTACATCATGGACCCCGACGGCACGAACATCAAGAAGATCTACGACAACCCCGGCACGACCGAGCTGCGCGCCCGGATCGTCCGGCCCCGCCCACGCCCGCCGGTCATCCCCGACCGAGTGACGCAGGCGCCGGCCGCGCTCCCGCCGGCCGCCGCGCCGTACACCGCAGGCGGCACGTTCGTCTTCGACGCGCTCAATGTCTTTGCCAACGCGCCGGTGGACACCGACATCGTCAGCGCGCCCGCCGTTGGCTCGGTGGCGACGATCCGCTTCTTCCTCGACCACCAGCGGACGAGTCCTGGCTCGTTCCCGAACCTGGACTGGCCGATCCTGCTCGGCGAGCTCGCGGTCAGTCCAGCTGGCGCGGCGCGCGAGCCGAACGCCCCGGCGGACCTGCCGTTGTTCGAGCAACTGCGCGCGCCGGACGGCACCGTGCCGCTGACCGTCGGACCACAGGGGCCGAACGGCGCGGCGCACGTCGCCGGGATGAACTTTGGGCGCCCCGGCACGGTGGTGCGCTGCGTCGGCTGCCACGCGGGCCATACCATGATCCCCGTGCCGGCGAACGACGCCGATGCGAAGTGGACGAACCTCGCGCCGGGCGCGCAGGTGAGTGTCTCGTCCACCCGCGACGCGAACTACAACACCGGGCTGATCGACCGGCGGGTGATGAAGGGCGAGATCTGGCGCTACTGGACGAGCGCGCCCGGCCAGCAGGCCGGCCAGTGGGCCCGGCTGACCTTCCGCGTGCCGATCACCGTCCGCACGGTGCGGCTGTACAACCCGCGCCAGGGCGACGAGGCGAACTCCAGCATCCAGGTCGGGCAGGCAACGGTGCGGCTGCTCGACGCCGCCGGCAACCAGATCGCCAGCCGACAGTCCGGCCCGGTCTCGGTCGGCGGCACGGACGTGCGCTTCGACGACGTGCCGGGCGTCGTCTCAGTCCAGGTGACGCTCGACAACGTGACCGGGACGTTCTACGGCGCGAAGGCCGCCAGTCTGGCCGAGATCGAGGTGATCGGGCACGGGTAGCGGCGTCGGACGGCAGGCCGGGGCCACTGGACGGCGGACGCCGGGCGTCCGCCGTCCAGTGTTCATTGGTGCATCACGCCATGGTGCCACTCTTTTGCGCTATAATGCGCCGATGCTGACGGAAGCCCGGGGTTAGCGCGGCGTGGAACAAACGGCTCCAATCGAACACCGCAGATCGCTTCGCCCGGCGGCATGGCTGCTCCTCGCCGCGCTACTCGCCATACTGCTCGCGGGGTTGCTCGTCGCCCGACTCTCCGGTGCAGGGGCTGCCCAGCCGCAGACACCCGCCTCGCCGCTGGAGCCACTGCGGCTCGCCGCAGGCAGCACGCTCGGGCAGAGCTTCGTCTCGCCGCACGCCGGGTTGGACGCCATCGAACTGGCGCTGTCCGACGCCAGCGGCAGCGGCACGCTCCGGCTGCACCTGCGCGCCGGCCCAGGCGCGCAGGACGATCTGGCAGTCGGCGAGGTACCGCTTGCCGCGATCGCCGCGCCTGGCCGGTATCGTATCGCCCTCCCACCGCAGCCGGACTCGCGCCAGCGAAGCTACTACCTGCTGCTGGAGATCGCCGGCGATGGCGCGCTGCGCGTCGGCCGGGCGCCCGGCGATAGCTACCTCGACGGGGCAGCCTACCGCGACGGCGCGCCGCTCGACGCGCAACTGACCTTCGGGCTGGCGTACGATCCGCTCCAGAAGGCCGCCGGCGCGGCGCGCGCCCTGCTGGACTGGGCGCGGGCGCTCGGGGCGGGGCTGCTGCTGTTCTTCCTGCCCGGCCTGGCGCTGCTGTCCCTCCTGTGGCCGCGCGGGCTGGCGCTGAGCATCCCGGAGCGGTGGTGCCTGGCGAGCGGGCTTGGGATCGCCGGGTATCCCATCCTGCTGCTGTGGACAGATGCGTTCGGCGTCCATCTCGGCCCGTGGTATGCCTGGGGCCCGATCGCTGCCGCGGTCGCGGCGCTGGCCTGGCGCTACCGCGGCTGGCGGCCAGGGCGGGACGCCGGTTGGCGGGCGTGGCGGCGTTCCCCAACCTTCGCGCCCGACCTGACGCTACTGGCGCTCGCGGCGCTGCTCCTTGCGACGCGCTTCGCCCTGGCGGGGGCGGTACGCATCCCGTTCTGGGGCGACTCGTACCAGCACACGGTGATGGCGCAACTGATCGCCGACAACGGCGGGCTGTTCCGCGCGTGGCAGCCCTACGCCGAGATGACGACGTTTACCTACCACTTCGGCTTCCACACCGCCGCGGCGCTGTTCGGCTGGCTCACCGGCCTGCCCACACCGCAGGCGGTGGTCTGGACCGGGCAGGTGCTGAATGGGCTGGCGGTGCTCGGCCTCTACCCGCTGGCGGCGCGTCTGAGCGGCAGCCGCTGGGCGGGGGTGGCCGCGGTGGCGCTGGCCGGCTTCGTTACGGCGCTGCCGAACGGCTACCTGAACTGGGGCCGCTACACGCAGCTGGCCGGCCAGGCGATCCTGCCGGCGTGCGTGCTGGTGGTCTGGGCGGCGCTGGACGCCGCCCGGCGCGACTGGCGGCTGCTCGGGCTCGGCTGGCTGCTGGTGGCCGGGCTGGCGCTCACGCACTACCGCGTGCTGGCGATAGCGGCGCTGGCCGCGCCGGCGTATGTCCTCTTCACGCTCCGGCGGGAGCGGCTGCGCCCGCTGCTGCTGAATGCCGCGCTGCTCGTGGCCGGCGCGCTGTTGCTCTACCTGCCATGGGCGCTGCGGCTTTACGGCGGCCCGCTCTGGCAGAATCTGACCAACCGACTATCAACCGGTGCGACGGCGCTGCCACGGTCGACGGTCGACTCAAACGGGATGGGCGACCTGGCAACCTACCTGCCAGTCTGGCTCTGGCTGCTCCTGCCCCTGCTGGCCGGCTGGGGGCTGTGGCGGCGCGACCGGGGCGTGGCGGTCGTCGCGCTGTGGTCGTTCCTGGTCCTCCTGGCGGCGAACCCGCAATGGCTCGGGCTGCCGGGAGCGGGGGCGCTGCAAAACTTCACCGTGCTGATCGCCGCCTACATCCCGGCGGCGCTGATCGTCGGCTGCGCGGTGGGCTGGGCTGACCCATCCACAGGGGGCGCAGGGCGCCCGGGGAACAATGTCCGGGCCAACCCTGCTGTCATCGTTGTGCGCTCTGGGGTGGTTTTCGTGGCTGTGGCGCTTGGGGTGGCGCTGTGGGGCGCGCCGCGCCGGCTGGCCGATCTCGAGCCGATGCGCTATGCCCTGGCGACCTCGGCGGACGAGCGCGCCGCCGCCTGGATCGCCGGCAACACGCCTCCGGACGCGCGCTTCCTGGTGAACGGGTTCTTCGCCTACGGCAACACCGCGACGGTCGGATCGGACGGCGGCTGGTGGCTGCCGCTGCTGGCCGGGCGGCAGACGACGCTGCCGCCGTTGACTTATACCTCGGAGCGCGGCCCGCGGCCCGACTACCGGCAGTGGGTGAACCAACTGACCGCCGCGGTGCAGCAGAAGGGCGTGGATAGCCCGGCAGTGTTGCGGCTGCTGCGCGAGCGCGGCGTCACCTATGTCTACATCGGGCAGCGCCAGGGGCGGGTGAACGACGCCGGGCCACAGGCGCTCGCGCCGGAGACGCTGCTGAAAAGCCCGCACTTCCGGCCCGTCTATCACCAGGATCGAGTGTGGGTGTTCGAAGTTTTGAGTTCTTAGTTCTGAGTTTTGAGTTGTGGGCTTCACCGGCGGTCGGAGGTGGGGTTACGGATGACGCAACACGGATCACACACAGTATGGCCGAGACAGAGCCCCTCTCCATCTGCATCGTCACGCAGCAGTTTCGCTCGGTGCTGAGCGGGATCGGGTTGCACACCCGGAACCTGGCGGCGCGCCTGGCCGCAGACGGCCACCGCGTCACCGTGATTGGGCCGGAGGATCAGCGGCCGGAGGCCGGGCTGCCGCTCAACTACATCGGCGTCCCGCCCGCCCGCCTGGCCGACTCGCAGGCGCGCTGGGTCTCGCTCAGCCGCAGCTTCGGGCGGGCGCTGGCGGAAGCGGAGCGGCGCGAGCGCTTCGATCTGGTGCATTTCACCGACGCCCGCGAGTCGCTGCTGTGCCGCGCCCCCGCGCCGGCGGTCGGGAACGTGAACGACACCTACGCCGCCGAGGTCCGCTCGCTTGCCTACTACCGCCGCTACTATCACGACTGGGCGGCGCGCTGGGCCTACTACCACGCCGTGCGCCTCGCCGAGCGCATCGCGCTGCCGCGGCTCACGGCGGTGATGGCGAACAGCCGCTACACCGCGCGAGCGGTCGCCGCCGCCTACCGGGTGAAGCCGGAGCGGCTGCATATGTGCTACAAGAGTGTCGACCCGACGCGCTACCGGGCCGCCCGCGCGCTGCGGGCCGCGCTGCCGCCGCACCCGCCGCGGGTGTTGTTTGTCGGCGGCAACATGCAGCGCAAGGGGCTGCCCACGCTGATTCGCGCCATGCCGCTGGTGCGGCGCGCCGCGCCGGACGCCGAGTTGTGCGTCGTCGGGCGGGACACCGCGGTGGGCCGGATGCAGGCGCTGGCGCGGGCCGAAGGCGTCGCCGGCGCGGTGCGCTTCCTGGGGCTGCAAAGGCAGGAGGAACTGGTCGCCAGCTACGCTGCCGCCGATGTCTTCGCGCTGCCGTCGCTCACCGAGGCATTCGGCGTGGCGCTGCTCGAAGCCATGGCCGCTGGCGTGCCGGTCGTCGGCGCGCGGGTGGGCGGCATTCCGGAGATCGTGGAACACGAGCGCAACGGCCTGCTCGTCGTGCCGGACGTGCCGGATGCCCTGGCACAGGCGATTATCCGCCTGCTGCAAGACGCAGCACTGCGCCAGCGGCTGGCGGCAGCGGGGCTGGAGAGCGTCGAGCGCTTCAGCCTCGATCGGATGATGGCCTGCACCTAC
Organism: Roseiflexaceae bacterium; assembly: GCA_042408595.1. Lineage (GTDB taxonomy): Bacteria > Chloroflexota > Chloroflexia > Chloroflexales > Roseiflexaceae > JBHOQX01. The sequence continues at coordinate 85,853 of JBHOQX010000107.1, read as the reverse complement.
GGTGTGTATGAGCGAGTGCTGAATCCTGCGTCGGCGTTGCAGGAGCAGTTATAGTGATGTCTGAGCCGCTGGTCGTAACTGTCATCCCAAACTGGAACCTGCGCGACGATCTCGCCGCGTGTCTTGAGTCACTACGGCGCGCGCGCTACTCGCGACACCAGATCGTCGTCGTGGACAACGCCTCGACCGACGATTCGGTCGCGCTAGTGCGGGCGCGCTTCCCCGAGGCGCATGTCATCGCCCGCGCCGAGAACGGCGGCTACGCGGCGGCGCTCAACGACGGCATCGAGCACGCCCGCGCGCTCGGCGCAGCCTATGTTTTCGCCCTCAACAACGACACCATCGTCGATCCGGACGCGCTGGCGACCCTCGTCCGTGAGATGGAGGCCAACCCGGATATCGGCATCGCTGCGCCGAGAGTGCTGCTCTTCGCCGATCCATCACGCCTGTACCGCGCCGGCGACCGGATGTATCGCTGGCTACCGCTGCCGCTGAGCTTCGGTGTCCGACGCCACGATGGAGCGCGCTATCACCGGACGATCGAGTTCGATTACGTGAGCGGCTGCGCGATGCTCATCAGGGCGGCGTTGTTCGACATCATCGGCCTGTTTGACGAATCTTGGTTTATGTACTACGAAGACTCCGATTTCTGTCGCCGGGCGCGTGATCGTGGGTTCCGAATCACCTATGTCGGCAGAGCCGTGGTTTACCACAAAGTGTCGCTCAGTACCAGAAAGGAATCAGCAGCCATCCGGCGCATCCGCGCGCGCAACCGGGTGCGCTTCTACCGCCGCCACCCCCATGGCCCGCATCCGTGGCTGACCTACGTGGCCATTGCTGTCATCGCCGCGAGGCGGATCGCGCACGATCTGCTGCGCGGCCAGCACGACCAGATTCGTCCGTATATTGAAGGTCTGTGGCAGGGATGGAGGGAGGCCTCTCAGGTGTAGGGTTTTTGTTATGCCGCATTGGGAAGCGGTCGATAGGCCTCGGGGTGGTGGATATGGGTGTCAAGACTTTTGGCCACGGCTCGGGCACTACGTGCATCGATGGCAACGCGTGCCCGCGGATCAGCGCCGTCACCAGCAGCAGGCGTCCGCGGTGAAAGCAGCTCAGTTGACGAACCGGGCGGCGACCGCTCGCCGTGCGGCGCGCGATATGGGGTGGGGGCAGCATCGTGCGAGGCGACTGGGGGTTGCGCGACCTCGGCGGCGCTGCCGACGCTTACCAACCACAAGGGTGCGACGGCCATGACGAGCTAGAGCCGTTCTGCCCGTTGCGGTCGGTCATCTTGGTCTGTTCCCAATGCCAGCCGCCGCGTGTCGCGTCCTTGTAGCCGCCTTCAATCCAGGCAGGCAGGCCGTCCCAGGCTCCATCGGCCTGCGCAGGGGCAAGGTCGGTCAGGATCAACTAGGGGTCGGTAAAGCCTGCATCCCACCGCGCCAACAGGGTGCAGGCCAGTTGGCGCTCCTTGATCACAAAATAGGTCACGCGGCCCTGCTACGGCATCCCGCCCTGCGTCACGACGCCGCTGAGCGGTCGAAACGTAGTCGTTCCGACAGGACAATACGTGCCTTGGCGCTTGATGCGGAGCGACGGGTGCCAGCCAAGCGCCGTGATGGTCGTAAACAGCCACTGGCGTACAAACCACGGTCGGCGGTCACGATCACCGTCCAGTCGGACGGGACAACACCGGCGAACTGGCCAAACAGCGCTTCCCAATGCGGGCGCCAGGCCCCAGCACGCGTGGCCTCAACCACGCGCCAGGCGATGGGAATGGCGCAGCCATGCACCGGCACGGTGATGCTGAGGATGGTAAAGCGCTGCCCCAAGGTCGAGGCATCCATAGCGAGCGCACGGTGGTGGCAGTGGGGCGGATACAGCGTCAGCACCCACCGGAACAATGGGGCAAAACAGTCCTGCACCACGAGGCTGCGGCGTTTGTCGCCGCGTTTGGCCCCGCGTTTGTGGGCGGCATCGCGGTACCAGTCGCGCAGTTGTTCGCGCGTCGCCGCGTCTGACCGGTCAAGCAGCGCCGCCTAGAGGACGGCGACCTGCGTCAGACCACAATGCTGGGCAAGGAGGAGCCCAAAGCTATACAGACTCAGCACGCATGGCTGCGGACGGCTTACGTACGGCAGGTAGGTTGACACGGTCTGCTCCCATTACGATAATCCTGGTGGGCGGGGCATCCATCCTCCTGACGATAGGTTGGCCTGGTAACCACCATCGTAACCGATGGACGCCTCGCCCTAAAAACCCTTTACACCATGCTCCTGCGCTGCGGAAAACCCTACATCTGAGAGTGGAGGAAGGCCCCCTCGGGCCTAGCATGATGCAGCACGTTACATGTAATTTCTGCGGGGCCGACTCCGCGCAGGTTGTCCACACCCTGACCGACATACGGCTGCGCCTGCCGGGGGAGTTCACACTGGTTCGCTGCCGCGTGTGCGGGCTGCTGTATCTCAATCCACGCCCCGACCGGGCAGAGCTAGCACGCCACTACCCTGATTCATATCATCCGTTTATCGGCGCGATCGCCGACCAACCCTCGGCCTTCCGACGGTGGGCACTCCGGTACGGTGTACAGCGGCGGTGCCGTGCAATCATGCATCGCCAATCGCACGGCTGCCTGCTCGATGTTGGCTGCGCCACAGGGGTTTTTCTCGACGAGATGCGGCAGCACGGGCGTTGGCAGGTGCAGGGTGTTGAGCCGGTTGCCACCGCAGCGGAGTACGCGCGACAACGCTTCGGTCTGCACATCTTTCAGGGGACGCTGCTCGAAGCCGGCTTTCCCGACGGAAGTTTTGATGTTGTGACGATGTGGGACGTGCTGGAGCATGTCGATGATCCAGCGGCGCACCTCCGCGAGATCTGGCGTATACTACGCCCTGGCGGCTGGGTGGCCCTCAAGGTCCCCGATCCGAGCTCGATCGAAGCCCGGCTATTCGGCCGCTGGTGGGTCGGGTATGAGGCGCCGCAGCATCTGTTCGGCTTCTCAGCACAGGTGCTAGCGCGGCAACTGAGGCGGAGTGGCTTCGACGAGATCGCGCGCGCACAGCTAGGGAGTGACTACAGCGCATTCATGGATAGTCTCAGCGCGTGGCTAGAGGCCCAGCAGCGGGCGAGGCTAGCACGCGTGGCGCAGCGACTGGCGCGCTCCGCGGCGGCGCGCGTCGCCAGTGCGCCGCTTTTGTTTCCGCTACGCAGGCTGGGTTTTGGTTCATCGGTTGTCTTCTTTGCACGCAAGCCTTCGTGAAGCCGGTAGCGTAGGAGCCGTATGGCCGCGTTTGCCCAACTGGTCGGGTCTTCGTTCGCCTTGTTGGCACTTGTACTGATCGCTGCATTCGGGGTTGGCGCACCGCTGACGCATCTGCTCGGCTGGCGCGACCGGGCACGGCCCGAGTTCTATATCTTCGCCACGGCGCTTGGCCTGGGTAGCCTGGGGCATCTCGCCCTTGGCCTCGGTGCGCTCGGGCTGCTCCGGCCGCGATTCGCCTGGATGCTTCTGGCGCTCGCGGCCCTGCTCGCGCTGCTGGAGATCCGCCGCCAGCGGGCGGCATATCGTGCGGCGCTCGCATCGTTGCGCCTTATCGCCCGGCCCGGCTGGTTCGCTGCCGCCCTGCTGTCGATCATCGCGCTGGGCTGCCTCTACCCGCTGCTCGCGGACGCGCTTGTCCCGCCGGCCGCCTGGGATGAAGTCGCGTACCACCTGGCGATCCCCAAGCTGTATATCGCGCACGGCGGCATTCGCTACATCCCGTTCATCCCCTATTCCAACTGGCCGCTGGAGACCGAGATGCTCTCTATGCTCGGGCTCCTACTCGGCGCGGACATTCTGGCGCATTTGGTCTCCTGGCTGGCGCTCTTGCTGCTTTGCGTAGCGGTCTGGGCGGCCGGGCGGCGCGCGTTCGGCGGGGCGGCCGGGCTTGCCGCCGCCGCGCTGGTCGCCACGGCCCCGATGACCGGCGCGCTGGCGGGCGTCGGTCTGGTCGAAGTGCCGCTGGCGCTGTTCACATTCCTGGCGATCGCCGCCTTTCTGCTCTGGCTGGACGATGGAGCGCAGGCCAACTGGCTGCTCTCGGCGATCTTCGCCGGGCTGGCCGCCAGCACCAAGATGAACGCCGCTGTGCTGGCGGCCATTCTGGGGACGCTGGTTGGAGGTATCGCGCTGGTCGGCCGGCGGACCAGCGCATGGCGCGCGGCCGGGCTTTTCGCCAGCTATGGGCTCGTCGGCTTCCTGGTGGTCACGCCGTGGTATACGAAGACCTGGCTGCTCACCGGCAACCCGTTCTGGCCGTTCTTTCAGGAATGGCTCGGCGCGCGCGATTGGGACCAACTCGGCTCACAGTATTTGTTCGGCTACATCCGCATCACAAACACCCCGCTTGATCCCGCCAACTGGCTGTTGAACATGTGGCGCGCGACAACAACAACCCATCCGTTCGGACCGCCGCAGATGAACGTCGGCTGGCTCTTCCGCCCGCTGATCCTGTTGGCTGTGCCGGCGCTCTTCCTGTTGCCCGCGCCTGAGCGGCGGATGGCGCGCTGGTTCGCGGCGCTCTGGCTGATCTTTTATACGTCGTGGTTCCTTCAGACCCACCAGACGCGCTTTCTGATGCCGATCCTGCCGCTGCTTGCGCTGCTAGGTGCGGGCGGTGCGTACTGGCTGTGGCACATCCGGGCCGGCGCCTGGCGGGTGGCGGTGCAGGCCGGGCTGGTGGCCGGCCTCGCCGCCAGTCTGTGGGCCGTACGGCCGGACGACCGGGCGCGCCTGGCGACACGCTGGCCGTATCTGTCGGGCGCACAGGACCGCCAGGAGTTTCTCGCTAGCACGGTGCCGGGCTATAAGATCTACGCTTACGCCAACGCTGCGTTGCCGCAGAACGCCCGGGTGCTGCTGGCGTTGAACGAGTCGCGCGGCTATTATCTCGACCGGGACTATGCCTGGGCTAACCCAATCAGCCAGCGGGCGCTCAGATTAGAGCAGTACGACACGCCAGAGGAACTGGCGGATGACCTTTTGTCGCGGGGATTTACGCACATCATCTTTACGACGAAGAATCCCGGTCGCTACAACAATCTCCCCTACGGCCAGAAGTTTACCGCAACTATGAACGGCGTGCTCGATCGGCATGCACGTAAGCTATTTGCTGATCAGGAACTGATTCTGTATGAACTACTCTCCTGATAAGGCGGCGTCGCCCTCGCACCCGCTGCGCCTGTGGCAGGCCGTGCGCCCACACGCCCGGCGTATCGCCCGGATCGCATGGATCGCGGCCATCGCGCTGACGCTCAGCTACATCGCCTATCGGATCGTCACGAACTGGAGCCAGATTCGATCGTACGATTGGCACATCCGCCCGTGGAATCTGGTGCTGGCGTTCGTCCTGTATTCAGCCGGGCTGCTGCTCACCGCGCTGGCCTGGGCGCTGATCATGCGGCATATCTCGGGCGACCGCGCCATGCTAGCGCACATGCGACTCTTCTGCCTGACGAACCTGGCGAACCGCCTGCCGACGCCGCTGCCCTTTGTCGGTGCACGCACCGAATCCTATGCGGCGAGGGGCATCGCACGGAGTACGACAATGCTGGCGATGTCCTACGAGGTTGTAACGACTCTGCTCGGCGCGATGATCATCGCCGGCCTCACCGTTGGGTATGGTCCGGGAGCGCAAATGGCCGCCCGTGCTGGTGTGCTGGCGTGGCTGCTGCCGGTTCCACTCGTGCTGTTGGCCTTGCGGCCCGCGCTGTTGACGCGGGTCGCCAATCCGCTGCTGCAGCGACTGGGGCGGCAGCCGCTGAGCGCGCCGATTGCTCCGCGAGACATGCTCCTCTGGAGTGGGATCTTTGTGCTGCTGTTCGCGAACAGTGGGGTATTTTACTTTATCGTCGCCGCTGGCGTCTACGATCTGCCCGCGAGCTTCATACCAACCATGCTGAATATCACCGCTGTCTCAGCGCTCGCTGGCTGGCTGGCGCAATTCGCGCCCGTCCCGGCGCTGCGGCAAGTGGTAACCGCCTATCTCCTCAGCCAGTTTATGCCTTGGCCGACGGCCATCGCGATCGCCGTGCTCGCCCGGTTGCTTGTCATGATCTTTGAGTTAGTCTGGGCTGCGATCTTCGCGCTGCTGCGCCACTGAACCCGCCAAGGCAGCGCTCAACTGACACGGCGTGGTCGCGCTCGCTTGCAGCGCAGGAGGTATAGAGGGCCGCAGGCCCGCCACGGAGAGCTGATGCGGCGGCGTTCCCCAAAAAGGGCTTGGATGGGCCGCGCCGCGCCAACCCTTCCCACCGCGTACGTCCTCTCAACTGAGAAGTTATACCCCTATCCCGAGCCTGGAGGGCTCGGGATGGGCATAATAAAACAGGTGGCGGTTTGACACCGCCACCTGTCTTGCTACCTGACAGCTGCTTACGGCGCGACGTTGAACGCGTCGTAGGTGGCGAGCGTGTCGCGCACCGTGTACGGACCACCAGCGCGCGCCAAGTTGACAACCGCCACAATCGGCTTATCCGCCGTTACAACCGCGCCGCCGACGAACTTCTGCTGACCAGCCTGGCCACACGGAATGGAGTTGTACGCCAGCGCCTGGTTGAAGACCGCCGTCGCACCGCTCTTGTTGGCCGTCGGCGGATCGGTGATCCCGGGCTCGGGCTTGTAGTCGATCGTGAAGTTTGCCGCCGTACCATCAACCGAGGCGACGTTGACCGTCGTCGAGTTGAAGCCATTCGTTGTGCTGCCGTTGCAGCCCTGCAGTACCGGGACGACGATCTTCGTCGTCGCCGTGCTCGGGTCGAAGCCTTCATACGAAGAAGCGCGCCCCAGCGCACTGCGTGTCTGGTTGATCACACAGGCCAGCGGCACTGCCGGGCTCGAGGTGATGGTAGCCGAGCCGACGAACTTCTGCGCTCCCGATTCGAGCTGCAGGAAGACAGCGATACCGTTCGGCACGATGTTCGACTTGGACTCCGACGCCTTGTTCGGGTTGCCCGGCTCTGGGGTATAGGCCACGTTGATCGTTGTGGGCGTGCTGCCGAGGTTCTGGCAGTTCACCGAGGTTCGGTTACCATTGTTCGCCTCTTGGATCAGCGGTGCCAGCACGGTCGTCGAGCCGCCGCCGAACGCGTTGTATGTGCTGAGCCGATACGCGTTGGCGTTCGAACTATTAACAATATTCGCCACGCCGGCGATCGTCCCGCCCGAGGATGTCGCCGTTACTGTCGCTGAGCCGACCCACTTGGTGACGCTGCTGAACTGCGACATCGTCGCCTGGTCGTAGGTCTTAGCAGCGCCCGGCTGGATGGTATCGGTGACCGTCGGGATGGACGCGTAGCTGCTACCCGGCTCCGGCACGAACTGGATGGAGATGTTCACCGCCGAAGCGCCGGTGTTTTGCACATTGAAATTCGTGGTGTTCCCGGCATTGCCTTTCATCACCAGCGGGAAGTAGACCTTCGGACCGCCAGCCTTGATGCCCACATAGCTGCCGACAGCGCTCGCGGGCGAGGCGATCGTGATGTTCGACACCACCGCGATCTCCTGGGTCGAGGCGATCACAACCGATCCGTTGAAACCGGGCGCAGCGCGGATCGGGTTATAGGCCTTGAAGGCGTTGGCGGGGATGGTGTCGTTATCCGGGTTGCTGTAGCCGGACGCCATCGTTGCCAGCGAGCCATCCGGGTTGTAGTAGAAAACCTGGATGGTCGCGTCGCTGTTGGACAGGTTCAGGACGTTGATCGTGGACGATTGCGCCGGCCCCGCCGCCAGCGTGGCGCGCGGCCCGACCCCAACCACGGCCACCAGCGCGCCCAGTAGCGCGACGGCGGCGAGGATGCGGGAGAAGTGCTTCATGCGGTGCTCCTTGCTTGATGTAGTTACGAATAGCGACGACAGGCGCAACCTCCGCGGTCCCTGTCACCACTGCTATCCTAGGCGATCCAGCTATTCCCGGCAATAACCCTTTTGGGTTAATCGCCTCATCAATGTGAAGTACTTCCGATCGCTATGCGGATTGAAGATGGGGAAGGTTCTGCCCTGGCTCCTACCCTCCACTACCCTGCCCTTCCTCTTGCCAGGCGCAGGTCGGTTGCTCTACTTGCGAAGATCGGCGACGAAGCGGTACATCACCGCGCCCGGGCGGTTCAGCAGGATGACATCCTCCTGGTCCCCGGTCCACTGGCGCTCGGTGGACCAGAGCAGGTCACCGGGCGGGTTGTTGACGGCGCCGGGGCCGCTATGCACCTTTACGACCTGCTGTGGCTTCAGCACAAAGTCCGCCGGGAAGTCGAAATGCGCGCCCGTGCGCTCGTTGAACACCGACCACAGGCCGATCGGCTGGTCGGTCTCGCTGATATTGGCGATGCTGACAATCTCGTGGCCGTCCGGGCCGACCGTCAGCCCGGTCACGATGACGGGCGTCTCGGCGGGGTTCGGGTTGAGGCGCGGCGCCATGGTCGGGATGACCGTCCCCGGCAGCGCCGGCGCGGCGGTGACGGCCACCTGCGCCCCGGGGATCGCCGTCGGCGCGGGCGGCGTCGTGTTGCTGCAGGCCGCAAGCAAGAGCAGGGTCAGGCCAAGAGGAGCAAGGTGTCGGTGCATGGGGGTCTCCCTTATCGCGGCAGTGTATTGCGGCGCGCGGGTGCGCACGCTTGCTGGATGATCTCCTGAATCACTTCGCCGAGGCGCGGCGTGCTGTAGCGCTCGGCGAACTGCAGGTAGCCGCCCCAGGCGATCGTCCGGCGCAGGGCGCCGTCGGCCCGCAGCGCCAGGATCGCGTCGGCCAGCGAGCGCGGGTCGGCCATCCGGCACATGTAGACGTGCTCGCCATGGGTGAAGATCTCAGCATTGGCGGCGCATGCACCGACGATCGTCGGCTTGGCCATGGCGAGGAACTGGTAGGTCTTGGTGGCGATCACATTCTGCGCCTTGTCGCTGTTCGAGAAGTGACCACCGAGGCAGACGGACGCCTCGGCGATGTACTCCGGCAGGCGCGCGTACGGAATCCAGTCGATGAATTCGATGTTGCGGCAGCCGAGCGATGCGGCCAGGTCGCGCATCTCGGCATAGCGCATACCCTGCCCGGCGATCTGGAAGACGATGTCCGGCTGGTCTTCCAGCAGTTTCGCGGCGCGGATGATGTATTCGATCCCTTGGAGCGGCAGGTAGGAGCCGTAGTAAAAGACCTTGAACTGCGGCCCGCTCGGCGGGCGGCGCGGGTAGAACAGCTCCTCGTCGCAGCCGAGGTACAGCACGGCGAACTTCTCCGGCGGCAGGCCGTAGGTCTCGACGAAGTAGTTCAGGTGCGCTCGCGTATCCACCACCACGACATCGGCGATCGAGCAGGCCAGCTTGTCGAGCCAGAAGGCCATCCGCCCCACGAGCGAGTTCGGCGCGAAGGTCCGGCGGTCGAAGCACAGGGTGTTATACGTCGACAGGTAGGCGTCGAAGATCAGCGGGCGGCGCGACAGCAGCCGGGCAAGGAACACTAGCAGGTAGCCGTAGAAGCCGACGAACACGACATCGTGCCTCCGGGAGCCGGCGAGGAGTTTGCCGAGCAGCCGCAGGTGCCGGATCGGGTAGCTCTTGTGGCTGTCGGTGATCTCGATAACCTCCGTGGTGCGGCGGAGCGCCTTGAGGATGACTTGGTTGCGGGTGTACTGCGGCTCTCGCCCACACGTAAACAGCACGCGCATAGGTTTCCTGTCGCCTTCGGGCATGCTACGGGGCGAGCGGCAGCACGATATTGATCATCGCCTGGTATTCGTAGGCGCGTGGGCTGATGCCCTCGGCGCCCTGGCCGCCCAGGATGTACAGCTTGTTGCCGAGCGCCTGGGCGCGCAGGTCGCGCAGCGCAGCCAGCGGCGCCTTGCCGAGTTGCCACGAGTCGAGCGCGAGGTTGTACACCATCAGCCGGCCCGGCGCCTCCGCCCCGCTGAGCAGAAAGGCGATGCCGCTGGTGAGCGCCGCGGCCATATGGCTCGTCGGCACGGGCAGCGGCGCGCGAGTGGCCCACGGCGCGCCGCCCTCCTCGGCGGGCACATAGCGCTCGTTGGTGGCGAGCACACCGCGGCTGTTCTCCCCGCCGAAGATGTACACTAGGCCCTCGCCGGCGACCGCGCCGGCGAAGGCGCGCGCCGTCGGCATGGGGGTGCGTTGCGCCCAGGTGTCCGTGTCGGGGTTGTACTGCCAGACATCGGCGCGGTAGGTCGTGCCATCCCAGCCGCCGAAGAGATAGAGCTTGCCGTCCACCGCCGCCAGGGCGTAGCCGCTGCGCGGCGCGGGCAACGGCTTGAGCGTCACCCAGCGGTCGCGTTGCGGGTCGTACGCTTCGTGGACGTTGGTGATCGCGCCCGAGGCGAGCCGCCCGCCCGGCACGTACACCCGGTTGCCGATCACCGCCGCCTGCACATCCGTCACAGCGGTCGGCTTGGCGCTGAGCGCTGTCCACACACGGCTGCCGGGGTCGAAGCGCTGTACGTCGCCCGTAATGCTGCCGCCGTTCGTGCCAGCGATCACATACAGCGCGCTCTGGCTGCCGCTCACTTGGCCGGCGAGCGCGAAGCCGGCCCGCCCGGCCGGCATCGGCGGCAGCTCGAGCCAGCGCTGGTCGGGTTTGGGGATCTCCACGCTGCCAGCGCCGGGAAGCGTGGTCGCGGCGGGTGCGCCCGGCGTAGCGAGCGGGCGCGCCACCAGATAGATGATCGCGGCCAGCGCCAGCAGGAACACAACGGCCGCTCCAAGCAGCCAGGGGTGCAGCCGGGCGCGCGGTGCAGCCGCCGGCACGGGCGTCGGCGTGACAGCCGGCGCGTCCTCCAGCGGCCCGGTGGATGGTGGCGCCTGGGGCGCCTCCGACGCCGGCGCGGAGGCTTCCGCGCCGGGCGGCACGGCGGCCTCGCCCACCTGCACCAGGCCGGTGCGCACGGCATAGAGCGTGGCCTCGGTGCGCGACGCCACGCCGATCTTGCCGAAAATATTGCGCAGATGCACCTTGACGGTGTTGGGGCTGATATGCAGTTGTTGGGCGATCTGCTGGTTGGTGGCGCCGGTGGCGACGAGGCGGAGAATCTCTCGTTCGCGGTCGCTGATCTGGAGGTCGCTCGTCGTCATGGCGGTAGTGATGGCTCTATGTTTGCCGCTTCTGCACCGAGGGCAGATAGCATGCTGGGGGAGACCGAACGTGCGCCGAACCGACGACCGCCATCCACCCGCTGCGGCGCACAGCGCCTGGCAACCGGATGATCGCCGGACGGCACGGCGCGCCCGACGGCCGAAATCATATCATGCCCCGTGGCGGACGGCAAGGATGGTGACGCCGCCAGCATCATAGACGGTCTCAAACGCCGGGTTGCCGGCGAACATCGCTTTCGTCAGCGCGCCGGGCTTCGTCCCCAAGTACACATACCCGATCCCGTCGCGCCGCATCCGCTCCAGCAGGCGCGGCATGTCGGCTGGCGTGAGGGTGCGCACCAGCTCGCTGCGCTCCTGCGTCTCGTGCACATAGGCCGGGTCGCCGAAGATATAGAGCACCGGCGGCGTGCTCGTCCACCGGCCTGCGAGCGGCAACAGCCACCAGCCGCCATCCACCGCGCGGTCCGAGCCGCGCTGCCATTCGGTCGCGTTGATAAGGAAGCGGGCGTCGGGCGGGGTGTGCTCCGCCACCCAGGCGATCGCCGCCACATCCGCCCCGGTCGCCAGCACCGTCGCCGGGTTGACAATGCTGCGCTGGTTCCAGGCCCCCCAGATGGCCAGCGCGGCCAGCGCCGCCACGCCCGCCAGGCGGGCGCCGCGCGGCGCCAACGCTCCGGCGGATGCGGCCCGCCGCGCGAGCGCCTCCCACGCCAGGCATGCGCCCCCACCGATCAGTGCGCTGAGCGGCACGAACAGACTGATGGCAACCACATCGTTCGTCAAAAGCCATGACGCCGGCAGGCGTACCAGCGCCGGGTTGCAGCACAGTAGCGTCGCTCCGACGACCGCGGGCAGCCAGCGGCGCACCTGTGCCGCCAGCACCAGCGCCACCGCTCCCGCCGCCGGCAGCACGTATCTCAGCAGCCAGGGGTTGGCGGCGGCCACCACCAGCGCCACCCATAGCGCCAGCGCGGCCGCCGCCCGCCGCCGCCGCGCGATTCCCCAGAGCGCGGCGGCCAGCGCCAGGGCGATCAGCCAGCGGTTCGTGCCTGCCCAGAGAATATCCAGATGCAGCGCGGTGCTTCCCGGGCTGCCGGCCAGCACACCCGGCTCCGCAGCGATCCGGCCGAGCCAGCGCTGCGCCAGCAGCGCGAGCCAGGGGGCGGTCAGCGCTAGAGCCAGCGCGCCCGCTAACAGCGCGGGGAGGAGGCGTTGCCTGAGGACGAACGCGGGTTCGCGCACCGCCCACGCCGCCAGCAGCGCCGCCAGCAGCGCCAGCGTCAGCAGCAGCACCCGGATGTGGACCAGGCTCAGCCCGGCGAGCACCACGGCGAGTGCCACCCAGCGCCCGCGCGACGGCGCGCGCAGCGCCGCCTGCCACAGCAGCCCCGCCGCCGGCAACAGAAGGAGACCGGTGAGCTGGGTGTAGCGCCCCCAACTCACGTAGTACGCCGGCATGATCGACACCAGCCCGACCACTAGCGCGGCGATCACCCCGGCCAGCGGGCGGCGCCAGAGGGCAGCGGCGAGCGCGGCGCAGGCCAGCCCGCTCAGCGCGTTCAGCCCCTGGCCGCCCCACAGCATGGTCTGCGGCAGCGACGCGCCGGAGAGTTGCAGAGCCGCCGCCATGACGACGTGGTAGCCCCAGTGGTACGGCAACTGCGTGACCGGCAGGTACGGGTAGAGCGACAGCGGTGCCTGGCCCCGCTCGGCCGCCACCCGGATCATCAGCGCGTGGTGCACCGAGTCGACCCAGGCGGGGAGCGCGAGGCCCTGAATCTGAACGAAGCGCGTCCCGGCGGTGAGCGCCAGCAACGCCAGCAGCCCAGCCCAGCCGAGCACGGCGGGGCCGGGAGGTGCGGGCCGGACGCGCCCCAGCTCGCGCCAGGCCGCGGCGGCAGCGGCCAGCGCGCAAAGTCCCAGCAGCGACGCGAGCGCGGCGGTGGTCAGGTGGAGATGGAGCGCCGTGCTCCATTCATAGAGGAGCGCGGCGCTGCTCAGACTCAAGGCGAGCCACAGCGCCGGACGGGCGAACGGCGTCTCGAGCCGGGGGCGCAGCGCCCGCTCCAGCAGGTAGCCTGGCGCGAACAGCAGCAGTGCGAGGAGGACAAGAAGACGCCCCAGCGGACCGGTGAGCCACGCCAGGGCAAGCAGCGCGGTGGCCACCAACGCCAGCGCCCACGGTCGAATGTGGTTTGCGGGTCGGGTCCGGCGCATGGGGATTGACGGCGCAACCATGCAGCAGCGGTGCAAGCTGCTCCTGCCGCCGCGCTCTCACCTACGATCAGCGCCTGGCGAGCTCGCCCAGGATGCCGAGCGCGCGGGCGAGCTGGGTATCGCTGATGCTGCTCAGCTCGGCGGCGCTCAGCTTCGCCGCCTCGACCGGCGAGAGCGGGCGGGCGTCCGGCGGCAGCTCGACCTTCTCGTTCGGCTCGATCCCCTTGTTGCGCACCACCTCGCCGTTGGGCGTGAGCCACTGCGTCGTGCCCAGGCGGAGCTGTGCCCCACCGTCCAGGTCGAACGGCCGCAGCACCGTCGCCGTGCCGTAGGTCGGCGTGCCGATCACCGTGGCGCGGCCGGCCTCCTTCAGCGCGCCCGCCAGGATCTCGGCCGAGCTGGCGGTGTTGTTATTCACCAGCACGACCAGCGGGATCGTCAGCGCCACACCGCCCTCACGGGTCTTGTAGGGTGTGCGCTCGCCGTTGCGGTTCTGCTCGAGCAGCACGGTGGTGTCTTTCGGTAGAAACTGGCTGGCGATCTCCACCAATTCGTTCACCAGCCCGCCCGGGTTGTTGCGCAGATCGAGCACGATCGCCCGCGCGCCCTGGGCCTGTGCATCGCTCAGCGCCTGTTTCATCTGCTCGGACGACGGCGACGAGAACTGGACGAGTTTGATGTAGGCGACACGATCGGCCAGCATGCGCCACGAGACCGCCGGGACATTGATCTCCGCGCGGGTGATCGTCACCTCGTACGACCCCTCCGTGCCGGCGTGGCGCAGCGTCAGCCGCACCTGCGAGCCTTTCGGCCCGCGGACTTTCGCCCGAAGCTGGTCGATCGTCACGCCGCGCACATCCTCGCCATCGACCTTCAGAATCAGGTCGCCCGGCTGGATGCCGGCCCGCTCCGCCGGCGAACCTTCGATCGGCTGGACGATCATCGGCTGGTCGTCGCGTACATCGATATACGCCCCGATGCCTTCGAACTTCCCGGCGAGCGACTCGCGCTCGGCCTTGGCCGTCTCCGCCGAAAGGTAGCGGGTGTGGCCCCGATCGCCCAGGCTGTCGAGCATGCCCTCGATCGCGCCGTCGGTCATGCGCGCCGGATCGAGCGCCGAGGGGTCGACATAGTTCGCTTCGGCGATATCCCAGGCTTTCCAGAAGTTCGCGAACTTGGCACAGACCTCGCGCGACTCGGGGCAGGGAGAGGTCAGACGGATCGCGGCGACATAACCGCCGCCGAACCCGAGCAGCAGCATCAGCGCCAGCAGCGGCACGAGCAGCCACATCGGCGCTTGGAAGCGAGCGATCGACTGAGCAATTCGTCGCATGGAATTATCTCAACAAAGCCATCGGGGCAGCGACGCCCCGCATCGCACGGGCACGACCCCGCTCCTATTAGTATACCATCCGGCGCGCTGCGAGGGATGAGAGGCGGGTGAATTCAGGCGCCCAGCCGTTCGCCTGCGGGGTCGGGCCGCAGGCCGCGCCGCCAATCCGCCGCGGCGAGCGCGCGCCGGCCGGCGGGCTGGACGACCAGCAGCTCCAGTGCGCCCGCGCCAGTGGCGACCCGCAGCCCCGCCGGGCCGTCTAGCAGCGTTCCGGGCGGTTCTGTGCCGCGCCAGCCCGGTTCCGGCCGCGCCGCGATGATCTTGAGCGGCTGGCCACGAAAGGTCGTGAACGCACCCGGCCATGGATCGTAGGCGCGGGTCATCCGCTCGATCTGCTCCGCCGGGAGCGTCCAGTCGATCTGGCCATCGGCGCGCGTGAGCCGGCGGGTGTAGGTCGCCTGGCTTTCATCCTGGGCCTGCGGTACAAGCTCGCCGGCGCAGTATGGTGCGAGCGTCGCCGCCAGCAGCGCCGCGCCCCGCTCGAACAGCTCGATCGTCAAGGGGCCGGTGCGGGCGTCGGGCGCGAGCGGCACGCGCTCCTGCGCGATGATCGGGCCGGCGTCCATCTTCGCCACAAGCTGCATGACCGTCACACCCGTCTCCGTATCGCCGGCCAGGATCGCGCCAGCCACCGGCATCGGGCCGCGGTGCCGCGGCAGCAGCGACGGATGCAGGTTCACGTAGCCGTGCGGCGGGATCGCCAGCACATCCTGGCGCAGAATTTCGCCGTAGGCCGCCACTACGCCGACATCCGGCCGCAGCGCGGCGACCTGCGCGACGACTGCCGGATCCTTGAGGGTCTCCGGCTGGAGCACCGGCACCGCCAGCCCGAGCTCGCGGGCGGCGCGCTTCACCGGCGCCTCGCGCAGCGCCTGGCCGCGCCCGGCGGGCCGATCAGGCTGCGTGACGACCCCAACCAGTTCGTAGCGCCCATCCGCCGCGAGCGCACGCAGCGGGATGGCGGCGAAATCGGGCGTTCCCAGAAAGACAATGCGCACGGCGGAACCCCCCAAAAGTCATGCTGTTGCGATATAACCTTCCAGTGTAGTATAATGCATACCAGTTCGGCCCGCCGGCGCTGCATCGCGTCCCAGGCACTCTGCCGCATCTCCCGGCGCCTGCCCTGGAGAGGCCCCATGCACGCACTGCTGTTCGATGGCCAGCTCCGGCTGGCGACGGACTACCCTGAGCCGGCACTCCGCCCCGGCGAGGCGATCATTCGCCCGCATTTGGTCGGCATCTGCAATACGGATATCGAGATCACTCGCGGCTATATGGGCTTTCGTGGCGTGCTCGGGCACGAATTCGTCGGCACGGTCGTTGCCTGTGACGACGGGGCCTGGCGCGGGCGGCGCGTGGTCGGCGAGATCAACGCGGCCTGCTTCCGTTGCGCCTGGTGCGCCCGCGGTGAGAGCAGCCACTGCCCGCAGCGCACGACGCTCGGGATCGCCGGGCGCGACGGCGCCATGGCCGAGCGGTTCAGCCTGCCCGTCGGGTGCCTCCACGCCGTGCCGGACGGCGTGGCGGACAGCGCGGCGGTCTTCACCGAGCCGCTGGCGGCGGCGCTGGAGATACTCGAGCAGGCGCATATCCGGCCCACGGACCGGATCGCGCTCGTCGGCGACGGCAAGCTCGGCCTGCTCTGCGCGCAGGTGCTGCGCCTGCCCGGCTGCGAGGTGGCAGTCGTCGGGCGGCACCCGGAGCGCTGGGGCCTGCTCCAGGAGTTGGGCATCGCCGCAACGCAGGACGCGGCAGCGCTTCCGGCGGCCTCGTTCGATGTTGTCGTGGAGTGCACCGGGCAGGCAGCCGGCCTGGCGGTGGCGCGGCAGCTGGTGCGGCCCCGTGGCCGGCTCGTGCTGAAGAGCACGATCGCCGGCGCGTCCGGCCTGGATGTGACCGCCGTCGTGGTGGACGAGATTCAGGTGCTCGGCTCGCGCTGCGGCCCGTTCGCGCCGGCGCTGCGCCTGCTGGCGCGCGGCCTGGTGCTGACCGAGCCGCTGATCGCGGCGTCGTTTCGGCTTGATCAGGGGGTGGCCGCGTTCGGCGCGGCCCGTGGGCGGCTCAAGGTCTTGCTGGAGGTGTAGATGTCCACTGTGACGACCCCATCCACCGGTGACCGGCGCGACGCGGCGCGCCTGGTTGCCGCTCAGCTCGTGATGGCGATCTTGCTCGGATCGCTTATCGCGCTGGCCCTGGTGCTGGATATCACCCGCATCGGCGGCATTCTGGCGGCGCTCATCCTGGCGATTGCGCTGCCGGTCGTGCTGTATCGCGGCTGGCAGGGGCTCACGGCGGTGGTGATCACCACGGCGTTCATCTCCAGCCTCACCGTCTATGTCGTTATCCAGAGCACCTACGGTCGGTTCGCTGCGGTGCTGGCTACCGTCCTATGGCTGGTTCTGCTCTACCTGCTCTTCCGCGCCGTACGCGGCAACGTGCTCGCCGTCCCATCCGACCATGCCGTCCTGATCGCCAATGTCTGGACCGGCCAGGTCGAGCGCGCGATCGGGCCGATCGCGCCTGGGCCGCTTCCGCTGCTCGAAGCGCAGATCGCCCGTATCCCGCTCTATGTGCTCGACAGCGATGTGACCGTCGAGAACATCAACACACAGGCGGGACATAATGTCGACAAGATCGTCGTCCATGTACTCTACCAGGTCTCCCGCGAGCTTCCCCAGCGGGTGATGAGCGGCATCCCCAACCAGGGCACCTTCCAGAACGAGGTCGCCCAGGAGCTGAGCAAGTCGCTCGCCGACGCGCGCAACGATCCGGTCTTCTGGGAGCGAGTGCTGCGCAAGCAGATCGAGGAAGAAGTGGACGATGTCGTGCGCGAGGTCGTCTTCACCGCCGGCACCAACGCGGTGGAGACGTTCCGGCGGCGCGATGAACTGGCCGAACAGGCGCGGCGGCGCATGGACGAGTTGGCGCGGAACCATGGCGTTGAGATCATCGAACTGCGCTTTGAAACCGTCACCGTGCCCGGCGAGCGCTTCCGCAATGCCAATCTCAAGGCGGCGCTCGAGCGCGAAACTATGGAAAAGGAGATCGAGGCGCAGCGCGAGGCGACACGCGTCAAACTGGTGCTCGGCGCGGAGGCCGAGATCGAAGCCGAGCGCATGCGCCAGTTGGTCCATGCGCTGCGGAGCGCGGATGTGCCGCTGACGCCGGAGGTCGTGATCCAGGCCATTCGGGCGACATCGGATTGGACGCTCGACGGCGAGTATACCCTGCTCCCGCCGGAGCCGCGAAAAGATGGTCGGGATGGCGCCAAGAAGTAAAGCCTCGCCTGCGAGCGATACCGACAACGCCGCCGTGGAGTTCGTGGTGGCCGGCGCGGCCTGCCTCGACATCAAGGGCCAGGTGCGTGGCGACATCGTCGCCGGCACCTCGAATCCGGGCGATGTGCGAATCAGCGTTGGCGGGTGCGCGCGCAACATCGCCGAGAATCTCGCCCGGCTCGGCGCGCCGGTCGCCCTGCTGACCGCCGTCTGCCAGGACGACTTCGGCCGCGTCATTATTCATCAGACGGAGCAGGCGGGGGTGAACACCGATCACGTGCTGGTCACCTGCGACCGGCACTCGGCGGCGTATATCGCACTGCAGAACGCGCACGGCCAACTGCTCGCCGGGATCGACGATACCCGGGCGATCGCGGCGCTGACACCCGATTACATTCAGGCGCACGCCGAGCTGCTGACCAGCGCGCACTTCGTGATGATCGACGCCAACCTGCCGCGCGAATCGGCCGAGGCGCTGCTGGCGATCTGCCAGGCGGCCGGGGTGCCGGTCGGACTCGACCCGGTGGCCTATGTGCGCGCCGTGCGCTACCGGCCGATTGTCGGCGCGTTCGCCCTGGTGACGCCGAACGCCGTCGAGGCGCGCGGGCTGACCGGCCTGCCGGCGGAGGATGTTGACCAGGCGATCCGCGCGGCAAAGGCGCTGATCGCCGACGGCGTGCAGATCGCCATCATCACCATGGCGGATGCCGGGCTGGTGTACGCCACCGCCGACCTGAGCGGGCATGTGCCGGCGTTGCGCACCGAGGTCGTCGACTCGACCGGTGCGAGCGATGCGTTGACCGCGACCGTGCTCTATGGCCTGCTGCATGACATCCCGATCGATGAGGCCGTGCGCCTTGGCGTCAGCGCTGCGACGCTGACGCTCGCATCGAGCGAGACGGTGCGTCAGGACCTCAGCCTGGAGAGCCTCTACGCCCAACTTGTGCTGTAGCCGATGACGAGCGGCATACGCCTAATCGCGCCCCGCGCCGGCGCTCGCGGCTCATCTATGACCAAACGCATCCTGATCGCAGACGACCAACCATCCATTCGCGAACTGCTGCAGTTGATGCTGGAGGAGCAGGGGTTTGAGGTGCTGGCGGCCGAGGACGGCATCGAGTGCATCCGGCTGGCGCAGGAATATGTGCCGGACATGGCGATCGTCGATCTGATGATGCCCGGCGTGGACGGCTATGAAGTCATCCGCCAGTTGCGCAACGACACGCGCACGGCGCACATCCCCACGCTGATCCTCACCGCCCGCATGACCCCCACCGACGTCGTGCTCGGCTTCGAGACGGGCGCGGACGACTATGTGACCAAACCGTTCAACGTGCCGGAGCTGGTGGCACGCATCAAGAGCCATCTGCGCCGCGCCGCCCAGCCGTCGGTGAACAACCCGCTCACCGGGCTGCCGGGCAACATCCTGCTCACCGAGGAACTGAAGCGCCGTGTCCGCCGCGACGAGCCGTTCGCCCTCTGCCATGCCGATCTGAACAACTTCAAGGCGTTCAACGATACCTACGGCTACGCCCGCGGCGACCGCATGATCAAACTGGTGGCCACGGTCCTCTCCGAGACTCTGGCGACACACGGCGGCCCGAGCGACTTCCTCGGCCATATCGGTGGCGATGATTTCGCCTTCCTTACGACGCCCGACCGTGTCGAGACGCTCTGTATCGAAAGCCTGAAGCTGTTCGACCAACGAGCGCGGGCGCTGTACGACCCGGCGGATCTGGAGCGCGGCTTCCTGCAGGGTGTGGACCGCCAGGGCTTCGGCCGGCGCTTTCCGGTCATCTCGCTGGCGATCGGCGTGGCAACCAACCGCAACCGGCAGTACGCCGACCATGAAGAAGTGAGCCGGGTGGCCGCCGCAATGAAGCGCTTCGCCAAGCGCCAACCCGGGAGCACCTATGCGATCGACATCCGCAGCCCGGACGGCCAGCCGGTGGACGCGGAGCGGCGCGGGCGGCGGGTGCCGACGGTGCTGCTGCTTGTGCCGGACGCCAACCTCGCCGGCTTTCTTGGCAACGCGCTGAGCGCGCAGGGGTACCGGGTACTCACGGCGCCGGACGTACCCCAGGCGAACGCCTACCTGTCGCACGAGCCAGCGGTCGCGTTGATTCTGGCGGATGCGCGCCTGGGCGATGCGCTGTGGGAGTTCGCCGAGACATGCCGGAATGACACGCCAGCGACGCCGCTGGTGATCACCTCGCCACGCGCGGAGGATGAAGACGTGGCCTTCGCGCACGGGGCGCGTGCGTACATTCAGCAGCCGTTCCAGTTTCAGCAGCTCCTGGCGTGCGTCAGCCAGCTCGCACGGCTGGAGGAGTAACCGGCGATGGCGCAGTTGATTATCCTGCTGATGGCCCTGCTGCTGGCAACGATCGTGGTGGCGCTCTGGATCCAGCGACTCCGCCGGCCGCCGCCACCCGCCAAACAGGAGTTGATCCACCAGGGTGTCGTCTCCCCGATCATGGAGCGCGGCTCGCGCTGGGCCACAGCCCGCCGCCGCGCCGGCATGCTCTGGACCAGCCTGAAACAGCCGCGCCGCACCCTGCCCGCCGATACGCCCTGGTGGCGCCGGGTGGGGCCGCGCCGCCTGGGGGTCGGCCTGGCCGCGGCGGCGCTCGTTCTGTTCGGGCTGTGGCAGCTTCCCGCCTTGATCGGCCCCACGCCTGACGACTTTGTGGTGCTTATCGCCCCGTTCCGCGATGGAACTGGCGCGCCGGGCGCAACGGGCCGCGCCGCTGCCGCGCAACTCGCCGCGTTGCTCCCCCAGGCCACGGGCGGCCGCGTCCAGGCCCGCCTGCTCGCCGAGGCCCCGCCCGACGACGCGGCGGCGCTGGCGGCGCTCGCGCGCGAGGAGGCCGATGTCCTGATCAGCGGCTCGATCGCGCCGGGCGCCCTGCTCGACCAGGAGGCGCTCGTCCCGGTGCTGGTGTACCGCCCGCTCGGGCCGTACGCGCCACGAAGCTGGGTCGGCTACTCGACACGCTTCGCCGAGCCGGCGGCCATGCCGCTGGCCGTCGCGCCGATCAACGGGCAGATCGTCCTCCCCAGGCTGCTCGACGCGCTTCGCGCCTACGGCGCCGGCGAGTGGGGCACCGCCGCCACGCTCGACCAGCTCGCCACCGACGCACCGGGGCTCGCGCCGGACCTGCCCGGCATGCTGCGCGCGAACCTGCTCTGGGCGCGCGGCGACGCGGCGCAGGCCGCCGCCGAGTACCGCCGGCTGCTCGACTCCGCTGCGGATGCCGCGCGGGGCGACTCCGGCCCGCTGCCGCCGCGCGCGGCGATCTACGCCAACAACCTCGGCGTAGCGCTCACGGACGCCGGCGACCTTGAGGGAGCGCGGATCGCCTTCGGGCGGGCGGTGGAGCTCCTCAATGGCCGCGACCTGGGCGCGCTTTGGGTGAACCTGGCGCGCATCAGCCTGGACGACAACAAGCCCGAAGAAGCGAGGCATGTGCTGGAGCCGGCGGTGAACCTGCTGCCGGCCAGCTCCGAGCTCTCGCTGCTGCTGGCGGAGACCGCCTGGCGCAACGGCGAGATCAGCCAGGCGACAACGTATCTGGGAGACGCTAATCGCCTGGCGGACGACGCGGCCGCGGGCCGCGCGCTCCAGACGGTCTTCGCGCAGGTGCTGAGGAGCGAACTGGACGGGGCGCGAGCACAGTTTGCCCTGGCACGGGCATCCGGCGCGCGCGGGCCGCTGCTCTGGGACCTCGCGCTCGGCGAGGGGGCGTCGGCCAGCGAGATCGCATCAGCTGGCGACGCGCTGGACGGCACGGCCCGGGCCGCGGACGCGGTGGCGCGGGCCTGGCGCGAATACGGCCTGGCGCGCGACGCCGCCGGGGACGAGCTGGCCAGCCAGATCGCCGAGGGCCAGGCGCAACGGGCGCTCAGCGAGTCGCGCCAGCGCCAGGTGCTGGCCGCCGCCGCCGACATCGGCGCGGCCACGGCGGAGGCCCGGCCGCGGGCGAGCGGGCTGGCGGCCCTCTGGTCATGGCTCTTCGGCGATCGCGCGCCGGCCGCGCGGGCGCGCGCCCGGCTGGAAGAGCTGCGCAAGGCAGGCAACGACACGTTCGAGACTCGGCTGCTGATCGCTCAGAGCTACCTGGCGGGCGGCCAGCCAGACGAAGCGCGCAAGGAGTTCGAGGCCTGCGCCCGCAAGGAGCCGCAGCGCCCCGAGCCGCTGTACGGCCAGGCACGCGCCCTGGAGGCGAAGGGCGACAAAACGGGCGCCGCCGACCTGCTGCGGCAGGCGATCGCGCTCAACCCGGACTACTACCCGGCGCGTATGCGGCTGGCTACCCTCGCGCAAGAGCTTAAGGACCCAACCACAGCGCTCGAACAACGGCGCTGGCTGGCGGCGAAGTTCGTGACGCCGGCGAACAGGCAAGCGCTGGTCGATGCCCTGATCGGCAGCGGGCCGGCCGGCTACGATGAGGCGCAGCGGCTGCTGCTCGAGGACGCGAACAGCGCAGATGCGGGGCGGGCCGTCCCCGCGCTGAAGCGGTTGAGCCAGCTCTACGTCACCGCCGGCAATCCGGCGGCGGCGCGCGCCGCGCTCGAGCGGGCCAACCAGCTCGCCCCGGACGATCCGACAGTCGCCGTGCTGCTCGGCGACGCGCTACTCCAGGTCGGCGACACCGCCGGAGCGCAGCAGGCGTACCTGGCCGCGCTTAACCACCAACGCGACCTGGCGGCGGCGCACCTCGGGCTGGCCCGGATCGCGGCCCGCCAGTCCCCGCCGGCGGCCGCAACCGCCCAAGAGGAGTATGCCGCGGCGCTCGCGGATGGGCTCGACGACCCGGCCGCCCTGCGCGAGATCGGGGACTACTTCCGGCAGCTCGGCGACAGTGATACTGCCGCGCGGGCGCTGGAACGGGCGCTCGACAAGAGCGCCGATGACACAGCGCGGATATCCGTTCTGGAGCAGCTTGCGCCGGTATACCTGGAGCTCGGCCGTGTCCGCGAGGCCGGTGCGGCGGCCGACCGGGCCCTCAAGCTCTCGGGCGAACAGGCCCCACGCGCGCTGGTGGTCCTGGGCGACATCGCTCTGCGCGATAATAAGCTCGATGACGCCGACCAGCGCTACGCTCGGGCGCTGCAGCTCGACCCCAAGCTGGCCGACGCGTATATCGGCATGGGGCGGGTGGCGCTGGCCCGCGGCCGCCCTGCCGTCGCCCAAAGCTACTACCAGAAAGCGATCGAAGCCGCGCCCGACACGCCGCGCCCCTACACCTCGCTGGGCGAGGCCCTGCGGCGGCAGGGCGCCCCACGCGACGCGATCGCGCACTTCCAGCATGCGCTCCAGAAAGCACCCAACGATGCCGCGGCCCGGATCGGCCTGGCGCGGGCGCAACTCGACACGGGTGACCTGGCCGGCGCGACGGCCACGCTCCAGGCCGTGCTGGATAGCAGGGCCGAGGTCGGCGCGGCACGCCTCGTGCAGGGGCTGATCGCCGAGCGCCAGAACGACCTGCCGACGGCGCGCAGCCTGTACACCCGCGCCATCCGCGACGATAGCACGCTCGCCGAGGCCTACTATCTGCGTGCGCGGCTCGACCTGCGCGAGTCGCGGCTGGCGTCGGCGGTGCACGACCTGGAGCGGGCGGTTGCGCTGCAGCCGTACAACCCGGACGCGCACTACTGGTTGGGCCGCGCCTACCTGGCCAGCCAGCAGCCGGACCGTGCGATGCGGGCGTTCGAGGCGGCTGTGAGCCAGCGCCCGGACGACGCCGAGGCGAAGTTCTACCTCGGGCTTGCGGCCGAGCAGGCCGGCAAGATCGATAAGGCGGTGCGCTCGCTGCGCGAGGCGCTCGCGCTCGATGGCGCGGCGGCGTGGGACGGCGAAGCCCGCGCGGCGCTGACGCGGCTCGGCGGCCGTCCATAACTGCTTTTCAGAGAGCCATGTCCACCCGAACGATGAAGCTCGCGTTGCAGCACTTTCAGTCGGAACGATTACGGCGCGACCACGCAGACCTGGCGCAAGAGCCACAGTACCGCCTCCTCGGCGCATTCTTCTTCGAGGAACTGTACGGCCCGCGCGACTTCACGGCGCGCGACCAGCAAGCCCGGCGGCTCCAGCAGTTCGTTCACCTGGCGCCGGGCCTGAATATCGGCGATGTCGAAAAGGTTCTGGAGTTGCTGGACCTGTCGAATCAACTCGACGACGTGATCGTCGGGTTGCTGCTGCAGATCGGCGCGCCGCCCGACTTCGACGAGGCGACCTACGAGCGGGCCTATCGCCTCGCCGACAACTACGGCGCGCGGCTGCGCCAGCTCGACCTGGTGCGCGATTCGCTCTACAATGTCCACCGGATCTCGAGTCGGCCGTTGGTCGGGCTAGCGCTCAACCGCACCGAGCAGCTCGCCGCGGCGGTCGGCATGGCGGACATTCACCGCTTCCTGCGCCGCGGCTACGCCGCGATCCAGCCCGTGCGCGACATGCCCCGCTTTGTCGAGACGGTCTACCTGCGCGAGAAGGAGCGCCTCGACCGGATTTTCGCCGATCAGGTGCGCCAGGCGGCGTAGGGGTTCGGGGGCGCATCGCACAGGGAGGCAGCGATGCCCCCACGCCCCTGTGCGATGCCGGTGTGCGCCGCTGCGCCCCCGCCTCAGCGGCCGGCCCTCAGCAGCGCCAGGTCGCTCTCGACCATGCGTTGCACCAGCTCCTCGAACGTCGTCTCCGGCTGCCAGCCGAGCACCGCCTTCGCCTTGGATGGGTCGCCGACCAGCAGATCGACTTCCGCCGGGCGGAAGAAGCGCTCGTCCTGCACCACATAGTCGCGGTAGTCGAGGCCGGCTGCCTCGAACGCCAGCTCGCAGAAGCGCCGCACAGTGTGGGTCGTCCCGGTGGCGACGACATAGTCGCCCGGCGTGTCCTGTTGGAGCATCAGCCACATCGCCCTGACGTAGTCTTTGGCGTAGCCCCAGTCGCGCTGCGCGTCGAGGTTGCCCAGGCGCAGCTCGCGGTCCAGGCCGAGCTTGATGCGGGCCACGCCATGGGTGATCTTGCGGGTGACGAACTCAAGGCCGCGCCGCGGGCTGTTGTGCACAACGATTCCGCCGATCCCGGCGCAGAAGATGCCACTTTCGGTTTCCAGGTCGAACACCCAAGGATCGGCGGTCGGCACCGGCTCGACGCGCCGGACCTCGTCCGCCGGTTTGCGCAGGTGCTGCTCCTTCTCGCCAGGCAGGTTGGCGGTACCGATGTTGAGCTGGTAAGAGGCAACCTCGCCGCGGTGCTCGACATCGACCGAGCAGGACCGTCCCTGGGCACGATGGAGCCACCAGAGCCCCTGCGCCAGGAGCGGGCTGTTGGTCTTGATGCTCTCACCGTTGCCGGCCTGCAGCCCATCGCCCGCGCAATAGCCGGCGAGGAAGGCGTCCTGGATGGCACGGCTGCCGTTCAGTACGAGCTGCGGCACCCGCTTGTAGCCGCTCTCGTGGTACAGTTGCGAGCGCAGCCACCGGGCGAGCGCCGGGCTCGCCGTCAGGGAGACCTGCTCGACCTGGCCCTCTGGATTGAAGCCGGATGGCAGGATGCACGTCGAGGCGGCGCCGAGGAAGAGCCGGGACCAGAGAGTGACGACACGCGCGCGCAGTGTCGGGTCGTTATTGGTAAACTGAATGCGCTCCTCGCCCTGAATGGAGCCTCCCGCGGCAAGGAGGCCAAGAAGTTCCGCGAATTCGGTGGTGAGGACCGTCCAGGCGGGCAATTCTGGCACGCGGTCAGCGAGGGCCAATCGGTCGCCTGGGTGCAGCCGGTGCGCCGGGACAATCTCGCGCTGCGCGTCGAGCATGTGGTGGTGTGCGGTGACGGTCACGACACCGCCACGCGCCTGCACGCCGAGCATCTGATGATCCGGGTCGGTCGTGCGGCGGTGGGTGGCGGTGATCGACCGCACGGGCGTCCAGACCGCGCCATCCCAGATCTCGACATCGCGCAGTTCGACTGTCTGCACCGGGCGCCCGTTGCGGATCACGGGCGCCAGTTCGTCGGGGAAGGCGACATCAACAACCCCCTGGCGCCGAACAAGGAGCGGCGTCGTGCTGGCGATGCACTCGTGGTTGAACAGAATCCCGCTGCTGGCGTGCATGCCATAGCTCTCACGATAGTTGACCGTGATCCAGTGCCCGTAGACCTTTGCGACGCCATAGGGCGAGCGGGGGTAAAATGGGGTCGTCTCGCGCTGCGGCACCTCGACGACCTTGCCGAACATCTCCGAGGAGCTGGCCTGGTAGAAGCGGATGTCTGGGTCGGCGATCCGGATGGCGTCGAGCATGCGGGTGACGCCGAGCGCCGTCACCTCGCCGGTGAAGACCGGCTGTGAGAAGGATGTCTGCACAAAGCTCTGGGCCGCCAGGTTGTAGACTTCGGCAGGGCGGTGCTCGCGCAGCAGGTGGATGAGCGACACCTCGTCCAGCAGGTCGCCGGTGACAAGCGTGAGGCGGTCCTGAATATGCTGGATGCGCTCGAAATTGACGGTGCTGGAGCGGCGCAGCATACCGATGACCTCGTAGCCCTGCTCTAGCAGCAGCTCGGCGAGGTACGAGCCGTCCTGCCCGGTGATGCCGGTGATGAGCGCGCGTTTACGCTGTGCCATAGGTCTTCTCCGCTAGCGGCGCTGGCGCGCCGTGGTTCGGTCGGTCGGCGGCAGGATACTGCCGATCGCGCCGGGCGTCTGCTAAGTGAGTTAGCCGTCTGCTGACAAGCTACCTGAAGCGGGGCGGCGCCCGCCACACCGCCCCGGTTCAGGCAGGTTCTCAAGGAGAGACACGGGGTGAGGGTGTCGGCGTGGTCCAATCGATGCGCACTACGCGCCGGAAGGAGCAAGATATGCCTCAAGCAACAATCGGCGTGATCGGCGGAAGCGGGCTGTACGCGATGAACGGACTGGACGACATCGAGCGGGTCGAACTGGCCACGCCCTTCGGCCCGCCAAGCGACGCCTACGTGCTCGGCACGATCAGCGGGCGGCGGGTGGCCTTCCTGCCGCGCCACGGCGTCGGCCACCGCCTCACCCCGAGCGAGGTGCCGAGTCGGGCGAACATCCACGGCTTCAAGCAACTCGGCGTCCGTTTTCTGATCTCGGTCAGCGCGGTCGGCAGCCTGCGCGAGGATTACGCGCCCGGCCACATCGTCATCCCCAGCCAGCTCTACGACCGTACCCGTGGCTTCCGGCACGACACCTTCTTCGGCGGCGGGATGGTCGTCCACATCGCGTTCGACAAGCCGTTCGATGCGCGCCTGTCGGATCTGCTGGAGCAGGCCGCCCGCGAGGCCGGCGCGACCGTCCACCGCGGCGGGACACTGGTGGTGATCGAGGGGCCGGCCTTCTCGACGCTGGCCGAGAGCGAGGAGAACCGCCGCCGCGGCCACGACCTGATCGGCATGACGGCACTGCCGGAGGCCAAGCTGGCTCGCGAGGCCGAGATCGCCTACGCCACGCTGGCGATGGTGACCGACTACGACTGCTGGCACCCCGACCACGATGCTGTGACGGTCGAGGCGGTGGTGAAGGTGCTCCAGGCCAACGCCCGGCTGAGCCAGGAGGTGATACGGCGGGCTGTCCCGCTGATCGGCGACGGCTTCGACAGCCCGGCGCACCATGCCCTGGCGACGGCGATCATCACCGACCCGCGCGCCATCCCACCGGAGAAACGCCAGCAGGTGGAGTTGCTGGCGGGGAAGTACCTGGCGGGGTGGTGAGATGCGGCAGCGATCCGGGGGCGTCTAGCTTTGCGTATCGAACTACGACTTGACAACGTTCTGCCTAGCGTAGCGAATCGACTGCGCCTGTCGGGCCGGCACCGGGTCGTTCCGGCCTGCCGGTTGTCGTTCTCCCTGCCGCATCACGCAGGAGGCGCCCAGCCGGCCAGGCCGGCCATGACGCCGGCCTCTGCGGGCGTGCGGTGGGGCATAGCCTCAAAGGCTGACCATGCCAACGCGCAGTTATGACGCCTTCTTCCCTGACCCAGGCGCGTACGAGCAGATGACCTGCCGCGTCTGCGGGGCTGTGTGCCAGGTCAAGCGGGGGCGGCTGGGGCCGACCTCGTTCAGCGAGGCGGTGCTCCAGACGGAGCGCCCGCACGATCGTTTCGTCTGTCCGCACGCCGACGCGCCATGGCACACCGAGGCGCTACACCTGCTCCGTGCGGCCGAAGCGGAGCCCGACCCGCTGCTGGCGCGCGCGCTGCGCCTTCGGCTGCGGCGGCTGGTGCGAGCGAATCGTTCCTGATCCCTCAACGCGCGTTCCCGTCCCGCTGCGCCCATCATGTGCTACACTGATGGGCGCGTTGTTTGCCATAGAGCGGCTTAAGTACCTGAGGTTTGCGTGTCCGACACCAAAGTCATCTTTTCCATGGTGCGCGTCAAGCGCATCTTTCCGCCGAACCGCGAGGTCATCCGCGATATCTCGCTCGGCTTCTACTACGGCGCCAAGATCGGCGTGCTCGGCCTGAACGGCGCCGGCAAGAGCACCCTGCTGCGCATCATCGCCGGCAAGGACGACAACTACCAGGGCGAGGTCGTCCGTGCCCCCGGCTACACCGTCGGCATGCTGGACCAGGAGCCGCAACTGGATGAGGGCAAAACGGTGCGCCAGGTCGTCGAGGAGGCGGTGCAGCCGGTCGTCGAGCTGCTGCGCCGCTATGACGCGATCAACGAGCGCTTCGCCGACCCGGACGCCGACATGGATGCGCTGATTGCCGAGCAGGCCGCCGTGCAGGAGCAGCTCGACCGGCTCAGCGCCTGGGACCTGGACAGCCGGCTGGAGCTGGCGATGGACGCGCTGCGCTGCCCGCCGGGCGACACGCCGGTGCGCGTCCTCTCGGGCGGCGAGCGGCGGCGGGTCGCCCTCTGTCGCCTGCTGCTCACCGAGCCGGACATTCTGCTGCTCGACGAGCCGACCAATCACCTGGACGCCGAGTCGGTGTTGTGGCTGGAGCGCCACCTGCAGGCGTATAAGGGCACGGTGATCGCCGTGACCCACGACCGCTACTTCCTCGACAACGTCGCCGAGTGGATCCTGGAGCTCGACCGCGGCCACGGCATCCCCTGGAAGGGCAACTATTCGTCCTGGCTGGAGCAGAAGCAGGAGCGGCTCCGGCGCGAGGAGAAGGCCGACGCGAAGCGCATGAAGACGCTGGAGCGCGAGCTGGAGTGGATCCGCATGGCTCCGAAGGCCCGTGTCGCCAAGGGCAAAGCCCGCGTGGCGGCCTACGAGAGTCTGCTGAGTCAGGAGACCGAGCGGCGGCGCGAGGAGCTGGAGATCTACATCCCGCCCGGCCCGCGCCTCGGCGATCTCGTTATCGAGCTGCGGGGCGTCTCCAAGGCTTACAGCGACCGGCTGCTGATCGACAACCTCGACCTCTCCATCCCGCCCGGCAGCATCGTCGGGGTGATCGGGCCGAATGGCGCGGGCAAGACCACGCTGCTGCGGATGATCGCCGGCCTCGAGCCGCCGGATAGCGGCACGGTGACAGTCGGCGAGACCGTGAAGCTGGTGTATGTCGAGCAGATGCGCGATTCGCTCGACGGCAACCGGACGGTATGGGAGGAGATCAGCGGCGGCGCAGAGGTGCTGCATCTCGGCAAGCGGCAGGTCAACTCGCGGGCCTACGTCGCCTCGTTCAACTTCCTCGGCCCCGACCAGCAGAAGAAGGTCGCGGCGCTCTCCGGCGGCGAGCGCAACCGGGTGCTGCTGGCGAAGATGCTGAAGGAGGGTGGCAACGTCCTCATGCTCGACGAGCCGACCAACGACCTGGACGTGAACACGCTGCGGGCGCTCGAAGAGGCGCTCGAGGCCTTCGCCGGCTGTGCGATCATCGTCAGCCACGACCGCTGGTTCCTCGACCGGGTGGCGACGCACATCCTGGCGTTCGAGGGCGACAGCCAGGTGCGCTTCCATATCGGCAACTTCTCCGATTACGAGGACGACCGGCGCCGTCGCATGGGCAAGGCCGCCGAGACGCCCCACCGCATCACCTATCGGCGGCTGACGCGGTGAAGCGACCCCGCGCCGGCGCGGAGGACGCGGAGAAAGATCGAGAAGGTGGCTCCGCGTCCTCCATATCGCGGGCCGTGCGCACATGCCTGCTACCAGGCCCCCCTGCCTGGCTAGCGGAGCTTCCCGGTGCGCAGGTCGGTCAGCACCCGGTCGGCGACATCGAGCGCGGCACGCGGCCGGCCGACGCGCCGGGCCTGCTCTCGCAAGAGCCCCAGCCACTCCGGCTGCGCCAACAGAGAAAGCACCGCCGGAGGAACCGTCTCCGGCATACGGAGCTGGATGCCCGCGCCGCTGCCGGTCACGTAATCGGCATTCCATTCCTCCTGCCCCGGGATCGGGTCGATCACAATCATCGGCGTGCCGCGCCCCAACACCTCGCTGACGATCAGGCCGCCGGATTTGGTGATCACCAGCTCGCTGGCGGCCACCAGGTCGTCAACATAGCTAATGTACCCGAGCTTACGTAGGCGCATGTGCGGCCCGCTCGTCAGATCGGCGATCGTGGACATCAACTCCTCGCTGCGGCCGGCCACGACCACTACTTCGCCGTTGAGCTCGGTGTCCAGCAGGCGGGTGATCATCAGGCGCACGCGCTCCGGATCGAGCCCGCCGCCAAACATGGTGATCACCGGTTCATCCAGCTTGAAGTTGTAGCGCGCACGCATCTCCGCCATGGGCTTCGGCGTGCTGATCTCCAGGCGGATGGGGATGCCGGTTACGTCTAGCACATCGGCCGAGACGCCGCGGATCAGCAACTCCTCGCGGGTCAGGTCGCTTGCTAGAAAGTAGCGATCCACGGCCGGGTTGATCCAGGCGGCATGGGCGACAAAATCGGTGATCACACAATAAATCGGCGCCTTGAGCTTGCCGGCGAGCTTCAGCGACGCCAGCACCTCGACCGGCAGCGGATGGGTGCAGATGATTGCGCTTGGCGCGAATTGCTGCACGAGCTTGTCCAACCGAGACAGCAGCGGCCGCTCAATCATACCGCGCAGTCGGCTGCTGGTCACGGCCAGGTCGAGATCACTGGTGTCGAGCGTGTTGTAGAACAGCTTCCAGAGCAGCGGTGCCTTGTCACTGAGTTGAAGGTACGTTTTCGTGTAAGCTTCACGCAACAAAGCGCTGCCGTAGTCGAAGGTGTCCGCGACCATGACGACCCGGTCGGGGTTGCGGGCGAACGCCTCGCCGATGGCCTGCGCTGCGCTCTTATGGCCGGTGCCGACCGAAGCATAGAGAATGAGAATCTTTTCCATGGGGGATCCCTCTCTGTAGAGAATGGCGAGATCGTACCATAGAATGGGCGTCTTCGTTACCCGTTTGCGCCGAAACCGCACACGTCCCGGGCGTTTCCACCGCCGGCCCGGCTGCTATAATCCGATCCAGGTGTTCATTCGCGTCAGGACCGCTATGCAGACTGCCCGCCACCAGCGCCCGCGCTTCCAGCCGCCCCCCTCTGTGCAGCTGATCCTGCCGCTCAAACTGACGCCGCCGCCGCTGGCCGACGGCGCGCTGCTCCGCCTGGATCTTCAGGCGATCCTGTCCGAGGTGCGCCTCTACCCGCTGACGTTGCTCGTGGCGCCAGCCGGCTTCGGTAAGACGACCCTGCTCGTGCAGTGGGCGCGCGAGCTAGCCCGCACCGGCGCGCCCGTCGTGTGGTTGGGGCTGGCGCCCGGCGAGCGCGACCCGGCGATCTTTCTGGCATACCTGATCAGCGCGTTCCGCCGGGTGTTTCCCGGCATCGGCGCGGATGCCTGGCGCATCCTACACAGCGCCGCGAACCTTGATCGCGACTGGCCGCTTGTCGCCGGCGCGCTCTGCGCCGACCTTCAGCGGCAGATCACCGCGGCCACGTTCCTGATACTGGACGATCTGCACGCCGTGCTCGACTCGGCGGTGATCGGGCAGATCATCGGCTACCTGCTGCGCGCCGCGCCGCCGGGCCTGCGGGTGATTATCGCGTCGCGGCGCGAGCCGTCGTTCGCGCCGATTCCGCGGCTGCGCGCCGAAGGCCGCTTGGTGGAGCTCTCGCAGCACGACCTGCACCTGACGGTCGATGATATCCGTCGGATGCTGGCGCAGCAGGGCACGACGCTGAACGAGCCGGAGCTCATGCTGCTGCTGGAGCGCACCGGCGGGTGGGCGCTGAGTGTGCAGTTCGCGGCGCGGGCGCTGGCTGCGCAGCCGGCCGACCGGCGCGGGGCGTTCGTCCGCGCGCTCGGCGGCTCCCAGGAGCAGCTGCTGGCCTACCTGGCCACTGAGGTGTTGGCCGATCTGCCGGCCGAGCTGGTCGAGTTCCTATGTCTGGCATCGGTTCCGGCACAGTTCGACGCCGCCTTGCTGGAGGAGGTGCTGGAATGCGAGGATGCGGCCTATCTCATCGGGCGAGCGCGCGCGCTCGGCCTGCCGCTCCAGTCGGTCGATGCGCGGGGCGACCAGTTGCACTTTCACCCGCTGTGGCGCGAGTTGCTGCTCCGCACCGCCACCGAGCGGCTTGGCGTGGACACGCTCAACACGCTGCGACTGCGCTTCGGGCGGGCGCTCGAGGCCCGCGGTGCGCTGGAGGCCGCGCTCGAGCATTACGCCAGCGCCGGTGCCACGGACGACCTGGTGCGCGCGTTACGCGAGCGCGCCTGGCCGCTGTTGAACTCGCCGCGCCGCGAAACGGTGCGGCGCTGGCTGGCCCGGCTTGACCCAGCACAACGCGACGGCGACCCGGATCTACTCCATATGTGGGGCGTCAGTCAGGCGCTCGCCGACCCCATCAGCGCAGCGCCGGTGATCGAGCGAGCCGCCGAGCTGTACGAGCGCCAACGCCGCTGGGACCGCCGGCTGGCCGCGCTGGGGAAGCTGGCGGTCATTTTGGTGCTCCAGGGGCGGATCGCCAAACTCGAGGGGGTCTGCATCCAGGCTATCCGTGCCGCCAACCGCACCCGCGACCAGTGGTCGCGCGGGGCGGCACTGGTCTGCGTCGCGCTGCTGCTCTCGGCGCGCGGGCGTGGTCCGGCTGTCCTGCGGGTCGCCCGGCACGCCGCCGCCTACCCGCTCGGCACCATGTGGCGCTGGCTGCTGGCGATGACCGTCGGCTCGATGGCCTGCCAGCTCGGCCTGCCCGCCGAGGCCTGTCGCGCGGTAGACGAAGCGCTTCAGACGCCGGCGATCGATTGCGACGATCGGCTGCGCCAGGCGCTGCTCGGCCTGAAGAGTCTGGCGCTCGCCGAGCAGGGCCAGCTCGCCGAGGGGCTGGCGCTTGCCGCCGAGTCGCATCGGCACCTGAGCGACTACGGCTATGGCGGGATCGCAGCCTACAGCGCCGCTCGGCTGGCGCTGCTGCTAGCGCTGAACGACCGTCCGGACGAGGCGATGACCTATATCGCCCAGGCGCGCGGCACGCTGCAGGAGCTGGGGGCGCTCGGGCCACTCGCCACGCTCCAGGTCATCGAATTTTACGCACTGCTCCGCCGCGGCCAGGCGGCCAACGCCCGCGCGGCAGTCGCAAGCGTGCGGCGTCGGCTGCGCGAGCCGGGCGCGGCTGCCGACCTGCGCTACTGGCTGCTGCTGGCGCTGATCCTGGGCGAGAGCGGCGAGCCAGCACGGGCGCTGGAGCTGGCGCAAGAGGCGGCGGCGCTGATGGAGCAGCAGGGCTACCGCCTGTTCCTGGCCGCTGCCCGCCTCTACTGCGCCCACCTGATCGGCGCGAGCGACCCGCCGGCGCGCGCGGCGGCGCTACGGGCCGGGTGGCAGATCGTGATCGACGATCGGGTGACGTTCCTACCACTGCTGCCGCAGGCCGCGGTGGCGGATATCGCGGTGGCCGGGCTGCGGGCCGGCGTGCCGCCCGCGGCGGTGGGGCCGCTGCTGCGACACCACCTGCCGGAACAGGCCGCCGACCTGCTCGCCGGGCTGCTGGGCGAGCCAGATGCCGCGCTGCGGGCCGCCGCCGCCGCATTGCTCGGGGATCTGGGCAGCGGCGGGGCATTCGCCGCGCTGCGCCCGCTGCTGAAAGACCGCGACAGTGGGGTGCGCGCCGCCGCCGAGAGCGCCCTCAAGCGGCTGGTTTACCGCCCGCCCTACACCCTCCGCATCCGCACGCTCGGCGCATTCGGGATCTGGCGCGGCGAGCAAGAGATCCGCGAACGCGAGTGGCGCAGCAGCAAGGCGCGGCAATTGTTGCAGTTGCTGGTCACCGAGCGCGGCCGCTGGGTGACGCGCGAGCAGGCGATGGAAGCGCTCTGGCCGCACATGGAGCCGGAGATCGCTACCAACAACCTGCGGGTCACGATGAACCGGCTGGTCAAGGCGATCGAGCCGGACCGCCCGGACGGCGCACCATCGTCGTTTCTGTTGCAGCAAGGCGAGACATTCGCCCTGAACCTGGAGGGCCTGGTCGAACTGGATGTCCTGGCGTTCGACCAGGCAGTGGCCGAAGGGCAACAGGCAGCGATGGACGGCCGGCGGCAGGCGGCGATCGCCGCGCTGCGCCGTGCGCTCGATCTCTACAGCGGGCCGTACTTGCCCGACGCGCTCTACGAGGACTGGACGGCACTGGAGCGCGAGCGGCTAGGGTTCGTATTCAACGAGGCGGCGCTGCGGCTCGGCACGCTCCTGCTCGACATAGGGCAGGCGCACGCGGCGATCGGGGTGGGGTGGCGCGCCCTGGAGTCCGACCCTGGCAATGAAGGCGCCTACCGCCTGCTGATGCACGCTCATGCCTACCTTGGTGAGCGTAGCACAGCGCTCCGGCTCTACGCCCGCTGTGCGGATGTGCTGCGCGCCGAACTTGGGGTCGAGCCGATGCCCGAGACGACCGCGCTCTACGAGTCGATCCGCACAATGCGCTGAGGCGCACCCCTGGCGCCGGCGCCCCCTCACCCGATCGCCGCGGCCGGCGGCCCGAGCACACGACGCACCAGCCAGTCCTTCAGATCGGGCCGACGGGCCGCCGCCCGCGTCAGCAGGTTCAGCGCCAGCGCACTGGAGACAGCGGTGCGCTGCAGCAACCCGCATAGCCGGAAGAGCGCGGCGAAGTGCGCGCGCAGCGCGGCGTCGTAGGGGGCGAGCGCGGCGCGAGAGAAATCCCCGGCGGCGAAACACGCCGCGATCCGCCCGGCGGCGAGCATCCCCGACTCAAGGGCGAAGTCGATCCCATCCCCGGTCATCGGGTTCACCAGCCCGGCCGCCTCACCGACGAGCAGTGCGCGGTCGAACACCGTGGGGGAATGGAGGAAATCGACGCGGATGGGGAAGCCCTTGACCGGGCCGCTGCGCCGCGCGCCGGCCAGCACCTCGCGCATGGCGGGGCGGGCGAAGTAGGCGTCCAGGGCGGCCCGCGGGGTGGGCCGCCGGCCGAAACGCCTCAGCCCCGGGCCGCGCGCCGTGTACCCCAACCCGATGTTGGCCGACGTGGCCGAGAGCGGGAAGATCCAGGCGTAGCCCGGCAGCGGCACACCGTCGAAGCGCAGGTGCACCAGCTCGGCATCCAGCCCCGCCGCGTCCTCGACGTACGCCCGCGCCGCCAGCACCACCCGCGGCGGCCGGGCGAGCAGCCCAGAGTCCAGCAGCAGCCCGTGGCTGGCGCCGGTGGCAACGACCGCCAGGCGGGCAAGGAAGGTCTCGGCGCGGCCGTCCCGGTCGGCTTCGACTTCGACGTGGGTCGGGAGGCGGCGCAACAGCCGGGCGCGCACGGGCGCCAGCAGCGTCGCCCCGGCGGTGCAGGCCCGCTCGCACAGCAGCGCGTCGAGCTCCAGCCGCGGCACGATCAGCAGGCGATCCGGCCAGCCGGGGATGGCCGGCATATCGATCCGGAGCGGCGTGCCATCCGGCGCGGTCAGGGCCACCCGGCGGATCTGCGCGCGCCCGCCCTCAACGGCGGACAGCACCCCGCTCCGGGCGAGCAGGTGCAGCGCGCGCGGCGTCAGGCCGTCGCCACAGGTTTTGTCGCGCGGGAAGACTGCCCGGTCGAGCAGCAGCACGTCGAGGCCGGCGGCCGCCAACTCGCGGGCCGCCGTCGCCCCGGCCGGACCTGCGCCGATGACGATCACATCACGCATCGTCGCTGGCGGCCGCCGGGTGTCCGGCGGCCGGTGGAGGTGGGCACGATTCGCAGGGAGCGCGGCCCGCGCGCCCCCCGATGGATTGTAGCACAGCGTGGGGAAGATGACGGGTCGCCGCGAAGAAGACGAGCCACCCGAAGAAGGCCCCTCTCAGCGCCCGAGCGCGAAGGCGATCCCCTGCTGGAGCGTGCTGCGCGTCACCAGGCCGCCCAAGTCCACACCGAGGCCGATGAGGGCCTGGGCGACTTCGGGGCGGATGCCGGTGAGCACGGCCCGTGCGCCGAGCAGCCGGATGCTCTGCGCCGCATCGATCAGCACCCTGGCGACGTGCGTATCAACCACCGGCACCCCGGTGATGTCGAGGATGGCCACACGCGCGCGCGTCCGCTCGACACCGTGCAGCAGCGTGGTGAGCACGTGCGCGGCCCGCTGATCGTCGAGCGCGCCGATCAGGGGCATCACCACCACATCGTCGCTGATCGGCACGAGCGGGGTGGCCAGCTCGGCGAGCGCGGCGTTCTGCGCGGCGATAATCCGCGCCTGCAGCCGCGCCCGCTCCTCCGCTTCCCGGCGCAGCTCGGCGGTGCGCGCCTCGACCTGCTGCTCGAGCGAAGCGGTCAATTGTTGAAGCGCCTGCTCCCGCGCCGCGACCGCATCCGCCATGAGGTTGAAGGCCCGCGATACCTGGCCGATCTCGTCTGTTCCGGACGCCGGGGCGCGGCTGGCGAGGTCGCCGCTCGCAAGCCGCACCGCCGCGGCACGAAGCTGCTCCACCGGACGGAAGACCTTGCGGTTGAGCACCAGGACCAGCAGCCCCATCGTCAGGAGGCCGAACAGCCCCACGCCGACGATCAGCAGCGCCGCCGCCGTCCGGCTGGTGGCGGTCGCTTCCGCAGCCGGCAGTTCCGCAACGGCGAGCCAGTCTGTGCTGGCCAGCGGGGTCGCCGCGGCGATGACCGGCTGGCCATCCGGCCTGGCGTAGACTCCGTGCCAGAACGTACCGGGGATCGTGCCAGCGGCCAGCGCGGGGTGATCGGGGCGCGCCGCCTGCTGGGTGACCGGCATGTCTGGGTGGGCGATGATCTGGCCGGCGCGGCTGAGCAGATATACCCGCCCGGTCGCCCCGAGGTGGATGGTTTGCAACGCCTGGCGCAATACCGCAGCGCGGATGCGCGCGGCGACGATGTCGCCACGCCCGTCGCGTCGGCCGTTCTGCGACGCCGGCACGGCGAGCGTCACGAACGGCTCGCCCGTGCCGCCCTGCTGCCCGGCGCTGAGATAGCTGCCCTGGCGGGCTGCGCCGGCGTACCACGCCGTATCGGCCAACGGCGACTGCGAGGCGAGCAGGGGCTGGCCGGCCGCGACGACCAGATTGCCGTCCTCGTCCACCCGCACGATCTCGATCAGGTCAGGATTGCGCTGCAGAACCGCATATGGAATATCGGAGGCTGCCTGGAGGCGGGCTTTGCCAAGCGAGCCGATGGTGGAGAGGGCCGCCTGCTGCCGCCCGATGTAGGCGGCCACGACCGAGGCGGCAGCGTGCGCCGCCTCTTCCTCGCGGCCGTCCCAAGCGGCGCGCTCGCCAGCGGCAACAAACGCGTAGGTGCCAAGGCCGCCAAGGAGGAGCGAGAGGAGCAGCAGCGCCGCCAGCGCCGCCAGGATGGTCGCGCGCAGGCGGTGGGGCTGGCCGGCGGGATGTGACTGCGTGGGCGAAGAAAGATGGATTGCGCTCATGGCCGATCTGCACCAATGGACGAGCCTGGTGGGCAAGCATATCTGCCGTAGCATATTGCGGAGAGCAGCGCAGCAGATCAGCAGGATAGGAGCAAAGCGGGAACGAACTCGCAGCGTCGCGATCCGGTGTCGTAGACACCTGCGTGATGGCGCTCGATCCCAGGGGCATCAATCCGCCCAGAACGGCCGCGCCCAGCCGCGCCGCACCAGCTCCGCGCGCAGCTCCAGCATCGCCGTGTACGTCGGCAGGGCGTAGAGGGTCGCACCGGGGGGCAGCGCGGCGAGCGCGGCATCCAACGCCTGCGACAACGCCGGCACCATATGGATACGCTCCGGCGGGACGCCGGCGTACTTCAGCCGCACCGCCATGTCCGCCGCGCGCGTCCCGCTCACCGTCGCCGTGGCGACCCGCCCCGCCAGTCGTTCGAAGTCCGCGTCCCATAGCCACGAAACGTCGGTGCCGTCGGCGTAGTTGTCGTTGATAGCGACAAGGACATGGAGGCTGGAGGCGCGCGGCTGGATGCTTGTTCCGTCGTTCCCGGCGCTTGCCTTCTCCTGATCACTGCCCCCTGACTCCTGCCCACCGGTGAGCATCCGCACGGTCTCGCTCGCGCCGATCGGGTTTTTGATCAGCGCCAGGAGCAACGGGCGCCCGGCAGCATCGATCCGCTCGATCCGTCCGAAGGCGGCGCTGAAATGCTCCAGCGTGTCGCGCGTTACCGCCGGAGCCACCCCCAGCAACAGGGCGGCGGCGGTGGCGGCCAGGGCGTTCAGGGCGTTATACAGGCCGGGCAGCGGCAGGCGCAACTCCATCGCGCCGCCCGGGTAGGCGATGTGCAAGCGGCTGCCGGCGGAGCCATCGAGGTCGAGTCGTTCGAGCCGGTAGGCCGGCACGGGGCGAGCGTGGCCGCAGCGCGGGCAGGCGTAGTGCCCGATGTGGCCGTAGAACAGCGCGCCGTAGGCGTAGGGCGCACCGCAACGCCGGCAGAACTGCGAGTCAGCCAGGTGGGCGGCGCTCCCTTCGGCGTGGCGCGTGTCCTCCAGCCCGTAGCACACGACGTGCGCCGCTAACCCCTCCTCGAGCGCGGCGACCGCCGGATCGTCGGCGTTGAGCAGCACTGTGGCCCTGGCCGGCAGCCGCTCCAGCGCGACACGCCAGCGGGCGGCGATCGTGTCTACCTCGCCATAGCGGTCGAGTTGGTCGCGGAACAGATTGTGGAGCAGCACCAGGCGCGGCTGCGTCTCATCGAGCGCGTCCGGCAAGGCGGCCTCGTCGGTCTCGAACAGGCCGAGGGCGGCACGGGGCCGCCCGGCGAGCGACGCGCCGGCGATCGCGGCCGTCGTCAGGCCGGTCAGCAGGTTCGCACCGGCACGGTTGTGGAGCACCGCACGCCCGCTCGCTTCCAGAATTGCAGCGAGCATGCGGGTGGTCGTGGTCTTGCCGTTCGTCCCGCCAACAACCACCACGCCTTCCGGCAGGCGGGCGGCCAGGCGGCGCAGGGCGCGCGGCTCCAGGCGGCGGGCGACGACACCCGGGAAGGTGGTGCCGCCGCCGCGCCTGAGCGCCCGGCTGGCGAAGCCGGCGGCTTTGCCGGCGGCGATCGCGGCGGCGAGCCGCAGGTCGAATGGCGTCATGGCACGGGATTGTAGCGGGGTGGCGCGAGCGTGTCAATCGGCCATGCGCTTGGGGAGTGACTTACGGAGGGGAGGTTTCTCTGCCAACGTGGCCAAGCGCCCGCGGTCCGTATCGCTGCCCCGTCTCCCAACCCGGGAGAGAGGGAACCGACGGCGGTGCGATCGAACTGGCGCCTGGTACAGGTAAAAGCCTACCCCCGCAAGGGAGAAAACCATGGGTGGAATCCATGCTGATGCCTGGCATGCGCACAGATCCCCCCGCGACGGGAACGTAGCAGGAAGGACGGCCGCGAGAACACGCAGCCACCAGCATGCGCATTTAGCAAAGATTTAGCCTGAACTTAACACAATCATCGGGAAAACTACATCTTTCTCTGCGATGATAGGTGCAATGATGCGCTAGACAGGCCCTGCGCAGAGGAGGTGCGCCGTGCGAATCGCGCTGATCACGGAGACATTCCTGCCAGACGTGAACGGGGTCGTGACGACCCTCTGCCGTCTCCTCGAACACCTGCAGCGCCGCAACCACGCGGCGCTTTTATTTGCGCCGTACGACGCGCCGGAGAGCTACGCCGGGGCTGAGGTCGTGCGCCTGCGCGGCTGGCCGCTGCCGCTCTACCCGGGTCTGAAGCTCACGCCGCCGCAGCCGCGCATCTTCGAGGGGCTGCGGCGTTTCCGGCCGGATATCGTCCATCTGGCCGGGCCGGTCATGCTGGGTCCGGCGGCAGTTGCGGCCGGCATGCGGGTCGGCGCGCCGCTCCTTGGCGTCTATCACACCGACTGGCCGGCGTACGCGAGCTATTACGGCTTGGGCACGCTGCGCTCACTGGCCTACGCCTACCTGCGCCGCGTCCACAACGCCTGCGCCGCCACGCTCTGCCCGTCGTCCGCCACCCTCGCCGACCTGCGCGCCCACGGCTTCCGCCGGCTGCGTGTCTGGGGGCGCGGGGTGGATACCGACCGCTTCCATCCGGCACGCCGCAGCGCGGTATGGCGCGCCTCGGTCGGCGCGCGCCCTGGCGAGCGGCTCATCCTGTACGCCGGGCGCCTGGCCGCCGAGAAGCGACTCGACCTGCTGGCGGTGCTGGCCAGCCTGCCCGCCACCCGGCTGGTGATCGTCGGCGATGGGCCGGCGCGCGCCGGGCTGGAGCGCGAGCTGGCAGGGGCGCCGGCGACCTTCACCGGCTTTCTGCAAGGCGACGATCTGGCGACGGCCTACGCCAGCGCCGATCTGTTCGTCTTTCCGTCGGCCACCGAGACCTTCGGCCAGGTGATCCAGGAGGCGATGGCATCCGGCCTACCGGTGGTCGCCGCGCGGGCTGGCGGCGCGCTCGACCTGATACGCGAGGGTGAGACCGGGCTGTTCTTCGCGCCCGGAAGCCCGGCGGATCTGCGGGCCGCCGCCCGGGAGTTGCTGGATGCGCCAGAGCGCCGCGCTGCGATGGGCCGGGCAGCCCGCGCCGCCGCCGAGCGACGCACCTGGTCGCATGTGCTCGATGCATTACTTGAACATTACACCCGTGTGATACGACCACACGTTCGCGCCCGCGCCCGTGCCCGGCTGGTCGGGGCGGTGGGGCGGTGAGCGACAGCCCTATCGCCTGGCAACGGCCGCTGGACGAACGACGACGGATGACGGTTTCAGGGAGGGAGGCCGGGAGGCAGGCTTGTTCTCCCGCTCGTCCTCTCCCGGTCTCTGGGCCAGGCATCGTTCGCCATCCGCCACCTGCTTGACAAGGAGACACACCCGTGACCCAGGTCTGGAGCAGCGCCGACCTCCACCTTCACACCACCTGGAGCGACGGCCACAATACGCCTGAGGAAGTGTTGGCCCACGTGGCGCAGCACACCAGCCTGCGCCTGATCGCGATCACCGACCACGACACCATCGACGGGGCGCTCGCGGCGCGCCGGCTTGCCCCCGCCTACGGCATCGACGTCATCATCGGCGAGGAAGTCTCGACGGCGGACGGGCACCTGCTCGTCCTGTTCATTGAGCGGGCGCTACCGCCCGGCCGGCCAGCGGCGGAGACGATCGCTGCGGCCCACGCCCAGGGTGGGATATGCATCGCGGCGCACCCGTACGACTGGATGGTACCGTCGCTCGGGCGGAGTGGCCTGCGACAGCGCGCGTCCGGGCCGGTGCCGGAATGGCCGCTGGACGCGGTCGAAACCTTCAACGCCAGCCTCTGGTCGCCGCGGATGAACGCGCTCGCCGCGGCGGACGCCCGAGCGTTGCACCTGGCGGCGGTCGGGGGGAGCGACGCACACCACCTCGCGACGATCGGCACCGGCGTGACCAGCTTCCCCGGCACGACCGCCGATGACCTGCGCGCCGCGCTGTTGGCGCGCCGCACCGAGGCGGCCGGGCGCGCCTGGGGCTTCGCCCAGACAGCCATTGTGACCGGACTGGTGATCCGCCGCGAATGGCGCGCGTTTTGGCGGCGCGGCCTGCGGCGTGAGCGGATGCGAAGCGCGTAGCCCGCCGTCGGCGGCACCCGGCGTGCCTGGCTCACGCCCATTCCGTCAGCGACGGGCCGGTTTCGAAGAAGATCGACGGCAGCAGAAAGAGCCGGCGGTTGAGCCAGGGCAGGCCGGCGCGCAGCGCCTGCCGCCGCACCGGCGGCGCGGCCAGCAGGAGCGGGGTGAGCGCGCCAGCCACACCGACGGGGGTGCGCCTGAGGCGGGCCAGTGCGAGCGCGACCATGACTGCCCCGGCCGTACCACCGGCGTAAAGGGCGGTCCTCGCCCGCCCGCCTGCCCGCAGGTGCGCTACCATCTCGCAGGCGGCTCGCGCCTGAAGCCAGCGCACCTCCGGCATGCGCTCCAGCGAGGCCAGAAAGGCGTCGATTTCGTCCAGCTCCAGCGCCGGAAAATCGCGCCGGCCGTCCCAGGTCTCGCGATGCTGCCGCAGGCCAGCGCGCGCCGCGGCAGCTCCCCGCGCCGCGCGCCGCCAGCCCGCTACTTCCCCGCGCGCCGCTGCGGCGAAGGCCGGCAGCATCACAGCGCGAATGGCGTAGGCAACGGCCAGCGCATCCCAGAAATAGCGGGCGCTCTCGGCCATGAACGCCGCCTCCGGCCCGCCATCGGCCGCCAGCCGTGCCAGCGCCGCCGCGTGCCGCGCCGCCTGCG
Source organism: Roseiflexaceae bacterium (assembly GCA_042408595.1). Taxonomy (GTDB): domain Bacteria; phylum Chloroflexota; class Chloroflexia; order Chloroflexales; family Roseiflexaceae; genus JBHOQX01. Next base: position 43,260 of record JBHOQX010000107.1, on the reverse strand, counting down.
CCACCGCCACGCGGCTGTCGCGCAGGGCACGCTCTGGGCTCGCCACCGCCGCCGCGAGATAGGCCCAGCATAGCGGCGCGGCGGTCGGGCGCATCCACCAGACCCAGAGAAGCGGCGGGATGCGTATGCCGCGCAGCGCCGCCGCGCCGACGAGCGGCCCCATGTACCAGCCACGTTCCCAAAGCTGCTCCGAATCGAGATAGAGCGCCGCCGCTGCCGCGCCGAGCGCACCCCCGAGCCGGGCCGCGCACCAGTCCCGCACGAACGCCGCCGGGTCCAGAGCGGGGGACTGGGCGAGCGCGGCGGTCAGCGCGCTGCTCAGCTCCGTCCACACGTTCCAACCGTCCGGGCCAAGCGTCGCCGTTCCGCCGCCCCAGCCGCCGGTCGCATTCCAGGCCCAGACACCGGCGGCGCCAGTTGCTGCCGCATGACGGATGGCCGCGCCGTGCAACGCCGCGACCCCGCTCGGCGCCATGCCGAACAACTCGTACTCGCGTCGGTTTTGCAGCTCGATGATCTGGCGCGGCCCCGCCAGCCCGATCGTCGGATTGGGCGGCAGCAGGCGGAAGAAATCTGCCGGCCCGTGTTTGACCGACGCCAGTAGGTGCGGCGAACTGTAGCCGCCGAACACGGCGTGATAGCGCGCCGGCGACCAGAGCAGATCGCCCAACTCGCCGACGCCGATGCTCCACGTGCGCACCACCAGCAGCCGGCCGTACTGCGCGCAGACCGGCAGCAACGTGTCGATCAGGGCGCGCAGCGCGGCGACGCTGCGATAGAGCATGTGCCCATCGTAGCCCCCGGCGTTGTGCGCCCCGCCGGCTTCGCCGACGCGCACCACGATACCGCGCACCTGCGGGAAGGCCGCGAACAGCTCGGCGAGCGCACGCCGGTTCGCCTCCGCCAAGCGCGGGTTGTCCGCCGCCAGCTGCCCGACGTAGCGCCGCAACGGGGCGGTGCTCCATTGCATATCGGTCGTGATGAAAACCGCCATGCCGCGCGCCTCTGCCGCCGCGAACAGCCGACCGAAGGCGGCGCGGTAGCAGGCCACCCGCAGGCGCTCGGGGCAGCCTGGCGGGTAAATCGCGCCGCCAGCCGCTTCAAACCCGGTGAGATGGGCCAGGTTGTCGAGCACGATCCCGGTATAGCCCTGCGCCTGAAGCCGGGCGAGATGCGCGATGGCGCGCATCACCGCCGCGTCAAGACGCGCCGCATCGACATAGGGCGGGTGCGCCAGGTCGAGCTGCGTGAACGGCAGCGACGACCAGTTGCGAAAGGGCAGGTCCAGGTCGTAAAACGGCCCGGCGATATCGGCGAGGATCAGTTGCTGCATAGAAGGCTCACATCAGGCCATGGAACGCGTTGTGGTACACTACGGGTAGGCCGCCGCACAGAAAGGAGCCATGCGATGAAACGAGCAGCGGGCTGGGTCCGCGCCTACCGGGCCGCCTTTGCGTTTCTCACCCTCATCGCCATCGGCTACCAGCTCTGGCTGCGCACCGGTGTGCCGGGATTCAACCCGGTCAACTTCTTCAGCTTTTTTACCGTCCAGAGCAACCTGTACGGCGCGGCCGTGCTGCTGTGGGGCGCAACGCTTGACCCGTCGCGCCGCCCGCCGCTGGCAGTGGCGCTTATCCGCGGCGCGGCGGTATTGTATCTCAGCGTTACGTTCGTCGTCTTCGCGCTGCTGCTCTCCGATCTGCAGGAGCAGCTGCAGATGACCGTGCCATGGGTGGACACGGTGCTGCACCGCATTATGCCGTTAGCTGTGCTGGCGGACTGGTTGATCGACCCGCCGCACGTCCCCCTTCCCTTTCAGTGGGGGCTCATCTGGCTGCTCTACCCGATCGTCTGGCTGGCCTATGCGCTGGTGCGTGGCGCGCTGGTCGGCTGGTACCCCTACCCGTTCCTCGATCCACGGCAATCCGGTGGGTACAGCGGCGTGGCGCTCACCTGCCTAGGGATCGCCGCCGGCGCGCTGCTCTTCACCGGGCTGGTTGTCTTGATCGCCCGGCTGCGCAGGGCGGCCAGTCGGACCAGCATCCTGGTGGATGGTGGGTGGTAGGCGGCAGACCGCCAACGACGGAAGACGATGCCCGTGTTGCAACTGAGAAAGCCTTCTTCCGGCGCTCATCCTCTATCCGGAAGAGCATGCCGCCGTCCGCCGTGGGGTCACACCGGCAGCCGCCGGCGGCGGGCGCGGCGCAACTGCCCCTCACGGATGCGCTGCAGTTGTTGGCGGAAGAGCTCGGCCCGGCGAGCGCGCGAGAACTGGTGCCCCCCAGGCGGGCGGATCTGCCGCAGGAGCCCCAGCGTGCCGAGTAGCGCTCCGACCAGTGCGAGCGGCCATGCCAGGGCGCGTGGGAAGCGGAACGCCAGCAGCGACAGGCTGAGCAGCCCGCTGCTCATCGCTGTGCCGACGGCCCACTCATTCCGGCTGACCACATCGTCGCCGGCGGCGGCGAGCGCGGCGCCGACCCGGGCCGCCATCACACTCACCCGCACGCTGCGCTTGGTCCGGTGGCGGCGGGCGCGGCGCTCGGCCCGACTCTCCGGGCGCTCCGGGCGAGGGCGCAGCCGGCGCACCCCGCGCAGCTTGATCTCCCGCGCATGCGCCAGATCATCCAGGTACATCGCCTCCATGGCCGCGCCAAATGTGCGGTCCTCGGCAACCAGGTCGATCTCCCAGTTCGTCAGCAGCCCGGTCGGGTTAAGGTTGGTCGAGCCGATCCGCGACCACCAGCCGTCGGCCACGGTCGTCTTGGCATGCATCATCAGCCCGGTGTACTCCCAGATGCGCACGCCAGCCTCGAGCAGCGGCCGGTAGCCGTAGCGCGACATCACGCCGACCAGCGGCAGGTCGTTGCTGGCCGGCAGCAGGATGCGCACGTCCACTCCGTCGCGCGCCGCAGCGATCAACGCCTCGCGCACAATCGCCGAGACGAGGAAGTAGGCATCCGCGATCCAGATTCGCTCCTGCACACCGGCCAGCAGCAGCTGCAACACCCGCAGCATGCGCATCCGTCCCGGCTCCTGGATGATCACCCGCGCCGCGACATCGCCGGCCGGCAGGACCGCGCCGGCATGCAAGAGCTCCTCGGGCGGCAGCCGCGGGCCGCTGAGCTGCCAGATGCTGGCGAAGGCCCGCTCCAGGTCGACGACCGCCGGCCCCTGCACGGCGACCGCCGTATCACGATACGGCAGGCCGGTCACCGGCGAGGTATCCATCCATGGATCGGCGATGCAGACGCCCCCAACCGATGCATAGCAGCCGTCCACACCGATCATCTTGCGATGGTCGCGCTGCACGACCTTGAGCGGATCGCTGAAACCGGGCGGGTTGAAAATCCGCAGATCGACGCCGGCGCCGCGCAGCCGCCGCCAGAACGACAGCGGCACATCGCACGAGCCGAACCAATCGACCAGGACGCGCACCGGCACGCCATCGGCCGCTTTGGCTGCGAGCGCATCGGCGAACCGCCGGCCGGTGGCGTCGTCCTGAAAGATATAGTTTTCCAGGTGGATAAATCGCTCGGCGCCTGCGATCGCCGCCAGCCAGTCGTCGTAGGTCGCCGGGCCGTTTCGCAGCAGTGTCAGGCGGTTGCCATGGCGCAGCGGTGCGTTGCTCGCCCGCTCGAGGGCGCGGTTGAACTGGTCGGAGGCAGGGCTGAGGATGTCGGCCCGATGGCGTCCGTCGTGAGTCGCTGCGGCCTTGAAATGGCCCGCGCCGGTCGGAGCGCCGGCCAGTATGCCGTCAGGGAGGGTCGGTTTGGTCATCCGGCAAGTGCTCCTGGTGCTGTGCCCGTGGGGTGTTTTTGTCCTGATCTGGTTCAGCGGCTATAATAGCACGGCACGCAAGCAGACAGTAGGGGCAGGCCTTCGTACGGGGCGGGCAACGGGCACATGCAGGTCTACTCCCAGGACGACACGCTGATCGAGCGCTGGCAATGGACCGACCCGGCGCTGCGCAATTTGAGCGACGTGGTGCTCGGGCTGCTGCGCGGGCGCTCCGGCCGCGCGCTCGACCTCGGCTGCGGCAGCGGCCGGCTGGTGGCGGAGCTTGTGCGGGCCGGGTTCGAGGTCGATGGCGTGGATGTCGAAGCGCGGGTGATCGAGCTTGGCCGCCGCATCCTGGCGCGACGTGGCCTCAACGCCCGGCTGTTCGCCGGCGATGCCTACGACCCGGCGCTCCCGATCGCGGCCGGTGGCTACGATGTGGTCGTCTGCACAGAAGTGCTCGAGCATGTCGGCCCATGGCGCGAGCTGCTGGCGCGCGCCGGCGAGTTGCTCCGCCCCGGCGGCACGCTGGTCGTCAGCGTCCCGCGCGATCCGCGCCAGTTCTCCGTGCTCGACAGCTACGCCGGCCACCTGCGCCGCTTCCGCAATGCCGAACTGCTGGCCGAATTCTACGGCGGGTACACCGACATCACGGTGCGCTGGCTTGGCTTTCCCAGCATGCGCGGCGTCGTCTGGGCGTACACCACACTGCTGCGGCTGGCCCGCCGCTCGCATGCCAGCCAGTCGCAGGCGTTCTGGCGCGAGCCGAGCCCCGCGCGGCGGCTGGCCGTCGCCCTGTTCTACGCCGCGCTCAAATGCGACAATCTCTTCTCTCGCGTTCCACTCGGCACAACGCTGGTCGTGCGTGCGACGAAGCGTGCGGAGGCGAGCGGGTGAGGCCGGCGCGCCCGCCCGCCCCAAAGGACTCGCATGAAGATTCTGGTAACACTGACGTTCTATCACCCGCACTGGACCGGCCTCACCGCCTATGCCAAGCGCCTCGCCGAAGGGCTGGCGGCGCGCGGCCATACCGTCACCGTGCTGGCGTCGCAGCACCATCGCGAGCTGCCGGCTGAGGAGATCATCAACGGCGTGCGCGTGGTGCGGGTGCCGTATGTCGCGCGTGTGAGCCGCACGGTGGTGATGCCGGGCTACCCGGCGACGCTGGCGCGGCTGCTGCGCGCGCACGATCTCGTCCACATCCACACGCCCATGCCCGAGACGCTGCTGGTGGTGGCGCTGGCCCGGGCCCTTGGCCGCGCCTCGGTCATCACCCACCAGGGCGACGTCGTGATGCCGGCGGGCTTCACGAACGCGCTCATCCAGCGGGCGATGGATTCGACCATGGCCGCCGGGATGCGCCTGGCCGACCAGGTGGTGGTCCACAGCGCGGATTACGGGCGGCACTCGCGCTTCCTCGCGCCGTTGCGCGGGCGGCTGGCGGCGATCTACCCGCCCGCCGATCTGCCGCCGCCGCAGCCGGAGGCCGTCGCCGCATGGCGCCGCGAGCTTGGGCTGGAAGGCAAGAAGCTGATCGGCTTCGCCGGGCGCTTCGTGGAGGAAAAGGGCTTCGATTACCTGCTCCAGGCCGTGCCGCTGGTGCGCGCGCAGGTCCCCGAGGCGCATTTCATCTACGCCGGCGAGATCAACGTCGTCTACGAGAACTTTTTCGCGCGCTGCCGCCCGCTGCTGGAGCAGCACCAGGACGAGATCACCGCCCTCGGCCTGATTCTCAACGCGCAGCAGATGGCGAACTTCTACGCCCTGTGCGATGTCTTCGCGCTCCCGTCACGCACGGACTGCTTTCCCAGCGTCCAGATCGAAGCGCTGCTCAGCGGCGCGCCGCTGGTGACAACCGACATCCCCGGCGCGCGCGAGGTCGTCCAGGTGACTGGGATGGGCCGGCTCGTCGCCCCACGCGACCCGGTGGCGCTGGCGGAAGGGATCGTGGCGCAACTCCGCGCCCCAACGCCGCGCCCGCAGCGTGCGGATGTCCAGGCGATCTTCAGCGTCCGCCGCTCGCTCGATGAGTACGAGGCGCTGATGGAGCGGGTGCTGGCGGCCCGCCAGATGCGCAGCGGGGACACGGCCCGCCCACGGGCGCAGTTCGCGCTCGGGGCGGTGAGCGCGGGCGCCCCGCTGCTCGCCTCGGCCGCGCCGCCCGCCGCGCCCGCCACTGCGCGCATCAACCTCTCCGCTGAAGACCGGGCGACGCTAGAGCGGCTGCTTCAGAACGAAGCCGACATGGCCTTCCGCCGCCGCGCGATCACGCTGATGGACTTCCTCGACCTGCACGACGGCGAGACGGTGCTCGACTGCGGCTGCGGCATGGGCGTCTACCTGATGATGATGCGCCGCCTGCGGGATGTCCGGCTGGTCGGCGTCGATGGGGATGTCGCGCGGCTGGAATGGGCCAGGCGCGAGGGGGTGGAGGCACGCCTGGCAAGTGTGGACATCCAGCGCCTGCCGTTCGGCAGCGGCGCCTTCGACAAAGTCCTGATGACCGAGGTGCTGGAGCACATCGCCGATGACCGCCAGGCGATCCGCGAAGTGTTCCGGGTGTTGAAGCCGGGCGGCACGCTGGCGCTGAGCGTCCCCCACGCCGACTATCCGTTCCTGTGGGACCCGATCAACAAAACGCTGGAGGCGATCGGGGCGCGGCCGATCCGCAGCGCCGGCCCGATCACCGGGCTGTGGAGCAACCACTGGCGCCTCTACCGCCCCGGCGACTTGCGCGATGTGATCGCAACCGCCGGCTTCGAGATCGAGGCGCTGGAGGAGCAGACGCACTACGCCTTTCCCTTCATCCACCTGATCGTCTACAGCATCGGCAAGCCGCTGATCGAGAAAAACCTGCTGCCGGAGCGGCTGCGCGACTCGGCGGACCGTTTCCGCGGCGAGCGCAACAGCGGCAGCCTGCTGAACCCGATCAACCTGGGCGTCCGGCTGTTCCGCCTGGCCGATGCGCCGAACGAGCGGCTGCGCGGCGACGAGCGCACATTCGTGAATATCGTGGTGAAGGCGCGCAAACCGGCGGGGTAGGGCGCTCCGAGGGCGCCGCCCCGCCGGTCCGCTCCCGCCGAGTTGCTACTCGACCGGCACCCAGCGGATCGCGTCGAACCAGATCGCCTGCAACGAGTCGCCGGTCACGTCGCGCAGTTCCACGAAGCTACCCTCGCCGGCTGCGAATGGGAAGCGGCCAAGCTTGACCCATTGCCCGGCGGTAGCTTTCTGATCGATCGTCACGTCTGCGCCGCCGTCGCGGTGTTGAATATGGTAGCGCGCGCTGGTCGTGTTCGGCTTCCTGGCCTTGCACCCCGGAATGAGCGCATAGACATCGTACTCGCCTTCCTTTGGCAGCGAGGGGTGCCAGCGCACGCGGTTCTCGCTCTCCGCCTCATTGGGCGTTGTGAACGTCCACAGAGTGTAGCCGGCTTCGCCGCAGCCGTCGGCGTGCTCCCACTCGATCTTGGCTTCGGCCGAGAACCCCGGGCTACCGTCCGTCACGACAACCGCGTTCGCTGCGGCGGGCGCGGGCGGCGCTGGCGCGGGCGCCAGCACGGGCGCGGGCGTGGCGGCGCCCTGCGGGTCCGCGCCGAGCCAGAGGAAGGTCACATCGATCACCGCCCGGTCGCCGCGGATGCCCAGGTCGTCCCACCAGGCGCCGTCGCCGACATCCACGGCGGTCGGGAAGCGCACCTTGCCCTTTTCGGCCCAGCCGCCGTTGTAGCCGTCGAAAAAGGCGGCATGGTCCTCCGGGTAGCCGCGCGGCAGGTCCTGGAAGCGGTCGCGTTGCTCGTCCCAGAAGTTGTCGTTCACGTTCCACGGGCCGACATCCAGCACCGGGACAACGGTTGTGCGGCCCTGGTAGGTGAGCCGGACCATGTACTCGACCTTGCCGGGCCGCGAGGTCACGCGGCGCGACGGCAGCGAGACGAAACGGTCGCGCGGGCGAATGCGGTGGCCGCTGGCCGTGCGCCACCCGACCATCCCCTGGCGCGTCGCGTGGACGCGGTAGGTCGGCGCGACAGGTGGGCTGGCATCTTCAAAAGCGGTGTACAGCGCAGGGGCCGCGACCGGCGTCAGCGCGATCGCACGAACCGCCGGCCTGGCCGGCCCACCGAGCAGCGTCACGCGGTATTGCGCGAAACGCGCCAGCGTGTCGAACTGCGCTGTGGCGCCGGGGGCAAGGTCGATCTCCCACTCCGTCCAGCGGGCGCCATCGGCGCTCGCGCGCACGTCGAAAAGCACCGCGCTGCCCGCCGGTGCGGTTGCCTTGTAATCAACACGTAATGAGCGGAACGAGGAAGGGAAGGATTGCGGGGCCGAGATGGCGATACCGAAGCGGCGGAACGAGCCATACGCGCGGGGCGCGGGCGGCGCATTCGCCTGTAACCTGATCGCGCCGCCGTTTTGAACGCTCACGCCGTCGGCGACATCCAGCATCACGGCTTGCGGCGCCCCACCGGCATACAGCGCCGCGGGCGACACCAGCCCGCCGATCAGCGCCAGCCCGAACGCGAGGCATCCGGCACGAACGAGGTGCAGGAAGTGGCTACTCATAGACACCTTTCGCTCCGACCAAGGACGTACACGGGCCTCGGTCTTTCGACGGAGCGGATTATATCATACTTTTATCAGGCAGCTGTCAGTGGCACCGCGCCGGGCGCCCCCAGCCCCCTCCCCCGCGCGCGGGGGTAGGGACGGACAGCTTCGCCACACTCCTCCCCTATGCCCTTCCCGCCGCCGGGGAGGGGGTGCGAGGTGTGGCTTCGCCCTCCCCACGACCGTTCGTTGGCGCACACGCGCCAGCAAGAACAGCGTGGCGGGCCTGCGGTCCGCTACACCGCCCGCGCTGCGGGCGACCGCGTACGCTCTCTTACGGGGGGCTACCGCAGGTCGCCGCGGATCTCGCGCGTGCTGCGGATAAACCAGCGGTTCACGTGGCGAAAGCGATCCTCGCGGCCGAACAGCGGAGGCGCGGAACTCCCGAGCGGTGCGAAGTCGGCCTCCAGGCCGCCGAGTTGCCCGACTGCGGCATAGACCAGCAGCGGCTGATAGAGGATGATGCCTGGCGCGAGCTCAACCCAGCGGCGCTCGAACGCGGCATACGAGGCCGCGCGCGAATCCTGGTCGGCGTCCTGTTGGGCATTGGTCAGCAGTTCGTCGATCTGGTCGTCCTGCAAGCCGGCGTAGTTCCGCCCGCCCGCCGCGCCCCGGGATCCCCACAGCTCGAGCAGGTCGGGCTCCGGCCCAAGCCGCTGCCAGCCGTGCAATGCGAGGGTGAAATCGTGCGCGGCCAGGCGCGCCTGCAACGCCGCGCCGCTCAGTTGCTCGATCTCGATGTTCACCCCGAGCTCGCCCCACTGCCGTGCGATCTCCTGGGCCACCGCCTGCCGGTCCGGCGCGTCGTCCGTGACCAGCGGCAGCACGAGCGGCGCGCCATCGCGCACGCGAGTGCCGTCCGGCCCGGGCTGGTAGCCGAGCGAGTCCAGTAGTTCGGCCGCGCGCGCCTGGTTGTAGGGGTACCACACCGCCGTCGCCGAGGCAGCCCATGTGCCGGGCAGCAGCGGCGTGTCGATCCGCTGAGCGCCACCCTTCAGCGCCCTGGCGATCAGCCCATCCTTGTCCAGGCCAGTCGCCAGTGCGCGGCGCAGGCCCTGATCGGAGAGCGGCGCACGTCGCAGGTTGAAGGTCAACACGGTGTAGGAGTCGAGCGGGGCAGCACGCTGGCGGATCGTTCGCGGCAGGTTGACCGTCTGCAGATCGCCAATGCTGGGCGCGGCTACCGCGTCGATCTCGCCACGGCCCAGCGCCGCGAGCGCGGCGCGCGTGTTGGGGAAAAACCGCAGCTCAATGCTGTCGATCAGCGGGCGGCCATCGAAATAAGCCGGGTTGGCCAGAAGCAGCGCTCGCTCGCTGGTAAGCTCGCGTAGGCGATATGGCCCAGTGCCGATCGGCTGGCGGCTGAACGCGCCGCCGCCCCACTGCTCCGGCGGCACATCGCGCAGCAGATGCGCCGGCAGGATCGGGAAGGTCGCCATCGCAGCGAACGGCGCGTACGGCTGCGGCAGAACGACCTGCACGCGGCCAGCGCCGTCCGTGTCGATCAGCACGCCACGCCAGATCGCCGCGGCCTGCGGGTCGCCGGCGAAGCCCTGACGCTGGATGGCGCGCACGGTAAAGACCACGTCGTCGGCGGTGAGCGGCGCGCCGTCGTGCCAGCGCACATTGGGACGCAGGGTGAAGGTGTAGGTCAGGCCATCGTCGCTGACGTCTGGCAGGGCCGCGGCCAGCGCAGGCAGCGGCAGGCCATCCGGCCCGGGGCGCAGCAGGCCGTCGAACACCAGCGCCTGGATATCCGCGCCGGTCGGGTCGCTCGCCGGGTCGCTCACCAGCGGGTTGAGGTGGCGCGGCGCGCCGACAACCCCCTCAACATACGCGCCCCCCGCCACCGGGCGAGCGACCGAGGCCGAGGAGAGTGCAAGCTGGCTCATCAGGAGCAGGACGAGCAGCGAACTGATCGCGGCGATCAGGAGCTGCCAGCGGATACGGCGTGCCATGCGGGAGTGCTCCAGCGGGCACCAAGCGTGCGGCGGTCATTGAGTTGCGCCCACCGGCGCGACCACCGCGCGCCCGGTGCCTGGGCTAGAGGAGACCTGGCGCCGGGAGCAGGCCGGTCGCCGGCGTCCCCGTGCCCCAGATCGGCAGGCTGGCGATCAGCGACAGGATCAGGAACAGGACAGCAACCACAATCGTCGCCTGGTAGATCGTCTTTTCCAATCCCCGCTTTGTGCGGTAGATCGAGCTCGTGTCGCGGCTCTGCAGGCCGACGTTCTTTCCCTGCAGAATGACCAGACCGATCAGCGCGATTCCCAGGAGTACAAGGGCGATGTCGAGTGCAAGTTCCACAAGCGTTCCCCGTCCGTGCTGTTGTACTGGAGGGCGATTATATCACACTTTGCCGGTTGCGCCCGGCGCAGGCGGCATCCGCGCCGTGAGCGGGGCCTTGTAGTGGGCGATGGGCAGCGCTCCGCGGCCATGCCACAACACGGTATCACACCCACCCCATCGCCTGCCATTCGGCGAATCGGGCGCGCAACCGCAGGCCGGCCGCCGGCGCCAGCCGCGCCGCCGTATCGGCCAGCCAGGCCCGCCCACGCGCCCCCAGCCGCCGCCCGGCCCAGGCCAGCAGCGCCGCCCGGCTGAAGACCAGATAGTCGCCGATCCATTGGCGAATGCCCGCCGGCCCCAACACCCGCCAGGCGAACAAAACGACCAGCGGACGCCGGCGGAACATCCCCAGCACCATCCGGTGATAATCGCCCCAAACCATACGGTCGCGGAAGAAGCGCCGCGCCCGCTCCTCGCCCAGGTCATTCAGCACGGCCAGAAACACGTTCTGCAACCGGTTCACATCGGCGTCGCTGTCCCACGGCTGCATGAACCGGCTAAACACCCAGTTGAGCGAGACGTTCACTTGGTAGGCGCCGATCGAATGCAGGTGCTCCGGCGCAAGCAGGTCGTAGTGTAGCGCCTCCTCCAGCAGCGCAGTGGTGCGGCCCAGGTTGCGCACATGCGAGCCGAAACCGCAGAAGGTCAGCGGCGACTGCTGCGCTGCCGAGTCGCCGACCGGCAGCACGCCACGCAGCAGCGGGGCCTCCTGCCGGCGCAGACTGTGGCGCGCGGGGATGTAGCCATAGACCGGCTTAAGGTGCCGAAAGCCCGGCCCGGGGCGCTTGTAGGTCGGCAGCAGCGCGAAGTAGTCCTCGAACAGTTGCATCAGATCAGGGGGTTGGGCCAGTGCGGAGGTTTGAGTCTTGCGTACAGTCTCCTGGCTCGTCTCCCGTTCTCGCTGTCTCCCTGTCTGGTTCGCTGGCTCCTGGCGCCTGGCCCCTGGCCCCTGGCCCCTCAGCGTGTCATAATAGAACAAATACACTGTCAACTCATCGCCACGGCCGGGGAAGCCCTCCCACATGTACTGCTGGCCGCGCTGCGCATCGGTGATGGTCAGCAGGATATCGCCCACTCGCGGGTTGTGTTGATCAGGCGCGGGGCCTGGCTCCAGCCCGGCGACGACCGTGCCAACCGTCGGGCAGACTCCGGCGAAGGGCCGCCCGGCGAAGCGCCGCAGCGCCAGCGGCGAGATGCTGCCCATCCCATCCAGCAGCAGCCGCCCGGTGTAGCATTCGGTCGCGCCGTCTGCGCGCGCCAACTCGACGGCGACGCGCACCGGGCCGGCAGCGCTGACGCACACCCGCCGGAACGTCCGCCCATCGAGCACCACACCGCCGGCCTCCTCCAGCCGCTGGCGCGCCAGCCGCAGCAGCGCCCCGGCATCGAGCGCGACATCGAGCACATGGCGCATCCACAGCTCGGTCGGCGGTTGTGCGCCGTTGTAAAAGCGCACGACGCCGCAATCGTACTCAGCCATGATGATCGCGCGCAGGTCATCCCAGCTCACCAGGCCGGTATCGACCAGCGCTTGCAGCTCCTCGCGCGAGATATTCCACTCGCGATGCGCGCAGCCGACCTCGCCGCGGTCGAACAGCAGGACGCGCCGGCCGTAGCGCCGGGCCATCACCGCGGCGTGCAGCAGCCCCAGGCCGCCCCCGGCGTAGATCAGGTCGTAATCAGATGATGCGGGACGCGTGATGCGTGAAGCATGAGTCGGCGCGGTGGGCGATGGACGGCGGTCGGTGGCCGGCACCTCGTCAACAATCGCATACGTATCGTCTGCTCCTCCTCTCGCTCCAGCACGAATCCGCTGCCATACTGCATCGAGCCGCGCGATACGCTCCAGATGGTCGAGCGCATCCATGGCCGCAAAGGCGGCCACGGTACGCGGGTAGCGCGCTGCCAGGTCTGTGAGAGCGTCTATATCGCTCATATCCTTCTCAAATCGCCTGTCTTCTGAACCGAAAACGGAGGGCGGCCGAGCGGTCTTCCGTCGTCCGTCCTCCGCCGCAACAACGCCGGCACCCGGCTCAAATCAGGAACATTCCCTCTTTGTAGAACAACTCGCCGTCGGCATACGCCTCGCCCTGGCGCATGTCGCAGACCAGATCCCAATGGAGCGCGGAGGTGTTCTGGCCGCCGATCTCCGGGAAGGCGCCGCCGAGCGCCAGGTGGATCGTTCCGCCGATCTTCTCATCGAACAGCGTGTTGCGGCTGAAGCGCTGGATGTTGTAATTGGTGCCGAACGCCGCTTCGCCCAGCCGGCGCGCGCCCTCGTCCATGTCGAGCAGCGAGTGGAGCAACTCCTCGCCTTTGGCGGCGGTCGCCTTCACCACCCGCCCGCCCTCGAACCACAGCCGCACATCCTCGACCTCACGCCCGGAGAAGACCGCCGGGTAGCTGAAGCAGATATGCCCTTCGGTCGCCGCCTCATCCGGACTGGTGAAGACCTCGCCGTCGGGGAAGTTCTTGCGCCCATCGGCGTTGATCCAGGCGCGCCCGGCGGTGTGGTACGTCAGATCGGTGTCGGGGGCAACCAGGTGGATCACGCGGCGCGTCCCGAGGTAGTCGGCGATGCGCTGCTGCGCAGCGCTGGTGCGCTGCCACGCGGCGACCGGGTCGTCTGCATCCAGCTTGCCCGCGCCGTAGACGAAGTCCTCGTAGTCGGCGAGCGACATCTCGGCATCCTGCGCGGCGGCGTTGGTCGGGAAGAGGGTGACGCAGCAGCGGAGCTCGCCCGCCGCATCGCGTTCCATGAAGCGCTGCTGAAGGTCGCGGGTCGCCCGGCGGCGCAGCGCGATCTTCTGCGGGTCGGCCCCGGTGAGCGCCCTGGTGTTCTCGCTCGCATCGATGCCCAGTTGTGCGTCAACCGTTTCGACCTCCTGCCGAACGGTGTCGGGAATGAACTGAATCTGCTGCGGCGAGCCATAACGGAACAGCAGCTCATCGAGCCCTTCCAGCCCGATCCGCGGTATCGGGTGCGCGCCGGCCAGGAGCGCCTCGCGGTAGACCTCGCGCAGCAGCGGCGCGGCGGCCGGCGTCGTCCCGATCAGAACCTTGTCGCCCGCTTTTAGCGCGAGCGAATAGTGCACCAGCACCTGCGCCAGCTTGACGATGCGGAGATCGGGCATCTGGGAGCCTCTTTCGTGCAGGCGAACGGTGAAGGATGGTTGCGCCGGCAGAAATCTGCGATTCTATCGCGGTCAATAGCCATAGGCGCACTCATTGATCACCCCCAGCGCCGGGCTTTCCGCTCCATTATACCAGCAGCCGCGCCCGCCAAGGGGCGCTGGCGAAGGCCAGCGCGCCGCGGCAGATGGTGGCCTGGAGCCCGGAGCGCCGTGTCGAAGATCAGCAGGCCGGCATCGTAGCCCGGGCGCAGCAACCCCTGCCTGGTCCATCGTCAGCACGCTGCCGGTAGCGTGCCGTCGGCCAGCTTCGCGACGCCATCGCGCACCTCGGCGCGCTGCCCGCCGAAGCTGAAGACCGCATCGCGCAGACCGGCGCAGGCCAGCGCGTCGGTGACGATGATGGTACGCTCCGGGCCAAGCGCGCGGATGTAGATGCGCAGAGTCGCGGGGTGAACGTGAACGCCGTCGGCGATCAGCTCGCCGCGCACACCATCCGCTTCGGCGATCGCGCCGAGCGGGCCGGGCGCGCGGTGATGCAGCGGGGGCATGGCGTTGAAGCAGTGCGTGGCGTGCGTGATGCCGAGCAGAATGGCGTCGCGCGTCTGCTCGTATGTCGCGTCGGTATGGCCGACGCTGACGGTCACGCCCGCGGCTGCGAGCCGGCGGATCAGCCCGTCGGCGCCGGGCAGTTCGGGCGCAAGCGTGACCAGCCGGAGGAGACCCCCTGCCAGCGCGAACAGCCGCTCGGTTTCAGCCAAGTCGGGTTGGCGCAGCCAGGCCAGGGCGTGCGCGCCGCGGCGCGCCGGGTTGATGTACGGGCCTTCGAGGTGGATGCCGAGCAGCTCTGCGCCCTCGCCCGCCGGGGCGGCGGCTGACGCGGCGCGCAGTTGCGCCTCCGGCAGCCCACCCGGCACACCGACAACGCCGGCCAGAAAGGCATTCGTGCCGGTGCGCGGCGCCCAGCGGGCATAGCTGCGAATCTCGTCCGGGTCGTCGGTGTGCAGGCTGGCGCCACCGCCGCCGTGGGTGTGGACATCGACAACCCCCGGCGTGATGATTGCGCCGCCGGCATCGACCACCCGGCCCATCACGATCGGCCCGACCGCAGCGATGCGCGCGCCGTCGATCACCAGGCTGGCGCCCGGGCGCTCGCCCATGGCGTCCACCAGCCGCGCGCCGCGAAGCGTGAGGTGCATGGCTGCTTATCCGCTATCTCGGTCGCTCGCCAGAAGCCGGCGGGCGAGGACGAGCGCGCCCTGCGCCGGCTCCTCCACCGTCGCCAGCGGGCCGGCCACGCCGCCGAGCGCCGCCGCCAACTCGGCCCGCAGCCGGGGCGAGGCCATCAGCAGCCCGCCGGCCAGGGCGACCGGCGGCCGGCGCAGGCCGAGGGCGCGGGCCGGCGCGAGCGCCAGGCGCGCCAGTTCGCCCGCCGCCTCATGCAGCAGGCCCCGCGCGTCCGGGTCGCCAGCCTCGGCCAGCGCCACGATCACACGGGCGAAGTCCGCGATCCGGGCGGGGGTGACATCCGGGGCATAGACCCTGGCGATCAGCCCGGCCGGCTCCGGGACGCCCCAGTGGTCGAGCGCGGCGCGCAACACGCCCGCCGCTGCGGCGCGGCCATCGGCCGTCTGCGTCGCCAGGCGCAGGCCGCGCTGCGCCAGGTCATAGCCGCTGCCCTCATCGCCGAGCAGGTAGCCCCAGCCGCCGGCACGCGCCACACGGCCATCCGGCGCGCGGCCATAGCCGATCGAGCCGGTGCCGCAGATCAGCGCCACGCCCCAGCCGTCCGGCGTCCCGGCGGCGAGCGCCAATGCAGCGTCCGGGACGACCTGAACGCGCCGGGCGAACCCCTGCGCCGCCAGCCACGCGCGTATCTGCGCCCGCTCGTCCTCCCGCCCGGCCCCGGCCAGCCCAAAGCAGGCAGCGGCCACCGGCCTGGTGGTCCCGGCGCACGCGAACGCGGCCTCAACCGCCGCCCGCAGCGCCCCCGCCGCCGCGGCGAAGCCGGCGGCCCGCAGGTTGCTCGCCCCGGACGCGCCGCTGCCGAGCAGCCGGCCTTCCGCGTCCGCGATCAGAGCACGGGTCCGCGAGCCGCCACCGTCCACGCCGAGGAGGAGGGAATGAGTCATGGCAGATGACACGGTGATAAGATGACAAGGTGACGTGTAGCCGTCTTTCGTTCGCCGCCGGCCGTCGCCCACCCCTCAGCCATCGCCGATCGCCCGCCGCACCAGGCCTCCGTGCGCCCTCAGGCGCAGCCGGGCCTCCGCCGCGCCGACGCCGGCCAGCGCCATGACGATCGCGGTCTTGGCCTCGGAGCCGGCGGCCTCCAGCAGGCGCGCCGCCTCGTCCGGCGAGAGGCCGGTGATGGTCGAGACGATTCGGACGGCGCGGCGGCGCAGCTTCTCGTTCGTCGGCAGCAGATCGACCATCAGATTGCCATAGGTCTTGCCGAGGCGGATCATCACGGTGGTGCTCAGTGTGTTCAGCACCAGCTTCGCGGCGGTGCCGGCCTTCATGCGCGTCGAGCCGGTGACCACCTCCGGGCCGACGATCGGAGCGATCATGATGTCGACCGCCTCGGCGAGCGCCGAGGGGTAGGTGCAGGCCAGCCCGGCGGTCAGCGCGCCGCGCCGGCGCGCCTCGGCCACCGCCCCCAGCACGTAGGGCGTGCGCCCGCTTGCGGCGATCCCCAGCACCGTGTCGTCCGGTCCGACGTTCAGCCCGGCGATGTCGAGCGCCCCCTGGTCGGCCCGATCCTCCGCGCCCTCGATCGCCCGTGTCATCGCCTGCGGGCCGCCGGCAAGCAGCGCGACGACCTGGCCCGGATCGGTGCGGTAGGTCGGCGGGCACTCGGCGGCATCCAGCGCGCCCAGCCGCCCCGACGTGCCGGCGCCGACGTAGATCAGCCGGCCGCCGCGGCGCATGCGCTCGACGACCTGGTCGGCCAGGCGGGCGATCTCGTCGCCCACAGCCGCCACTGCCGGGGCGACTTTGGCGTCTTCGGCGTTGATCAGCGCAACGATCGCCCGCGTATCGAGCGCGTCGATCTGCTCACTGGCGGGGTTGCGCGCTTCCGTGATGCTGGGGATGGCGCTCACAGATCAGAACTCCCGTGGATGGGCGGGGGGCGGACAGAAAACGGGCGACCGAAGGGGAACGCCCCTCGCCTCCCTACGCATGATCGAGCACAATCCTGCGAACCGGCGTGTCGGGCGCGGCGGCGGCGGCGCGCAGCAGCGCGCGGTAGTTCGCGCCGGGCGTCAGGCTGCCGAGCACCGCCGGGTGGGCCGCGCCGGTGGCCGCCGGCAGGTTGTTCGGCAAGCCGTGCAGCGTCGCGTAGGCCAGCACGGCGAACGCGACCGCCTCTTTCGCTCCGGCGTCGAGCGCCAGGTCATCCACCGGGCGGATGGCGGCGCCCGGCAGCGCCGCCTGGAGCATCCGCAGCAGCCATGGATTGCGCGCCCCGCCGCCACACACCAGCACATCGTCCACCGGGCCGAGGAAGCGCTCGTAGGCTTCGGCGATGCTATGGGCCGTCAGCGCGGTCAGCGTCGCCACGATATCATCCGGCCGAAGCCCGCGCCCCTGGCCCTGCGCGACGAAGCGCCGCGCCTCGGCCACGCCCCACGCCTCGCGCCCGGTCGATTTGGGCGGCGGCTGGCGGAAGAACGGATGCGCCAGCCACTCCCGCAGCAGCAGCGCGTCCACCCGCGCGCCGCGCGCCGGTCAGCGAGCAGAACGCTGATGCCGGGCGTCACCTGTTGGCCCTGGGAAGGAGTTGCGGTCTGGCGCATATCCGGCATGACGGCTCCGGGAGTTCGATGGCAGTACGGCATGGGCGAAGCGCAGCACCGGCCGTCGGCCGGCGCGATGGCGGGCGGAGTCGCCGCTCAGGCGTCGTCGCCTCGCACCAGCCGCGCCACGAAGCGGTAGCGGTCGCCGCGGTAGACCGAACGGACATATTCGAACGGCTGCTGCTGCGAATCAAAGGTGGTGCGTTGGATGCGCAACACAGGCGCGTGTTTATCCAGACCGAGCAGCGCACGCTCGCGCGGCTGCGGCAGGGCGGCCTCGCATTCCTGGATCGCCGTCGCAGGGAAGATGCCGAACTCCTGGCCCAGCAGGGCATACAGCGAGCCTTCGAGATTGAGCGTCATCAGCCGCTCCGCGCCGGGGAAGCCAACATAGGCTGTCTCGATCGCCATCGGCTCGTCGTTGCCCAGCCGCAACCGCTCGATGCACACCACCGGCGCGTCTGTTGGCCGCCCGAGCCGCTCCGCCACCTGCGGCTCCGCCGGCACCAGTTCGCGCCGCAGCAGGCGGGTCGTCGGCGTGATGCCACGCGAGCGCATCTCTTCGGTGAAGCTGGTGAGCGACAGAATGCGCTGGCTGATCTTCGGCTCGGCGACGAAAGTGCCCTTGCCGGCGCTGGTGTAGAGCCGCCCCTCCTGGATCAGCTCGGCGAGCGCCTGCCGCGCCGTCATACGGCTGATGCCGTAGCGCTCGCTCAACTCGCGCTCCGAGGCGACCCGGGTGTGGGGCGGGAGCGCACCGCTGGCGATCTCCTGCTCCAACATCCGCTTGATCTGCAGGTACAGCGGGACGGCGTGCTGCCGCTGAAGGTTGTGCATAAACCGCTCCTGTCTGGTATAGACCAGTATACGGCGGTATGGAGCGTTTGTCAACGGCTCATTTGCAGGCAGAGGAGTCAGGGGGGGGCAGGCGGGGGCAGGGCGCGCCGGGCTTCCGGCGGCGGTCATTCGCCATCCATCGAACGGCGCGCCACCTCGGCCAGCGCGCCGCACAGCGCCACCGGGTCGTGGCGGATAGTGTCGAGCTTGTTCCACAGGGCGCGCTGCGCGCCGCCGTGTTCGGCCAGATCGCGCGCCAGCGGCTGCACGCCGAGCGCCGCGACCGCCCGCAGCTCGTCGTCGTCCGGCTGGAGCAGGTGCAGCCCCTGCGCCGCGTAACGCGCGCGCGCCTCGCCGGCCGGCGCACCGGTGTTGATCAGCGCCACGTCCACCACGTCCGGCCCGACCGCCTCGACCACGCGGCGGACGTGATCCACGGCGCGGAAGCCATCGGTCTGGCCGGGCTGGGTCGTCGTGTTGCAGACATAGACCACGCGCCCGCGCGCCTCGCGCAGCGCTGCGGCGACCTCGCGGAACGCCAGGCAGGCCAGCACGGTGGTGAACAGGCTCCCCGGCCCCAGCACGACCAGGTCGGCGGCGCGGATCGCCTCGATCGCCGGCGGGTAGGCCGGCGCCGTGTCGCGCAGAAAGACGCGGGCGATCCCTGGCTTATCCAGGCCGCGCACCGCCAGCTCGCCCTCCAGCAGCGTGCCGTCGGCCAACTCGGCGCACAGGTGCGTGTCGGCGGTGGAGACCGGTAGCACCTCGGCGGCGCAGCCGGTCATCCGCCCGACGCGCTCGATCGCGCCGGCGAAGTCGTCCATCACGCGGGTGAGCGCGGCGATCAGCAGGTTGCCGAAGGCCATACCTTCGAGCTGCGGCACGCCCGCCCCGCTGAAGCGGTATTGCAGCAGGTCGGCCAGCAGCGGGTCGCTGGCGAAGGCCGCCAGCGTGGCGCGCAGGTCGCCCGGCGCGGGGATGCCGCCGATCGAGCGCGCCAGCCCGGTCGAGCGGCCGGTGTCGGTGACGGCGATGATCGCAGTGAGCCGCCCGGCGAACGGCTGCGCCGCCTTGAGCACCTGCGTCGCGCCGCCGCCCCCGCCGATCGCGACTACATGCGGAGTTCCGTTCATAGGTTCAGGGTTGAGGGTTCTGGCGTCTGGCGTCTGGCGTCTGACCGTCTGACCGTCTGGCCCCTGGCTTTCGTTTTCGCCCGCCGAATGCGACACGCTCCACTCTACACTCGGAACTCACACCTCCACCGCCTCCCGCTCGGCCCGCTCCAGCGCCAGCGCACGCCCGGAGTCGGCGGGGGCACCGGCCAACCCGGCGCGGCTGCCGCGCGTCATCGCGAAGACCTCGCGCAGCATGGCCTCCTGCGCGGCGGAGAGCGCGATCGTGCGCCGGGCCATCACGCGCCGCGCCACGTCCACCATGCGGTCGATCTGGTATTCGTAGAACGTCTCGCCACCCCAGGTGAAGGGCGGCACCGTCTTGGGCGCGAAATGCACGCCGAACAGGTTCGAACCGGTGCCGATCACCGCGCCGCCGTTCAGGTGCAGCCCGATCCCGAGCTTCACATGGTCCGCGAGGAAGCACCCGAGCTTGAGCTGGCCGCTGTCCACCTGCCCGAGCGCTTCGAGCGCGATCTTGATCGAGCCGTAGGTGTTCTTCAGATCGCTGTTGGTCGTCATCGCGCCGATGTTGACCCACTCGCCCAGGTACGAATGGCCGAGGAAGCCGTCGTGGTGCTTGTTGCTGTAGCCCTGCACGATGCTCGCCTCGACCTCGCCGCCGATCCGGCAGACCGGCCCGACCGTCGTTTCGCCGCGGATGCGGGCCGAGGCGATCAGCGTCCCCGCCCCGATGCTGGCCGGCCCTTGGATGAAGGAGAACGGCTCGATCCGCGCCGCATCGATCACGATCGGCCCCTCACGGGCGTCCAGCACCGCCGGCCCGTCGAACTGGGCCTCCGGGTGGATGAAGACCCGCTCCGGCGCGCGGACGACGACGCCGGCATCCGCCGGCGGGCGCTCCGCGGCGGACGGCCACGCGGCCGCACGGCGCAGCAGCGGCAGGTCGCGCCCGATCTGTTCGCCGTTGTGTGTCACCAGGTCCCACGGAAAGGTGAGCAGCCGCGCCGGCACCTCGACGGCGTGCGCGAAGCGGCGCAGTTCGCTCAGGGCCGCCTCGCCACGCTGCTGCAGCATATCGAGCAGGATGGCGCTGGCGAGCGCCGGCGAGACGCGCGCGCCGAGCAGGACGGCCCCGTTCAGCACACCCGGCCCGGCATCGGCGACATACACCGTGTCGCGCCGCTCGGCGAGCAGGCCGGGCAGCCAGTCCACATCGAGCGCTCGCCCGTTCACGAAGGTCAGCGGCTCGCTCCCGCCGAAAAGCCGGAGCGGCCAGCGCCCGGCGCCGTAGACCTCGGACAGGTGCGGGCGGCAGATGGCGGCCGGGGGCGCGCCGAGCAACGCCGCCACGCGCTCGCGCAGCGTGTAGATGCCGCAACGCAGCTCGAACACCGGGCGCGTGTGCGCCAGCGGCAGAAACGGGCGAAAGCCCTCATCTTCGAACAGAATAACAGTCATACGTTGTGATCGGAGCTGGGGGGATCGGAGATCGAGGCGCGGAAGCGGGCATCTCCCCCATGCTCATCGCTGCTCCTACCTCGCCACCACGCCCATCAGCGCCGCCGTGAGCTTCTCCGGGTCGTGGCGCAGCACGCGGATCGTCCGGCTTTCGCCGGGGTGATCGAGCGACGCCGTGAGCTGCACCACCGACGACGCCAGGTCGGCCTCGATCACCACCGCACCCTCGACCACCACCTCGCGTCCGGCCGCCCGGTCGTTCGTGCCGACGCGTGTCTCTTCGTACTCTTCCGGGCTCAGGTAGACCGGCACCTGCCCGGCAGCTTCGTAGATCTGGCGAATGTCCGGCTCGATCCGCTGGGCGTTCACCAGCACAACGTCGGGCGTGATGCCGCCGAAGCGCTTGATCTGGCGGATATGATCGGCCACGCTGAAGCCGGTCGTCAGCCCTGGCTCGGTCATCAGGTTGCAGATGTAGACGATGCGCGCCCGGCTCTGGGCGATCGCCGCGCGAATCTCGGGGATGAGCAGGTTCGGCAGGATGCTCTCGAACAGGCTGCCCGGCCCGAGCACGATCAGGTCGGCGCTGCGCAGCGCGTCGATCGCCTGGCGGAACACCTCCAGCCGGGGTGCAACGCCGTTCGCCCGCTCGTGCTCGCCCAGGCGGATGTTGACGACATGCCGCCGGGCCAGGCGCTCGTCGTGGGCGATGTTATGCTTGATGTTCAGCCAGGTCCCGTCGTCCAACTGAACGAAGACCGGCTCGGCGGCGGCCGTCGGCGGGACGTATAGCACATTCTCGAAATCGAACAGGCTGGCGGCGCGGTAGTAGTACTCGACCGGGTCCTGCACCGGCGTGATGCAGGTGAGCTGCGCCGCCTGCCGCCCGAAGCTGGCCAGCACCAGGATGCCCGCCCCGCCGGAGAGCACCGCCACCCGCGGCGGCGCGGCCTGCCGCTGGAAACCGACCACCAGTTCGTCATCCCCCGCCGGGCGCACGCCGCGCGGGATGACCACGACGCCGCTGAGCCGCCAGATGCCGGCCGCCAGCACGGCCAGCCCGGCGACGAACAGGACGATCCCGCGCAGCCAGCGCGGCCAGAACTGGAGCGTCAGGTACCAGAAGATGCCGGGGAGATGCGCCTCGCGGTAGAGATAGATGATGAAATAGGCCACGCCGAGCGACAGCAGCACGATGCCGACGAACGTCAGCGCCAGCGGCCGGGCGAGGTACGAGAGCGAGCCGAGTCGCTTGCAGACGGTTTGCATACGGCTACTACCGGTTGCGCCCGCCGTGTGACCTGCGACAGGCGGCGGATGGTCGTTCTATGATGCCCGCTGCGGCGCGAGCGTCCCGCGCAGGTCGGCCCGCAGCGCCTGAAGCTTGCCACCGGATCGCGCCGCCTGCTCGATCAGCACCAGCGCCGCCAGGGCTGCGTCCGGCGCGGCACCGTAGCGCCCGAGCGTCAGCTCGCCGGCGGCGGTCGTTCCGGCCAGCAGGCTGCCGCGGTCCTGCGCCAGGACCTCCTGGATTCGCGCGGCCGGGTCGGCGGCGGCCTCGACCTTCAGGCCGTGCTCCTGCTCCCAACGGCGCAGCCCGGCGTCGTCGAACTCCCCCTGCGGCACGACCACCAGCCCACGCTGGCGATGCTGCGCCGCCAGGTAGGCGGCCAGGAGCAGCGCCAACTCGCCGGGGCGCATCAGGTCGCCGGTCGAGTCGGCCACGCCGAGCGCGCGGCCATCGGCGGAGAGCGCCACCCCCAGGTGCGAGTCGCTCTCCTTCACCAGCTTGCGCAGGCGCGTCAGGCCGGCCTCCAGCGGCTGCGGCGGCTGCCGCCCGAACAGCGGGTCGGTCTCGCGGTTGATCTCGACCGCCTTGGTCTGCGCGCCCTCCCCGAGCACCGCCGGCAGCAGGCCGCTGGTCGTGCCGTGCATCGCGTCCACAAACACCGTCAGCGTGGCGCGGCGCACCAGTTCGATATCGACCGCGCCGCGCAGCAGCTCCTGGTACGGCCCGCGCAGGTCGATCTGGGTCTCCGGCGTCTCGGCGAGCGGCGGCGGCGGGAAGGGCGCGGCCTCCACCGGGGGCTCACCCGGCACCAGCATCAGGTCGTCCTGCGGCGCCAGCAGGATCAGGCCGTTGTACCAGTGCGGCCGGTTGCCGGCGGAGACGAGCAGCGCGCACTCGGCCCGCTTCTGTTCCAGCGCCAGCTCCACCGCCGGGAACGGCGCCGGGTTGTGGCAAAAGAGGACCCGCGCCCCCAGCGCCGCCAGCATCGTATAAGCATAGCGGGCGAACGACGCCGCCAGAAAGCGCGTGTCGTGGGAGACCAGGCAGCGCCACGGCCGGTCGCGCAGGAACGCTCCGAACCGGGCACAGCGGCGGCGCAACGCATCGAGCGTGAAATCGTCGGCGTATACCGCCTCCCAGCGATGAACATGCAACCGTGGGCGCTGGCTCATAGGCGCGTTGTACGGGTCGGGCGCGGCGGTCCGCCGGAACGGTCAGTCGATCCCGTGGGCGCGGCGGAAGTCATCCACCACGGCCAGCATCAGCGCGCGGATCTCGGCGACGCGCTCGGTGGTGCGCGCTTCGAAGCGCGTGGTGAGCGCGGGCTCGGTGTTCGACGCCCGCACCAGCCCCCAGCCGTCGCCAAATTCGACGCGCACGCCGTCCACGTCGATCACGTGGTAGCGCGGCGCGAACTGGTCGCGCACATACCGGACGGCCTCGAACTTGATCGCGTCAGGGCAGTAGATACGGCCTTCGGCCAGCGATGGCAGCGGCGGGTAGGGCCGCAGCGCCTCGTCCAGCGATTGGCCGAGCTGCGCCAGGGCGTACAGCAGGTGACAACCGGCGAACGTTCCGTCGTCGAAGACATGGTGCGGGATGTCGCTGAAAATATGGCCGCTGAGCTCACCGGCCAGCGGCGCGCCCACCTCACGCATCTTGGCCGACTGGTTGGTGTAGCCGGTCTTCCACATCACCGGCGTGCCGCCAAAGGCGATGATCGCCTCGGGCAGCACGCTGCTGCACTTGACATCGAAGACGATCGGGGCCGGCCCGCGCCGCAGGACATACTTCGCAAGCACGATCATGGAGCGGTCGGCGAAGACCATCTCGCCCTGCGCGTCGATCACGCCCAGCCGGTCGCCGTCGCCGTCCAGGCTGATGCCGAGCGCCGCGCCGGTCTCGCGCACGCTGACCTTCAGCGCGGCCAGGTTCTCTTTCTTCAGCGGGTCGGGGTGATGGTTGGGAAACGTCCCGTCCGGCTCGATGAACAGCGGGACCACCTCGCAGCCGATCGCCTCGAACGCCCGCACCCCGATCGGTCCACCGGCGCCGTTGCCGCCGTCCAACACCACACGCACCGGGCGCGGCAGCCGGAGATGGCGGGCGACATCCTGCACATACGCCTCGCTGATATCGAGGTGCTCATAGCCGCCCGCGCCGTCGGCAAAGGTCTCGCCCGCGGCGATCCGGCCGATCTCCTGGATCTGCTGGCTGTTCAGCGGCTCCCCGCCGAAGCGCGGCTCGGCCTGGCGCAGTTTCAGGCCGTTGAACTCCGGCGGGTTGTGGCTGGCCGAGACCACCGCGCCGCCGTCCGCGCCAAGGTACGACATGGCGAAATACATCACCGGCGTCGGCACCATGCCGAGATCGACGACATCGCAACCGCTGGCGCGCAGGCCGACGATCAGCGCGGCGGCGTAGGCCGGCGAGGTCAGCCGCGCGTCGTGCCCGACGACCACCCGCCGCCCGCCGCGGCCACGGAAGTACGTACCGGCGGCGCGCCCCAGGCGCTGGTAGACCGCCTCCGAGAGGTCCGCGCCGACGATCCCGCGGATATCGTAGGCGCGAAAGATCGCGGGGTTGATCGGGATGTTCATGGGCACGTTCTCATCGGCGCGCTGCGGCCAGGCGCCCGGATGGTAGCGTAAAGGCGAGGTTCCGTCAAGGATTGGGTCGGGGAGCGGCGCGCGAACGGCCCAGGCAGCCGTCAGGGGTTGCTGAGCGCCGGCTTCTGTGTCACACGCACGCGGGGCATCGTGCGCTGGCCATCCTGCATCAGGAAGCGAAGCAGGATGTCGTTGAACAGCTCGGACTCATCGAGGAACGGAAAGTGGCGGCTCTCGGGCATCACGACGACCTGCGCCACCGTCACATCGTCGAATAGTTCGGCCTGGTTGGGGTTCACGATCTCGTCGCGCCCGCCGTGGACGATCAGGGTCGGCACGCGCAGCCGGCGCAACTCCGGCCGCAGGTCCGTCCGCATCATCGACTCGACGGCGCGCTGGAGCGTGGCCGAGCTCGATTTGACGCTATCCTCGATCACCTCGTGCACCGCCGGGTCGTTCGTCTCGCCCAGGAAGAAGCGGAACATGGCGCGGCGCAGCCACGGCTGGCGGGCGAACAACTCGGCCAGCAGCGGGCGATCCACCAGCTTGAGCAGCCACGAGAGCGAGTCGCCGGTGATCGGCGCGCCCACCGCCGCCACGCGCGAGATGCGCCCGGGGTGGTTGATCGCCGTCTTCAGGGCGACCATGCCGCCCATCGAGTGCCCGACGAGCTGTACCTGCTCGATGCCAAGCTCGTCCAGAAAGCGGATCACCTGGTCGGAGTAGTTCTGGATCGTCTCGCGGGTGCTCTTCCGGCGCGACTCGCCGAAGCCCCAGAAATCGAAGGAGTAGGTGCGGAAGTGATCGGAGACGCGCTGCATGGTGGGGTACCAATAGCGCCAGCTTCCGGACCAGCCGTGGAGAAAGAGCACCGGCCGCCCGCGGCCGAGGACTTCGTAATGCACGATCTGGTGGTCGACAACCAAGATGCTCATAGCTGACGCATCCATTTGCTAGTGGCCGCGCGGGGAGAGGCAGGGCTGGCGTACTATACCATATTCTCCCGCCGCGCGGGCGGCTGGTACGTGGGTTCGGGCCTCACCAGATATGTGCGTATGGACGAACGACGAAGGATGAATGGCAGCGCCGCCGGCGCTGCAGCGACCGCCTTCACGTGCCCATGTGCGCCGCCTAGTTTGCGCCGTTGCTGGGCCGGG
The DNA here is from genome assembly GCA_042408595.1 of Roseiflexaceae bacterium. GTDB lineage: Bacteria > Chloroflexota > Chloroflexia > Chloroflexales > Roseiflexaceae > JBHOQX01. The sequence goes on along the minus strand of JBHOQX010000107.1, from coordinate 17,110 downwards.
CGCGCAGGACGGCCAGGTTTGTCTCGCGGTCGTCGAGCGAGCGTCGCAGGCGCCACTGCAGCGCGGCGATATCCTCCGAAATGCTGCGGAGATTCTGCATCTCCTGTTCCAGCTCCTCCATGAGAGCGACGGCCTGCACACTGGCAGCCACGTTCGCCCGCTCCCTGGTGAGCGCGCCGACGCGATCCTGGATCGTCGCCAACAGGCTGAGGAGGTTGGCCCAGGACTCGTTGTCGCGGGCGATCTGACGGGGATCCGGCCCGCCCTGCGCCTTCCAGGCCTGGATCTGCGCCTGCAACTCGGCGAGGCGCGCTTCGATCGAGCGCATTTCGGCGGCGGCGGGGCCGGGGAGGGCCAGCTGGTCGCCTCGGGCCAGCTGCTCAAGCTGCTGCTGCAGGCGGGTGAGGGAGCTGCCGAGCTGGGTCTGCCGCACAGTCACGGCTTCCTGCTCGTTCAGGAGGTCAAGCAGCATGTCGCGCAGCTGCGAGGTCTCCCCGGCGACCCGCGCCGCCTGCTGCTGCAGCAGGTGCGGCACGAACCACAGCAGGAGCGTGAGCAGGGCGAGAACCATGATGCTGAGCGCGACAAAGAGGGTGTTCATCCTGACCTCCTGCTGTTGATTATACCGGCTCGAACGACCGCAGGTCAATGACTCCACAATACTGTAAATGACATATCGATTACACACCGCCCGGCAGGCGCCCGCGTTGACAACTCGCTGCCCGACTTCTATAATTTGGTCATCGCACATCATGGCAACGCCCTAGCGCGCGTTGCGCGGGTGACAATCTATTCACCGCCGGGTGGTGCGGGTCGGCGGCGTGTGAAAGCGGCCCATCCTTGCTGGCAAAACAGATGATGACACTCCGGCTGGCGCTGGCGCTAGCCGCCGCAGCGCTGGTGCTGGCGGCCTGCGGCGGCCCGGCCGGCGGCGAGTTGTATGTGCCGGATCTGCTGGAAAAGGCGCAGCAATACAACGGCAAACAGGTCACCGTGAGCGGGGCCTACATCGCCCGCGACGGCAAAAGCCTGCTGGCCCCGGGCGTGAGCACCCAGGACAACGGGCTGGACGCGCAGCCGCTGGGCGACCCGATCTGGGTCGAGGGCTTCCCCGAGAGCGCCCGTCAGCAGCTCCACCAGCCGGGCGATGCGGTCTACGGCTTCGTCCGCGTCACCGGCCAGTTCGATGCCGCCGGCGGCTACGGGCCGGAGCGGCAGTACAAATATCAGATCAGGGTCGAATCGGCGACACCGATCGAGCAGGTGCGCCGCAACGAAGTGCGCATTCCGAACGAGCCGCTTCCCGCCGGCCAGGTGGCCCTCACCGAGCTCGCCGGCGACCCGGCGAAGCACAACGGGCAGCAGGTCACGACCCGCGGCTATTACTTCTGGAATGGGCCGCTCGCGGTGCTGGCCGAGGGCGTCTCGACTGAGGAGGACGGCAGCAGCCCGCAGCCAATCGGCAAGCAGGTCTGGATGGAAGGCTTCCCGCCGCAGGTCTCCGGCGCGTTGCACATCGGGCCGAACAACAGCTTTGTGTGGGGCTATGTCGAGGTCACCGGCGCGTTCGCAGGCGGCGGCAGCTATGGCAAGGACGGCGCCTACCCGGGCCAGTTGAACGTGACCGCCGCGCGGGCGCTGCCAGAGAAAAAGTGATGCGCGCATCCGCCAGAGCGACACCGACGGCGCACGGCGGGGCGCATCTTCGGCGCGCGCTATGACCCTTGCGGTCGCGTGATGTGCTCGCCGTAGCCTCCGGAGAGTTGGAGCACGCCGTGTACTACTTCATCGAGCCGATGGTCGAGGGGGACATCGAGCGAGTACAGGCGATCGAGCGCCGCAGTTTCACCACGGTCTGGTCAGCCAACACCTACCGCAACGAAATCCGCAACTCCGGCTCCAGCCGCTATATCGTCGCCCGCGCCAGCCAGACTCCGCCGCCACCGCGGGACGAATCGTCGCGCCACCGACGCAGCCTGCTCGCCGACCTGCTCGCCAGGCTGCTCGGTGCGCGGCCCGCCCCCGCCAACCCATACCCGCTCGTCGGCTACGGTGGCCTCTGGCTCAGCGTGGACGAGGGGCACATCACCACCATCGCGGTCGCGCCGGAGTACCGCGGCCGCGGCATCGGCGAGTTGTTGTTGAACGGGCTGATCGACCAGGCCATGGCCATGAACGCCGATCTGCTCACGCTCGAAGTGCGCGTCAGCAACGTTATCGCCCAGCAACTCTACCTCAAATATGGCTTCCGGCCCCTCGGCACCCGCCCGCGCTACTACACCGACAACAGCGAGGATGCGCTGATCATGTCCACCGATCCGATCCGCACTCCCGCGTACCAGGAGCGCCTACGCATTCTCCGCGAGCAACTCTTCGAGCGGCTTCGCCAGGAAGCTGCCGAACTGCCGCCCGGGAGTCTGGCAGGGGCGGGCGGCGTCTTCCCGCCGGCGCCGCGCCCCGCCGAACGCGGCTAGCGCCAGAAAGCCAGGGAGGGGCGTTCAACCAAACGCCCCTCCCTGCGTGTCCAGGTTCCACTCACAAAGCGATCCTGCGTGAATAGTCGTGCCGCCCGAAGGCGGCACGACGTTCGTCTTTCTAAATCAGATAGGCTGCTTTCCCCACCGCAGAGGTTCCAGGCAGCCTTCAGCGCCAGCTACATCTCCATCACCACCGGGATCACCATCGGCCGGCGCCTGGTCTGCTCGTATAGAAACTCGCTGACCACATCTTTGACCTTGCGATTGACGAAGTTGCTGTCGGTCTCCGTTGTCCCGTCGCCGTCACGCGTCGCCAGCGCCGCCCGCACCACATCCTTCGTCCGGTCGATCAACTCATCCGACTGACGCATGTAGACGAAGCCGCGCGAGACGACATCCGGCCCGGCGACCATGGCGCCGGTCGTTCGGTCGATCCCGACCACGACCATCAGAATGCCGTCGCGCGAGAGCATCTGCCGGTCGCGCACCACCACATTGCCGATATCGCCGACGGTCGTGCCGTCCACATAGACATAGCCGACCGGTGCTTTGCCGACGATCTTGCCGTAGTTCTGGCTGAAATCCATGATCGCGCCGTTCTCGGCGAGGATCACCTTCTCCTCGGTGAACAGCCCGCCCATTCCGAGCGCCATCTTGCGGTACTGCATCATATGGCGGTAGTCGCCGTGGAAGGGCACGACGAACTCCGGCCGGAGCAGGGCCAGCACCATTTTGAGCTCTTCCTGTGCCGCGTGGCCGGACACATGCACCGCGCCGCCGTAGATCACGTCCGCGCCCAGCCGGTACAGGTTGTTGATCACTTTATTGACCGACACCTCGTTGCCGGGGATCGGCGTGGCCGAGACGACCACCGTATCGCCCGGTTTGATTTTGACATGGGGGTAGTCGCGGTTCGCCATGCGCGCCAGGGCGGCCATCGGCTCGCCCTGGCTGCCGGTGCAGACCACAGCGATCTGGTCATCCGGATAGCTGTTGGCCTCGCCGGGGCGGATGAGCGTTCCCGGCTCGGCGCGCAGGTAGCCGAGATCGAGGGCGATCCGGCTGTTGTTCTCCATGCTGCGCCCCGCCAGCACGACCTTCCGCCCGTAGGCCTCGGCCGAGTCGATCGCTTGCTGGACACGCGAAATGTTCGAGGCGAAGGTCGCGATGATGATCCGCCCCGGCGCGGTGGCGAAGATCTGGTCGAACGCTTCGCCGACCGTCTGCTCGCTCGGGGTGTAGCCTTTCGACTCGACGCGCACACAGTCGGTCAGCAGCACCAGCGGGTTGCGCCGGCCAAGCTCGGCGATCTTGGTCAGGTCGGTTGGGCGGCCGTCGACCGGCGTATGGTCGAACTTCCAGTCAGTGAGGTAGATCGCCAGCCCGACGGGCGTGGTGATCGCGAAACCGACGGTATCGGGGATCGAATGTGCGACATGGAATGGCTCGATCACGAACTGGCCGATCTCCAGCCGGTCGCCGGCCTGGAAGCGGCGCAGGTCGGCCTGCTCGGTCAGGCGGTGCTCCTGGAGCTTGCCGGCGACCATGCCGAGCGTCAGCGGGGTGCCGTAGATCGGGGGGGAGCCAAGCTCGGACAGCAGGTGCGGGATGCTGCCGATATGATCTTCGTGGCCATGGGTAAGTAGCAGCGCCTTAATCTTATCCTTCTGGTCGCGCAGATAGGTGATGTCGGGCAGCACAAGATCGATGCCGAGCATATCGGCTTCGGGGAACATTACGCCGCAGTCAAGCAGCAGGATCTCCTCGCCGTACTCGAGCACCCACATGTTGCGCCCAACCTCGCCGGCGCCGCCGAGAGGAATGCAACGCAATCGGTTCTTTGCCATAGGTTGTGTTGAAGACGGGGCCAGTGATATGTCGCTCCCGACTTCGCTCCTTTCTGTTGCTGGCACTCCCCGGAGGCCTCGTATCCGGGAATGCCTATCGTTGCCAAAGGCTCATAAATATACCAAACCGCCCATGGCACAGGACGGTTTTAGCCGCTGATACCCAGCTTTCCACCCTAAGTATAGCACGCTCGAGCGTGGCTGAGTAGCCCGGATACCGGGCACGCAAGATCGCTCTACACCGGCAGGGCTGCTTCACCATGGAGCAGCGCAATGGAGCAGCGCAGGGCGCTTCGTCGTTCGCGTGCATCTCTGTCGCCGCACCAGCGGGATCGCGGGGGACACCGCCCTTCAACTCCCACCCGATGGGGCGTTGGCGCGGCCACTCTATGCCGCGCTCCCGGCCGGCTCGGCGGGCGTCGTCACAGCTGCCCGCGCCCGGATCGCGGCCAGCAGCTCGTCGCGCCGCTCCAGCCCGGCATAGATCGGCAGGCGCCGGCGACCGTACGCCTGCCGGTGCAGGAAGCGCAGCAGCGGGTTCCCGATCTGCCCGGTGTAGTCCTCGCGCAGCACCAACTCGTCGGTCGGGTCGTCCGCGTCATCGTCCAGGCTCCGCACGGCGGCGATCCCATCCCATGGATAGGTCACCCGCACGCCGAGCGACTCGAAGCGCAGCCCATCATCCGCCACGGTATAGCGCGCGTCCCACTCCTCGAGGATATTCCAGATCACCAGCGGGTTGGCGACGATCAAGACCAGCATCAAGAGGGCTGGCACGATCTGGCCGATCGTGAGCCCCTGTGCCAGGTTCACGCCGAGCACCCCGAGGGGCGAGGGGCTATCGGGTTGGCCGGCCCCGAGGGAGTTGCGGAAGGCCCAGATCGCGAAGCCCCAGATGAGTAGCGCGCAGATCAGCAGGATGAGCGACGTGCGGCGGCCAGCAGGAGAGAGGTGGTAGCTTTGCATCGGTGCAGATTCGCGGTTGACAAGCGGTGAAGGACGACGGGCGAATGGCAACTTTCCTTCAGCCAGACAGCGGTTCTCTCTGAACAGCCTGCGTTCGTCCTTCGTTCTTTGTCCAGCAGCGCCTAGCGGCTAAAACATCGACAGCTGCTCGTGCTCAGGCTCATCGGGCGGGGGCGGGGCGCCGGCCGCGGCGGCCGACCGCTCGGCCTGCGTCAAGAACTCCGGCAGGCGGCGGAAATCAGCTTCGATCATCGCACGGTACTGCGGCTGGTGCAGCGCCGCGGCCGGGTGCAGCATCGGCACGATCAGCCGATCACCCACGCGCTTGGGCTGGCCATGGATGCGGCTGATCTTTTCGTTCGGGAACCAGCGCGCCATCGAGAAGCGGCCGAGGGTGACGATCACCCGCGGGTTGATCGCGGCGATCTGGCGCTCCAGGTAGAGGTTACACGCGGCGATCTCATCCGGCTCCGGGTCGCGGTTGTTCGGCGGGCGGTGCTTGACAACGTTGGTGATAAAGACATCCGACCGGCGCAGGCCCGCCAGGCCGAGCAACGCGTCAAGGAACTGGCCGGCGGCTCCGACGAACGGCCGCCCCTGGCGGTCTTCGTGGAAGCCGGGCGCTTCACCGATCAGCATCACGCGGGCATCTGCCGGCCCCTCGCCCGGCACACCCTTGGTCGCCGTCTTGTAGAGCTTGCAGGCGGTGCAGGCGCGCACCTCGTCCGCCACTGCTGCCAGTGCTTCCGCTCCGCTCACGTGCCCTCCCTTCGCCTCAGCAGCGGGTCCCGGCACGTGCATTATACCATAGGCGCTGCGGCCGGCGCGTCTGCGCCCTCTTCGGGCACGCCGTAGGCCGCCTGCGCCGGGCGACCGCTCGGGAGGAGCAGGGCGCTCCCTTCGCGTGCGATCAGGTCGATGAAGGCATCTACAAAGTCGCCGTCCCAGTGGACCCCGCGCCCGTCGTGCAAAATGCGGAACGCCGCCTCCGGCGGCATGGCGCGGCGGTAGGCTCGATCGGAGGTCATGGCATCGTAGGCGTCGGCGATGGCAATGATCCGCGCTCCTTCGGGAATCTCCAGCCCGCTCCGCCCATCCGGGTAGCCGCCGCCGTCCATGCGTTCGTGATGGCAGCGGATCATCGGGATCACCTCGCGAAGCGACTCGATATGCCGCAGAATATCTGCCCCGATCGTCGGGTGCTGGCGCATGATCGCGAACTCCTCGCGCGTGAGCGGCCCCGGCTTGAGCAGGATGCTGTCGCGAATGCCGATCTTGCCGATATCGTGCAGCAGCGCGCCAATGCGGATCTGCTCAACACGGCCGGCGGGAAAGTGGAGCACTTCTGCCAGGCGCACGGCGTAGCGCATCACTTGCTCAGAATGCCCGCTGGTATACGGATCGCGTGCATCGATCGCCGCCACCAACGCCCGGATGGTTTGCAGGTTTTGCTCTTTGATCTGGCGGTAGAGGCGGCTGTTCTCCAGCGAGGCGGCGATCTGCGAGGCGCAGACATCCAGCAGCGTCCGGTCGTCACCAAGAAAACCTGGCTGATCCGGGCCACGCGCCAGCCGCAGCACGCCGACCGGGCGCTCGCCGGTGCGCAGGATGATGCAGGCGCGGTGGGTGGCCGCCGGGGCCTGGTCATCCCCGACGAGGTCGATATGGCCGCGCAGCAGCGCCCGCTCGTCGCCGGCCCAGAGTCGCACCCGCGCCCCAGCCCGCCTCCCGAGCGGCTCGCCGCGCTGGGCCAGCAACTCCAGTTCGCCGCTCTCTGGCTGCGACAGCGAGAGCGAGAGCGCGCTGGGCGCGAACCGCTGCCACAACAGCCGCACGATCTCGTTGACAGCCGTGCTGGTATCGAGCGTGCTCGTGAAGGTCTGGCTGATCTGGTAGAGAGCGACGATCTCGGAGAGGCGCTGCTTCTCCAGCCGCACCCGCCGGTATTCGAGCGCACGCTGGACAGTACGCTGCAGATCATCGATAATGTTCGGCTTGGCGAGATAGTCGAACGCGCCGAGTTTGAGCGCCTCGCGCGCCGTCTCCACCGTGGTGTAGGCGGTAAAGACGATCACATCGAGATCGGAGTGCTGCTCACGGAGGATGCGCAGCAGCTCCATGCCGCCCATCCGGGGCATCTGCAGATCGGTGAGCACCAGGTCGTAGCTATCGGCGGCCAGCCGCTCAAGCGCTTCGACGCCGTTCTCCGCCAGCCCAACCTGATAGCCGGCGCGCACCAGCACACGCTTGCAAATATCGCGGATGTCCGGCTCATCTTCGACGACCAGAATACGAGCCGAAATGGGCGTGTCGAGATCGGCGGCGGGGATGGGGCTCATGGCGGCACGCTTTCCTGCGGGTTAAAGCGCAGTATAGACCTCTCTATTCATGAAATCGTAGGAAATGGCAAAAAGATACGGTCGGCGCAGGCGATTGCCGTGTGGCAACACTCCACTGCACGCGACCGCGCCAGAGGCTGGAGGACGATGGCGTATCACGGCACGCCCACCCCGACCCAGCTACGAGTGGGGTGGGCGGCTGACGAAGAAGTTGCGCACGCGACGTTCAAGCTCTTCGAAATCGAACGGCTTGGCCAGGTAGTCGTTTGCGCCATACAGCCGGGCCTGCTTCTCGGTATCCGGCGTGCCGAAGGCGGTGATCATGATCACGTAGGTGCCGCCGTGCTGGCGGCGGATGGCCTGGATCAACTCCAGCCCGTCCATCCGAGGCATGTTCATGTCGGTGATCACCAAGTCGCATGGCGTGTGCGCCAGTTGCTCGAGCGCCGCGACGCCGTCCTCCGCTTCGTGAACGGTGTAGCCCCCGCTAGTGAGCAGGAACTTGTAGAGCCGACGCGTCGCGGCGTCGTCCTCGACAATCAGCACCTGATGCCCACCATTGGCAGTGCCGGCGGCATGATTCATGGACATGGCACGTCTCCGTCCAGCAGCGTAGAGCCCGGCATCGGCGCATAACCCGCCGCGTGCGCCCAGACGCACATCCCCGCTCTGATATTCCATAGTACCACACCTGCCGTCCGACCCGAACAGGATGTGCGGTGTCGGAGGCGAAGTGTTAGCTGTTTGTCATCTTCGATGGCGGGCGATAGACGACTGAGATCGGTGATTGCAGGCTACCCCATCCCCCGCTCCGGTCTCCCATCTCTCAATGGCTGCACGAAACGCTTCCGGCGGGGGTGTGGGGCCGCTGGCCGCGTGGCAGAGATCAACGAGGGCTACGCCCGCTCACGCTCCCCTGCGCCGACAGCGTCGCATCGCGCTACCGGTAGGCGGCCAGTTCGCTCTCGGCGATAGTCGGCATAAAGCGCGACATCTCGACCATCTTGAAGATTTTCTGGTGGTGCGGGCTGACGTTCATCGCGAAGAGCTTGTGCCCGGCCTTGCGCGCCGAGACGACGAACTTGAGCAGCGCCGAGACCCCGGCCGAGTTGATGAACGCCACATGCTCGAAATCCAACACGGTGATCGGCCGCATGGCGGTGCAGGCCGCCTCGATCGCCGCTGCCGAGACCGCGTCCACGCTATTGGTCATGATGTGCAGGATGACAACGTCGCCGAACTCTTCGCGGGCGATGACGTCGTTAGACATGGGAGGGCTCCTTCCGGTACAGGCGCAGGGTCATCGTCGTCCCATGCTGCGAAGAGTCCACCTCGTAGTCGTCCACCAGCGCGCTGATCAAATACATCCCGAAGCCGCGGTGCATGCCGACTTCGAGGTTCGCCTCCTCGACCACCCGCCGCGAGAAGTCGAGCCGCTCCACGCCTTCGCCCTCGTCGCGGATGCGCACTTCGAGTTTGTCGGCATCACAGACGAAGATGACCTCGACGAGCTTGGATGGGTGTTGGCGATTGCCATGCTCGATCGCGTTGTTGACCGCCTCGCTGACCGCCAGTTTCAGGTCTTCGACCCGCTCCGGCGGCAGGCCGATCGCATCGCCGATCTCGCTGGCGCTCGCCCGAACGACGCGCTCAAAGACAGGGATGGAGGGGATGTTGACGAGCACTCGTTCCATAGACTCTCCTCAGACATTCAAGAGCGACAGACCACTGGCGCGACGCCCGACAGGGCGCGGCCGCTGGGGCGGGCGCGCGCCGTTCGCCATATGATCGTAGCGGCGCAGGTATGCCTTGCCGAGCGAGGTGTTGCCGATCTGCAGATAGGCTGCCCCCAGATAGTAGAGCGCCTGGGCGTGACGCGGGTTGCGGCGCAGCACTTTCTCGAAGAGCGGGATGGCACGATTCGGCTCCAGCAGCTCCTTGTAACACAGGCCGAGCATAAAGTTGGTCTCGACATCTTCCGGCCAGTAGGCCAGCACCCGGCTGAACTCCGCCGCCGCCAGGTCGTAGCGCCCGCGGCGCAGGTACATATAGCCTAGGTCGTAGCGCAGCGAGTGGGCGTCCGGCGCGAGCTCCACCGCCTTGCGCCAGGCGGCGATCGCCCAGTTCTCGTGGCCGGTGATGTTGTACATGAAGCCGAGCAGGTAATAGGCCTGCGGGTCGCGCGGGAGCAGTTGCACCGCACGCGCGAAGGCGCGCACCGCCGGACCGGTCTTGCCCATATCGTACAGCAGCTTGCCCATGTTCAGGAACAGCTTGCCGTTCCTCGGCTGAAGCCGCGCGCAGTCGAGCAGCACCTCATACGCCTCGCGCACCTTGTTCTGCAGCCGCAGGATGGCGCTGATGCGGATGCGTGCCTCGGCGTAGTGCGGGTAGTAGGCCGGGATGGCGCGGTAGACCTCCAGCGCCGACTCGAGCCGGCGGGCGCGAGCCAGCAGGTTGCCGAGCAGGAAGCGCGCCCGGTGCTCCTCGTTGCGCCACTGGAGCAACGCGCGGTAGATCCGCTCGGCCTCCTCTTCGTACCCCTGGGCCTTCAGATCGTCGCTCAGGCGGTAGTACCACTGTGCGACCTCTTCCTCCGAACGGTGGGCCAGCGCGTCCTCGTCCTGGATCTCCGGGGTGACGAAGGTCGGCTCCACCCGCAGCGCCTCGGCGAAGCAGCGCTGGGCGAGCTCGTGCGCGCCGTGGCTCTGGTGCATCAGGCCCATGTAGTAGCGCGGCTCCGCGGCCTGCGGGCGGGCGTCGCAGGCGTTCTGATAGTGGATGTACGCCCGGCCGGCGTCGTCCAGCCGCTGGTAGCAGCGCCCGAGCGCGAAGTGCGCCTCGTACAGGCTCTGGTTGTGCTCCAGCGCCTCCTTGAAGGCGGCGATCGCCCGGTCCAGGTGGCCGCGCGCGGCAAAGGCGACGCCCAGGTTGTAGTGGGCCTCGGCGAGCTCCGGGTCGGTCTGCACCGATTCGAGGTATTCGCGCAGCGCGCCGTCCCAGTCCTCCTGGAAGGCGAGCGCGTTGCCGATGTAGAGGTAGATGATCGCCCGCTCGCGATCGAAGATCTGGGCCTGGTCCTCGCCATCCACATACGCGGCGATCAGGGCGGCCTTGAAGTGCTCGATCGCGTCGGCGTAGGCGGCGCGCAGGTAGGCGCGGATGCCTTGGCCGAAGGCCGCGCCCAGGCGCGTGCCGGCCATGAAGCGCTCGCTCCCGGAGAAGGTGTCCAGGTCGAGCGGCATAAATGTCAACGGTTCGTGTCCTGTCATCGTCGCCCCCACCATCGGCTCAGCGCCCGCGCGTGCCTGGCGCGGCGCTCACTCGCTCCCCTCGCGAAACTCCTCCAGCGCCAGGCGCAGTTGCCCGTGCAGCTCGCGCGCCAGGCCGCGCCCGTAGCGCGCCTGCACCGCGCGGGCGATCTCCGGCAGCGCGGCGGCCCACACCTCCGCCGGGGCGTCGGCCGGCGGCGCGTCGGCAGCGTGCAGCACCTCGGCGGCGCGCGCCGCGCCGAGCACCTCGCGCGCCACGCCCTGCAACTCCGCGCCGGCCTGCGCCAGCCGCCGCCGCACGATCACCATGGTGATGTCGTCGGCCTGCTGGCCGCCGCTCCAGGCGCGCAGTTCGTGCAGCAGCGCCGCCAGCAGCGCCCGCGGGCGGAGCGCGGCCTGCGCGACCAGCAGCGCCGCCAGCCGCTCGTAGCCGAACATCTGCTCGTCCGCCGCCGTCGCTTCCACCACGCCGTCGGTATACAGAACGATGGTTTCGCCATGGTCTAGCACAACACGGCACTCCTCGTACTCGCTGTCGCCGTCCACCCCCAGCGGCAGCCCAGTCAACTCAAGCTCGGCGACCGACCGGCCGATCAGCACCGGAAAATTGTGCCCGGCGTTGGCGATCCGCAGCTCGCCGCCGCGCAGGTCGACTGTAGCGTAGAGCATCGTGATCATGCCCTGGGGGATCTCGCGCAGGATCCCGCGGTTGACGCCCGCAAGCGTCGCGCCGGGCGGCTCGCCGCGGCGCGCCTCGTGGCGGAAGACGGTCCGTGCCACCGCCATGCGCAGCGCCGCCGGCAGCCCCTTGCCGGAAACATCGCCGATCATCAGGCCGTGCCGCCCGCCGCCGAGCGGCAGGAAGTCGTACAGGTCGCCGCCGAGGACGCGCGCCGGCAGCGAGACCGCACTGATCTCCCACCCCGGCAGGCGCGGCACCGCCTCCAGCAGCAGGCCCTGCTGGATATCGCGAGCGAGCTGGAACTCCTGCTCCAGCTCGGCCTGGCGCTGCGCGTCGAGCGCCGGGGCCGGCGTCGGCCGCGGCACGAGCCGCCCGTTCCGGCGGGCGTGGCCCAGCAGCGTCACCGGGCGCGGGTGCGGCGGTTTGTCATGCGGCGGGCGGGGCATCGGCATGATCCATGATCACTCGTTCAACCTCGCTGGGGGGTCCTGGCGGAAGATTCATGGGCATCCTGCAGCACGCAGCTCGTGCCGCATCTACGACATGAGATAGTAAAAGGGCTTGACGCCCTTCATCTGCCTGCCCCGGATGCGCCCCCCAGTTCATCGATCTGTCTCCGGCAGGTCTCGCTCAGCCAGCCTGCCGCGACGCCGTCCAGCAGCGCGTCGGGTGGGTATGGCTCCAGTTTGCGCAGCGTGTTGCGGTACTCGCGCAGCGCCCGCTCGCGCGCGCCGGCCTCGCGGTAGGCCCCGGCCAACTGAAAGGAGATCAGCGGCGACGACGGGTTCAGGTAGCGTGCGCGCTCGAACTGCTGCGTGGCAGCGGCCCACTGCCCCTGCCGCCCGTAGATCGCGCCGATCAGCACGTGGGCGTCGTCGCACAGCGGGTCGATCTCCAGCACCCGCCGGCTTTCGGCCAGCGCCAGCTCCAGGTCGCCCCGGTCGGCATGCAGGCGCGCAGCGAGCGCCATGGCCCGCAGCGCAGCAGGCGACTGGGGCGGGATACGCCGCAGCGTCTCGAGCGCCTCGTCAGGGCGGCCGGCGTGGAGCAGCCGTTCGGCCTCGGCAAGCAACGCCGCGCCGCCCGCTGCGGCGGCTGTTGTCGATTCCAACGTCACCGGGGCGCAGTGCGGTACGCTGGCGGCCGGGCGAACTACCGGGCGCGGCGTGGCGGCCGGGCGCGGTGCGGGCGGAGGCGGCGCACTCTTGGTGTACACATAGGCCCCAGCCACCTCGCGCGGGCGGAAACGGTCGAACACGTTCCACAGGGTCTCCGAGAAGCCCAGGAACAGCAGCCCGTCGTCGTCCAGGCATTCGTAGAACCGCTCCAGCAGCCGGCGGCAGGTCTCGAGCTGAAAGTAGATCATCACATTCTGGCAGAAAATGATGTCCACCCCGCGCGTCGCCTCCGGGAACGGCTCGAGCAGGTTGCGGCGCTCAAAGCGCACCAGACGACGCACCTCGTCGCGCACGGCGTAGGCTGCGCCCTCCGGGCGGAAGTAGCGCATCAGCATCTCCGGCGCGACATTCGCCAGCGCGCGGCCGCTGTAGACGCCGGCCCGCGCCCGGGCCAGCGCCGGCTCGCTCAGGTCGGTCGCCAGGATCTCCACCGGGCGCGGCCGCCCGCCGAGCGTCTCGTGGGCCAGGATGGCGAGCGAGTAGGCCTCCTCGCCGGTGGCGCAGCCGGCGCTCCAGAAGCGGATCGCCTGGCCGGCCGGCTTGCGCCGGTCGATCTCCGGCAGCAGCGCCTCGCGCAGCGCCCGCATCTGCGGCCGGTTGCGGAAGAAGAAGGTCTCGTGGTTCAGCACCAGCTCCGCCAGGCGAGCGAGCTCGTCGCCGTGGGGCAGGCGCAGGCGGCGCTCGTAGCTCGCTGGGTCGTCGCCGGTGGCGGCTAGCCGCCGGGCGACCGCCTGCTCCAGCACGCGCTGGCGGGTGTCGTCCAGGTAGATACCGCCGTAGGCTGCCAGCAAGTCGCGCAGCCGGGCGAACTCCTCCGGTGTGAGCGCGACCTCGCGGCGGGGCGGGCGCGGCGGGGCGGCGTGGGCCGCGGCCGGGCGGTACTCGTGCGTCATGGCGCGCCTCGCTCCGGCGCTCGCGCGTTCATCACAAGCTCCACCAGCCGGGCCGGGATCTGGGCCGGGGCGAGCACCTCGGTCGCCGCACCAAGCTCGATCGCGGCGCGCGGCATGCCGAAGATCGTGCTGCTGGCTTCGTCCTGGGCGATCGTGTAGCCGCCGGCGCGGCGGATGCGCAGCATGCCGTACGCTCCGTCGCGCCCCATGCCGGTGAGCAGCACGCCGATCGCACGCGGGCCAAAGGCGTAGGCCGCCGCCTGCATCACCACATCGATCGCCGGGCGCTGGATGAGCAGCGGGTTCGCGCTCAGGTGAATACGCCCGTCCTCAGTGATCAGCGTGTCGCGGTGGTCGGGGGCGATCAGCACCTCGCCGGGGCGGAGCGCCTGCCCCTCGGCGGCGACCGCGACCGGCAGCGGGCAGGCGTGGGCCAGCCACTCGGCCATGCCGGGCGCGAACCCGGCGGCGATATGCTGCACCACCAGCACCGCCGCCGGCAGGTCGGGCGGCAGGCCGGCCAGCAGCCGGTAGACCACCCGCGGGCCGCCGGTGCTCGCGCCGATCACGATCAGCGGAAAGTCGTGCGACGGCGCTGGCGTGGCGGTACGGCGCGGCGTGGCGTTGTGGGGCGCGCCGCCCGCACCATTTCGCGCGCCTCGGTCGGCCAGGTGCGCCGCCGGCCTCGCCGGGCGGCGCTCGGGCAGCGGCGCGGCGCGGCGGCGTCCGCGCAGATGCGTGACGACCCGCACCCGCGAGAGGGTCTTGACCCGCCGGATCAAGTGGTGCGCGCTGCGCTCCATGGTCGCTGCCGATGGCTTCTCCATCACCTCGAGCGCCCCCGCGCCGAGCATTCGGAACGTGATGTCCAGCTCGGAGCGCCCCAGCGACGTGAGCACCAGGATCGGCGTCGGGCAATAGGCCATGAGATGCTCGGTCGCCGCCAGGCCGTCCATCACCGGCATGCGCACGTCCATCGTCACCACGTCGGGGCGCAGCTCCTGCACCAGGCGGATGGCCTCGCACCCGTCCCCCGCCACGCCGACAACCTGGATCGCCGGGTCCTGCTGGAGCAGGCCGGCGATCACGTCGCGCATCAGCGCCGAGTCATCAACAACTACTACGCGGATCGGCTGGTTCATGGTGATCAGGTCGATGGACAGTGAACGGTGGATGGTGAACGATGGACGATGGACGGCAGGCATCGGTGCACTCATCATTCGCCCTTTGTCCTTCGTCTTCCTCCGTGTTACATCTCCAAAATCAACTTCACCCGGTTCGGCAGGTTGAGCAGATCGACATCCTTGTTCAGGTAGTCGTCCACTCCGGCCTCGAAGGCGGCGTGCTTATCGTCGCTGGAGGTGAGCATGATGATCCGCAGATCGTCCAGCTCGGGGTTATCGCGCAACCGCCGGCAGACCTCGTAGCCGTCGATGCCGGGCATTTGCACGTCCAGCACCATCAGGTCGGGGGTCTCCGCGGCGATCTTCTCCAGCGCCTCCTCGCCGCTATGCGCCAGCCGCACATCATAGCCGTACATCTCGAGCCGCATCTTGACAATGTCGGTCACGAGCTTGCTGTCATCAACAACGAGGATCTTCTCTGCCATGGCGCTCTCCCGGTCCTCATCGGTACGTCCGAGCCTCAGACCCCGACGAGTTGCTGTACGGTTTCGAGCAGATTGCCCTGATTGAACTGGCTCTTCACGATATAGGCCTGCGCGCCGACATCGAGGCCACGCCGGCGGTGTGCCTCCGACGCCAGGCTGGTGACGATGATCACCGGGGGGGCATGCTCGCCCAACTCCGCGCGGATGCGGGCGGTCAACTGAAAGCCGTCAACGCGCGGCATTTCGACATCGCTGACAACCAGATCGTAGGAACCGGCATGTAATTTGTCAAGTGCATCGGCCCCGTCCACCGCTGTCGTCACGTCGTACCCGGCGGATTGGAGGATGCTGCGGATCAACTCGCGGGTGGTGAACGAGTCGTCGGCGACCAGCAACCGCCGGCGGGCCGCGGCGCCGCCAGCCTGCTCGACCGGCGCGGCCAGCGCCATGCCGTTGGCCGCCTGCGCCAGCGCCGCCGGGTTCAGCATCAGCGCGATCCGCCCGTCGCCGAGCAACGTGGCGCCGCTGTAGCGCCGCTGCCGCTCATACAGCGGGCCGAGCGGCTTGACGACGACCTCACGTTCGTCCACGAGCCGGTCCACTACCAGCGCAAGCGGGCGCGGCGGCGTGCCGATCACCAGCGTCGGGGCGCGGCGGTGCGACGGGAACGGCAGCGCGCCGGCGACATCCAGCAGGTCGGCTAGGCGCAGTAGCGGCGCCAGCCGACCGCCGAATCCGGTCATCGCCCGGCCCTCGACCGTGCGGATATCCTCCGGGCGCACCCAGGCGCTCCCCTGGCAGCCGGTGGCCGGCAGCGCGAAGGTGTGCTGCCCGACCTCGGCGAGCAGCACGCGGGTGGTCACAAGCGTGAGCGGCAGGGCCAGGGTGAAGGTCGTGCCGTAGCCGGAGCGCGAGTCGATCTGTACCTGGCCGCCGATCTCGGCGATGTTCGTCCGCACAACATCCATGCCGACCCCCCGGCCCGAGATGTCGGTGATCATCGGCGCGGTGCTGAAGCCGGGCAGGAAGATCAGCTCAAGCGCCTCCTGGTCGGTCATGCGTTCCGCGGCCTCGGCAGTGATCAGCCGCTTGCGCACGGCGCTCTGGCGGATGTGCGCCGGGTCGATCCCGCGCCCGTCGTCGCAGATGGTGATCTGGGCGTGTGCGCCGAAGGCCTGTGCGGCGACGCGAATACTGCCCTGGCGCGGCTTGCCGAGCCGCTCGCGCTCCTCCGGCGGCTCGATGCCATGATCGACCGCGTTGCGCAGTAGATGGATGAGCGGATCGCCCAGCGCCTCGATCACCTTGCGGTCGAGCTCGGTCTCCTCGCCGGCGAGCGTCAGCACCACTTCCTTGCCCGACTCGCGCGCCAGCTCGCGCACGGCGCGAGGCAGGTTGGCGAAGAGCGTGGCGGCCGGTAGCAGGCGCACGGCCATCACCTCCTGCTCCAGGTCATCCACCAGCAGCCGCGACTGGCCGACGTGCTGGGCGAAGCGCTCGGCCTCGGCCCGCAGCAGGCGCACCGCCTGGTCGCCGGCGGCGCGCAGGTCGTCGAGGCGGCTGTCCACCATCGCCTGCTGTGCGGGCGAGAAGCGCAGCCGGCGCAACTCGCGCTCCAAGGCCTCCATGGCCTGCTGCTGCTGCGCGATGAGCGCCTGGGCGCGCTCCAGGATGGCGACGTGCTCGGCCTGCACCTGCTGGCCGACGGCCAGCTCGCCAGCGAGATTGAGCAGCCGGTCGAGCCGGTCTACTCGCACCCGCACCGTCTGGCGGGCGGGGCGGCCCGGCACGGGCGGCGGGGCAGGCGCGGGCGCGCCGGGGCTGCGCGCCGGGGGGGGCGGGGCGGG
>JBHOQX010000106.1:0-77059 GCA_042408595.1 Roseiflexaceae bacterium | reverse complement strand
GGGATCTATCCCGAGACCGTCGCGCCCAACAGCGGAGTGACCTTTCGGCCCGCTGGCGATGGGCCGGTGGTGATCAGCGGGGCCGACCTGGTGCGCGGCTGGACGAGACACAGCGGCAGCATTTACAAGGCCACGGTGACGTTCAACCCGAACCTGCTCGCCAACCAGGTGTTTATCAACGACCGGATGGCGATGGAGGCGCGCTGGCCGAACACCGGCAGCGACCCGATGAAGCCGGCCTGGGCCACCGCGCAGGCCAAGAGCACCGCCACCACCATCGTCGACCCGCGCATCCCCAACATCGATTGGAGCGGCGCGATCGTGCACATCTGGGGCGGCACCAACCCCTTTGCACACGTCACCTCGGTGGTGTCGTCCAGCGCCGCCGGGCGGGTCGAGTTTCCGCGCCCGCGCTCGTGCGACGGTATCTGCTCGGCGGCCGACGCACGCTACTATCTGGTCGGCAAGCTGGCCGCGCTCGACACCGCCAACGAATGGTACTACGACACGGCCAGCAAAACTCTGTACCTCTGGGCACCCGGCGGCGCCGACCCGAATACGCTGCTGGTGAGCGCCAAGCAGCGCGAGTGGGCCTTCGACCTGCGCGGCAAGTCAAACGTCACGGTCACCGGGCTGCGCATCTTCGCCGCCGGGATCATCATGGATGCGGCGAGCCGCGGCAACGTGATCGACGGCATCGAGGCGAAGTATCTCTCCCATTTCGAACGGCTCGACGGGCCGATCACCTGGAAGACCAACAACCGCACCACCGGGATCGTGCTCGATGGCACGGGCAATGTGGTTAGAAACAGCCATGTGCAGATCAGCGCCGGCAGCGGGATCGTCCTGCATGGCACGGGCAACACCGCCACCAACAATCTGATCCACGACATCGGCTACGCCGGCGCCTACGGCACGCCCATCCTGTTGCCGCCCAACACCGCCAACCACACCGTGACCTACAACACGATCTTCAACGCAGCGCGCGACGGCATTAACCTGGATTACGACGACCAGCGCGATACCGAAACCGCGGCGGGCCACGACATCGGCTACAACGTGATCTACGACTACGCGCTGCTGACGGCCGACGCAGGCGGGATCGACACCTGTTGCTACCAGAATGAGAATGTCACCGCGCCTGTTACCAAGATTCACCACAACTGGGTCTACAACTCGCGCGTGCGCCAGGATCTGTTCCAGACCGGCGGGATCTACCTCGATAACAGCCCCAGCGGCTTCGAGGTCTACCAGAACGTGGTGTGGGACAACCTTGGCTACGGTATCTATCTGCATGGCACCGGAGACGGCGTGGTGAAGTACAACCACGTCTACAACAATACCGTGCTCGGCACGCACGATGACAGCATTTTGTTCGATAAAGGTCAGGATGCGACCGGTACGGTGATCGAGAACAACGTCATCCTTTCACCGGTCCGGGTTCTGAATGACTGGGCGCCGGGCGGCGAGGTGCGCAACAACACCAAGCGCGCCCCCGGCGCGACCGAAGGCTACACCGCTGCGGTCGGCTGCAACTTCCTGGATTGCCAGAGCGCCGCCCCACCGGCTCGCCCGCCCGCCGAACGCCCGGCGAACGAGGAGATCGACGCCGTCGATTTCGACGCGACCAACGGCGACGTGACGACCTTCGGCGGCGTGCTAGGCGGCCTGGTCGATGGCCGCAGCGTGACCTACCTGCAGATCGACTTCGGCAGCGGCGGGCTGAAGACCTTTGAAGCGTCGCTGGGGGCGGGCGCTTGCTGCGGCGGGCGCGCGATCGAGCTGCACCTCGGCAGCCCAACCGGCACCTTGATCGGCACGCTGCGCACGCGGGCCACCAGCAGCGGCGAGTTCAATTTCAGCAACCGCACCATCCAGGCGACAGCGATCAGCAGCGTGAGCGGCGTGCAGGACCTGGTGCTGGTCTGCGACAAGGGTGATGGCTGCGGCGATATCGACTTCTTCCGCTTCACCAGCGCCGACCCGCCCCCGCCATTCGCGTACGACGCCACCAAACGGATCGAAGCCGAAAGTTACGACGAGAAGAGCGGCAGCATCAGCGACGGCGGCCTGAGCGTCTCCGGCCTGGGCGACGGCGACAGCCTGACGTTCAAAAACGTCGATTTCGGCAGCGGCACCGGCCTCAACCAGTTCAGCGCGCAGGTCGCCACGCCCGGCGCCACCGGCGCGGCGCAGATCCAGGTCCGGCTGGACGGCCCGGCTGGCCCGCTAGTCGGCACGCTCGATGTCCAGCCGAACAATGGCGCGGCAACCCTGCAATCCGTCGCGGTGGCGCTGAACGGGGCAGGGATCACCGGCACGCACGACGTGGTCCTGAGCTTCGACGGCGAAGTCGGCACGCTCGACTGGGTGCGCTTCGCCGACACGACCCCGCCGCCGGTCAAGCGCCAGGCTACCGACCAGATCGAGGCCGAGAGCTTCGACAGCGCCACCGGGCAGGTGCGCAACGAAGGCACCTACATCGGCAACCTGTTCGAAGGTGACACGATCACCTACGAAGGGGTGAACTTCGGCACGGGCGGTCTGACCACCTTCCGAACGCGGATCGCCACCGGCACCTGTTGCGGCGGCAAGCAGTTCGAGCTCCGCCTGGACAGCGCCGAGGGGCCGCTGATCGGCACCTTCACCGTCACGGCCACCGGCAGCAGCGAATACGACTTCAGCGTCTATACCGAGCAGACGACCACCATCAGCGGGGCCAGCGGGGTACATAACCTGGTGCTGGTGGTCAAGGGCACCGGCGTCGGGAACATCGACTGGTTCACCTTCCGTTAGCAACCAGGGGCGGCAGGGCGGGGAGCGGCACCTTTCCGCCCTGCCACGCACAGTCTATGCACACCACCATTCACGCCACCGAACCTTGCCTTCACCCACCCGCCTGGGCGGTGCTGGAGCGTGCCTTGTTCGCCGCCATGAACGCGGCGATCGATCCCTACCTGGCGAAATATACCAACCCAGACGGTACGCTGATCTGGGGCGGCACCGCCGCCCAGCACGGGCGCGACGATGTGGACGACTTCTACGAGGCGTTCTACAACTGGCCGCTGTTCTACCTGCTCGGCGGCGATGACCGGCTGCTCGAGCTAAGCCTGCGCCAGTGGGAGGCGATCACCCGCCAGCTCGGCGCGCTGGGCCTGCTCCACCGCGAGTTCGAGCGTGGGGCCGACCAGTTCCATCAGGGCGAAAGCCTGATCTACTTCTACTTCCTGTGCCTGGCCGACCCGACCAACCCGCGCCTGCGCGAGCTGGCGCAGCGCTTCGCCGACTTCTACACCGGCGCCGACCCGGACGCACCGAACTACGACCCAGTTCACAAGATCATCCGCGCGCCGCACAACGGCAGCGCCGGGCCGCGCTGGGGCTACAAGGACGTGCCGCCGGAGCAGTTCTTCGCCGATTGGGGCGACGAGATGCGCCGCTACGGCCTGCCGTTCGATGATGTACCGGGGGTGACGAGCTACGACGATCTGCTGACCCCCGCCGGCGCACGGGCTATGGGCGAGGCGATGCAGTCGCGCTACGGCCGCGGCGACACGGCGACCAACCTGCTGGTGACCAGCCTGGTGACCAACGCCTACCTGTTAACCGGCGAGCCGCGTTTCCGCACCTGGGTGGCGGAGTACACCGCGGCCTGGATCGAGCGCGCCGTGCGCAACGGCGGCCTCCTGCCCGACAACGCCGGCCTGAACGGTGAGGTGGGCGAGTACACCGGCGGCAGGTGGTACGGCGGGCTGTACGGCTGGACCTGGCCGCATGGCTTTTATAACATCGGCATGGCCGCTCTGGTGGCCGGTGTCAACGCCTTTCTGCTGACCGGCGAGGCGCGCTTCCTCGATCTGCCGCGCTGGCAGATGGACGCTGTGCTGGCTCAGGGCGTTCTCGTCGACCCAACCGGGCGGTCGATGAGCCTGGCGCACCACCTTGAAGGCCAGATCGCCGGCGACGAAACGCACCCGCGGGCGTTCCTCGTCCCCTACCGCTACGGCGACCACGGCTGGTTTGATTATCAGCCGCTGCCGCCGACCTATCCGGTGGCGCTCTGGTTCGTCGCACGCCAGCCGGGCGACTGGGCGCGGATCGCGCGCCTGCGTCAGGCTGACCCGAGCGACTGGCGCACGATCTGGCCAGGGCGCGGCAAAGAAGACAGCACCCACGAGGGCCCCTGGCTGTGCTTTCTGCAGGGTGAGAATCCGGACTATCCGGAACGCTTTCTGGCGCAGAGCCTGGGCCACGTCTACCGCCGCCTTGAGCTGATCCGTCAGGACAGCACCGATCTCCACCATCTTCCGGATAACCAGATCCATACCCTGGTCCATATCTGGCAGAACGTCAACCCGGTGACGACCGAGGCGCTGGTGCAGTTGACCCTCGGCGGCCCGCAGATCATCTACAACGGCGGGCTGCTACACGTCAGTGTACGCTACTTCGACGCCGGGCGCCGCCGGCCCGGCCTACCGGAAGATGTCGCGGCGCTGGTAGAGCGCATCGGAGAACATGGCATAACCCTTCATCTGGTCAATCTCAGCCCCCTGGCCCGGCGCGAGGTGCTCGTCCAGGCCGGGGCGTTCGCCGAGCACTGCTTCACCACCGTGCGCTACGGCGAGCGGATCAGCGACTACCCCGGCAGCCCCTGGAGCTACCACGCACCGCCGCTGCAGGTCGAAGCGCGGGAGACGCGGGTGGACGCCCCATGGCTGCGGGTGGTTCTGCCGCCCGGCACGCAGATCCGGCTCGACCTTGGCATGCGGCGCTACGTTGGTCTTCCAAGCTACTGTCCACCTTGGGTATCATCGGAGGAACCATGACAACCCGGCTTCCTAGCCCGGCGATCACCCTGCCGATCGTCGGTCCACCCTACGCGCGCCCGGACGCCGCGCTGTTGCACCAGCTCGAGGTCGTCTCCAGTGCAACCGCCAGCGCGCAGCTGCATAAACTTGGCATTCGTCATACCTACATTCGCGGCCCGGTTGCCCGCCAGGATGGCGCGAAGATCGTCGGTGCGGCTGTCACATTGCAATTCATGCCACAGCGCGAGGATATCGCCTCCGGCATCGCGCAGGAGTACGCCGAGCGCAGCAGCGCCCTCTGGCATGTGCTTGACAGCGTCCAGCCCGGCGATGTGCTGGTCGTGGCCGCCAACGGCGACCCCTACACCGGCTGTCTGGGCGAGATGCTGCTGACCTATCTGAAGGGACGCGGCGGCCTTGGCGCAGTGGTGGACGGCTGCATCCGCGACTGGCCGCGGGTGAAGCGCATCGGGCTGCCGATCTGGTGCAACGCGCTGACACCAAACTACGCCTCGCAGGCCGGGCTGTTCCCCTGGGCCTACAACGTACCGGTGGCCTGCGGCGGTGTGTTGGTGCTGCCGGGCGACATCGTGATCGCTGATGACGATGGGGCCGTGCTGGTACCACAGCAAATAGCGCCGCTGCTGCTCCAACAAGCCCAGGAGCATGAGCAATGGGAAGACTTCAGTCGCCAGCGCCTGGCGGAAGGCGGGTCGATCTGGCGCTACTACCCGCTGAGCGACGAGGGGCGGATCGAGTACGAGCAGTGGCGGCAGGCGCGGCAAGAGGCGGCAGTCAGCCACGCGCATTCATAGCTACTGCAACCTGCGTCATCCGCCTGTGCAGATATTTTTTGACTGAATTTTTATCAGCTCGAGAATTTCGCATCTTGAGTGCCTAAGTTGCCGTCTCAACGGTAATCACGAACGCGCCATCGACGGCCATGATTGCGGGGCGAGGTTGTCCGAGGTCAGACAACTCTGCTCGAAAGGCTTCGACGTGCTCGGTGATGACTTTCCGATCTTGTCGCAGCCAGTTGAGCAATGTCCCAGAATCGGGTTCCACCACGCCGGTTCGCGTCTCAGAAGTGGATCAACGCTTCGTCCTTTTCCATAACAAACGTCATCCCAACGAGCTGGGTGCTGCTGAGATAACGGCCTCTTTGACCTATCTGGCGGTTGCTGAGCGTGTCTCCGCCTCCACCCAAAACCAGGCCCTGGCGCTCTGCTGTTTCTGTATCGAGAGGTACTGCACCGAGACCTCGGCGCGATTGACGCAGTGCGGGCCCGCACGGACCGCCGCCTGCCATCCGTCCTGACCAGAGATGACGGGGTCATCGCCCGCTTGGCTGGCATCCAGGCATTGATGGCCAGGCTACTCTACGGGAGTGGCCCGCGCCTGCTGGAGCACCTGCGCGTTGTGCGACACCTGCACGAGGCGCATCTGGCACGCGGTCACGGCGTGGTCTATTGGCCCGATCCGACCGTGTGTCGGTCGACCCGCGCTCCGGTGTCGTTCGCCGTCACCACGCCGCTGCAAGCGGCCCGCAAAAAGCCATCCGTACCACTGCCAACGCCGCTGGCATCCCCAAGCGCGTCAGCCCGCACACTTTCCGCCACTCCTTCGCCACCCACCTGCTCGAAAACGGCTACGACATTCGCACCGTCCAGGAGCTGCTCCGCCACAAAGACGTCAAAACAACTTGACTCCCGCTCTTCCATGCGCTATACTACCGGCACGAAATATGAACATTTGCACAAATGATATCTTGTCTCAGCAGGCAATGCGACCACGCTTGCCTATCGGTTGGATGGGGAGTCTCAAACCAATCATGCTTCCGTTGGCCCTTTGTCCTTCGTCCTTCGTCACCAAACATCCATGTCCCACGCCCACCATCATCATCACGCGCCGGTCAACCAGCGCGCCTTTGTTCTGGGCGTCGCGCTCAACCTGGGGTTCGTCGCCGTCGAAGCGCTCTTCGGCTACCTGGCGCATTCGCTGGCGCTCCTCGCTGACGCCGGGCACAACCTGAGCGATGTGGTCGGGTTGGGTCTGGCATGGGCCGCCCTGCGCCTGGCACAACGCCGCCCGACCGCCCGGCACACCTACGGCCTGCGCCGCGCCTCGATCCTCGCCGCGCTCGGCAACGCGCTGCTCCTCCTCGCGGCTCTCGGCGGGATCGCCTGGGAGGCCGTGCAGCGCCTGGCCGACCCACAGCCGGTCGCCAGCACGACGGTGATGATCGTCGCCGGGGCCGGCGTGCTGGTCAACGGCATCACCGCGCTCTTCTTCTCCGGCCATACCGATGACCTGAATGTCCGCGGCGCGTTCCTGCACATGGCTGCCGACGCCGCCGTCTCGCTCGGCGTCGTCATCGCCGCGTTGATCACCCTCGTCACCGGCTGGATGTGGCTCGACCCGGCGATCAGCCTGGCGATCGTCGGCCTGCTGGCCGTCGGCACCTGGAACCTGTTGCGCGAGTCGATCAGCCTGGCGATGGACGGTGTGCCGCGGGCGATCGACCTGAAGGAGGTCGCCGCCTACCTGCGCGCCCAGCCCGATGTGCAGAGCGTCCACGATCTGCACGTCTGGGCGCTCAGCACCACCGAGTCGGCGCTGACGGCCCATGTTGTCACCGCAGCCGACGCGCCGGACGCGCTGCTTCAGCGGCTCAACGCTGGCCTGCACGACCGCTTCGGCATCGAGCATGCGACGATTCAGCTGGAATGGACGGACTGCGCCGGGAGATGCGAGGAGCGTGGCCAGTAATAGGTCGGGATGTGCGGCGACTGCACCGGTCGCCGCGGCACTGCTGCCGCACGCCGCGTGTCCTGTTCGCTGCGGCGCGACATTGCCGCGCCGCGCCCCAGCCCGCCGATAACCGCCAGTCCCACGTGCAGCCGCGCCGCCCGCATCGCCGGGTCCGCCTGCTCGCCAAAAGGCGCGACATCCGTTGCAGTGGGCCCCGGCCGACGGTGTAGCGTACCCGCCCGCCGGAGCGGGGGCGAGCGCCGCCAGCGCCCGCGCATCGTCGTGCTCGCCGGTTGTCGGCGTATCCAGCCTGTATCGCATCGCTTCCTTCATCGTATCATACGCAAGGTGCAGCCCATTCCAGCGCCGCTTCACCCCGCCACCGCTTCAGCTTATGGACATAACACCCCCCTCCCGTGTCGCTCGCCGTCTCGCCGTCCTGCTGCTTGCCGCCCAGCTGCTGCCGGCATGCGACCAGGCGGCGTCGCCGGTGGTCACGGTAGTTCCGGCCCCCCAACCGCCGCGCCGCTGCCGGCCTCCAGCCCGCTGACCGACACCGACGCATGTCTGGCGCGCGGCGCCTTCTCGCCGCTCCTGGCCGGCCTGCGTTACGGTGTCAACGCCTTCCTGCTCCACACTGATGGCCAGCGCGTCGCGACGCTCAGCCGCGGCGCCGGCTTCGGTTGGCTGCGCCAGCAGATTCACACTGGCGCGACATCGAAATCGCGCCCGGCGCATACAGTTGGAACGCGCTCGACGTTGCCGTGGCCCAAGCGCGCGGGGCCGGCTTGCGTCTGCTCCTCAGCATCGTCCGTGCGCCGCCCTGGGCCACGGCCAACGGCGGCGACGGCCTGCCCACCCGCCCGGAGTTGTTCGCCGCGTTCACGCATGCCCTCGCCGCCCGGTACCGCGGGCCGGTTGCCGCCTACGAGATCTGGAACGAGCCCAACCTGGCGGTCGAGAACGGTGGAACCGTCGCAGTGCCCGCGCAGTATCTCGCGGCGCTGCGTGCGGCCTACCCGGCGATCAAGGCCGCCGACCCCTGCGCGCTGGTTGTCGCCGCGCCGCTCGCCAATCTACGTCACGTTTAGGATGAGACTTTAGTCATACAACCGTTGTGATATTTCTCACAGCCATGTGTGCACAGCGGCGGCATACTGTAGGCCAAAGCATACGGGAGGAAAGACTATGCAGGTTCTGGATGTACGCACGATGGTGCCCCGCGAGCGCCACCCACTGATCTTCTCGACCTTTGACGCGCTGCAATCTGGCGAGAGCTTCGAACTGGTCAACGATCACGATCCCAAGCCGCTCTTCTACCAGTTCAGCTTCGAGCGTAGCAACGCCTTTACCTGGGACTACCTTGAGCAGGGGCCTGAGGTATGGCGCGTGCGCATCGGCAAGCGCGCGGCATAGCACAGCGAGGGAAAGGGCATGTCCACGCTTGCCTGGCGACGCATGCCGGTGATGGCGATCGCCATCCTGACACTCTTGGCAGCGGTCTGGGGCGGCCTGTTGCGCATCGGCTGGCACTGGCTGACCCCCCAGCCCAGCCTGCCGTTGATCCACGGTCCGCTGATCATCGGCGGCTTTCTGGGGACGCTGATCGGCCTGGAACACGCGGTCGCCCTGCGGCGACGCTGGGCCTGGCTGGCGCCACTGCTCAGCGCCCTGGGAGCCGTGGCGCTGATCCTGAGCGGACGCGCCATGCCGGGCGCGCTGCTGCTCACGCTCAGTAGCCTGGCCTTGGTGCTCGTCTTCGGCGCGATCATTCGCCAACAACCGGCGCTCTTCACTGCGGTGCTGGGCTTGGGCACGCTTGCCTGGCTGGCGGGTAACCTGCTCTGGCTGGCGGGACGCGCCATTCCGCTGGTAGCGCCCTGGTGGAGCAGCTTTCTGGTGATCACCATCGTTGGCGAGCGCCTGGAGCTGAGTCGCATGCTGCGCCCCACGCCGTGGCGCATCGGGACATTTTTAGCGGCGCTGGCCCTATTGATGAGCGGGCTAATCGTCACGATGGCGGCCTTTGACCCGGGCATGCGCATCGTCGGCGCGGGGCAGCTCGCCCTGGCCGCATGGCTGGGACGCTACGATCTGGCACGACGTACCGTGCGCAAGGAGGGCCTCACGCGCTTCATCGCGCTGGCCCTACTGCTCGGTTATGGCTGGCTGGCCGTCGGTGGACTGCTGGCGCTGGCCTGGGGCGGCACACTGGCAGGCGTCGCCTACGATGCGCAGCTCCACAGCGTGTTGATCGGCTTCGTGATCAGCATGATCCTCGGCCACGCGCCGATCATCTTCCCGGCAGTGCTCAGCCTGCCGATGAGCTGGGATCGCAGCACCTACCTGCCATTAGCAGTGTTGCATCTCTCGCTGCTAGTACGCATCGTCGGCGATCTGATCGAGTCGCTGGCGTTACGACGCTGGGGCGGTCTGTTCAATGCCTTCGCGATCCTGCTCTTTCTGTGCAACACCGTGCGGCTGGCACGGCGTGGGCGGCAGCTGGCCAGCGCCGTGCAACAGGCGCCAGCTTCCTCTGGCGCGCCGCGCCTGCCATGAACCATTGCCCTCCCTCACTGCTCACCGGGTATGCACGTCTAACCCTGGCGTGCGGGCACCACTCAAGAGCTTCTGACGGGCTGTGTTCCGCTCGCTGGCGGAGCGAGCACCTGCCCATGCACCCCTGCCACGCTCCCGCGTGGCGCGCCAGCTTGGCTGGCACATGCCACAATGCCGTTCCCGCGAGGCATCTTTTTCGGAGTGCGAAAGCCTTGCTTCTGCGGCGCTCGCATGGCCGGCACACGCCAAACACTACAGGTAGCGGCCAGAGTGGTGGGACTGACCAACAGCCTGTTGCCAGGCATGGACCGTCGCATCGACGCGTTTTTCACGCAGCCGTCCGCGACCACCCGCAGTCCGCGCGCCACGCTAGCGGCGCTGCGCAATCATGGCGCATCAGCCTGTTCTATCTGCTGGATGTTAAACCGGCGATCCAGGCGCGACGGCGGCAGCCGCAAGAGGATGTGATTTCGCACCTGATCGCTCAGAGCTACCGCGATCACGAGATCCTGACCGAATGCGTCACGCATGGCGCGGCGGGCATGGCCACGACGCGCGAGTTTATCAGCATTGCCGCCTGGCACATGCTCGAACAACCGATGCTGCGCGCGCGCTATCTGGCCGCCGACGAAGCTGAGCGCCACGCGATCCTGCAAGAGCTGCTGCGCCTGGAGGCGGTTGTCGGCAACCTCCTGCGGCGCACCACTGCCGATCTGCAGGTAGAGACCGAGGACGGACCGGTAACCATTCCGAAGGGCGCGCTGATCGACCTGCAGATCCACGCCGCTAATGCCGATGAGTCCGCCGTGGGCGCTCACAGTCATCAGATCTGCCTGGGCCGCGATCTGAAAGCCGAGGGCACCACACCGGCAGGACTAAGCTTTGGCGATGGTCACCACCGCTGCCCAGGCGCCTACGTGGCCATCCAGGAGAGCGACATCTTTTGGCAACGCCTGCTGGCGCTGGAGGGCCTGCGCATCGTCCGGGCGCCGACGCTCACCTGGAACGAGCTGATCAAAAGCTATGAAGTGCGCACCTTCATGATCGCGCTCGGCTAGCGGCGCCGAGCTGCCGGGAAGGCGTCCCGGTCATCGCGGATCGACTTGCACCCGCGCCTGACAGTGCTATGATCCAGGATGTGCCAGATCGCACCGCAGCTCTCGCTCATGCCGGAGGTTCATCACCGATGACATCACCGCCGAACCATCGCACCACGTCCGCGCGCGGACGCCGCTTTGACCGCATCACGGCCCAGGCACAGCGCCTGGTGACCGGATTGCATACGCTGTTGTATCGCCTCAGTGCGGGGCGCATCGGCGGTCGGTTGGGCAACGCGCCGGTGCTGCTGCTCTTCACGCTGGGCCGCAGGAGCGGACGGCTGCGCATCACGCCGCTATGCTACGTGCAAGACGGCGCACGCATCGCGCTGATCGGCTCCAACGGCGGCGCAGCCAGCGATCCCGCCTGGGTACACAATCTACGTGCGCGACCACGCGCCCTGGTGCAGATCGGCGCGCAGCTCCGTCCCGTCCGGGCACGCATGGCGGAAGGGCCGGAGCGCGAGCATTTCTGGCAGCAGGCCGTGGCGCTGTATGCGGGCTATGCCACCTATCAACGCCGTACCGATCGTCGCATTCCGGTGATCGTGCTCGAAGCCGAGCAGTGACGGGCGCATCGGCAGCACTGGTGGTACAATCGAGAGCAGCTTCCGACAGCCACGACCATGCCGGAGCACCCTATGCAGCTTGGCGCGATCTTGCCCCAAACCGAGATCGGCAGCGATCCCATCGCGATTCGCGAGTACGCGCAGGCGGTCGAAGCGATGGGCTACCGCCATATTCTGGTATATGACCATGTGCTGGGCGCGGGCACGGCGACGCGTCCCGACTGGCGCGGGCCGTACACCAGCGCGTCGCCGTTTCACGAGCCATTCGTGCTTTTCGGCTATCTGGCAGGCTGCACGCGCACGCTGGGCTGGTCACCGGTGTAATCATCCTGCCGCAGCGCCAGACCGCGCTGGTGGCTAAGCAGGCCGCCGAGGTGGACGTGCTCAGCCGCGGACGGTTGCGCCTGGGGGTGGGCGTGGGCTGGAACCCGGTCGAGTACGAGGCGCTGGGCCAGGACTTCCACACCCGCGGGCGGCGCTGCGACGAGCAGATCGAGGTGTTGCGCATGCTGTGGACCCGACCGACGATCACCTATCGCGGTCGCTGGCACACCATCACCGACGCCGGCATCAATCCGCTGCCGATGCAGCGCCCAATCCCGATCTGGATCGGCGGCGAGTCGCCGGCGGCGATCCGGCGCCCCGCAACTATTAGGCGATGGCGTTGCTGTGGCGACCGGCAGTGCTGTCGTCCGCCTATCGGCCGCCGGCACCATCGTCTGGCGAACCGAGCTTGGCGCGCCGGCTCGGCTGCTCGCGAGCAGCGGCGCGCTCTTCGCCGCGACGACCGCCGGTGATGTGGTTCGCCTCAGCGAAGACGGACGCATCCTGTGGCGAACGGTCCTCGTCCATCCTATTGCAAGCACTCCGGCGCTTGGCGCGGGCGGGCGCGACCTGCTGATTGGCGATGCCGACGGTACACTGAGCGCGCTGGACCCTACGACTGGCGCGGTGCGCTGGCAGCGCAAACTTGTCGAACGCGTTGTCTCGCCGACCCTCACCGACTCCTCGCCCTTGATCAGCGCCCCGCCGCTCGTCACTGCCGACGGCGCGATCTTTCTCGGCGGGCGCGACGGTGTGGTCACGGCGCTTGGGCCGGACGGGAGCGTCCGTTGGCGCTACACCACACCGAGCGACATCAGCGCCCCGCCTGTGCTCTCGCCCGCTGGGCTGATCGGCGTCGGTCTGTACGATGAGCGGATCATCGCGCTCGACGCCGCCGGGCAGCCCCGCTACGAGGCGCGAGTGAGCGGCGCTGTCCGCAGCGCGCCGGTCTTCGGCAGGGACGGGCGGCTCTACGTTGCAACGCTTGGCGGGCGGCTCTACGCGTTTGCGCCAATCACTCGCTAGACTGCCCCAGCGACGGCGAAGCCTTGACTTCGTTTCCGCCCGGTCGTTGCGGGGCGCGCGGGTTTCGTGGCGCTTCAGCGGCAAACATCCCCTTGCGCCAATCGACCGAACCGCATAGAATAGGCGGGCTTTCTGCGTCCGCTGCTGAAAAGAATAGCTCTCAGATGATTATCGCTTTCGGCAACCCGGTCTACGATTTCATCCAGACGCCGGTCGTGACGACCGGCGCGCGCGTCCTGTCCGGTTGTTCCACCAACGGCTGCCTGGCGCTGCGCCGGCTCGGCCACGAGGTCGCGCTCGTCGGGCGTGTCGGGCCGGACTATCGCGCGGCGTTCGCGCGCGACGCGCAGCGCTACGGCATCGCGGCCTATGTGCAGCCCTGCGCCGAGACGGGCGGTTTCTCGCTGATCTATGACGCGGCCGGGAACCGC
Organism: Roseiflexaceae bacterium; assembly: GCA_042408595.1. Classification (GTDB taxonomy): domain Bacteria; phylum Chloroflexota; class Chloroflexia; order Chloroflexales; family Roseiflexaceae; genus JBHOQX01. The sequence continues at coordinate 63,494 of JBHOQX010000106.1, read as the reverse complement.
ACGCTCGATGTCCTCGGCGTCGCCGCGCCGATCGAGGACGTACCGCCGGCCTGTGCCCGGGCCGCGGCGGTGATCATCGGTCCGATCCTGCAGGAGACGCCGCCTGCGCTGATCGAACGCATCCATGCCGCCGCCGACGCGCCGCTGTTTCTCGACCCACAGGGGTTATTGCGGCGGATCGGAGCCGGCGGGCGGATCGAGCATATCTGCCCGCCGGAGTTCACGCATGTGGCCGGGTTGTGCCAGGTTGTGAAGGCTAACGAGGTTGAGGCCGCGGTGATCACCGGCGTGAACCCGCGCGTCGATGCTGCCGAGGCCGCGCGCCGGCTACGGGCGCTCGGCTGCGCGATCGCGATCGTCACCCTGGCCGAGGCGGGCTCAGTGATCGACGACGGCGTCCGCCAGTACGTCATCCCAGCCTACGCCACCGACGCGCGCGACCCGACCGGCGCGGGCGACACGTATCTGGCCGGCTTCATCCACGCCTATCTGCAGGACCCGCAGAACTTGTACGCCGCCGGGTGCTACGGCGCCGCGACCGCGTCGATCTGGATCGAGCATACCGGCCCCGACGCCCCGATCACACCGGCGGAAGTGGAGCGCCGGGCGGCGACGCTGCTGGCGCAGCCCCATGGGAGGTAACACGATGGTACCGTTTCTGGCCCGCTTTCGCAATGGCTACGAGCGCGCCACGGTGCCGCTCGGACGCGCCTGTCTGCGTCTGGGCCTGACACCCGACGCGCTCACGCTGATCAGCCTGGTGTTCGGCGCGTTCGCCGGCTTTGTCATCGCCCGCGGCGCCTTTCTATGGGGCGTCGTCTTGATGCTGCTGATGGGCATCGCCGATGTGCTGGACGGCGCGACGGCCCGCGCCAGCGATGGTGGGACGCCGTTCGGCACCGTGCTGGACCACACGGTAGATCGCTACGCCGAGTTCTTCATCCTGCTCGGCGTCGCGCTCTGCGGCGTGATCGCCGCCGGCTGGGCGATGTTCGCGCTGACCGGGATGATCATGGCGAGCTACGTGCGTGCCCGCGCCGAGTCGACCGGGCTGGTCGCATCGTGCAATGTCGGCTTCGCCGGGCGGCAGGAGAAGCTGGTCGTGCTGGGCGCGGGCCTGGTCGCGCAGCAGCTCTTTCCGGAGCTCGGGGCGCTCTTTTGGGCGGTGGTGGCGGTCGGTGTGTTCTCGCACCTGACCGCACTGCAACGCCTGCTGTTCACCCGTCGCGCTATTCTAGGCGACCGCGCCCGGCGGCTGCGCAAACGCGAGCGCACAGCGACCTAGGGGGCGCCCCGCGCTGGGGTCAGTAGCTGGGGGCGAGGGGGCGCGGGCGAGACTCGCTGGTTTCGCGTCTGCGCGGCTCTTTGTCTTCCGGCCTTCCGGATCCTGTATAGTGAGCGCACGAAGGCTGGTGAACGTTCTGATCGACACCGACATCGGCGACGACGTGGACGACGCTTTTGCGCTGGCGCTCGCGGCGCGGCTGCCCGATCTGCGGCTCTGCGGCGTGACGACGGTCGTCGGGCCGGTGGAGCGGCGGGCCGCGCTGGCGGCGGCGCTGCTGGCCGCCGCGGGGCGGCCGGATGTGCCGGTTGTCGCCGGGGCACGCGCAATGAGCGATGGGCGCCCCGGTCCGGCGCGGTTTTCGCACGAGATTGGCGAATGGGGAGAAACGATCGGCGGCTTCTCGAAGGTCCAGGTGACCGATTTCGTCCTCGCGCTTTCCCGGGACCACGCTCCGCTGACGATCATCGGTCTGGGGCCGCTGACGAACATCGCTGCGGCGCTCGGGCGCGACCCGGCGCTCGCGGGGCGGGCGCGGCTGGTTGCGATGGGTGGCGCGCTGTGCCCGCCCTACCCGGACTGGAATCTGCGCTGCGACCCGGCGGCGGCGCGGGCCGTGCTCCGCTCCGGCCTGCCGGTGACACTGGTGGGGATGCATGTGACGAGGCGGGCGCGCTTCGGGCCGGCGCGGCTGCGGCGGCTGCTCGCCACCGACGACCCCCTGGCGCGGGTGCTGGGGCGCTGCGTCCTGGCTTGGCGCACCTGGCAGCGGCGCACCCCGATCCTGCACGACGCGCTGACGGTCGCCATCGCCTGGGATCCGGCGCTGGCGCGGCTGGAGGCGCGACGGGTGCTGGTGGGCTGGCGCGGCTTCTCGGCCGCCCTGCGCCGCGGCCCGCCGAACGCGCTGGTCTGCCTGGATGCCGCCATCGCGCGGTTCGACCGGCTGCTGGCGGCGGCGCTGCTGAGTCGAGCCGATGCGTAGCTCCCGCTTTCTGCCGGCCGACCGGTTGAGCATCATCATCCCCACGCTCAACGAGGCGGGGCAGATCGAGGCGGCGCTGCGGTCCGCCCGCGCCGCCTGCCCCGGCGCGGAGCTGATCGTCGCCGACGGCGGCAGCGACGATCAAACGTCGGCGCTGGCCGCGCCGCTGGCCCGCGTGGTTGTCGCACGGCGCGGGCGGGCCCGCCAGATGAACGCCGGCGCGGCGGCGGCCACCGGCGATGTGCTGCTGTTTCTCCACGCCGACACTCGGCTGCCGGCCGGGGCCGGGGCGGCGATCGCCGGGGCGCTGCGCGACCCCCGCGTGGTCGGCGGCGGTTTCGCGCTGCGCTTCGACGCGCCCGGCGCGCTCTACGACCTGATCGCCTGGAGCACGACGCTGCGCTCGCGGCTGCGACGCAGCTTCACCGGCGACCAGGCGATCTTCGCCCGCGCCGCCGTCTTCCGCGCCCTCGGCGGCTACGCCGACATCCCGCTGATGGAAGATATCGAGTTCTGCCGCCGGCTGCGCGCCGCCGGGGCGGTGCGCACGCTGAGGCCGCCGGTGCTCGTCTCGGCGCGGCGGCACCGGGCGCGTGGGCCGCTGCGGGTGGTGATCACCGGGTGGGCCTACCAGGTCTTGTACGCGCTCGGCATGCCGCCGTTCGGCCTGCACCGGCTGTATTACGGGCGCCCGCCGGAGTGACAGGGCAGCACGGCGACAGGGCGACAGCGTGATGCTGCATGTCCTCACTCGTCGGTCCCCCTCTCCCAAAGGACAGAGGTGGGATACGGAAACCCGTCCGCCCTTGAGCCCCAGAGGGAAAGGCGGTTCGCATTCGCCCTTGAGCCATCGTGACGGCAGAGCGGGCCGTTATCGCACGTCGGGATACATCGCCTTGAGCCGCCTGTCGGAGACGCCGAGCGCCCAGAGAAACCGGATGCGCCAGCAGAGCAGCAGCACATGGACCGGGCCGCACTGGCGGTGCCGCCGCGCCGAGGTGACGACCGGCGTGGGGATGAGCCGCACCGGGCCGAGCCGGCGCAGGGCGTGGCTCAACTCGACATCCTCCATGATCTCCAGCGGCGGGTAGCCCCCCAGCCGCCAAAAGGCGTCACGCCGCACAAAGATGCACTGGTCGCCGGTGTAGAAGCCGCCGCGCGCCCGGCGCGTCGTGTCGCGGCCCATGCGCTCGTAGAACCACCCCGGCTCGTCGAAGCGCAGCGCGAACGCCCCGCCGACGACCGCCGGGTCGGCCAGCGCGGCCCGCACCAACTCCAGCGCGCCCGGCGGCAGGAGGGTATCGGCGTGCTGGAACAGGAGCACGTCGCCGTGGGCCAGCAGCGCGCCGGCGTTCATCTGCACCGCCCGGCCGCGCCGCGCGCAGACGACCGGGGCGAAGCGGCGGGCCAGCCCGGCGGTACCATCCGCGCTGCCGCCGTCCACCACGATCAACTCCGCGTCGCCGGCCACCGCGCGGGTCTTCGCCAGCGTCTCGGCGATCAGGCGGGCCTCGTTGAGCGTGGGCATGATGATCGAGATCTTCACGGCATCTCCCAGTCGCCCGGCTCGGTGTAGGTCTCCCGCCGCCAGCGCCAGCCTGGCTCCAGGATCGCCCCTGGCTCGGCCACGTCGTAGAGCGCCCGCAGCGCGTAGTGGATGACGGTGAGTTGCTGCGCCCGGTTGCCGGGCTCGCCGAGTGGGTGGCCGAACGGCCACGCCAGATGGACCGCGCGCGGCGGGCGCACCCGCTCGGCGATCGCGCGCAGGCCGATGATGCTGACGGTCGCGATTCCGGCGCTCTCGATCGCCCGGGCGATCAGTCCCACGGACTGATTGCACAGCCCTCAGGCTGGCGTCAGCAGCGCCGCATCCACTCGCTCCGCCGCGAGCATGCCGGCGACCTGCGGCGCGGTCGCGCGCACCAGGGTCTCCACATGCGGCGGCTCGATATGGCCCATGAAGCCGTAGCAGGTCGCCAGCGCGCCGATACGCCCGGACTCCGCCAGCTCGCGGAACAGTGCAAGCGGGAACAGAATGTTCAGGTCGCGCTCGGCATCGGTGTGGTCGTAGTAGTCGTGCGTGATCGTCAGGTCGGCCGGCGGCGTGCCCGACGGAATGGCGCGAAAGGTCGGGTCGCCGCGGGGGTCGCGCATGTCGAAGGGCGGCTGGCTGCGCAGATGGACGCCGCCGGTGGTGACCAGGGCGATGCGGCATTGCCGCAGCGGCCGGCGGAGCGGGACGAACGGCGTCGACTCGGCGGTCTGCGGCCGAACCAGCCGGCTGTAGCGGCGGCCCCAGGCGCGCGCCAGGCCCGGTATGCGCGAGTACAGCCGTCCAATCGCCTGGTAGATCGCTTTGCGTCGCTCATCGGCACCCATCACCGCCTCCTGTATGTTGAGACTTCAGGCTGGAGCTTGTGCCTCCATCTCGCTGCCCGCGCCCTGCACCCCGCGCGCCCCGGCATCAGCCTCCGCACCGTTCGTGGCGACCAGTCCGCTTCTCCACGGCTCAGCAGACCTGTGCGACGAGGCTGCGATACTCCAGCTCGCGGCGGCGCAGGCGCTCATAGATCGGGCTGCCGCGCACCCCGGCGAAGCGCGCGAAGCGCCAGGCGACCAGGGGCGGCGCGTGCGCGCGGATCAGGGCCAGCTTGCGCTCGTTGTCGCGATCGAGCGCGCGCACCACGCCCTCGGTGATGTCATCCTCCCGAAGGATGGCGAAACCGGCGGCGTGCAGTGCCGCCCGCAGCACCCCGAACCCGCCGGCCGGCCGCCAGTCTGCCAGCAAGAGCGCGCCGCCGGGGCGTAGCACGCGGGCGCACTCCGTGGCGAAGCGTTCGAGTGACGTGTAGCAGTGCGACGACTCGATGTTCACCACCGCGTCGAACGAGTCGGCGGCCAGTGGCAGCGCCTCGGCGTCGCCGGGGATGAAGCGCGCGCCCGGCTGCCGCGCGCAGAACCGGATCGCCTGGTCGGAGAAGTCCACCCCGATGACGGAGCGCGGCCCGAGGTAGCGGCGGATGTAGGCCGCGCCGCCGCCGCGCCCGCAACCGACCTCCAGCACATCGCGCCCGCGCAGATCGATTGCGCCAGCGACGTGGTGGTAGAGCTGGATGCAGGAGCGGTGCGGCTCGTCCGCCGGGTCGAGCGCGAGCGGCGGGCCAGCCTCCGGCGGGACGTAGCCGTAGTTCATAAACGGCATGACCGCCCGGGTGTCGAGGCGCGACAGCAGTTGGTACCAGAAGCGGATCGCCGCGCGGCGGCGCTCCGGCGTGCGGTTGATGTAGCGGTCGAGCAGCTCGGCGATCATGGCAGGGAATAGAGTTTAGCGGTCAGGGGTCATGGCTTTCAAGAACAGGACATACGCAGTGGGGAGGGGTGGAGGGTCGAACCCTCTCCAAGACCGCTTCGTTGACGCGCGCGCCCAAACAGAGCCGCGTGGCGGGCCCGCGGCCCGCTACACCTCCCGCCATGCGGGCGACTACAGACAATCCTGAACCCTGAACCCGAACCCCCGAACCTCAGGCAAACATCGCCCCCACACCGGCGCGTGCTCCGGCTCACCCCCGGAACGCCAGCACCGGCCGAAGGATTTTGCGCGCGTTCTTGAGCGCCTCCGACTCCAGGTAGGCCTCGAACGCCGCCTGTTGCAGGCCGGTGGTGTAGGTTGGGTAGGCATGGATGGTGCTGAAAATCGCATCGAGGCCGAGCCTGTGCTTGATCGCCAGCGCCAGCTCCCCCAGCAGTTCGCCGGCGTGTGCCCCGACGATATGCGCGCCGAGGATGTGGTCGTTCTTCGCCCCCAGCACGAGCTTGATGAACCCGAATGGCGCGGCATCGGCCTGCGCCCGGTCGATCTCGGCGTAGGGGAAGCGGATGACGCGCACCGGCCCCTTCGCCATCGCCTCCTCTTCGGTCAAGCCGACGCGCGCCGCCTCTGGGTCGGTGAACGTCACCCACGGCAGCGCGTCGTAGTTGACCTTCGCGCGGCGGATGGGCGCCAGGATGTTGCGCACGGCGACGCCGGCGTGGTAGGCGGCGACATGGCTGAACAGGTAGCCGCCGATCACGTCGCCGATCGCGTAGATGTCTTTTGTCGTGGTCTGCAGATGCTCGTCAACCGTGATCCCCTTGCGGTCGTAGGCGATGCAGGCAGCCTCCAGCCGGAGCCCTTCGACATTCGGCGCACGCCCCAGCGCCAGCAGGATCTCGTCGCCGGCGACCTCGATCTCGCGCTCACCCTGCGCCGCCACCACGATCTTCCGGCCGCCATCGCGCCGCACCCGCCGCATCCGCGCGCCGGTGATGACCGTCACGCCGTCGTGCTCGAGCGCCGCCGCGACCGCCTGCGAGACCTCCGGATCCTCCTTCGGCAGGAGGCGCTCCGGTCCCTGGACGACCGTTACCTGCGCACCGAGACGGGCGAACGCCTGGGCCAGCTCGCAGCCGATCGGCCCACCGCCGACAACTGTGAGCGCCGCTGGCAGCCGCATGAGATCGAAGGCATCCTCGTTCGTCAGATAGCCGGCCTGATCGAGCCCATCGATCGCTGGCACGGCCGGGCGCGAGCCGGTGGCGATGATGAACGACTGGCTGGTGGCCGGCGCATCGTCGAGCGTGAATTCGTGCTGCGAGACGAACTCGAACCGGCCGAAGCGCACATCCACGCCCTGGGTGTAGGTCGCTTCGGCCTGCGCGGCGCGCTCGATCACCCCCTGGACGTACGCGGTCACTTGCGCCATGTCGGGCGTCAGCTCGGCGGCGGCCAGGCCGATCTGGGCGGCGTGGCGGGCCTGCTGCACCACCCTGGCGACGTGAATGAGCGACTTGCTCGGCACGCAGCCGTAATGGAGGCAGTCGCCGCCGAGGCGCTCCTTGTCGATCAGGCAGACGCGCGCACCCAGGGCCTGCGCCAGCCGGGCGGCGGTCAGCCCGCCCGATCCGCCGCCGATGATCGTCACGTCGTAGGTGTAGCGGGGCATGGCGCCCTCCTGGTTAGACAGCTTCTCACGCCGCCTCGCGCGCCAGGTTGTTCATGGCGCAGAAGCTCATGATGCCGTGCGGCGAGGCGTTGTGGTAGCAGCAGCGCTCGATTCGATCGATGTCGAGATCGCTGGCGTCCATGAACGGCTTGACATAAATCGTCGTCTGCTTCGGGCCTTTCTGGCCGCGCAGCCAGGCGACCGGGTCGAGGCCGACGAGCGGCAGGAGCTTCTTCAGCAGGCGCGGGTTGCGCAGCACCTGACGCACCATGTAAGGCACCGACTCGCTCAGGCCGACCGTCAGCGAACGGACGAACTCGACCGGGTCATCGCCCATCAGGTCGAGGAAATCGTCCACCGTCAGCTCCGGCAGGGCGTGCTGCCAGCGCCCATCGCGCCAGGCGACACGCGCGTAGGCGTTGCACAGCGGCGAGCCGCTGCCGACCGGGAAGAACCCCTCCGGCGCCAGGCCGCATTGCGCGCGCAGCAGTTCCAGCAGGTCGGGCAGGCGCAGCTTGCGCGGTGCATCCACCTCCCACCGCCCGCCGCCGAACGGCGTTGCGGCCTGGAAGTTCACGGCGACGATGTTGGCGCGGCTACGCGCGATCACATCCATCGTCGGGCCGATCTGGTTGTCGTTCAGGCCAGGGACGATCGAGACTGCCAGGACGACCGGCATCTCAGCGTCGGCCAGGGCCTCGAGCGCCCGCTCGCGCACCCACCACAGCCGCTCGCCGCGCAGCCGTTCGATATGGTCGTCGTCGGTGCTGTCGAATTGCAGATAGACCGACGTGACGCCCCACGCTTTCAGCTCCCTGGCATAATCGGGGTCCTTGGCGATCCGGATGCCGTTGGTGATCACCTCGACATGGCCGCAGCCGGCGTCGTAGCACATCCGCACCACCTGGTCGAGGTCTTTGCGCACGGTTGGCTCGCCACCGCTGAGCTGAAAGGAGATGCCCCGGCCCTCCAGGGTGATCACCTCGTCGATCCGGCGGCGCAGCTCCTCCAGGGTGTAATGTCGGCCGGCGGGGCTGCTTCCGGCGAAGCACATCGGGCAGGTGAGGTTGCATTTCTCGGTGACCTCGAGCATCACCAGGTTCGCCCGATCGCGCATCAGAAAGGGATGCACTCCGATCGGCGGCTGCGTCCGCTTCTCCGGCCAGCGCCGCTGGATCTCGGCGTCGATCGCGAACATCCGCTTGTAGAACCCGGCGAAGGGGCCGAGATCGGTGTCGAAACGGCCGTGGGCGGGGCAGGTGCGGCTGAAGATGGCGCGGCCCTCATCGGTCGCCAGGTAGGCGGCGGGGATGCGCGCCTGGCAGGCCGGGCAAAGGCTTGCAGTCTCCTTCAGCGTGCAGCCGCCGACGGGGCGGGTCGGGGCAAACAGGGCGATCTCGGCCATAGGGGCGTCCTTTCAGGTAACTGATGAATGAAGAATGGACTCTGGACAGATGTCCGCCGCACGCATCATACGTCACTCCGCCTGCATGATACCTGCGTCCTGCTCGTCTGGTACGACCGCCACGTGCTCCTCTGGGAGGAGCACACGCACGGCATCGCCGGGCTGGTAGAGCGCGGTCGGTTGAAGCGCGGCGAGTTGAGCCGGGCCGACCTCCACGATGTAGCGGTGCATCCCGCCGATGAACTGGCGTTCGCGCACCAACCCTGGCAAGCCGCCGTCGGTCGTTGGGCAGGCCAGCCGGACGTGCTCCGGGCGGATGATCGCCGTGACCGGGCCGGGGGGCAGGCCGTCCTGGCGCAGCGGCAGCGGGCCCACGGCTGTGCGCACCACGCCGCCGCCGGCGTCGAGCGTGCCGGGCAGGAAGTTCTGCGCGCCGAAGAAACGCGCCACCGCCAGGCTGGCCGGGCGCTCGTAGAACGCCTCCGGCGGGCCGATCTGCTGCAGCCGGCCCCCGATGATCAGTGCGATGCGGTCGGCCAGCAGGGATGCCTCCTGCTGGTCGTGGGTGACGAGCAGCGTCGTCACCTGTTCGGCGCGCTGCAGGGAGCGCACCAGCGCCCGCATCTCGTCGCGCAGCTCCGGGTCGAGCGCGGCGAACGGCTCGTCGAGCAGCAGCAGCCGCGGGCGTGTCGCCAGGGCGCGGGCGAGCGCCACCCGCTGCCGCTGCCCGCCGCTGATCTGGTGCGGCCGCCGGTCGGCGTAGCCGGCGAGTTGAACGGCTGCCAGGAGGCGCTCGGCCTCGCGCCGGCGCTCGGCCCGCCCGACGCAGCGCATCAGCAGGCCGAAGCCGATGTTGTCGGCCAGTGACATGTGGGGGAAGAGCGTCGGCTGCTGGAAGACCAGCGCCGTCTCGCGGCGCTCGGGCGGCAGGTCGCGGATGCTCCGCCCGTCGAGCGCGATGTCGCCGCCCGGCTCCGGCGCGAGAAACCCGGCGACCGCCCGAAGCGTGGTGCTCTTGCCGCTGCCCGACGGGCCGAGCAGCGCCAGCAACTCGCCCGGCCGCGCCGCAAGCGACAGGTGCGCCACGGCCGGCGCCGCGCCCGGGCCATAGCGGATGGTCAGGTTGGTGATGGTGAGCTCTGCCGCCTTCATAATACTCCCAGGCCCCCATCGCGCTCGGCCAGGTGGCGCGGCGAGCGTCAGCGGGGAACATCACGGTTGAACGTCTGCAACGGCCTATCGGTCGCTGCGACTCCGACTCGCTCAGCGCTCCGGCTCGAGCCGCGGCACCAATTCAGCGAGTGAGTCGATATCGCCGTGCAATGGAAACAGCAGCACGCCACTGACACCCGGCGTCAGGCGCAGCCGCTGGATCAATTCGAGCGTATAATCCAAGCCGTAGGCCCGCTGTCGCTGAGCAGGGATCGTCGCCAGGCGATCGACCAGGGCGTCGGGCACGCGCGCCCCGGGCACATCGCGCTGCAGCCAGCGGGCCTGCTCCAGCGACGTTATGATGGCCACGCCGACGATCAGCCAGGCTCGATCCAAGGCTTTGAAGGCGTGCAATTGATCGATAAACGCGCCAAGTGCGGGCAGATCGAAGACCGCCTGTGTCTGAATAAAGTCTGCGCCGGCGACCACCTTCGCTGCAACCCGCTCGGCCTGCACCTCGTAGGGGGGTGAAAACGGGTTGGCAGCCGCGCCCACAAACAAGCGTGGCGGTGTCTCCAATCGGCGGCCACCGACCAGCCGTTCCGTGTCGCATAACTGCCGTGCCAGCCTGATCAGCCCAAAGGAATCGAGATCATAGACACCCCGCGCACCGCGGTCATCGCCACGGCACGGGTGGTCGCCGGTCACACAGAAAACGTTCTTGACCCCGACCGCCGCTGCGCCCAGCAGATCGCCCTGTGCCGCGATCCGGTTGCGGTCACGGCAGGTCATGTTGACGATCGTCTCGACCCCGGCGCGCTCCAGCAGCGCGGCGGCGGCGAGGGTCGCAGCGTGCGGCGATGCCAGGGCGTGCTCGGCGATGTTGACCGCCGTGACATACGGCGCCAGGGCGGCATAGCGAGCGACCAACCCGCTCAAGTCGGCGCTGTCGGGCGTATAGGCCTCGGCGATCACCACAAAGGATCCAGCACGCAGCGCCGCCTCGAGCCGGCCCGCGCTGCGTGGTGGCGGCCGACCCGCTGGTACACACGGGTTGCGCCAGGGCAGTGCAGCAAGCGCAGCCAGAAACGGACATGTCAGTGCTGCGTCTGCCTCGCAGCTGCCGTCCGGCGCGATGCCGCCACACGGTCCATCGCGCATGTGCTTCGGACAGCGCGCCAAGCTGGTACACAGGTCGGTGGGGACCGCTGCAGGCTGCAGCGACTGGACACAACCCGGCTGCGATGCTAGGAATGTCATGGTGCACCACCTCCACCCGGTTTGAGCGCCGGGTCGGCTGCCGTGTTGGGGCTCCTCCTGGTGATCGTGGCTATCGTTGCCCGAAAGCGGCTGCTGAAGAAGCGCACCAGTGCCCGCGACGCGCGGATGCTCCGCCTATCAGGCGCGGGGTCGCTGTGCGGCGTTGGGGCGTGTAGCCCAGCGGCCACGCCCCGGCCATCGCAGATGGGAAGATCGGTGATCGGGAGTGCTGCCATCTTCATAATACTCCCAGGCCCCCATCGCGCTCGGCCAGGTTGCGCGCGGCAAGTGCCAGAAAGATGATCGTCGGCGCAACAAATAACAGCGCCGCCGCCGCGGCCAGCGCCGGGTCGCTGCCGCGCGCCACGGCGAAGACCAGCAACGGCAGGGTGAAGACCGCCCCGCCGCCGATCAGCAGCGTCAGCGCATACTGGCTCCAGCTTACCAGGAAGGCCAGCAGCGCCGCGACCGCCAGCGCCGGGCGCAGCAGCGGCAGCGTGACATGCCAGAACGCCCGCCACGGGGATGCGCCCAGCGCGCGCGCCTGCTGCTCCCACTCCGGCCCGAGCGCGGCGCAGGCGCTCGCCAGGATGAGCACGACATACGGCACGGCAAAGACCAGGTGGACCAGCAGCACGCCGGGGGCGGTATCCGCCAGTCCAAGCCGCACAAAGACCACCTGCAGGCCCATCGCAACCGTCAGCGGCGGGGTCAGGATCGGCGCGAAGACCAGTAACTCGACCAGCGCCCGCCCGCGGAAGCGCCGCTGCCCGAGCGCCAGCGCTGCCGGCAGCCCGGCCGCCAGGGCCAGGAGCGTCACCGCGGCGGCCAGCGCCAGGCTCGTCAGCAGCGCCGGCAGCGCCTGGGCGCCCGGCGAAACCAGGTATGCCCAGGCCCGCCCGCTCCAGCGCTCCGGCAAGAGGTCCGGCCAGCGCCAGCCGGCGCTGAGCGACCAGGGCACAAGCGGCAGCAGCGGGGCGAGCGTCCAGGCCACGGCGAGCACGACGATCGTCCACCGGCCGGCGCGAGCCATATTCTGTGCCCTGGCGCGGTGTGGCATGCTGTTTGTCGGTCGGCGTTCGTTGCCCGTCAGTACAGCCATGCGCCGAACAGCTCCTCCAGCGCCGCAGGGCGCAGATAGTCCTCGATCGTCGCCAGCGTGTCGCGGTTGTCCAGCGCGCGGCCGGGGCCGGTGTACTCGACCCACGCGCCGGCGCACCAGCCGAGCGCGCGCAGCAGAATGAACGGCCAGCGGATCACCACCCGCTCGCGCAGTTCGTCGGCCTCCAGGTCCGGCCGGGCGGCGCAGTAGCGCTCCAGGAAGCGCTCGCGCTCAGCCTCGGAAAAGGTGTAGCCGCACTTCCAGCGCGTAGTGGTCGGCAAGAGAAAGTGTACCAGATCGTAGCTCGGATCGTCGATCAGCGGGCGCTCCCAATCGACCAGCCGGCAGCGCACCCCAGCGGGCTCCGCGCTGCGCCCGCCGTCCGCGGCTTCCCGCCCATCGTCCACCACCCAGTTATGCGCCTGAACATCGGTGTGGACCAGCGCCCAGGGCGTGGGAAAGCGCCCGGCGAAGCGCCCGGCATCGGCGGCGGCGCGGGCCAGGGCGCGAGCGAACAGGGCGCGGACCGCCGACGGGGCGCGCGTGCAGGCCAGGTACGGCGCCAGCCAGCCGCGCGCCTCGGTCAGGTCGTCCGCCAGCGGGCGGCGCCGGATGAACGGGCCGTCGGTTGGCGCGGGGATGTTGTGCAGGCGGGCAAGCGTGGCCGCCGCCGCGTCCAGGTGCGCCGGGTCGCCGTAGCGCAGCGGCCCGCCCGGCAGGTACTCCATCAGCAGCAGGCCGTATGGCAGCCGGCTGAGGGTGTCGTCCAGCGCCAGCAGCCGCGGCGCGACGCCCGCCGGACCGAGCAGGCGCAGCGCGGCGGCCTCGTAGGCGATCTGCGCGCCCCCGGCCTGCCCGATCTGCGTCCCGGTGTTCACCCGCAGGACCATGCGCCGGCCGGCGGCGTCGGTCAGCAGGTAGTTGATGTTGTACTCGCCCTGCGCCAGGAACGCCAGCCGCCACGGGCCAGGGGCCACCCCGAGCGCCTCGCACACGCCTGGCCCGGCCAGATAGTCGCACAGTTGGGGCAGCAGCTCGGTCGCGAGCAATCCGAAGCTCCTCTCCAGACAGGCCTGCGGGCGGCATCGCCGCACCTCATGAGTGTAGTGGCTGGCCCGCCTAGCGCTCCCGGCTCGCCTCGGCGCGGCCCAGCGAGCCGGCGCGGCGCAGCAGCCAGACATAGGGCGGCGCCGCCAGCGCCGTCAACGCCGCCAGCACCGTGTTCAGCGCCAGGGCGCCCGGCCGCGCCGCCAGGTCGGTCTCTTGATAGCGGGCATAGGCCTCGACCGCCAGCACGCGCGGGTAGCTCTGCCCAAGCAGGAGCGGAACCTCGAACGCCCCGGCGGTGTAAGCGAACACGATCGTCGCCGCGCCCAGCACTGCCGGCCCGACCAGCGGCAGCGTGACATAACGAAACGCCAGCCACGGCGTCGCGCCCAGGTTGCGCGCCACGACCTCCAGCTCCGTCCCGGCGCCGCGCAGCGCCGCGATCGTCACCAGGGTAATGAACGGAACCTCTTTCCAGACGTATGTCAGGATCACCGCCACCGCGCCACGGTCGTTCACCAGCGGCGGGAAGTCGGCCTGATCGGCGAGCAGTCCGGCGGCGTAGAGTAGCCGGGCGAGGATGCCGCTCTGCGCCAGCAGCAGCGCCACACCGACCGCTGCGACCAGATGCGGCACAGGCAGCGGCAACTGCACCAGCAGCCGCAGCGCCCACACACCGCGGAACGCCCGCCGCAGCAGCAGCGCCAGCCCCAGGCTCAGGGCCGCCGCCAGCGCCGTGGCGGCCGCCGCGATGTACAGCGTCAGCCCGAGCGAGCGGGCGAAGTCGCGGCCGCCGAGCGCCTCGCGGTAGTACGCCAGGCTCGGGGCGGCCACTGGCACCAGGCTCAGCCAGCCCAGGCTCTGGGCCACCCCCACGGCCAGCCCGCCGACGAACAGCACCCCCAGCAGCGCTACCGTTGGCAGCAGCAGCAGCCAGGTGTTGCGGTCTGTTCCGTTCGCACGTCGCACACCCGCTAGCCTCCCGCGCGCACCACCGCGCCATCCCACGCTGGCAGCTCGACCAGCGCCGCACCGTCCTCGATACGCACCGGCAGCCCGTGCAGCAGCTCGCTCGCCTGCCGCAGCGCCGCGTGTGCCGGGCGAACCCGAACGCGCGCCGGGGCCGGGCCGTTGTTGGTCAGGATAAACAGCTGCGCGCCGCTCGATTCGAGCAGGTGCGCATCCACCCCGGGCGGCGCTGTGCACTCCAGCGGGCGCGCGAGGCCGGCGCTTTCGGCCAGCGCCAGCACCAGCGCAGCCGCCGCATCGTGTTCTAGCGCCGCTGCGTCCAAGTGTGTGCCCACCAGGATGGCCTGGCCCGCGCCCAGCCGTCGCCGGGTGATCGCCACGCTACCGTCCGCGAACCGGGCGAGCACCTCGGTGCCGTCCAACGGCAGGAGCGGCTGGCGGTGGTGGAAGACCAGGCCGGCGACCGCCGGCTGGAGGCGCGCCGCCAGCGCAACGGTCGGGTCGAGCTCCAGGGCGGCCGGTTCACCTCCAACCCGCTCCGCCTCGCCGGCCCGTGCGCCGAACACCGCCTCCAGCCCGGCCCCCGGCTGGCGCGCCCAGCTCCAGCCGCGCTCATCCACCCAGGCGCATTTGGCGAACGCAATCAGCGTGCCGCCGCGCTCAACGAACCGCCGCAGCGCCGCCCCGGTCGCCGCGTCGATCAGCAGCGCGCAGGGGAGCACGACGCATGCCGGAAGCCGTTCGCCGCCCTCCTGCAGCCCGGCCGCATCCACAAACTCCAGCGAGTACCCCGCGCGCCAGAAGGTGCGGTAGGCTCCGCGCCGGCAGCGCCGCAGCAGGTCCTCCGCGCCCATGCCATGGAGCACGGTGGCGTTGCGCGTGTCGTCGAACAGCGCAACCTGGGCTGGCGGCGGCGCGGCGGCCAGGAACAGCGCGGCGTGCTCGCCGAGCATCCGGTTGATGCGCGCTGCCGCCTGGTAGCGCGGTGTCGGCTGGCCCTCGAAGTCCGCCAGCGCGCCCCAGTGGATGGGGATGCACGGCCATTCACGGTAGCCCTGGTACAGGATGGCTTTCGCGCCGTGGGCCAGCGCCTCCAGGTTATAGCGGGTGATATCCGCCGCGCTGGTGGTGTAGTCCGGCCCGAGCGCCCAGCCGTTCACCGGGCCGCTCTCCAGCTCCGGCAGCCAGAAGGCCGCGCCGGCGGCCCGGGCCGTGCTGCGCCCCATGTCGAGAAACATAGAGATGTACTCCGGCTCGGCGTGCAGTCGTCGGTTGATGCCGGGGTACAGGTCGTAGCCGATCGCGTCTACCTCGCGCGCCATCCGCCAGGGGTCAAGCCCCATCTCCACCTCGCGGCCCGAGAGCGCGAAGACGTTGGTCATGGCCGGCTGCGGCGCGCCCGCCGCGCGGATGAGCCCCCGCTGCCAGCCGACGAACGCCGCCATGTTCTCGTACAGAAACGTCCGCCAGTCGAGCCAGGCGGTGACGACGCCCCACTCCTGCGGCATGGAGCGCGGCGCCTGGACCTGCGCCCAGTCGCGGTACTGGTGGTGTGTGCAGTCCCAGCGCCAGGCGACGTTCAGCGCCTCCAGCGTGCCGTACTTCGCCCGCAGCCAGGCGCGGAAGGCGGCGACGGTGTGCGGGTTGTAGTCGTAGAGTCGCAGGGCCGCCTCGCCACGCCGCGGGATGAACGGAAACCCCGGCTCGTTGTCGATCTGCCAGGCCCAGAGCGCGGGGTGGCCGCCGTAGCGCGCCACCAGCAGCCGCAGATAGCGCTCGACCTCGGCGCGATAGCCGGGGTGGTTGCGGCAGGCCCAGCCCCAGACCGTCCCGGTCGGGAAGGGCACGCCGTCGCGGTCGATAATCTGCGCGTCGGGGTACAGGTCGAGCAGCCAGATCGGCGGGCTGGGCGAGCCGGTGCCGAGCAGGATGCGGATGCCGTGGCGCTGCGCCGCGTCGAACAGCGCATCGAGCCAGCTCCAGTCGGGCTGCCCGCGCTCCTTCTCGATGTAATCCCAGCTCGCCAGCAGCTCCGCCGAGCGGATGCAGGTCATCCCGGCCGCGGCCATGGCCGCCACGTCCCGCGCCCAGTCCTCCGGGTCGTGGTGCGGCGGGTAGTAGCTCGCGCCGGTGGGAAAGGATGCGTCGGTCATGGGTGCGTCTGCTGATACGAGGGTGACACGCTGGCGGGCGGATGGCCGTGTGCCCGGTCCCCTGGTCGGTTCAGGCAGCCTCGTCCAGCATCTCGCCAGCGTGTCGCCGTATCATTGGGTCACGGCTACCGCTCATCGCTTCAGCACGTTCGCGATCCAGCCCTTTTCGATCTGTTCCAGCCAATCGCCCTGCAGCTCGGGCTGCGCGTGGGCCGATAGTTCGTCGAGCGGCAGGGTCGCCGGGCCGCGTGGCAGCGCCGCGAAGGCAGCGCGCTCCGCCTCGGGCACGCGGGCGGTATCGACCGCTGGCATGTCGCCCCAGACCGCCGGCTTGGCTTTTTCGAGCTGCGCCGCCGGCGACTCCAGGAAATTGGCGACGACCATCGCGCCCGGCGGGTTGCTGGCGTTGAACGGGATGGCCAGGTAGTGGGTGTTGGCGATCGTCCCGGCGGTGAACAGGTACGAGCGGGTAGTCGGCGGGAAAACGCCGCGCTCGATCTGGCCGCTGGCGTGGGCCGGGTTGTAGCTCATGGTGAAGTCCACCTCGCCGTTGGCGAACAGCTTGTCGAGCTCGGCGATGCTCTGCGGGTAGGTCTGGCCACCGCGCCATAGATGGGGGGCCAGGTCGTTGAACAGCTTCCAAGCCGCCGGGGCTTTGGCGTCGAAGGTCTGCTGGTTGAACGGGCCGAGCAGGTCCTTGTAGCCGCCGGCCGCCTCGTAGAAGCCATGGCGTACGAACACGCTGCCGGTGAAGTCCGGCGGGGCCGGGTAGGTGAAGCGCCCCGGGTGGGCCTGGGCCCACTGGAGCAGCGCTGCGAACGCCTTCGGCGGGTCGGGCACGCGCGCCGAGTCGTAGACCATCACGAACTGCGCTCGGCCCCACGGCGCTTCGTAGCCATCCACCGGGTAGCCGAAATCGTTGGCGACATCCGGCTTGTCCCACGGAATGTACTGGCTGTTGGGGATGTCGCGCGCCCACGGGCCGAACAGCAGCCCACCCTGGCGCAGGGTGCGGAAGTTTTCGCCGTTCACCCAGAGCAGGTCGATCGCGCCGCCGCTGCCCTTGCCGGCGGTCTTGTCCCCGGCGATCTTGTTGACCGCCTCGACGGTGTCGCTCAGCGGGGTGCGCTTCAGGGTGATGTCGAACTCCTGCTTGACGCGCGGGGCGACGTACTCGTCCATGTAGCGGTTGATGGTGTCGTCGCCGCCCCACATGTGGATGTTGACGGTCGTGCCCCGCGCTTTGGCGACAACGTTCTGCCACGGCATGGCCGCCGGGTCGTAGCCGGCCGCGGGCGTGGGGCGGCCGCCGGGCATCGCCTGGCCGCAGGCGGCCAGTGCAAGCAGCAGGGCGAGCAAGGGAGCGAACAGGCGAACGCGCATCCTCGTCTCCTTTCGTCTACCGGGCCTGGCCTGAGAAGCTGTCTGAAACGGGGCGGTGTGCCGGGCGCAGCCCGCCACGATTCCTGCGCCGGGCGCGTTGCAGACAACCTCTGAGGAATCGGATCAGGGGCCGCCTCTCTGCGATCTGCGATTCGGCATCACGCCGGGCGACAGCGCGTGTTCCCTGAGCAGACATACGATCACCCCGTCGCGCGCGGCGAGCGCCGCGTGCTACCACAGATTCTGTGCGATACCGGGCCCGAGATCGGATGTTGCGATCGTACGAGCGGCTGTGGTGCGGATTATAGCGGGGTGGGCGCGATGGCGCAACTCGGCACCAGGGGCTGGGGCTGGGGGCAAGGGGCCAGGGCAGCCGCCCGTCGATCTCCAATCTACAATCCGCACTCAATCTCCATCGGCGCCGGGCCGTCGGGCCGCCCGCAGCTTCCGGGCCAACACCCGCAGTTCGTCGAGCCGCAGCAGCGCGGCCATGCCAGCATAGGCCAGCACGCCTGCGCCGCCGGCCAGCAGCAGCCAGAGCGCCAACGCCGGGAAGTCGCGCGGCCAGCGGTAGCCGGCCGGGTCGAGCCAGGGCAGCAGCGGCTGCGACAGCGCCCCGATCCCGGCCGCCAGCAAGGCGCAGGCGGCGGTCGCCAGGAGCATTCGCCCGAGCGCTCCGGCGGCGCCGGGCGGCAGCCCGCCCAGCCGGCCGGCCAGCAGCCCGAGCAGCGCCAGCGCCTCCAGCGTAGTGGCGAGGCTGAACGCCAGCGCCAGCCCGCCCAGCCCCAGCCCGCCGCGCAGCGCCGCCCAGCCGAGCGCGATGTTCAGCGCCACCACGCCGATGCCGACGAACACCGGCGTGCGGGTGTCCTGCATGGCGAAGAAGGCGCGCACCAGGATCTCGGAGGCCGAAAAGGCGGTCAGGCCGAGCGCATAGGCCCGCAGCGCCTCGGCGGTCAGCCCGGTCGAGGCGGCGTCGAAGGCGCCGCGCTGGAACAGCGCCTGCACCAGCGGCCCGCCGAGCGTCGCCAGCAGCGCGGCGGCGGGCAGCGCCAGGAACAGCACCGGGCGCAGCGCGCCGAGCACCGCCGCCCGAAACGCCTCGCGCTCGCCGGCGGCGAACCGCCGCGCCAGTTGGGGGAAGATCACCGTGCCGAGGCTCAGCGCCACCAGGCCGTACGGCAGCAGCATCAGTTGAAAGGCATAGGCGTTGGCCGCGACCGCCCCGCTGCCGAGGGTCGAGGCGAAACTGGTGACGGCGATCAGGTTGATCTGCCAGGCGGCCTGCCCGAAGAGCCGCGGCAGCAGCAGTCGCCCGACGCGGCCGAGACCCACCACCGAGCGCAGCGGCGCGGGCCGGTAGCGCGCCCCGACGGCGCGGAGGCCGGGTGCCTGCACCAGCAGGAACAGCGCCGCTCCGCCGATCACCCCGTACACCAGCCCGGCGATGCCGAGCCACGGCGCGAGCAGCGCCCCGGCGATGATGCCCAGGTTGTACAGATTGGCCCCGAGCGCCGGCAGCGCGAAGCGATCAAACGACTCGAGGGTCGCCTTGGCCAGCCCGCCGATGCCGAGCAGCGCCGGCTGGAGGAGCATCACGCGCAGGAGGCCAGCGGTGAGCGCCTGCTGCTCCGGCGGAAAGCCGCGCCCGACCGTCAGCGCCACGACCGGCCCGGCGAACACCGCCAGCAGCCCGCAGGCCACGGCCAGCGCGACAAGGGCGACGTGCAGGACGCCGCTGGCCAGGCGCCAGGCGTCGTCGTCGCGCCCCTCGGCCAGCAGCCCGGCGAAGACCGGGATGAACGCCGTGCCCAGCGCGCCGCCAGCGATCACCAGATACACCAGGTCGATCACGCTGAACGTGGCGCGGAAGGCGTCCAGGGCCGGGCTGGTGCCGAACTGCGCCGAGATGAGCACCTCGCGGGCCAGGCCGAGCACGCGGCTCAGCAGGTAGCCGGTGGCGACGACCAGCGCGTTGCCGAAAGTGCTCCAGCGACCCGCTGCCCGTGTGCTGCGCCCGGCGGGTGCCTGGCTCCTCATCGCATCTCCCGCGGCATTTGCGCGGCCGCATGCTTTCTGCTATAATCGCACCTTAGTGCGAAATGGATTGCATTGCCGGCCAATACTGACATCTGCGCCATTATAGGGGAGGATACCGACGTTGGCGAACACCAAGTCTGCCGAGAAGCGCATTCGGTCGAACGAGCGCAAGCGCCTGCGCAACCAGGCCTATCGCTCGCGCGCCAAGACGATGGTCAAGAAGGCTGAGCTGTCGATCATCTCCGGCAACCCATCGGAGGAGGCGGTGCGCGAGGCGATGCGCACGCTGGACAAAGCGGCGAGCAAGGGGATCATTCACCAGAACAACGCCGCCCGGCGCAAGTCGCGGCTGGCGGCGAAGCTGCGCGCGGCCACCACAGCGAAGTAGCCGCCGAGGCTGCCGTCCGCCGAATCGCGTCTGGCGCCCATGCGTCAGGCGCGTTGCGCTCTCACCGACAGATCTCCAGCACCAGCAGGTCGAGCGCCGCCTCGGCCTCGATCCGCCCGGTTTTGCTGGCGTGGTCGAGCTCGAGCACCCGGTCGTGGATCGCAGCCAGCTCGGCGTCGCTGAAGCCGCGCGCCTGCTCTAGCGCCTTGCGCACCACAAACGGGCGCTGCCCCAGCCGCGCCGCCATGTCGTCCGGGCGCAGCCGCTGCGCGGCCAGGTCTTTGACGCTCAGCAGGATGCGCACCTGACGGGCGACCATGAACAGGATGTACGTCGCCGCCTGCCCATCGTCGAACAGGCGCCGCAGGCCCTGGAGCGCCGGGCCGCGCCGCCGCTGGCTCAGTTCGTCGAGGAAGGCGAACAGGTTCTGCTCCTGCCCGTCGCGCACCAGCAGGTCGACATCGGCCACGGTGATCCGCCCGCCCCGGCCCGCGTAGCTGGCGAGCTTGGCGATCTCGTTCGCCAGCGCCCGCCCCTCGTTGCCGACATACTCGACCAGCCGCTGCGCCGCCGCCCGCTCGATCCTGGCCCCGTGCCCGGCGGCGCGTTCATCCAGCCAGCGCAGTAGCTCCGCCCCTTCGCGCGGCAGGAACTCGTACACCTCCGCCTGGCCCTTCTCGCTCGCCTTCTTCAGCCAGGTGAAGATCGCGCTGCGCCGGTCCACATCCTCGCTTTCGACGAACACCAGATCGCAGGTCGGCGGGACCCGGGCCAGGTAGTCGCGCACCGCGTCGCGCTCCGGGCCGGCCTTCTGCTGCTTCAGCAAGTCGTGAACGATCACCAGGCGGCGCTCGGCGATGAACGGGTACGCCTCGCAGGCCGCGGCGAGCGTGTCCGGCTTGAGCTTGCGGCCGTCGAGCGTGGTGGTGTTGAGCTCGGCCAGGTCGGGCGGGATGCGCGCCTTGAGCGCGGCAAGCGCCTCGCTGCGCACCAGTTCATCCGCGCCGTGAAGCAAGATGATCATGGGGCGAAGGGCGGCGACGGTGCATGACGGATGATGAGTAGAGCCAGCATTGACGCATCGTTTAGACTGCAAACAACGGCCCTACTCCGCCGTCCGCGGGTGTGTTTCGAACCTGCAGTCGCAGGTGGGTGCCCGCCCGCGGCTTCAGGGGCTGACCGCATCCACCGCACGGAGCAAGGCTCCCTTGAAACACGGTGTTGGCTCGAAACATGAGCCCGCGCACAAGCGTCGTAGGGCACTTAAGACTCTACCACGCGCGCGGCGATTTGGCAACCCGGGCGGCCACCGACTCAACCCGCGCGATGCCACGGATGCACCCATGGCACGTCGGGCTCCGGCCAGGGCTGGTAGTGGAGCGGCGGCAGCGTCAGGACGGTCTGCAAGCCTGGCCGGGCCGCCAGCACCCGCGGGATCGCATGCAGGATCAGCGCAGCGGCGGCCTGGTCGCCGTGCAGCCCGCCTTCGATCCGCAGGCGCACCGGCGGCGTTCCGTCGATCCAGATCGCGTCATGGGTGTCGTGCGTGCCAAGGGCCGCCTGCCAGGTCAGGGTCAACGCCTCGCGCCCATGCAGCCAGCCGTGGGCGACCTGGCGCAGCCCCGCGACCAGTCCGGGCGCGATGGCTAGCGCTGGCGTATGGATCCAGTCGCCAGCGATGATCGGTTCGACCGACTCCGACACCCGGTCGAGTCGCCAGCCCAGGCCGTCGGCGATCATGTGGATGGATTGCAGAAGGCCGATGTGGCGGATAGGCTGGTGCGTGAGATGATCGCGGAATTGATCGGGAGTCAGCCCGGCTCCGATCCGCTGCAGAAAGCCGCTTCGCCGGCTGCTCGCGTCGATCACTCGCTCGACGCTGATGCGGCGGATGTTGACGCACGGGGCGGTCATCATCAGCGGCAGCAGGTCCATCACAAAGCCCGGGTTGACGCCCGCGCCCAGCACCGTAACCTGGCTGAGGCGCGCACGTCGGTCGAGCTCAGCGGCGGCCTCGGGCGCCGTCGGGTATGGGTACACCAGCTCTTCGCAGGTCGAGATCACGTGGGCGCGCGCCTGGATGCAGGCCAGCACCTGCGGGTAGACCTCGTGGAAGAAGGAGGTGGTCGCGATGATCACAATGTCCGGCCTGGTTTCCTGCAGGATGGTGGCGGGGTCGTCGCCTACGGGGGCGCCAAGCGGGGCAGCCAACCCCAGAATCTCGCCGAGATCGCGGCCCCGCAAGGTGGCGTCGCGGTCGATCCCGCCAACGATCTGCAGCCCGGGCTGGCTGGCGACCAGGCACGCAATATCGCGCCCGATGGCGCCAAGGCCGTAGTGCACCACGCGGATGGGCCGCAGTTCCATGGGGGTTCCTCCTTGCTCGTACCCGGCTGAACGGAGCACGCGCCTCACCGAGCCTTGGGAGGCTTTATGCTACTACGCTTCCGGCGGCGCAGCAAGCCGCCAGTGCGACATCCAGCACACCGCTGCTGGCGTAGGCTCCAACAGGGTTTGCTAGAGAAACGAGAATCGATATGTACAACGACCGATTGCGGCAAATGCTGACTGTGCTCGCCGTCGGTGTCACGATTGCCGTGAACGCGCTGGCGACACTGCTGCCGCTGAACGGGCAGACGACCGGAGCGATTTCCGACCGCTACCCGGTGCTGGTGACGCCCGCCGGGTATGTATTTGGCATCTGGGGCTTGATCTACCTCGGCCTGGTGGCGTACGTCGTTTACCAGGCGCTGCCGGCACAGCGCGAGAACCCGGTGCTGCGCGCTATCGCGCCGTGGTTCCTGTTGAGTTGCGCCGCCAACATCGGCTGGATTTTCCTCTGGCACTACAATCTCATTCTGCTGACGCTGCCGATGATGTTGGCGCTGCTCGGATCGCTGCTGCTGATCTTCGCCCGGCTGCGTCGGTCGGACCAGACACTCGCCGAGCGCTGGTTGGTGCGCGCCCCGTTCAGTATCTATGCTGGCTGGATCACCGTTGCGACGATTGTGAATGTGGCGGTGGTGCTGTATCAGTCTGGCATCGTCATCGAGGGTCCGGCGGCCGCGCTGCTGGCCGCCGGTGTCCTGGCGGTCGGCGGGGCGATTGCAGTGGGGATCGCTCTGCGCCTGGGCGATTGGTTGTATGCGTTGGTGATCGTCTGGGCCTACATCGGGATTGGCGAGAAGCAGAGCGGCGCGCCACTGGTTGTGTGGGCAGCCTGGATCCTGGCGGCGCTCGTGGCGGTCGCCGCGGTTGTCGCGCTAGCACGTGGCGGGGTGCCTCGGAAGGGCTCCCCAGTCATCGACCTGCCGCCAGCGCCGAAGCGCACGTAATCACCAGCGGCTGCATGGCGGCGATCGGCCGGTCGAACAGGCCGAGCTGCTCGTCGAGGCGGAGCAGCTGGTCGAAGTCCTCCGGCGCGAACGCCTTGCGTAGCCGCCCGGCGTAGGATGTCACCAGCACCTGGAGATAGTGCTCGATGCTGGCGATTTCGACGTTGCCGAGCACCGTGCAGCGGAACGACGGCTCCAGGAGGCGTTCGCCGAACGGCTCGGCCTGGCGCGACTTCTGGCCGAACCTCGCCCGTTAGCTCCCGTTGTAGTCGAGCCGGATGCCCAGCGGGAGCCTAGCGGCGACCTCGGCAACCAACGCGCGCTCCTGCGCCTCGTCCCAGCCGGCGGGCAATGCAAAGGCTACCCCTCATCCCGGGTATCCACAGCTCGCGCCCGGCGACAGCGGAGCAGCTGCGGCGGCTGACCGGCCCCCAGGGCCGGCTCGTCGTAGCGCTGCAGCAGCCGAGCGGGATGCGGTGCGCCGCGGCGCGACTTCCAGAAATGGTAGGTCGGAGCCGAACAGGTTGGGGTTCTCCAGCACGTCCGGGTCGCGCTTGCGATGGAGCACCAGCAGATCGCGGATCGGGCGCGGCTCATCCGCCGCGGCCGGGGCTTCCAGAACGGCGGCGAGGCCGTGGCTGTCGCGCACGGTGGCCAGGAAGATCCGCCCGCGGACCAGGTCGAGCGCCGTTGTTTCCAAGTCGAACTAGGGGCCGGATCATCGTCGTCGAGCCCACAACATAGACCCGTCTATTTGATATAAAATACAGACCCTTGACATCCAACGTGCTCGTGATAAAATGCACATATAGTGCGAACGATGCCTTCCACCCTTTTCTCCTCGCGCGATTCGCGTGCATCGTGATCTACTCGTTTCCGCGGTCGCTACGGTGCTGCCATGGCCGAAGCGGAGCAAACAGAGCCGCAGGATCCCGAGCCCAGTCAGCCTAAGCTGACGTTGCGCACATACGAGAGCCTGGTTGATCAGAAGATCGCGCGGGCGATGGCGGAGGGGCAGTTCACCAACCTGCCGGGCGAGGGGCAGCCGCAGCGTTGGGAGGACGACTCGCAGGTACCCGAAGATCTCCGGCTGGGCTATCACCTGCTCAAGTCCAACGGCTTCGCGCCGCCCTGGATCGAGGCGCGCCGGGACGTGGACGAGGCGCGGGCGCGGGTCGCGGCCTGGCTGGCCGCCGCTAATGCCCGTTGGCCGCATAGTGATAGACAATCTCGTTCGTTGCTGCGGGCCGAGTACCACAGGCTGCTGGCGGAGCTGCACCGCACGATCCTGACCTACAACCTGCGGCTGCCGTCCGGAGTCGAGCATCTGGTGAACATTCGGATCGAAGCGGAGCTCGCCCGGCTGGGAGATGCGACGGTGGACAGCGAGACAGGGAGGTAGGGAGACCGGGAGAGGAGAAGATAGCGTCAGCGCAGGTCGCCACAGCTCCCTCTCCCCGCCGTCCGCTTCGCTCAACCCGGCGGAAGCTCCTCGGCCACATCCGGCCCGTAGCGCGGCAGGTCGGCGCGTAGCCGCAGCAGCGCCAGGTCTTTCATCTTGCACTCCAGCATGACATCGAACGGCGGCAGCCCCGCTGCTCCACGCATGAAGGTGATGAACTCGAACGGGTTGACATAATCTGAATGGCCGCTCCAGACCGGCGGGGCGTACACCGTCTCCTGTTTCCCGGTGCTGCGGTTGCGGCGGGTCGTCTGGCGCATCTCGGTGCGCGGCGAGGAGAAGTGGATCTTCGGGCGGACGCCGGGCGGCCAGGTGGTCAGGCAGGCGGCCAGCGCCTCGTGGGCGTCCAGGCCGGCGCGGTTGTTGCACCAGTGGTGCAGGTAGTCGAAGACCAGCGGCACGCCGCAGCGGGCGTGAATCCACAGGATGTCGCCGACGTCGAAACGGGTGTCATCGTTCTCCAGCACGAGCCGGCGGCGGGCGGCCCCAGGCTGCCGCTCGTAGGCCGCAACCCAGCGGGCGCGGCCGGCCTCGATGTCGCCGTAGACGCCGCCGACATGGGTGACCACGACCGCCTCCGGGCCGAGGCCCATGCCGTCGAGCAGGGCGGCCTGCGCGGCCAGATCGGCCACACTCGTGCGCACCAGCTCCTCGTCCGGGCTGTTGAGCAGGATGTACTGCGACGGGTGGAGCGAGAGACGGAGCCCCTGGGCGCGGGCCAGCGCGCCGAGGTCGGCCAGCTCGTCGGCGCACTCCTCGATCTGCCGGTGGAACTGCGGCTTGTCGGGGTGCGTCACATAGGGCGCCAGGTCGGAACTGATGCGGTACATGCCGATCCGCGCTTCCTGCAGGTAGGCGAAGATCGCCCGCAGGTAGCCGAGGCTGACGCGCAGGTGCGGGCCGCTCTGCCAGCGGCGGGTGTCGTTCGCGGGCAGATCGGGCCGCCCGAGCACTTTGACGGCAAATCCGAGGCGCATAGGGGCTCCTGATGGCGCGGTACCGGCGGCGGGTGGGTGCCCCGTCCGCCGACCGCTGCAACCGCTACTACGCGCCCCACAGCGCGCGGGATGGCCGCCGACAAGTGCATACCAGGCCGCATGGTATAATGCGCACACCTCGGCGTCGGCCCGGAGCGACAGCGGCGGCCCGCCCGTCGCCGCGTCGGCGCTCATCTGAAAGGATCCGTCCCATGACCGGATCCTTGCCACTGATCAATGTGCTAGTACAAATCAACGGCCTGCTCGTCGCAGCGGTTGTCATCCTGGCGTTCTCGCTGCTGGCGTACATTGCGCTGCAGAACTGGCACGCCGAGATCGCCCGCGCCCTTTCCGTTCTGCTGCTCGGCGTCGTGATCGTCTTCGGCGGCGCGGTGCTGCTGAACATCCCGCCCACGCGCGACTCGACCACGCTGTTTATTCTGCGCGCCCAGTGGCTCGGTATCGTGCTCGTTCCCGCGGGCTACATCCACCTCTCCGACGCGTTGCTGACCTACGGCGGCCACCCGAGCCGGCAGCGGCGCCAGCTGGTCGTCTTCGGCTACATCCTGAGCATCGCATTCTTCCTGTTGGCGCTGAACACGAACTTTGTCGTGCGGGACGGCATTACGCGCGGACCGCTGGCGCAGTTCGCCGCCGGGCCGCTCTTCTGGATGTTCGCGCTCTACTTTGGCCTGGCGAGCCTCGGCGGGCTCTACACCGTCCTGCGGGTACGGCGCGATGCGCTGACCCCCACGCTGCGCCGCCGGCTGACCTATCTCGGGGCGACTTATCTCGCGCCGGGGCTGGCGGTCTTCCCCTACCTGATCGTCGCCGGGGCGCTGGACTCGCTCTCGCCGGCGGTCGTCCTGTTCCTGGCGGCCCTGCGCAACGCAGGCGTCGCGGTGATGATCACGGTGATGGTCTACAGCATTGCCTTCCAGGGGGTGCTGCTCCCCGACCGGTTGATCAAGCAGGATTTCGTCCGCTGGGGGTTGTACGGCCCGTTCGTGGGCGTGACGATCATCCTGTTCCTGCGCGTCGTGCCGGCGCTGGAGCGTGCGCTCGGGTTGCCGGCGACCACGCTGGTGACCTTTGGCGTGATGATCATGACCGTGCTCATGCCGATCCTGGTGATGCGCATCCGCCCGTACCTCGACACGTTGATCTACACCCAGGACCGCGCCGAGATCGATTATCTGCGGGCCCTGCCGCGCAGCACCTTCACCTATGCCGACCTGCGCAGCCTGCTGGAGAACACATTGGTCGTCGTCTGCGGCGCGCTGCGGGTGGACACCGGCTTCGTCGCTGCGCCGGATGGGCCGGAAGGCTACACGATCAAGACGGTCGTCGGCTCGCGGCGGGCGGTGCGCCAGTTCGTCCACGAGCACCCGCTGGCGGCGATCATGGGCGATGTTGCGGCGGCCCCGCCGGAGCGCGGCGTTACGCCCGCCCCCGAGTCGTTTGTGCGCTGCGACGGCTTTGTGTTGCTGCCGCTGCGCGGGCCGGACGGCGCGTTCCTCGGGGCGCTTGGCGTTGCCACGCCGCGCGATGGGTTCGGGGCCGAGGCGCGGCGGCTGGTGGGTGCGCTGGCGCACCAGATGGCGCTGGCGCTGGCGACGGTGCAGATGCAGCAGCAACTGTTCGACGCGCTGCGTGGCCTGGGGCCGGAGATGCGCTCGCTGCAGGCGCTGAACAGCCGGCTGGAGCAGGCGACCCCGGCCTCGCTCGAGGCGCTCGAGACCGATGTGGCGCTGCTGCCGGAGTTCCCGCAACTGGTGAAGGACGCGCTGAACCACTACTGGGGCGGGCCGAAGCTCTCCGACAGCCCGCTGCTCGGGCTGCGCACGGTGCGGCGCATCCTGAGCGAGCAGGGCGGCAGCCCGACCCGTGCGCTCCAGGCGGTGCTGCGCCAGGCGATCGAGAACCTGCGCCCCGACGAGCAGCTCGACCCTTCGGCGCAGGAGTGGATGCTCTATAATATCCTCGAAATGCGCTTTCTGCAGGGCAAACGCATCCGCGACACGGCGGACAAGCTGGCGATGAGCGAGTCCGACTTGTATCGCAAGCAGCGGATCGCCGTAGAGGAGGTCGCGCGGCAGCTCGCGCTGATGGAGGAGTCCGAGCCGCGGCGGTCGTAGGTGAGGCTGGTGGGAGTGCAGCGTGCAGCGTGCCCGACTGTCCGGGGCCGCTCGTGCGGATCTAAATTAACATTACATCACTAATGTTAATTTAACCGGTGGCGTGTACTCGTCGAGCTTGCGACACACATCGTAGGTGTACATCAATGGGTACTTGCCTGTCGCCTTCAGACGCTCAAAGATCCGCCACCCGAAGTCCACGAAGATACGATCCCACTCCTCCACGCTCGATGCCCTCCTCGCAAATTCGTTGCTCGGAAGAAACGAGATCTCGTAGTTGTAATCCTCGAAGTTCAGTCCGAGATCCGCATCGTTGTCCAGCCAGTGGTCATCATACACTATATACAACCCATCGGGTGTTCGCGCCTCGTAGATCACGCCTGAATCGGCGTCGAAGCGCTTGAACTGTAAGCCAAGCAGGTTTTCCAGTTCGCGAACGAACTCGTCGAGCGGCACCTCGGCTCGGACAAACACCTTTACCGTGTTTCCCATGTCTTGCACTCCTGTTTCTGCACTGCGACGCGCGGGGTCGCACCACTCAGCGCCAACCGAGGTCGAGCCCGGTCATTGCGGGTATGTGCGTGTGAGGTCGAACCCATCGCCGATAATCCGCACGCTGTCCAGCTTGCCGCGTGTGATTCCGGCAATGCGGCGCAACGCGCGTTCTGCTTCCTCTCGCGTCAGTCCTGACCCGCGCGCATCGTAGATGATATGACGCGCTTGGACTTTTCCTCTCAAGGAGTCGTTGATGGCATTTCTGACACTGTCGCTCGTCGTCACCTTGCCTTTTGGCGGATTAGCGCGCCTGAATTCCGTCCTCACGCCATCGACCAGGGCATCGGCCTTTCGGCCTAGCGCCGCATGGTTTTCAGAATTTCAGGCGTTTGTGCGGGCCGCGTTCGCGCGGTATCGGCCTTTCGGCCTGGCGCCGCATGGTTTTCAGGCAATTTTCCCATAACATAACCCTCGCTGTGCCAGATATTCTGCTGTTGGGCGCTCCTGAGGAAGAAACCTGCCCTGTGTTTCGATGATTCTGCTCCGCCAATTGGCGGCGATCCCCGCCCCCGGCCACCTTCCTCCGCCGTGCTGCGGCGCAGCGGCTCGGCTGCCGACCGCGGCGCTGGCTCGGCCACCACGCGCGCTCCCTCGGGCGTCACTACCTCCGCCGCCCCGCTCGGTGGCTTCTCACCTTCACGCGCTGCCTCGCTCGGTCATCCACCGACCACCACGCACGCCCCTGCACCTCCACCCCAACACACAGAGCGGCGCAGATCCGTGCCCTTGCGCCGCTCCCTTTTGCCCCAATCGCGCGCTCGCTTGTTGCCGCGCCCTCGCACGACGCGCAGTGCGAGACCTGTGGCGTGCGGGCTTCGCCTCCGCTCAGGTGGCGCGAATCACCACAAACCCGGCCCGCCGCTCCACCCTGCCGCTCGCCAGTAGCTCGTCATCTACCTGCGCAACCAGCGGCTCCGCCACCACCAGCATCCGCGGCAGCGGCCCATCAAAACGCCCTCCCGCCAGAAAAAAGTCGCGCCATCGGGATCCAGCATCAACCCCAAGCCATTGCCCGTCTCAGCTTGGTGCCAGAAGAACCCCTCCAGCGCCGCCGTCGTTGGTGTTTCCAGCGGTTCGCCAACCATCGCCCCCAGTTCGCACGACAGGAGATCCGCCGTCGTGCCAAAATAGATGGTACAATCCAGCGTGTACCAGTCTGCTCCCCAAAAGACCACCATCGTCGGTCGGCGCTGGTCGATCCGCTTCAGCAACTCGGCGCGCGATAGCGGGAGTTGTTCGCCAATCGATTCGAATTCGTCGTCGCTGGTTACATCCGCTTCGGTGCGCACGATCTGCACCGTGTGCGACTCTGGATGGTTGAGGCTGTAGCCCGGTGCGCGCAACGCCCGCGCCAACTCCTCGAAGACACTTACCGTCATCCGACCAAGACAAATACAAGCTTCGCGAAAAATCATGCTTCGAGTTGCGTTTGAACTTGGCGCGCCACGTTTAACTTCTAACCCTCAACCTCTCGCGCCTCGCTCGAAGAGAGAAGTTAAGATCGCCAGAGTGTTGTCTTCATCATCGAGAAACTCCACTTCATAGAACCGCGGTTGGCCGGGATAAATGCCGGGAATCGTTCCGCGTATGCCTGCTTGTAAGCCTTCCGCTGGCAAATCCCGATTGAGTTTGACGAGTTGATATTCTTCGAACATATGAGTTACCTCGACTTCTTGGTAGGTATTGCCGTCACTAGCCGAACAACTCCGTCGTTGTTGCGTATCCAGACAAAACATACATCTATTTGTCTGCCATTTGCTCCCTTCACCCGAATCACTTGTTCATTTCACTCCCACTGGTGTCTTCGTTGTCTGGACAGCCTTCGATGGATCGAATCGTATTTGTTTGGCGAGTTCATCTATATTCTCGGCGGTAGCTATGTTCGAAACAACGACATAGCGAGCCGTCAGTAGCGAGATCGAGTTGAAGACTGCTTTCCAGCGCCGCTACAGTTTACTCGTCGCTGTTTTTCCTCAGATAAAGAACATGCTCTCATCATAGCGATCCGGCAGGCGTGCTGCCAGGGTAGGATGTAAACATTTGGTAACAACCGGCCGGCGTCATCGTCTCACCGATACGCGCGCTCTGATCGTGCGTTCTCATCGGTTGCTGGAGCCAAGCTGAAGGTGAAAGCCTGGAGTTGGTCGGGGCTGGCCCGCGCCGATCACCAGACTGGAAAGGTTACCCCAGGCAGTGACATACTAACTAGGCGTGGGCCGCGATAACGAACAAAGCCCCGTGACAGCGTTGTCAGGTAACTACCAAACTTGGGGCAGCCGAGGAGCTTCTGGGTTTAGCATACCGGAAGGGATCGCACGGCCTCGTAGCCGGGATCAAGGCCACGTGCAACGGTTGCCTCCACGGCCGTCGCCAAGTCGGATGGGCCACTCACGGCCCATCGGCACGCCATAGCGGTTGGCCTTGGCAACTAGCGATTGGCCGTGTTGTCATTGCGGCTCTCTCCCCGGCTCGCCGCGACCAGCCCATCCAGGCGGGCGCGCGCCTGGCCGCTGTCGAGGCTGGCGCGCGCCAGCTCCAGTCCCTCGCGCAGGTCGGCGGCACGGTCGGCGGCGAGGAGCGCGGCGGCAGCGTTGAGCAGCACCACGTCGCGCCGCGGGCCGCGCTCCGCCCCGTCCAGCACGCCCCGCACTATCGCCACGTTCTCGGCGACATCGCCGCCGCGCAGTGCATCGCGCGGGGCGGCCAGGAGCCCGGCGTCCGCCGCGCGCAGCGGCGGCCAGCGCCGCACCTCGCCACGGCGCACCTCGTACACCAGATTCTCGCCGCTGAGCGACAGCTCATCCACGCCGTCGCCGTGGACGACCAGTGCGTGCTCGCTGTCGAGGCGGGCCAGGGCGCGGGCCAGCTTTTCGGCGAGCTGCGGGCCCGGCACGCCGAGCACCTGGTGGCGGGCACGGGCCGGGTTTGTCAGCGGGCCAAGGACGTTGAAAACGGTGCGGATGCCGATCTCGCGGCGCACTGGTCCGACATAGCGCATCGCCGGGTGGAACTTTTGCGCGAACATGAAACCGATCCCGGCCTCTCGCAGACAGCGCGCCACGCCCTCGCCGTCCAACTCGATGTTCACGCCCAACCCCTCCAGCACATCCGCCGAGCCGCAGACCGACGACGCCGCACGGTTGCCGTGCTTGGCGACCGTCGCGCCCGCGCCGGCAGCGACGAAGGCGGCGGTGGTGGAGATATTAAAGGTGCCCGAGGCATCCCCGCCGGTGCCGCAGGTGTCCAGCACCGGCCCGTCGTACGGGACATGGAGCGCCTTCTCGCGCATAATCAGGGCCATGCCGGCGATCTCGGCGTCGCTCTCGCCCTTAAGGTGGAGCGCCGTGAGGAAGGCGGCGACCTGCGCTGGGGTCGCTACCCCGGTCATGATCTCCTCCATGGCCTCGGCGGCCTGCTCCTGGGAGAGGTCGTTTCCGCGGACGAGGTGGATGATATGGTCGCGGATGGGCATGGGTGTACCTCCAGTACGATCGAGCGATCGGAGTTTCGTGATTGGGGGCGAATACGATTCGCCCGTGCATCATCGCATCTTCCCCGTGATCAATCACGTACGCCGCAGGCGGAAAATCCGGTTCCCGTTATCGTCCGCGATCAGCAGGCTGCCGTCTGGCATCACCAGCAGCCCGGCGGGACGCCCCCAAAACGCCGCGCCGCCCACCAACCAACCGCGTACCAGATCTTCCGTTCCAACAGGGCGCCCGTTCTTGAAGCGCACGCGGACGACGCTGTAGCCGCCGAAGTTCTGCACCTGGTCGGGCGCTGTGCCGTGCAGCGCGACAAAGGCGTCGTTCTGGTAGCTCGGCGGAAAATCCAGCCCGCCGTAGAAGACAAACCCGATCGGCGAATGGTGCGCCGGGAGCGCCAGCGCAGGCTGACTCGTGCCGGCGCAGCGTGCCGCGTCGGCGAACTCCGGGTTCGGCGTGCGGCCGCCGTAGCAATACGGCCAGCCGTAGTCTTTGCCCTGCTCGATGCGATTGATCTCGTCTGGCGGGATCGTCTCCCCCAGGTTGTTGCGGCCCATGTCCGCGCCCCACAGCTCGTTGGTGAAGGGCCGCCAGTCGAAACCGATCGTGTTGCGCAGCCCGCTGGCGAAGATCTCCAGGCCGCTGCCGTCTGGGTTCATCCGCAGCAGCGCCGCTCGCAGAGGCGTGTCCTCTAGGCACACATCGCACGACGAGCCGACCGAGACGTAGACCTTTCCATCCGGACCCTGGGCGACGGTGCGTGTGCGGTGCCCGTACAGGTCGTTCGTGCCCGTTGGGAGATCGGCGATCTTCGTGACGTGCCGCGCGGTGCCGTTCGCGTCGAAGTCCGACAGCGCCACCAGCCGGTCCTCGGCGGCGGCGTACAGCACCGGCGCGCCGCCCGTCCCGCCGACGGTCACAAATGCGACGCTGTGGACGAACGGCAGCCCGCTCGCGACCACCTGCTGCTGGTCGTAGCGGCCGTCGCCGTTTGTGTCGATCAGCCGGATCACCTGGCCAGTCTGCGACGAGCCGTACACCAGGCTGCCGTTCAGCGGGTCGCGCGCCATGAAACGCGGCGGTGGGATATTCGAGGCCGCCTCCTCGATAGTGAAACCGGCCGGCACCTCCAGCGGCGCGGGCCAACCGGGCTGCTGCACGCGGTGATACTGCGTCGGGCGGTTGCCGGCGGCTGGATCGAACACGTCCGCGCCGAGCCGCCCCAGAAGCACCTTGTACGGCTCGGGATTGTCCGGGTGATACTCGAAGCGCGCCCGCTCGAACCACTGCGTCAGCACGGTGTCGCCCGAACTGTTGGTTTCATTCGCCGGCGCGGAGAGCGGCATGCCGAAGAGCGCCAGGCTTTCAGCCTCGCTCACGCCGCGCCGCCCATCGAACTCCAGACCGTGCGCGCGCCAGTAGCTGAGAAATGGCTCGCACACATTATGTCGAGTTTCAACAAAGAACCGGCATCCGGCCCGCGGCTGCTCCTGAGGGAATGTCTGCCAATCGCGCCCCTGGCGGCGCAGCAGCTCATCGCCCAGGCGACCAAGCTGCACATCGTAGGGCGCGCGGTGCTCAGGGTGCGCCTCGAAGCGCTCGCGCTCGAACCACTGCGTGCTGAACGCGCCCTCCGGGCTGCGCTGCATCTCCTGCCCATCGATCGGCAGGCCGAACACTGGCAGGCCGCCGTTCTGGCCCCAGTAGGTGAGGAACCGGCCCTGGATGCATTCATCCGTTTCGCGAAAGCAGCGCTGCGACTGCGCGGCGGCCGGCCCCGGCAGGGCAGAAAGCAGCGCGAGTAGCGGAACGAGGACCACGAGTTTGCGCACGATTGAGCCTTTCGTTGGTTAGGGCAGGTGACGTATGGTCCCGGCCCGTTGCGTCCCTGGGTATGGTGCAGCGCACCACACCCTTACGACCGCGTCCGCAGCGCGTCCAGCGGCAGGGCATATGCCGTCCGCCCTTGGAAGCCGGTCATCGTCTCGGCGGCGCAAAGGGCGTTGAGGATCGCCTCCTCGACCGCCCCGACGGTCGCTTCGAACAGCGGGTCGATCCGGTCATTCGGCAGCATCACGACGGGGCACAGGCCGCTGTGGTAAATGTGGCCTCTGTGGCCGGGGCATACACCATCGCAGCTTCCTGAATCTGGCGCTGCTGGACCGCGACATCCGGCTTGATCACGATCGTTTCGGTGATCGCAATATCTTCGCCCGGAAATGGCGACGGCATGGCCTACCTCCGATGCATTGAACCGGCGATAACAGGCGCAAAACGCCAGACATGATGCCTCAATGCCCTGCGTCCTCCGTGGCGTGTCGCTCCCGCACCAGGAAGGTCGGTGGGGCGCTGCCGCCGCCCGCCGAGACGTTCAGCAGGGCCGTGGCGGCGATCCGCGTCAGGCAGCCGAGCGCCGTGTCGCCAAACAGGCACGGGTCGGAGTCGACGTAGCGCGACGTGAAGCGCAGCCCGTCGTCAGCCGTCCAGGTCGGATACTCCTCCTGCGGCACCGGGACGCGCTCCTGAAGCACGAATGGCGCGCGCTGCGCGCCATCCAGCGCCGTGTCCCACGCTGCCTGCGGCGTCTCCCAGCCGAGGAGAACGCCCTGGCCGCCGTAGTCGTCGTTCGGCTTGAGCACCAGGCGCTCGCGGTTGTGCCGCGCGAAGGCGAGCAAGTCGACGCGCTCGCCGGCGTAGCGCGTCGTGCCGGCCCGCACCAGCCGCGTCCACGGCACGTGCCGCGCGACGGCGGCCAGCTCCGCGGCGCCGATCAGGCCGGCGGCCGGGCTGTCCTCGTCCGAGAGCAGCCACATGATCAGCTTGGTGTGTACCGGCTTGGTACGGAACGGGTTGACGACACAGACCGCGCGATCGGCGTAGGCCTGGATGAGCGGGTGTGACAGGTCATAGTGCGCCAGGAACTCGTGTTGCAGGACGCGGCGATACACCAAATCCACCGGCGTGTCCCCGGCGAAGAGCCGCCCGCCGACGTAGCGCAGATCGTCGGTGGTCGCTACGACGGTCGGGATACCGTCCGTCAGAAAGCGGCTCCGCAGGAACTCGAACTCGGAGCGGGTGACGACGCCGGGCAGATCGATGATCGCAACCGATGGCGTGCCGCTCCCACCCCAGGCGCGATAGGCGTCGAGCAGCAGGTGCTGCAACCCCTGGCGCACCGGGAGTGGCTCGGCGCGCACCTCGCGGCGGAACGCAGCCATCACCCCGGTTTCGGCGAAGACCTCGGCGAGCGCCTCGTCGTAGGCGATACCGGCGGGCGACTCCAGGTTCGACTCGACGAACCAGCACCAGCTTCCGTCGTCGGCCATGAAGGCGTCGAGGCGGCCGAAGGCTGACGGGCCGGGGTAGCCCGGGTCGATCGCCAGCAGCACGCGCTCGGCCGGCGTGAGTGCGTAGGGCGCGAGCAAGCGTTCGTCCGCCAGCGCCGCCGTGCCGACTGTGCGGATCGCTCGTCCGACCAGCGCCGCCGCCTGCATCAGCGCGGCGTACTGCGCCTCGGTGACGAAGCGCGGGCGCAGCACGGTGCAGATCAGCCGATCGCGTTGCTTGCCCACCAACATGCCCAATTCGCGCTGGCGCGCCTCCAGGTGGACGAAGGTCGCGCGGGCGTTCTCCGCATCGAGCAGCGCATGGTAGCGTGCGATAGCCTCAGGCAGCTTCATAGCGTCGTTCCAGACAAGCGTTCGGGCCACGCTGGCAGCGTGGCGGCAAGCCTCGAGCCGCCGGCTCCCCATGTATCATCACCGGAAGCGCACTAGCCTCTGCGCGGAGCACGCCCTCGCGTCTTCCGAAAGCTGGCCGAGTCATCGACGACCTCGAAGCCGAGGGCGAGATACAGCGCCTGCGCCGTCCAGTTGTCGGCGGCGGTCGTCAGCCAGCAGGCTCGGCAGCCGCGCGCCTGCAGGTCGGCGAGGGCGGCAGTGAGGAGTGCCCGGGCAACACCGCGCCGGCGAAACGATTCGCTCACGCCAAGCCACCAGATATAGCCGACCTGCGCCGCCTCGGGCGCGTCGGCGAGCGCGGCGAGCGTGCCGTACTCACAGGTGCCGGCTTCCTGCGTCTCGGCGCGCGCGGACAGCACATCGTCCTGGCACGCCAGGGCGATGCCCGGCGGCATCGCTGAGGGATGCGGTTGAAACAGCGCCAGGTCGAGCGTCATGTGCAGCTCGCGATGTATCGGCAGGTAGCCCTGGCGCGTCAGCAGCCGTGCGATAGCCGGCAGGCGGTCGGGCAGGCCGTCCCACCCGCCGTTGAAGCTGGTCACCGGGCAGAGCCCGCGCGACGCCGGAAAGGCCTCGATCACCCGCGCGCCGTCGGCTCGGAGCGCCTGCTCACAAGCGCCCAGCAACGCCACGCCGGCGGCGTCATCGCCGAAGAAGAGCGCCGTGATGCCGTGCCGGGGCGCGCCGCCGTTCTGCTCGGGCGACAGTGGCCCGGCGGCGGCGAAGCCGTGGGCTGCGCCGTCCTCCCAGGCCACGAACAGGCGCGTGCCGGGGCGCGGCGCGCGCAACCCTGCCGCGAAGCGTGTCCAGCCAGGGATGAGGGCGCAATGTGGCGCCGGCGCAGTGAGCGCCAGGTACAGGCTGTGCAGCGCGTCCAGATGTTCCCCGGCCAGTGGGACGACATCGATCATCGCGGGCTCGCATGGGTGGATCAGCAGAACAGGGTTGGCCCATTATACACGCACGGGCAGTGATGCGATGACATCGAGGATCGAGGAGTGAGAAGTGATCTCGACTCTCCATCTTCCATCCTCCATCTTCGACCCACTACCGTCCACCGCCTGCCATCGACCGATCACATCACCAGGAAATTCCGCAGCAATTCCTTCCCTGCCTCGGTCATGATCGACTCCGGGTGAAACTGGACGCCCTCGACCGGCTGCTCACGGTGGCGGAGACCCATCACCAGACCATCGTCGGTCCACGCCGTGACCTCCAGGCAGGCCGGCAGATCGTCGCGACGGACGATCAGCGAGTGGTAGCGGGTGGCGGTAAAGGGCTGCGGCAGCCCGCGGAACACGCCCGCGCCGGTGTGCCGGATCAGCGACACCTTGCCGTGCATCACCCGCGGCGCGCGGACGACCGCCCCGCCGTACGCCTGGCCGATCGCCTGGTGGCCCAGACAGACGCCCAGAATCGGCACGCTGCCGCCGAGCTCGCGGATGAGCGCCAGGCAGATGCCGGCCTCGTTCGGCGTGCAGGGGCCGGGCGAGATCACGATCCGCTCCGGCGCGAGCGCCGCTACCTCGCCGATCGTCAGTTCATCGTTGCGCTTCACGACAACCTCCGCGCCCAACTCGCAGAGGTACTGGTACAGATTGTAGGTGAACGAGTCATAGTTATCGAGCAGCAGAATCATTCTCGGCGCCTTTCCTATGACACAGCGACAACAGCGAGGTGAAAAGAAGCGGGTTGCTCCCGCCGCTCCCCGTCTCCCAGCCTGGTCGTCACAGCCCCTCCGCGACCTCCACCGCGCGGAGCGAGGCGGCGGCCTTGTTGCAGCTTTCGGCGTATTCGTACTCCGGTGTGCTGTCGGCGACGACACCGGCCGCCGCTTGGGCGTAGGCAACACCGTCCTTGACGACCATCGTCCGCAGGGCGATGCAGATGTCCAGGTCTCCGTTGAAGCCGATGTGCCCGACACCGCCGGCGTAGACTCCACGCTGTTCGTGCTCAAGCTCGGCGATGATCTCCATCGCCCGAATCTTCGGCGCACCGGTGACGGTGCCGGCCGGAAAGCAGGCGCGCAGCGCGTCGATCGGCTTCAAGTCGGGGCGTAGCGCGCCCACCACCGATGAGACAATGTGCTGCACGTGGCTATATTTCTCGATCGTCATGAACACCGGCACGCTGACGCTGCCGGGTACGCTCACCCGCCCGATGTCGTTGCGCCCCAGGTCCACCAGCATTAGATGTTCGGCGCGCTCCTTCTCGTCGGCTAGCAGCTCGGCAGCCAGGCGTTCATCCTCAGCGGGGTCGTTGCCGCGCCAGCGCGTCCCGGCGATCGGGCGGGTCTCGACCCGCCCCTCCTGCACCTGCACCAGCATCTCCGGCGATGCGCCGACCAGATCGCCCTCGCCGGTGCGGATGTAGAACATATACGGCGAGGGATTGACCGTCCGCAGCGCACGGTAGATCGTGAACGAGTCCGCGCTGGTCGGCCGGCTGAAGCGCTGCGAGATCTGCACCTGAAAGATGTCGCCGGCCATCACATACTCTTTCGCCCGCAGCACATTCGCCTCGAACTGCTCGCGGGTGATGTTTGAGGTCGGATGGTGGGCGATGCGGTGTGCTTGCGAGGAACGGGGGGCATCGATGACCGGGCGACGTTCATCCTGCCTCCTGAGGCCTGCGTCCTCGTCCATCGGATCGTAGTTCCGCGCCGCCACACCGGGCTGCGGCGGCAGCGGCTGGTTCAGGCGGGCGAGCAGCGCCTCGATACGTCCGGTTGCGCGGCGGTATTCAGCCTCCAGGTCGTCCGCGTCCAGGTGCACATGCGACACGGCCAGGATCTTGTGCTTGACATGGTCGAACACCAGCAGAGTGTCGACGAACATCCACCAGCTGTCCGGCATTGCGTAGGCCACGTCGGTGGCAACCGGGATGCGCTCGAAGTAGCGGGCCGATTCATAGCTGAGGTAGCCAACCGCCCCGCCGACGAAGATCGGCAGCCCTGGCAGTCGCACCGGGCGGTAGGCGCTCAGGTAGCTATCAAGCACCAACAGCGGGTCGCGGTAGGTGAGTGTCTGCTTGTAGCCGCCCTGCACGGCCTGCGCGGCGCCATCGTGCATGCGCAGCGTCAGGTACGGGTCGCTGCCGATAAACGAGTAGCGCCCGATATGCTCGCCGCCGGTCACGCTTTCCAGCAGGAAGCTGTGCGGGCCGCGGGCGATCTTCAGGTACGCCGAGACCGGGGTCTCCAGGTCGGCCAGAATCTCGCGGTAGATCGGGCAGAGATTACCCTGGCCGCGCAGCGCGCGGATGTCGTCGAGGCTGGGGGAGTACATGGCCTGCTCCTGCGTGCTGACGAAGGACAGCGGACGAACGGTGGCCCTATCTCCAGCTACGAGCTGCCGCGTCCAGTAGAGCTTACGTTCGTCCACCGCCCACCGCTTCAGCGAAAATACGTCATCCCCATCGCGTCCTCCACCATCCGCACGGTTTCGGCGGCGATGGCGCGGGTCTTGGCGTTGCCGGCGGCCAGGATCTCGTCGACCAGGCCCGGCTCGGCCTCATACTGCGCCCGGCGCTCGCGCACCGGATCGAGGAAGGCGTTCAGCGCGGCGGCCAGTTTCCGTTTCACCTCGACATCGCCGACTCGGCCGGCCCGATAGCGCTCCTTCAGGTCGTTCACCTCATCGACGTTCGGGTTGAACATGTCGTGATAGATGAAGACCGGGTTCCCCTCGACACGACCCGGAATGTCAGCGCGGATGCGGTTCGGGTCGGTATACATCCCGCGCACTTTCTGCTCGACTGTCGTGGCATCGTCGGACAATAGGATGGCGTTGCCAGCGCTCTTCGACATCTTCCCCTGCCCGTCGGTGCCGGGCAGTGTGCCGACCTCCGGCACCAGCACCTCCGGCTCGGGGAAGACCTCGCCGTACAGGTAGTTGAAGCGCCGTGCGATCTCTCTCGTGATCTCGACATGCGCCTCGTTGTCCTTGCCGACGGGTACCAGATGGGCCCGCGGCATCAGGATGTCCGCCGCCTGAAGGACAGGGTAGCCAAGCAGACCGAAGGGCATCTGCTCCTCGTCGATATGCGCGTTGCGCGCCATCTCCTTGAGGCTCGGCAGGCGATTCAAGCGCGGCACTGTCACCAGCATTTCGAAGATCAGGTTGAGCTGATACACCTCCTTGACTGCCGATTGGACGTAGAAAGTCACCTTATTTGGGTCGATCCCGATCGCCAGGTGGTCGAGCACCAGGTCGCGGATGTTCTGCGGCACCTCGGCCAGATCGTCCTTGGCCGGCCTGGTCGTCAGGGTATGCAAGTCGGCGATGATAAAGAAGCACTCGTACTCGTCCTGCAGCCGCAGGCGGTTCTGCAGCGAGCCGACGTAGTGCCCCAGATGCAACTTGCCGGTCGGGCGGTCGCCCGTAAGAATGCGTTTTTTGTTCATCTTCTCCTCTCTAACCATTCAATGATGGCGGCCTGGAGGCCGCATGAGCCTTAAGCAGGGCGGAGGTTCTGTTTTATCGTTGTCTTGCTGTTTCCGCGCAGCGGAAACAGCAAGACAACATTGAATCGGTTCTACCTTGCTGCCGCAGGCGAAAGTAGCCTGAAAGCGGCCACCGCCTCATTCGTGATGCTCCGAACATCGCACTGCCGAAGGCAGCTAGCCGACGGATGGCAGCCCGGCCAGCGCCATCGCGACTTCCTCTTTGGAATACTCGTAGTCGCGCAGCTTGCCGGCCATGTAGTCCATATAGGCTTGCATATCGAAGTGGCCATGGCCACACAGGTTGAACAGGATCACCTTCGACTCGCCACGCTCGCGACATACGAGCGCCTCGTCGATCGCCGTGCGCACCGCATGGGTCGCCTCCGGCGCGGGGACGATCCCCTCGGCGCGGGCGAACTGCACCCCGGCCTCGAAGCAGCGCAGTTGCGGCTCGGCGCGCGCCTCGATCTGACTGAGCTCCAGCAGATGGCTGACGAGCGGGGCCATGCCGTGGTAGCGCAGCCCGCCGGCGTGGATGCCCTCCGGCACGAAATTGTGGCCAAGGGTATGCATCTTTACCAGCGGGGTCATTTTGGCAGTGTCGCCGAAGTCATAGGCGTACTTGCCGCGGGTCAGGCTCGGGCAGGCCGCCGGCTCGACCGCGATCACCCGCACATCGCGCTCGCCGCGCAGCTTCGCGCCGATGAACGGGAAGGCGATGCCGGCGAAGTTCGAGCCGCCGCCGGTGCAGCCGACGATGATATCCGGGTAGTCGCCGGCCATCTCCAACTGCGCCATGGCCTCCTGCCCGACGACCGTCTGGTGCAGCAGGACGTGGTTGAGCACGCTGCCGAGGGCGTACTTCGCCTGCGGGTCCTGCGCCGCCACCTCGACCGCCTCGGAGATCGCGATCCCCAGGCTGCCGGTGCTGTCCGGGTGCTCGGCCAGGATCATCCGCCCGGCGTTGGTCGTGTCGCTCGGGCTGGCGATCACCCGCGCGCCGAAGGCCTCCATGAGCGCCCGGCGGTACGGCTTCTGGTTGTAGCTGATCTTGACCATATAGACCAGCACCTCCAGGCCGAAGAACCCCCCGGCCATCGCCAACGCCGATCCCCACTGCCCTGCGCCGGTCTCGGTGATCAGCCGTTTGACGCCCTCCTGCTTGTTGTAGTAGGCCTGGGCGACGGCGGTGTTCGGCTTGTGCGAGCCGACCGGGCTGACGCCCTCGTACTTGTAGTAGATTTTCGCCGGCGTATCGAGCGCCCGTTCCAGCCGGCGCGCACGGAACAGCGGCGTGGGCCGCCACTGGCGGTAGATCGCCTGCACCTCCTCCGGGATTTCGATGTTGCGCTCGGTGCTGACCTCCTGGAGAATCAGCGCCATCGGGAAGAGCGGCGCCAGGTCGTCTGGGCCGACCGGCTGGCCGGTGCCGGGGTGCAACACGGGTGGCGGCGGAGTCGGCAGGTCGGCGGCGATGTTGTACCACGACGTCGGCATCCGCTCCTCGGCGAGCAGGTACTTGATGAGTTCCATCGGTCGAGCCTCCTTGGTGTGGGGCCAGGGGCGAAGGTGAGGGGCTGGCTGGTATGCCCGGCCGACTCAGCGCCATCCAGTCGCTCGACGCCCCCGTCCCTGGCCGCTACGCTGCGCCTCTGGTTTCCAGGAATCAAAAAACCCCTCATCCCGAACAGGGACGAGAGGCGAATCCCCTCGCGGTGCCACCCTTCTTCGCCGCCCGTGCGGGACGGCGCACTCAGCGGGTACGACGCGTTGCGCGCGTGATACCCTGCGCCCTGATAACGGTGGCGGCTCCGGCGGATACTACTGAAATTGCAGCCTGGCAGCTATCAGTCTGCAAGGTGCGCGCTGCAATTCGTTCGCGCCGCGACTCCCAGGCCCATTCCGCGCCCGCGTCCGCACCGGCTTCGCACCAGCCGCCGGCTCTCTGAGCGGCGCCTCTGACTCGTACTCTTCCTGATCGTCGTCGTTGGGTGCTCTTCAGTTATGAGCAGTATAGCAGCGCTAGTGCCGTCTGTCAATCGAAGCAATAGAACTCTCAGGACAAGGCCGCTCTCGTACGCGTTCGCGCTGGCCTCTTAAAGGCTGTTACCAGCCCTTGCGCTTCGTCGTATAATGAACGCAACGGCCAGACATCGGCCGTGTGCCCGGCGGATCCGGTCTCTGCAATTCGTCCAAGGAGGCGATCCATGATCACCCGGCAGAGCGCATCGATCGGCGAGATGGTCAACCAGAGCATCACCGTCCTGACCAAACCTGGCGTGGCCACCTTCGAGCAGTACGAAAAGCGGGGTAACCTGACGAACGCGTTGATCTACGTCGCCATCCTGGCGGTGATCAGCGGGGCGCTGGGGCTGTTCACGGGCGGGGTTCGCGGCTTTCTCGGCGGCTTTCTCTCACCGTTTATTGGCTTCCTGATCTTCACCGGCCTGGTGTACTACATCGGCAAGCAGCAGGGCGGCACTGGCACCTTCGACGAGGTTGCCTACACGTTCTCGCTTTTCTGGGTGCCGTTGTCGCTGATCGTCGCGATCCTGTCGTTCCTCCTGGTTATCACCATCGTCGGTATCCTCCTGCTGCCGGTCCTCGGCATCCTCGCGCTGATCGCCAGCGTCTACTTCGCTTACCTGGCGGCGCAGGCCAGCCTGAACCTGCCAGCGGGCGGCAAGGTCTGGGTGACGCTCATCCTCGCCGCGCTCGGCACCTGGATCGCGCAGCTGGTGATCGGCTTGATCTTCCGATAGGATGGTGGGGAAAGATTGGCGGGCGCGGGGCGGTCGGGCGCGTGCCATGCGCCCTACCGCCCCGCCTGCGGTCCAGTCCACGGCACATCCGCGACGCCCGCCCCGGCGTTCGCCGCCCGCGCCGCCACGAACAGCAGGTCCGACAGGCGGTTCAGGTAGATTGGCACCGCCGGGGTGACTGGCTCTGCACGCGCCAGGGAGATAACCCGGCGCTCGGCGCGGCGGCAGACGGTGCGCGCCAGGTGCAGTTGGGCCGCCGCGGGCGCCCCGCCTGGCAGAATGAATTGGCGGAGCGGCGCCAGCCCGGCCTCCAGCCGGTCGATCGCCCCCTCCAGGAACGCCACCTCGGCCTCGCCGACGCGCGGGATGGTGCGCGCCTCGCCCGGCGTCGCCAGGTCGGCCCCGACGATGAAGAGCTGGCGCTGGACCTCGGCTAGCAGCGTGTCCAGGTCGGCGGCGAGCCCGGCGGCGCGGGCCACTCCGATGGCAGCGTTGCATTCATCCACCGTGCCGTAAGCCTCCACCCGCGGCGAGTCCTTCGGCACCCGCCGCCCACCCCACAGCCCGGTTTCGCCGGCGTCGCCGGTTTTGGTGTAGATTTTCATTCCGGCTCCAGCATTCTCATTTCTGTCCTCTTACCACCGATAAGATATCCGCAGGGGGAAGGTGCGGAGGGGCGACCCCCCGGCGCGACCTCTTCCTGAGTGCGCGTGCGCGCGCCAAAAAGAACCGGGCGGAGGGGCTGTGGCCCGCCACGCCTCCCGCATTGCGGGGGACCGCGTACATCCTGTGCTTGCGATAGGTGCTCTCCCGTGCCGGCAGGGCCCTAGGCACGCTCCGGCGCGAGGCCCCAGCGCTCCGGCGCGCGGTACAGGCTGGAGAGGGTCAGCGAGCGGATCCACTCCATCTCCTTCGGCAGCCGGTCGTACAGGCGGATGAACAGCTCCTCGTGCGATAAAAGCTCCTGCTGCCAGGCCTGCCGGTCGATGCTCATCAGCGCGTTGAACTGCGCCTCCGAGAACGCCAACCCACGCCAGTCGATATCTTCGTAGCGTGGCATCCAACCGATCGGGCTTTCGATGCTGATCGCATGACCATGGGCCCGCTCAACGATCCATTTCAGCACGCGCATGTTCTCGCCGAACCCAGGCCATAGGAAACTGCCGTCGGCGTCCTTGCGGAACCAGTTGACGCAGAAGATGCGCGGCGGATTCGGGATGCGGCGGCCGAACTGGAGCCAGTGGTTGAAGTAGTCCGCCATGTTGTAGCCGCAGAATGGCAGCATGGCGAACGGGTCGCGCCGCACTTCGCCGACGGTCCCGGCGGCGGCAGCGGTCATCTCCGAGCCCATCGTGGCGGCGGCGTAGACGCCGTAGGCCCAGTTGAACGCCTGGTAGACCAGCGGCGTCGTGGTGCTGCGTCGCCCGCCAAAGATGAAGGCCCC
The DNA here is from genome assembly GCA_042408595.1 of Roseiflexaceae bacterium. Lineage (GTDB taxonomy): Bacteria > Chloroflexota > Chloroflexia > Chloroflexales > Roseiflexaceae > JBHOQX01. The sequence continues at coordinate 18,998 of JBHOQX010000106.1, read as the reverse complement.
GATCGGCACGCCATGCGGGTCGTCCGCCGCCGGATCGATCGCCGGGCATTGGCTGATCGGCGCGGTAAAGCGCGCGTTCGGGTGCGCCGCCTTGCGTCCGCAGTTCGGCGTCCAGTCTTGGCCGGTCCAGTCGATCAGGTGCGCTGGGGGCTCGGGGGTCATGCCTTCCCACCAGACATCGCCGTCGTCGGTCAGCGCCACGTTGGTGAAGATCGTGTTGGCGCGGATCGACTCCATCGCATTCGGGTTCGACTGCTGCGAGGTGCCGGGCGCGACGCCAAAGAACCCGTGTTCCGGGTTGATCGCGTACAGCCGGCCATCCGGCCCGGGCTTGATCCAGGCGATGTCGTCGCCGACGGTCGTGACCCGCCAGCCTTCCTGGCGGAACGGCTCCGGCGGGATGAGCATGGCGAAATTCGTCTTGCCGCAGGCGCTGGGGAAGGCCGCGGCGACATAGGTCTTCTCGCCCTGTGGGTTCTGCACTCCGAGGATCAGCATGTGCTCGGCCAGCCAGCCTTCGTCGCGCGCCAGCACCGAGGCGATGCGCAGGGCGAAGCACTTCTTGCCGAGCAGGGCGTTGCCGCCATAGCCGCTGCCGAACGACCAGATCGCCCGCTCCTCCGGAAAATGAGCGATGTACTTCTCCGGGTTGCACGGCCAGGGCACGTCCGCCTGGCCCGGTGCCAGCGGCGCACCGACCGAATGGACGCAGTGGACAAACTCGCCATCGCCGAGCTGTTCGACGACCGCGCGCCCCATCCGGGTCATGATCCGCATGCTCGCCGCGACATACGGCGAATCAGTGAGTTGCACGCCGATATGGGCGATCGGCGAGCCGATCGGGCCCATGGAAAACGGGATGACATACATCGTCCGCCCGCGCATGCTGCCGTCGAACAGGCGGGTGAGCATCGCCTTCATCTCGCGCGGATTCATCCAGTTGTTGGTCGGCCCGGCATCCTCCTTGCTCAGGCTGCAAATAAAGGTTCGATCTTCGACGCGGGCGACATCGCCGGGGTCCGAGCGGGCGAGAAAGCTGTTCGGGCGCTTCTCCGGGTTGAGGCGGATGAATATGCCGCTGGCGACCATCTGTGCGCACAAGGCGTCGTACTCGGCCTGCGAACCATCGCACCAGTGGATACGTTCAGGTTTGCACAGCGCGGCCCACTTTGCCACCCACTCGACCAGCTCGGTATTTCTGATCCAGGGTGGCGGAGCGGTCTCCAGCGCCGCTAGCGTCGCTTCGACCCGATCCTTGATTCGATCCATGACACTCACACACGGCCTCCGTTTCATGAAGCTATCGCCCGCAGCGTCGCGCCGATGATCCCTACCGCTGCACGGACCTGCTCTGCCGGCTGGAAGCTGAACGCCAGGCGGATGGCGTTGTCGCCCTGGCCGTCGGCGAAGCAATGGCCGCCGGCCAGGAACGTCGCGCCGCGAGCCTCGCTGGCGGCCTGGAGCGCAGCGGCGCTGACGCCCTCCGGCAGTTCGCACCAGACGAAGAAGCCACCCTGCGGCCGCGTCCAGCGCGCCTCGGCGGGGAACTCGTGCGCCAGGGCGGCGAGCATCACGTCGCGCTTGGCGCGGTAATGCGCGTTCAGCGCAGCGATGTGCCGGTCCAGCCGCCCATCCCGACAGAAGCGATGAACGACTCGGGTGAGAAATGGCCCGCTGCTCCCCTCGACCTTGACCATCCGCAGGCGGTCGATCACCGCCTGCGGTCCGCAGGCCCAGCCCATGCGTACCCCGGGTGCGAGGATTTTCGAGAAGGTGCCGACATGGAGCACCCCTTCCGGGTCCAGCGCGGCGAGCGGTGGCGGCGGCGCGCCCTCGAAGCGCAGGTCGGCGTAGGCATCGTCTTCGACGATCAGGGCGCCGTGCTCGCGCGCCAGGTCGATCAGGCGCTGCCGCCGGGCGAGCGGCAGCGTCGCGCCGGTCGGGTTCTGGAAGTTCGGGATGGTGTAGATGAACTTCACCCGCTCGCCGCGGCGTGCCAGGTCGCGCAGCGTGGCCTCGAGCGCGGCCACGTGCATGCCGTCGTCGTCCACTGGCACGCCGACGATCCGCGCCCCGCCGTCTGCGAAATCGCGCACTGCGCCGAGGAAGGTCGGCCCTTCGACGATCACCGTGTCGCCCGGCTCGACCAGAACCTGCGGCAGCAAGCCGAGGATCTGGCTGGAGCCGTAGCCGATCAGGACACGCTCCGGCGTGGCCGGGATGGCGCGCTGCCGCAGCCGGTCCGCGACGAACTCGACCAGGCCGGGGAAGGTCGGGCCGTAGTTGAGCGCCTGGGCGGCATCATCCGCCAGCACAGCAGCGGTGGCCTCGGCGAGCTCCTCGCGTGGGAAGAGCGCCGGGTCGGCGAAGCCGTAGGCCAGGCTGATGAGGTCCAGATCGCTTCCCGGCCACGAGTCCGGCAGGGCGAGCGCCCGCACGCGGGGCGTGAAGAGATGTTCGAGAGCGCGGGGGGTATCGAGCGCCATGGCGATCTCCTGGCTTGAAATCAGGCTTCAGGCGCCTCGACGCTCCCCGGAGCGCGGCGGCGCGGCGGCGGGCGCACCGCGCCGGGGCGCGGCGAGCGGCGGCAGGCGCGGAGCAGCACCGTCAGGTAGAGCGCCAGGCCGAAGCAGAGGAAACTGAGCGAGCGGACATCGAGCGCGGCCAGCACCCCGCCTGCCGCGTCGGTCCAGGCGCCGACGCGCGGGATGACGATCTGGTCGAGCCCGGCGATCACGAAGGCGCCGAGGATCGCGCCGGGCAGGCTGCCCGCGCCGCCGATCACGACCATCGCCAGCGCCATCGCCGAGAGCCGGAAGTCGGAGACGTCCGGGTCGACGTAGCTGAAGATGCTGGCGAAGAGCGCCCCGGCGACGCCGGCCAGCGCCGCGCCGAAGGCGAAGGCGAACAGGCGCGACCGGCCCAGGCTGACGCCGCTGCTGGCCGCGGCGGCGGCATCCTCGCTCATGGCGCGCCACGCCCGGCCGATGCGCGAGGCGAGCAGGCGGCGGCTGATGAGCAGCACCAGCCCGAGCGCCGCCAGGGCGAGCGCGTAGCGGCGCAGCGGGGTGTCCAGACTGATGCCGAGGATCACCGGCGCGGGGAGGGCCGAGATGCCGCGCGAGCCGCTGGTCCATTGGTCGAGATTAACGAACGTCCGCGCGACGATCTGGCCGAAGGCCAGGGTGGCGATCGCCAGCGCCTCGGGGCGCATGCGCAGCGTCATCGCGCCGTTGATCGCCCCGAACAGGCCGGCGACCAGGGCGCTGAGCGCGGCGACCGCCAGGAAGTCGAGCGGGCGCGGCAGGAACGCGGCGAGCGGGCTGCCGGAGTTCGTCAGCAGGCCGGCGGTGTAGCTGCCCAGCGCGAAACAGGCGGCGTAGCCGAGATCGAGGAAGCCGGCGAAGCCGAGCAGGATGGTCAGGCCGACGGCCATGAGGGCATAGACCAGGATGGCGGTGACGATCACCTGCTGGCGCAGGCCGAGCAGGCTATCCAGCAGCGGGTAGGCAACTGCAAGGGCGACCGCCGCCACGACCAACGGGCGCGCCCAGCCCCCCAGCCGCGCCCCGCCCGCCACCAGGTCCACTGTGGCCGAGCCTTCGCCCTCGCCGTGGAGGAGCAGCCTGGCTGGCCGGATGAGCAGAAGCGTGATGAGAACCAGCAGCAGCAGCACCGGAGTCCACCGCGCCGCCAGGAAGTAGTCGCTGACCGACGAGAGGATGCCGAAGAGCAGGCCGCCAGCGAGCGCCCCAACCGGCGAGCCGATGCCGCCGAGCACCGCCGCGCCGAAGGCGGTCAGGCCGCTCTGCGCCCCGTAGAGGGTGAAGGGGTGGCTGTAATACACGACGAACACGAACGCCGCCACGCCGGCCAGCGCGCCGCCGAGGGCGAACGCCAGCGCGCTGGCGCGGGCGCGGTTGACGCCGCACAGCGCGGCCATCTCCTGGTCCTGGGCGCAGGCTTGCAGGGCGCGGCCGGCGCGGGTGCGACGCAGGAACAGGCTCATACTGGCGGCGAGGGTGACGGCCAGCGCCAGCACCAGCAGGTCGCGCGCGGTGTAGCGCACCTCGATCGGCAGGCCGGCGGCGTGGAGCAGGTCGGTGTCCGGCAGCAGGTCGGGGATGGCGCCGCGCGGAACCTCCGGGACGCCGGGGACGCTGCGGTGCTCGCCGGGGATCCAGGTCGGTTCGGTCTTCCGCCAGAGGAGCGCGGCCTGGTAGAGCATGAACGAGATGCCGATCCCGGCGATCAGCGGGGCGAGGCGCGAGCTATCACGAAAGGGGCGGAACGCGGCTCGCTCGACCAGCAGGCTGATGACGACGGCCAAGGCCACCGCCGCGGCCAGGACCACCAGCATACCGCCGGCGAGGGCCAGCGGCGGCATGCCGCGCCGCAGGCCGAGGGCGGTGACAGCGGTTGTGGCGAGCACGGTGGTGAGCGCGAACATGTCGCCGTGGGCGAAGTTGATCATGCGCACCGCGCCGTAGACCAGCGTCACGGCGATGGCGTTAAGGGCGATGATCGCGCCGTTCGAGAGGCCGATCGCCAGCAGTTTGAGGAGCAGTTCGGCGGTCATTGCTCAGCATCTGCCTGAAACGGGGAGGTTCGGCGGGCGCAGCCATCCAAGACGCCTATCCCCGCGGGAGGGCGTTCAGCACGCCGCTCAGCACCCAGCGCGCAACGCTCATACATACCCGTACGCCAGCCAGCCGCCGTCTACGACAAGCGTCTCGCCGACGACGAAGGCCGCCTCGTCGGAGGCGAGGAAGATCGCCGGGCCGACGATATCGTCGGGCTCGCCGAGGCGCCGGGCCGGGGTGCGCGCGATGATCGGCCCGCGGTCGAGCTTGCCCTCGGCGACGAGCCGGTCCTGCAAAGCGGTGCGGATCCAGCCCGGCGCGATAGCGTTCACCCGCACGCCCTGCGGCGCCCACTCGACCGCCAGCGCCTTGGTGAACTGCACCACCGCGCCTTTGGTGGCGGCGTAAGCGGCACGCTGCGGAAACCCCACGAACGAGGTAAGCGAGGCGATGTTGATGATCGCGCCGCGTCCCTGTGCGAGCATCAGCCGCCCGATCGCCTGGCAGCAGAGAAACGTCCCGGTCATGTTGATATCGAACGCGCGTTGCCAGTCCTCCAGCGCGAGATCGACGGTCGGGGCGACCATGGGAATGCCAGCGGCGTTGACGAGCACATCCACCCGCCCGAAGCGCTGGATCGCCGCCTGCGCCAGCGCCCGCACCTGCGCCACGTCGGTCACGTCTGCCGGGGCGACCAGCGCCTCGACGCCAGCGGCGCGGACAGCCTCGGCGGCCTGTTCAAGCTCGCCGGCGCTGCGGCTGGTGAGAATGAGATCGGCCCCCTCGCGGGCGTAGCCAAGGGCGATCGCCCGGCCGATGCCGCGCCCCGCGCCGGTAATCAGCGCGACGCGCCCGGAAAGTCGTGTCATGGCGCGCCTCCCGCTGGGGTGACAAGGTGGCAAGGTGATCAGGAACAAGCCCTATCAGTCATCCCGCCCCCCTTGCCGCCCAGCCCTCATCATGCATCAGGGATCGGTTATCACTCGTTCCGCCAGGCTCTCCTTCACCAATTGGGCGATATCGGTCGGCAGGCGGGCGACTTTCGCGCCGACGGCCTCCAGGGCAGCGATCTTCTCCTGGGCCGTCCCCTCGCCGCCGGAGATGATCGCCCCGGCGTGGCCCATGCGCTTGCCGGGCGGCGCGGTCTGCCCGGCGATGAAGCTGACGACCGGCTTGGTCACCTGCGCTTCGATATAGCGCGCAGCCTGGATCTCGGCATCCCCGCCGATCTCGCCGATCAGTACGATCGCCCGTGTCTCCGGATCGGCCTGGAACATCTCGAGCACCTCCACGAACGACGTGCCGATGATCGGGTCGCCGCCGATGCCGACGATCGTGCTCTGGCCCAGGCCAAGGCGAGTGAGCGCATCGACCGCCTCGTAGGTCAGCGTGCCGCTCTTGGAGACGACACCGACCGGGCCGGGCACGGCGATATTGCCGGGGATGATGCCGACTTTCGCCTGGCCGGGGGTGAGCAGGCCGGGGCAGTTCGGGCCGATCAGGCGCGCACCGTGCTGGCGCACGTAGGCGTAGGTAGCGACCATGTCGTTGGCCGGAATGCCCTCGGTGATGCAGACGATCAGCGGGATGCCGGCCGCGGCGGCCTCGCGGATCGAGTCAGCGGCGTTGAGTTGTGCCGGCACGTAGATCACGGAAACGTTCGCGCCGGTCTCGCGCACGGCCTCCCTGACGGTGTTGAACACCGGCACCTTGCCGTCGACGGCCATCTGACCGCCGCGCCCGGGCGTGACGCCGGCGACGACGTTGGTGCCGTAGGCCAGCATCGCGCGCGTGTGGAAAGTGCCTTCGTTCCCGGTCACGCCCTGCACCAGCAGCCGGGTGTTTCGATCGATCAGGATGCTCAACGGACGCCTCCTCGGAGAATCAGACGATCAGAGGTCAGAGGTCAGACGGTCAGAAGTCAGACGGTCAGACAGTCAGACGGTCGGGCAATCTGAAATCTGCTATCACAAACCGGTCAGGCGTTGCGAACCAGGACGGCGGTATCCTAGCATAGCGCCGCGCTGCGTGCAACCGATGACGATGAAGGGTAGTGGCTCGAGGTCGCATGGCGAACGCCTCACCCGCTCACCGCTCCCCAAACAGCGCCCGCCCGATGCGGACAATCGTCGCGCCCTCCTCGATCGCAACCTCGAAGTCGTCGGTCATGCCCATCGAAAGCTCGCGCCAATCGGTCTGCGGGAAGCGGGCCGCCAGCTGGTCGCGCAGGCGGCGGGTGGCGGCGAAGACCGGCCGGGCGGCCTCCGGGTCCGGCCCCCAGGGCGCGATCGTCATCAGCCCGCGCACCTGGAGCCCCGGCAGCCGGATGATGCGTTCCACATCCGCCAGAAAGGCATCGCGCGCGGCGGGGCGCGTCTCCCACGCCGCCAGGTCGAACCCCTCCTTGGTCGCCTCGCCGGAGACGTTGACCTGGAGGAGGATGGGAGTGCCGAGTTCTGAGTGCAACGTGCCAGGGTGCGGCGGCGGAGAGCGGTGGGCGGTAGGCGGTGTCACCGGCGCATGATTACCAGCGGTGAACTCAGCACGCTGCATGAGGAACTTCGCGAGGATCTCCGCCAGGCGCAGGCTGTCTACCGAGTGGATGATGTCGAACAGCGCAGCGGCCTTTTTGGCTTTATTGGTTTGCAGGTGGCCGATCAGGTGCCAGGTGATCCGGGCGCGCGGATCGGCCAGGGCGGCGATCTTGGCCTCGGCTTCCTGCACGCGGTTCTCGCCGAACTCGGCGAGGCCGGCGGCCAGCGCCGCGCGGACAAGCTCCGGCGGGTGGCCTTTGGTTACGGCGACGAGCCGCACCGCCTCTGGCGGGCGCCCGGCGCGGCGGGCTGCGGCGGCGATCCGGGCGCGCACCGCGGCGATACGTTGTTCCAGCGATTCCATCAGATGTGCTCATAGGGCCGGCGGCCCGGCGGCGCAGCACCGATTATACCCCACCCGCACAGCCGATAGGCGATGATACAATAGCTATGATGATCGACGCTCATTGCACGGGGCTTCGCCCCGCCAACCTTCGTTACCGCGTACGTCCTGTGATTGAGGAAACGATGCCGCAACGTCATGAACCGATACGGGTATTGTTTGTCTGCCTGGGCAATATCTGCCGTTCGCCGATGGCCGAGGGGGTCTTTCGCGACATGGTGGAGCGCGCCGGCCTGGCCGGGCGGATCGTGGCCGATTCGGCGGGCACGAGCGCCTATCACGTCGGCGAGCCGCTCCACCCCGGCATACGCCGCATTCTTCAGGCGCACGGCATCGATCTGCGCCGCATCGCGCGGGTCGTAACCGATGACGACCTGCGATACGTCGATTATATCGTCGCGATGGACAGCGACAACCTGTACGCGCTCCGGCGCAGGGCCGACGGCGCTCCGGTGCGCCTCTCGCTTTTGCTCGACTACGCCCCCGCGATCACGGCACGCGATGTGCCCGATCCCTTCTACACCGGCGGCTTCGAGCAGGTCTACCGGCTGGTGGAGCAGGGTTGCCGCGGGTTGCTGGCGCATATTGTTCGGGAAGAGGGGCTGGACGTCGTGCAATAATGCCGCGCGGGCTCCCTTCTCACGGGCTGGCAGCGCGGTTGCCGCTTCGACACCGCTAAGGCATGCCCATGAACGGCTCACTGGTGCTGATCATCGTCGCTCACGCACCCTACCTTCGCGCCGCCGGGCGCGAGCCGAAGGGCGAAGCGGCGCTGCACGACCTGATCGCCGGCGCGCTCGTGCCGGCCATTCGCGTGCTCGCCGACCTGCGCGATGCCGGGGTGCGGCCACGGATCGGCCTGGCCATCTCGCCGATCCTGCTGGAGCAGCTCGCGGATGCGGTGGTGCAAAAGCACGTCGTCGTCGCTACCGAGGCGCGCCTGCGCCGCATGCACCAGGTGGTCGCCGGCTGGGAGCGCGACTCGGCTGGGCATGCCGCGTACCTCGGGCGATTTCTGCTGCAATGGGAAGAGGATATCCTGCGCACGTTCGCGGAACGCTTCCGCCGCAACCTGGCCACCGCCCTGCGCGAGCTGGTCGCCGATGGGCTGCTGGAGCCACTGGCCGGCGCGGCAACGCACGCCTACCTGCCGCTGCTCGGCAGCGAGGCGGCGGTGCGGGCGCAGATCGAGGCGGGCCTGCTGGCGACAACTCAGCGGCTTGGCGTCCGCCCGCGCGGCGTCTGGCTGCCGGAATGCGGTTTTCACCCGCGCCTCCTGGCGCCGCTGCGCGCCAGCGGCGCGGAGTATAGTGTGATCGACCCAGCCAGCCTGCCGCGCGGCGCGCCCGGCCCGCACCTGGCGTACGAACTTGCGCCGGGCCTGGCCGCGCTGGTGCGCGATGCTGAGGCGTGTGTTCACGTTTGGACGCCGGCGCTCGGCTACCCCGGCGACGCGCTCTACCGGGCGCCAGCGCGCGACCCGGGCTCGGGTCTGCCGCTGTGGCGGCATGGGCTGGACCACGACGGGGAGCTATACGACCCTTATCACGCCTTCCGCCGCGCCGAGGAGCACGCCGCACACTTCCTGGCGGCGGTCGCCGCCCGGCTGGCAGACGGGCGAGAGCGCGGTGGGCCACTGGGCATCTGCCTCGTACCGCTCGGGCCGGAGGTGCTCGGGCTGCGCTGGTTCGAGGGGCCGGTCTGGCTGCGCGCGCTGATCGAGCAGGCGGCGGCCGGCGGGCAGGTGGCGCTGCGCGCGCCGGGTGAGGCGCTGCGACTCCAGCAGCGGCGCCCGGCGATTGTTGCGCAGGAGGGATCGTGGGGCGTGGATGGGAGCCACCGCGCATGGAGCGGCGCGGCAGCGTTCACACTGTGGCAGGCGCTCCACGAAGCCGAGGAGCGGGTGGCGGAGCTCGCACGGCGCTTTCCGGATGCGGGCGGGGTGCGCGAGCGGGCGCTGAACCAGGCGGCGCGCGAGCTGCTGCTGGCCCAGTCGAGCGACTGGCCGCTGCGCCTCGGCAGCGGGGCAGCGGGCGAAGCGCTGGCTCGGCCGGCGGCGCATCTCCGCCGCTGCGAGCAACTCTGCGCCCTCGCCGAGCGCGCCGACGCGGCAGCCGACGCCGACCGATCGCTGCTGGACGAACTGGAGGAGTTGGACAATCCCTTCCCGGCGCTGAATTACCGGGTGTTCCAGGACGAGTCTGCAGCGATGTCCGATTGAACGCCGCTTCGGCGCATATTCCGTTCGGTTGCTGCGGTGTGGCCTACAGCACGCGCAGCGGCGGGCTGAACCGTAGGTGGCCGGTTATGGGTTGACTAGCTCGATCTCGCCCCAGACACTCGCTTTTTGGTCCGAGAGATTTTGTGAGCCGGACCAACCGACGATCGACACTCGGGAGCTGGTGCCTGCCGTCGTGTTAAACTGTCCATCGAAACCGATGATATCACCCAGCTTCGGTGGTTGATCGAGCGGTATCTTAATCTGCACGATATAGCCACCTTCAATTACTCTAGCGCTCGACACGACGCCGTTTAAATCACGAGCGTCGAAGTTCTTGGCCACATTCTGATATGTCACGATAATGTGGCGATCCATGCCATCAATCGACTCCGACTTAGTGTTATCACCATCTACAAAGAACTCAACGCTATCTTGCTCCCAAACATTTGGGTTGTCGTGGTTCAACGGATAAGCGGAGTTGACCTTCGCCAGCGCGTATAGGTATCGATAATCCCACATAAGCTTATACTCTGCGGTAGGAGGCGTATAGCCAGCAGGAGCTTTGCTCGTATCGAGCAGCCGAACCTTATCGAGCAACAATGCTGGCACATTTGCCCATAAAGGATCGATGTTCTCCGACGTGATATCCGGAGTTCCTCTGTATGCTTTTCCGGCAAACACCTGATCGGCATTAGGGTTTTTACCGACTTAGAAGTAATAGTTGTCCTCACGGAAGCGAACGCGACCACCCACCTTTGTCTGGAGAACAAAGTACAGCTTGCGCGATTCGCTTGTTATCTTCGGGACCTTAAACTGTATCTGTGTTACTGCACGTTCGGCCGGGTTCAAATGGATGCCAGGTGTTATGCCGCTCTTTACGACTTCTCCTGTCGGGCTATCCCATCTGAGCTCCCAAAGCACCCTTACAGTATGTTTTGCCAGATCGTTATTAAAGACAACCAGCTTCCTGGTCGCAATACTATCAGGTGTTAAGGCAGGAACTTTTCCGTCTCGAATAATACTACGCTCCGTGCCGAGAGTCTTTCGCACCAGATCAAGATCGGCAGCAGCGAAAATATGATAAGCTTTTTGCACGAATCGCACGATCGGCGAGCCCCAGCCATCGACACCATCAACCCGGTCTGCAGGCCGGACATCATTGCGCGAGCCGCCCGCATATGTCTTATTATCGTAAGAAGCGCCTGAAACAAAGTTTGGCCAGTAGTTATTGATATTCCATGGGCCAAAGACTTCATATCCATTATTTCTATAGGTGATCGCATTTCTTGCGATTTCGATGAGTTCATTATGCTTAGTGACATCATAGCTATCATCAGGTCGCCAGGCCGTCTCTTCGACGCCGCGAATCTCATTGTCCGACGGAGCAAGTTCGAAATAATGCGCAAATATGATGGCATGATGCACACCATCCGTGCCGTATCGGCGGCCAACACCATCAGCGCCGCGGAAGCCAGAGTATGAGAGTGGGCGCGTGTCATCCTCAGCGACGGCAGCATCTATCAGTTGTCGGCTGATATCGTCATTGCGTGTAAAATCGAACCATTCATTGCCTAGGCTGTAGCGTGCCACGCTGGGGTGCTTGCGGGTTGTGACGATCATCGCCCTGACCGAAGCTGGCTTGTATACCGGATCCCACACCTCTTCAGGGCTGCTAAAACCACGAATTGCAGACTCAGGAACGATCATCATTCCAACTTCGTCGGCCGCGTCCAACATCGCTTTGGTCGGCGCCGACGAATGCACACGGAAGGTATTGATACCAAGCCGCAGGTATTTCTTCCAGGTCTCTTTAGCGCCATTCTCACCGCCAAGCCATCCCTGCGTAACAGCATATGCGTTACCAAAACCATCTTTTGTATCCGGCGTGAACATGCCCTCCTGGGTCGAATCCATAAACTGAAAGACATCAATACCGTTCACCTGATACTTATTAGCGCCTTCGGTAAACTGCACGAAGCCAAAGCGCTGTGTCTGTGTGTCCAACGCGTTTCCGGCGTCCTTTATGGTAAAGTGGATGTTATGCAATTCAGCCACATGGTCTTCGCGGAAAGGAATATTTGGCCACCAGAAACTCTTAGGCCCAAGCGTCCATCGAATCGGTGGGGAGCTGACCTTTACCGTGCTGTAAGCCGGCAAGGTAACATTCATATCCGGCAAATTCGGATACTTCCAATCATGGCCGTTCCACGACGTGAGATACGCCGACAACACGATGTTCCTCGCAACCGCCGAGCCATTTTGCAGCCAGACATCGTAGGAGATCGTACTATTTTGCCGTGGTGGCAGCCCGACCTTTGTCTTTACAAATGTGTCCACGATATGGATCAAGGGGTAAATATCCAGCGATATGCCCCTTGGCATGCCGAGCTTGCGCGAATAATTCAAGCCTTGTGGAAAATGCCCCGGAGCATAATAGTTATTTCGGCTGTACGCGCGTACTGTCAGCGTGAAACCCCCCTGCAGACACGTATGGTGTAATGTCGATACTTGACGGAAATAGCCCATACTCAATATCTTTCACCTTGTTGTCGTTTATAAATACCGCTCCACCATCCATCAGCGATTGAATTGTCAGCTTGAAGACGCGGTTTTGTGCTTCAGGCGGAACAGTGACCTCGCGGCGAAAATCAATCCACGCATCAGATCCTTCGCGAATCAAGTTGGGCAAGCACAAACTCCCCCAAAGAGTGCTCTTCCGACCTTTGTACTGCCACAGATTTGATCCGCCCAAATTGTACGATGCGAGCGGCTGAATATCACGATGCTCAGGACCAGCCAGGTCACCGCCGATCGCGGGGAGCGGTTCGTTCGAGCTAGCCCCTCCCTCTTGGTTGTAGAGCACCACATCATCGATTGCGAACCATTGCCCCGCACCGCCCTTGACGCCAAAGGTGATCGTGGCATTATGGTTTGCAACCGGAATATCTTTGATGCTGACAAAACGCCACTCACTGATCGCAGTTAGTGGAATCTCTTCTAGCCTGCTCGAACCCGTATTATCATAATCCTTGAGCTGCAGGAACAACCTCGACTGGCCTCCTGATGAGCGGACCCAGGCACCTAAAGTATACTTACCGTTACTCAGGTTCGAAAGGCTCTGCAAGATATAAAGCTCATAGTCCCTGTCTTTTTGAACTCTGGCATAGTATGAACCACTATGAGCCGAATCTACATCTGTCGCTCTTTTTACTGAGAATGCAGTCTGATCCTCGGGATTAGCACTCCAAAGGAACCATCCCCCTGGAACAGCAACTTCCGCGTTATCGTCCTCGAAACCGGGATTGCTTACAACATTATCGCCAGGCGAAGAAGGAGGAGCATCTTCTTGAAAATGCAGAACTACGTCATCAATGCAGAAAAATTGACCAGCAATAGCGTCTTGAACCCCAAATGTTATTGTAAAGGAACCATTTGTAATAGGTATATCTTTTATCTCGATGTACGTCCAATCGTTGATCGGATCCCGGACAAAATATTCTATCGATCTCCCACTATTATCAAACTCCTTCGCCTGCATAAACATTGCTGCGCCACCACTGGCCTTAACCCACGCACCGAGCGTATATGCACCATTATCTAGCCCAGTAATATTCTAGCCCAGATACGCCGTAAATATGTCTCTTCCCGCAAAAGCAGCATACTTACTTCCACCATGCGCACTCGCATCTGTAATGACAGAGATCGGGCTCTGATCCGCCGAGGTGCTAGGAACCCAGGTCCACCAGCGATCTAGATCGCTTTCGAACCCACCGTTCGGAACAGCTTTTATCTGGTCCGCGTATAATGGTTTTGGTGAACCAAGCAGGGGCTGGAGCAGAAAGGCTACCATGACCGCGGCACCGATGCGCCTAGTTAACGCCGTTGTTCGCATTGCATAACCTCATGAGGTACGGTGCATCCCGCGTGCCGCCTGGGAGGGGATACTGCCGGGAGGGCGATGCACCCTGCGTGATGCGTGCCAGGTCATAATTTTAATTTTTTTAATTGCGCTTAGCTAGTACTATAGCACGCCTTGTACCGTTTGTCAAGACGGTTTTAATTGCGTCTCTGGTTTTGTTATCCCGCGGGCGCCTTCGCTGCGATCATCGAACGACCAACCCACGCTGGCGTCGGTTGAAATCGCCGAACAAGCCGCCTTCGTGGCATCTGTCAGCTCATCAGTTAGCCCCTGGCACATGCTCGTAGATTTGAAAAATTTTAATTATTTGAAGATTGCACGAAAGGTGTGAGCAGGGTTGTCTACGGGCCTGGGGTCGCCGCGTGGCGTGCCAATTGCAACGCTATCACGCAGCTGCGATCTCCGCCGCCAGCCGCACGGTCTGCGCGTGGATATCCACCGTGTCGGCGATGTCGCGCCCGTAGCCACCGGCCATGGTGACGGCGACCGGCAGCCCGGCGGCGCAGCAGGCCGCGAACACCAACCGGTCGCGCGCCGCCAGGCCGGCCTTGGTCAGCGCCAGCCGGCCCAGCCGGTCCCCCGCGAACGGGTCCGCCCCCGCCAGGTAGATCACCAGGTCGGGGCGGGCGGCGTCGAGGGCGCGGCGCAGCCCGCCGGCCAACGCCGCCATATACGCCTCGTCGCCCGTCCCGTCCTCCAGGCCGATGTCCAGATCGCTGCGCTCTTTGCGGAACGGGAAGTTCTTCTCGCCGTGGATCGAGAAGGTGAAGATCGTTTCGTCCCCGGCGCAGATCGCGGCGCTGCCGTTGCCCTGATGTACGTCGCAATCGACGATCAGCACGCGGCGGGAGCCGCCCTCGGCCTGCATCGCCCGCGCCGCCACCACGCTGTCGTTGAAGACGCAGAACCCTTCGCCGTGGTCGTACCCGGCGTGGTGCGTGCCGCCGGCCAGGCTCACCGCTATACCGTCGTCCAGCGCAGCGCGGCAGGCCGCGATCGTCGCCCCGGACGAGCGCCGCGAGCGCTCGACCATCTGCGGCGACCAGGGGAAGCCGATCCGCCGGATCTCCGCCGCGGTCAGCGCGCCCGCTGCGACGCGCCGGATATAGTCGCGGTCGTGGGCGCGGGCCAGCTCCGCGTCGGTCGCGGCGGGCGGCACACGGAGCGCCCCCGGCGCGACCAGGCCCCCTGCGACGACCCGCCCGCGCAACAGGGCGTATTTCTCCATCGGGAAGCGGTGGCCCGCCGGCAGCGGAAGCACAAAGTCGTCAGTGTAGAAGATCTGTATCGGCATGGCGCTGGATGGAAAGCCGGAGTTCAGCGTTCAACGTACGTGGTTCCGAGGTCCGCCCTGATTCTGTGGCGACTGCTGAACGGTTCTGGTGTCGCGTCGAGGCGATACACGATGAACCCGACATTCTCGTAGGCCACCGGCAGATCGCGGGTATGCGGCTTCTCCATGACCAGATAGGTCGCCCCGTACCGGCGGCCGATCTGCTGCAACTCCCCGGTTGACAGGCTGTAGAACGCTGCCGCCGCCAGGTCGTTGTTCTCGAACACGTCGCCGCGCATACGGGCCTGCGCGCCCGGCGCCACCGCCTCGAACCGCTCGCGCCAGCGCGGAATATACTCCGGCGCGAAGGCCGCTTCGAGCAGCTCCGAAAGCGTGGCCACGGTCGAACGCTCGGAGAGCACCCGCCACTCCAGGTCGTAGAACCACCAGCGCTGCGGCGGTGTGATGAACACCGTGTCGCGCGGGGTGTTGTCGCGCGCCCACAGCTGCGTATCCGCCCAGGCCGACTGCTCCGGGAAGATATGGATTCGTGGCCGCCAGATGCCCAGGGCCGACGCCACGAGGATGATGCCGACAAACGATGCGGCCGTGACGCCCCAGCCGAGCACGCGCGCCAGCCGCGCCGGGCGCACCCACCATGTGATCGCCCCGACGATCAGCAGAAACAGCGGCGATGGGAGCAGCACGGTCGCTGCGATCAGCAGGCTGCCGGCGCCGCGTGCCAGCCTGCCGGAGCGCAGCCCCTCCGCCAGCGCGTGGGCGACATACAGATACGCGAAGAGCATCGCAAACACGCCGGCCCGCATGATCTGCGACTGGATCAGGATGGTGATCGGGTAGACGTAGGAGATCGCCGCCTGCACCGCGACGATCAGCAGCGCGGCGATCATGAAGTTTGCCACGCTCCGGTCGATCGCGGGCGGCGGCGGCGCGGCCCGCCGCGCCACGATAAACAGCACCACAGCGGCGCACCCGCCCAACGTCACCAGCACGACCATCGGAAACGGGCCGATCAGGAAGAACAGGTGGTAGAAGTAGCTGCGCCAGAGCAGCGAGAACCATTCCCACTGCGGCCCGCGCACGCCGCCGCCGGCGCTCAGCCACCAGAGCAGCACCGGCAGCGCGGCGATCACGAACAGCGCCATGCCGCCCACCAGCGTTCGCCAGCCGGTGCGCCGTATCTGCCACAAACTGTCGAACAGCAGCATCGCCAGGACGAAATTTACCGAGACGACATGCAGGTTGTACAGCACGCCGAGCGTGAAGAACGCCAGCAACGGCCGCTGGCGCAGGTACAGGTTGATCGCCACGAGCAGGAACGGCAGGACGAACGTCCGATTCAGGAGGCTGAACTCGATCAGCGTGAAGCCGGCGAACCCGGCGTGCGGAACCACAAAAGTGGCGACGGCCAGCAACGACGCAAGCGGGGTGCGGAACATCGTCCAGCTCAGCTCCCACAGCGCCCAGAACGTTGCATAGGTGACGAGCAGGTGGACCGCGAACATCGCCACTTCCAGCGCGCCGGCCCGGTAGGCCCAGATGAAAGGGAACCAAAAGAACGAATAGTGCCGCAGGCGCAGGTCGAAGAAGGGATCGTTCGGATAGAGCGACGGATCGGCAAATTTCTTCAGGAACGGGATGTGGATCGCCTGATCGAAGGTGCCGAAATAGTACCCGGCGAAGAGCACGCTGCACACGGTCGCCGCGACGAACAGCAGGTAGCGGCTCGTGCGGGCCGCCGCGCAGCGCTCGGCGAGCGCCTCGATCCAGGAGAGTTCCTCGGTGCGACCGGGAAGCGAGAGGGATGCAGGGTGGCGCATTGAGCGGGATATCCTCGTTGCAAAGCTTTGTGTCGTGCGGCCCTTACCGTGCGGCCAACTCCGCCGGGGGCAGGAGCGCCCGCACCGCCGCCAGGGTGTCGGCCTCGCCGATCCCCTTATCGGTGCGCCAGCGCAGGATGCGCGGGAAGCGCACCGCGACCCCGGATTTATGACGGGTCGAGCGCTGGATGCCCTCGAACGCCAGCTCAAACACCAGCGCCGGGGTGACGGTGCGCACCGGGCCGAATTTCTCGATGGTGTGCCGGCGCACGAAGGCGTCCACCTGGCGGATCTCGGCGTCGGTCAGGCCGGAGTACGCCTTGGCGAACGGCACCAGCCGGTCGCCGTCCCAGAGGCCGAAGGTGTAGTCGGTGTAGAGGCTGGCGCGCTTGCCGGAGCCGCGCTCGGCGTACATCAGCACGGCGTCCACCGTGAACGGATCGACCTTCCACTTCCACCAGTCGCCGCGCTGCCGCCCGACACGGTACGGCGACGAGCGGCGCTTGAGCATCAGCCCCTCGACGTTGCGAGCCCGGGCGCCGGCCCACGCCGCCGCCAGGGCGTCCCACGTCGGCGCCGGCACGAGCGGGGACAGGAGGAGTGACAGCGCGCCTTGCGCTCCGCCGCTCTCCCTGTCTTCCGGCGTCTCTATCTCCCCAGCTGATTGGCGCCCCATCCCCTCCACCAGCCCCTCTAGCGCCGCCCGCCGCTCGCTGAGCGGGCTGGTACGCACATCGACGCCGCCGCGTTCCAGCAGGTCGTAGGCGAGAAAGACCACCGGCACCTCGGCCAGGATCCTCTTTCCCAGCGTCTTGCGCCCGATCCGGCGCTGGAGCTGCGCGAACGGCAGCACCCCACCGGACCACGGCAGGATCTCACCGTCGAGCACCGTGCCGTCGGGCAGCAGCTCGCCCGCAGCGGCGATCTCCGGAAAGCGCTCGGTGACCAGTTCCTCGCCGCGCGACCAGATAAACGTGCGCCCGGCGCGGCGGATGAGCTGCGCCCGGATGCCGTCCCACTTCCACTCCGCCTGCCACTCGCGCACATCGCCCAGCGCCTGCTGCAACGCCGCGGCAGAGATCGCCGGGGAGACGGCTTCCTGCTCCGGCCCCAGGCCCGCTGTACCCTCGGCGCTCTCCGCCGCTCGCAGCCGGCTTTCGATCGGATGCGCCAGGAAGAATGGGTACGGCCGGCTGATGTCGGTGTCGCCGGTCTCTTTGGCGAGCAGCGCGCTGTAAAACGCCGCGCCCGGCGCCCACTCGCCCATCAGCCGGTGGGCGATCGCGGCATCCGCTACGCCGCTGACCGCCGCCAGCGCCCGCACCACCAGCCGCTGCGACACGCCGACGCGGAACGCGCCGGTCAGCAGCTTGTTCCAGACGAAGCGCTCGCGCCCATCCAGCGCCGCCCACGAGTCGAGGATCACGCGGCGCTGCTGCTCCTCCGGCAGCGAGCGGAGCGGCAGCAGCACGTCCTCGACCCACGCCGCGAGGCTGGCGGCTGGCAGCTGGCGGCTGGACGCCGGAGGTCGAGCATCTGTCTCCCCGCCTCCCGGCCCCCACGTCTCCCCGCCTCCCGGCCCCCACGTCTCCCGGCCTTCGCGCCCCCCGGCCCCCGTGCCTTCGGGTCGCCGGCCGCCGAGACCCTCCAGCAACAGGGCCACCGTCTCGGCAAAATCGCCCACCGCGTCGTACGACTCGCCGAACAGCCAGTCGGGGATGCCGGCGGCCTCGACGGCCCAGGCCCGCAGCTTCGGCATGGGCACGGCCTGGCGCGGGCGGCGGCCGATCAGGAAGTACAGCGCCCACGCGGCATCCGCCGGGTCTGCCGCACCGAAGTAGCGGATCAGCGCCTCGACCTTCTCGTTGGTCTTGTTGGTCTCATCAAGCGCGGCGTACAGCGCGGCGAAGTCGTGCATGGCGTGGCTGTGGTCTGACAATAGACGGACGACCGAGGACGAACGCTCGTTCTAACGGTCGGAAGCACATTCCTCTCGCGCACCGGCCCACGTTCGTCCCCCGTCCCCCGTCCCGCATCCTTCGTCCCTACAGCAGATGCCTCCTGAAAAACTCCGTGATCGCGTTATATAGCCTGCTGCACAGCCATCTAAAGTGAGAGCCCGGCCTGGGTGATGCAACCTTGGATGACGTGCGGCTTATGCCGGAGGCGAGCCGTCGCCAAGCGCAACTCGTAGCGTAGCTGAGTCCGGTTCCGACACACGACG
>JBHOQX010000091.1:0-47021 GCA_042408595.1 Roseiflexaceae bacterium | reverse complement strand
TTATGATGAAGCATGCCGGGCGGGCGCTCGAGCCGCAGCAGATTCTCGACAAAGTGTGGGGCTACGACGAGGGGAGCAGCAGCAACCTGGTCTCGGTCTATGTGCGGCGGCTGCGCTGCAAGATCGAGCGCGACGCGACGCACCCGCGCTACCTGGTGACCGTCCCGAACGTCGGCTACAAGTTCGAGGCGCACCCGGCGCAGCTCGAGCTGGCGGCGTGAGGCGCGGGCGGCAGGCAGGGGGCAGGGGTTAGGGATCAGGAGCCAGATAGTCAGACCGTCAGACTGCCTCTACCCGTCTGCCCGGTGCGTGCTTGCCGATCGCAGATCGCCTGACCCCTGGCCCCTGCCTCCCGACCGCCTGCCCGTCTGGATCGCAACGTTTCGAGAGCGCCCGGTGCTCATCGCGGGAGACACACGACGGACGGAAGGTGGCCTGGCCGCCTTCCGTCCGTCGCGATCTGCCAGGGTCGCCGCGGCGCTACACCACCTCGCCCACGGCCGAGACCGTTGCACGCGCGGCGCGCAACAGCGCCAGTGCGTCGGCGTAGGTGTAGGGCACGCCCGGCGTCGCCGGGTTCTCCCGGCTGAGCAGTCCGGCCAGCGCCCCGGTCACCAGCGGCGTCGCGAACGACGTGCCGGCCCAGCGCGCCCAGCCGAGCGCGTTCGGTGCGCCGTCCGGGAAGCTGCCGATATAGACTCCCAGCATCCCGTGCACCGGGTCGGAGAAGCCATCCGCCCGCTTGTCGCCGCCGAAGACCGCCAGGCCGTCCGTCACCGGGTCGTCCGCCAGGTTCGAGTAGTCGGCCGCGCCCTCGGTATGGTCGAGCGCGCCGACGCCGAGCGCCTCGGGGAAGGCCGCCGGCACGCGCGCCGCCGGGTGGAAGCCGCCGGCGCCGTCGTTGCCCGCCGCAGCGACGATCGGTGCCCGTTGCCCCTGCAGGAAGCGGCAGATCTCACGCAGCGGCGCGACGGTCGTGTCGAGCTCCTCGCGCGGAAAGCTCGCCCAGAACGGGTCGCGCCTCGCCAGTGCCTTGAGCGAGCGCTCATCCGGCCGGGCCACGTCGAGGAACAGGCTGGCGTTCACCAGAACCTTCTGCCCGGCCTGGGCAGCGCGCGCCGCCGCCACGAAGCCGCGGGCGATCGACTCGAGGGTGCCGACGCCGTAGGGGTTGAGCACTTCGACCAGATGCAGCCGGGCTGCCGGCGCCAGCGCGTGGATGATTCCGGCGATGAACAGGCCGTGGTCCGACATCACATAGTCGTGGTCCGGCAGGACGACATTGGCCAGATCGAGCAGGTGAGCGTGTCCGGCGTAGTCGATCTCGAGCGTTCGCCCCGGCCCGGCCGGCAGCAGCCGGTCGAGGAGCGGGTGACGCCCGCCCCAGCGTTTCAACGCCCGCTCCAGGTCGATCGGGTCGGGGGCGGTGTCGAGGATGTAGACATCGATCCCCGCGCCGCGGCTGGCGTAGTCGCCCAGCCGTTCCTCGACTATCCGCGGCAGGCGCGGCCGCCAGAAGCCGATGCCGGTCGGGTCGCGCACGATGATCGAGCTCGGGTCCGGCGCGGTCGGTTTGCCGCCTGGCCCGCCGGTGCCGTTGTTGACCGGCGCGCCGCCGGCGTACCAGTTCGGCGCCGTCTGCTGCACCTGGAGCTCCGCGCCCGGCGACAGCCCGCCGATCCGCTCGTTCAAACGGCCGATATAGCCGACCAGTGCGGCCTCGTCCTCCTTGAGTTTCGGCACGTCGGCGAAGACCAGCGAGAAGGCGCGCTCGCCATCGTCGAAGGTGACGACGCGATCCGGCGAGAGCGGGAGTGGAACCGGCTCGTCCTGCGACCGCTCGCCGCCGGGCTCGCCCTGGCGGTAGCCGCCGAGGCCGGGAAAGAGCCCGCTCGCCGCGACGAGCGCGGCGATCCGCTCCGGCGATAGCCCCGGCGCGTGCGTGGCGTACACGCCGACCTGACCAGCGGCGAAGTGTGTATGGGTCGGCTCGCCGCGCGGTGGCGGTGGTTCGCTAGTCGCTCGGCTACTCTGGCCGCGCGCGCGGTCCAACGCGCGCCAGAGCCAGATGATGACGGCGAGCGCGGCGAGGAGCAGGACGATCAGCAGGATCGTCCCACCCGATACGCCGCCGCGCTGGAGTTGCTCTTGCATAGTTTGGCGCTCCTTCAAAAACGTCGGAAGCCGGAAGCCAGTACGCAGACGGGCAGCCAATCAGAGGCCCGCAGCCGGAAGCCAGGAGGCGGCGACGCGTGTTCAATCCAGTATGGCGTTCATTCGTCTTCCGTCCCTCGTCTACGCCCCTCTGTCCTTCGTCCACCGTCCGCCACCTGCCCTTATCGACTCTTGCACAGCATCACTTTCCCCGACAGCGGCCCGGCGTCGCCGACGAGCTGGAATGCGCCCCAGAAGGCCGGGTGCGCATCCGGCGCGTCGGCCAGCGCCGCGAGTTGCGCCGCACGCAGCGCGCTGGCTTTCGCCGCGCCCCCTGCCAGCGCCGTGTAGAGCCGCTCCATCAGCCTGGCGGTGGTGCCGTCGGCCACCCGCCAGAGACTGGTGATCAACGCGCCGGCTCCGGCGTAGAGGAAGCCGCGGCCGAGACCGATCAGCTCGTCGCCGGCGGCAACGTTGGCTCGCCCGGTCTCGCAGGCGCTCAGCACCACCAGCTCATAACTCATGTCCTGTTGGAGGAGGTCGTCGGTGTAGAGCTGGCCGTCCGCCAGCTCGATGTACGACAGGTCGGGTTGATCGAGGCGGTGCTCGCCGTGGGCAGCGATATGCAGCACCTGGCGTGGCTCCTGGCCGAGCACCGAGCGCCCTGCTTCGGCTTCGGCGAAGACCGCGCCGCCGAGCGAGCGAACCACGATCGCGGCCTCCGCCACGGTTTGTGGCAGCCGGCCGCCCCATGAGTGTGCCAGCGCCAGCGCGCCCGGCCGCCGCGCAGGCGCCGCGCGTGTCCGCAGCCCCGCCGCGGGGAGCGTCGCCACTTCGTACTGTTCGACCAGGTAGCCGGCGCCGTCGTGCAGCAGGTGAAACGGAAGGTAGTGCAGCGCGCCATACGGCACGACAATCAGCCGCGAGCGGCCGGCGAGCCGCTCGGCCAGCGGCGCGATCAGCGCGGCGTGCAGGCGTTGCAACAACCGCCGGGCGACCAGCGCGAGGTTTCGCGCGGCTGGTGCGTCCGGGCCGGTGTGCAAGGCGAAATCGATATTCGCCTGGAGCTGCGCGAGGAGCCGATCGACGTCGCCGGGCGCGACCGGAAGACGGTGCAGGGCCGGTGTGTGGCGATCGACGGTAAAGGCCCACTGAGTGGTGCCATCGGTGTAGAACGCCAGCAACAATTCATCCTCCGCCAGGCTCCCGCGGATGGCCTCGAGCGGTGGAACGACCGGGCCCGCACCTTCCTGCGCTGTAAGCAGGTACAGCCGCTCGGTGATCGCCCGTATCCGCCGTTCGCGCGCGGCGAGCTCGGCGCGCGCCTCCTGCGGGCTGAGTGCGCCCGGCTGCTCATGGTCGCTGTCTGGCCGTTCGTGCGCCAGCCGGTAGAACCAGTGATGCTCGGCGCGCAACTCGTGCAGTTCGTCGAGCAGCGTCTGCGTCTCGCCGTCCCGGCCATGCCAGCGGAACTGCTCGCGGTTTGCTAGATAGCCGAGCAGGGCCTGCGATTTGACGCGTTCGAGCGCTGCGAAGGCGCCGGTTGCATCCCCGCGTCGCAGGCAGAGCCCGATCAGCCGGTGCCACGCCTCGGTTCTGTTCTCCAGAAAGCCGGGGCGCAGGGTGATCGTCAGGCCGCGCTGCACCCGGTCGATCGTCGCGACGGCGGCGGCGTAGCGCCGGGCGGCACGCGCGTACGCCCCGCGGGCCTCGGCGGCCCGGCCGAGGAGCAGGTGACCGGCGTAGCGCAGCGCGGGCAGGTTGCACTGCCGCGCGATCTGAAGCACCCCGGTACCGTCCGTGGTCGCCGCGGCGGTCTCGTCCAGCACCAGGTTGGCCCGACCTCGCAGCAGGAGGGCCTGCGCGCGTTCGGCTGGCAGCCCTTCCGCGGCGTATTCGTGCAGCGCAGCGTCCGCCAGCCGCCGCGCCTCGGCGGCGTCGCCGGCGGCCAGCGCGACCTCGCCGTAGCGCAGCCAGGCGGATGCCAGCAGCGGGCGAGCATCGAGCGTGGTGAAGACCGCCTCGGCCTCGGCGAGCGCCTCCTGCGCCGCGCCTAGCGCCCCAAGCCCGGCCTCGGCGGCCGCCAGCAATAGCAGCGCCCGCCCTGCCTGATGCATCGCGCCGAACCCACGATACTCGGCGACGACCGCGCGCGCCATGTCGCGCGCCTCCGCCAGCCGGTTGAGCATCAGGTAACACTCGGCCATATAGTGGCTGGCGTGGGCGGCATCTAGCGGCAGGTGTTCTTCGGCGTACAGATCGTGGGCGTGATGGAGCAGCTTCAGCGCACGACGGTACTGTCCCTGGGCGGTGGCCAGTTCGGCAATGTTCAGCTCCGCCAGCGCGACCCCGCGCGTCTCGCCGCGCCGGGCGCAGGCGGCGCGCGCGCGTTCAAATGACTCCGCCGCGGCGCGCACATGGCCGAGCGCCCGCTCAGCGGTGCCGATATCGGTGGCGAGCAGACCCATGTAGAACTCGCCCGCCTCGCCAAGCGACTCGGCGATCTCCAGCGCCGAGCGGTAGAGGGCCAGCGCGCGCTGATACTCGCCGAGGATCTCGTACGCGATTCCCATGTTGTGATCAACGCGCAGCACCCGCTCGCGATCGCCGTGGCGCTCGAAGATCGCGCGCGCCGCCTGAGCATCGGCCAGCGCTTCGGGGACGCGATTGAGTTCGACACACAACAGCAGCCGGCCGATGCGCGTGCGCCCCCAGCCCACCTCGTCGCCGATCGCCCGGAAGCGGCGCCCCGCTTCTTCCAGCGTCTCCCAGGCTTCCTCCAACTGGCCGAGAAACTTCAGGGCGTCGCCGCGGGCCATGGTGCCAAGCGCGGTCACACGCTCGTCGCGGCGTGCCTGGCCCACGCGCACAATCAGTTCCGCCAGTTCGAGCGAGCGATTGGCGTTGATCCACCAGTGCCGGTCGGCCTCGGCCTTGAGATGCTCCACCAGGCGCGCGGCGTCATCCGGGTCGAGCGACGCAGCATACGCCTCGAGCTCGCCCGGTGTGGTGAGGATGGCTTCTGTCATCAGGTCGGTAAACATGGGCGCTCACAGCGGCTGGGGTGGTGACAGAAAGGGTGCTCTATGGGAAAGAACGCAGTGCGGCGCGTTTTTTTCCGCAGTCGTGTAGAATAGTATACCGCCGCCTGCAAGTCCGGCCGCGAGCCGGGGAGTGCCAGCATGTCCGCCGCCGCCGGCCTGCCGATACACGAGCTTGCGCAGCGCTGCGCCCAGGAGACCGAGAACTTCGCCCGCCGCCGCCCGAGCGACGATCAGTTCTGCTTCGAGTTGCTGCGGCGCGCGCTGCAGGAGGGATCGCCGGACGCCTTTACTCGCGTCTATCAGATCTACGAGCGCCAGGTGATCGCCTGGGTGTATGCTCATAGCCGCTTCGAGCAGACCGGCGAGGAGGCGGCGTATTTCGCCGGGCAGGCGCTGAGCGCTTTTTACTTCGCGCTGCGCGGTGAGCGCTTCGCCCGCTTCCCGGCGCTCCCGCAGGTACTTTCGTATCTCAAGCTGTGCGTCCACACGGCGATCGCCCAGTATCTACGCGACCAGCAGAGTGCCGCCCCGCTCGACGAGACGGTCGACGTGGCGGAGACGCCCGACCTGGGCATGCGCGCGGACGCGGCCGAGTTGTGGGAGCATATCTGCCGCCTGCTGCCGGACGCGCGTGACCGCCACCTGGCACGTTGCGTCTTTGTGCACGATCTCAAGCCACGCCAGATCGTGGCAGCGTACCCGCGGCAGTGGCGCGATGAGCGCGAGGTGACGATCGCCACTTACCGCATCCGGCAGACGCTCCGGCGCGACCCGGACCTGCGCCGCCGGGCGGGGCTGGAGGAGGGATGAGGGCGGGCGGTGGGCAGCGAACGGAGGACGAAGGACGAACGACGAACGACGAAGGGCGATGGACGGCGGACGGTGGGCGGGTGATGAATGAAGCATGAACAATGAAGCATGATCAATGGCACATTATTTCACCGTGTCATCGTGTCACCGTGGCACCCGCTCACCTTGGCTCCCTGGCTTTTGGCTTCCGGTTCCTGGCCTCTAACCGTCTGACTGTCTGACCGTCTGACGAGCTCACTTCCGGCTCCTGATCTCGGACCCCTGCCCTCTGGCCCCTGATATTCCCGCCTGGCCGGCATTTATGGAGACAAAGGGCACGCAGGCGTGCCGGCGAGAGAGGAAAGCCATGAACTGCACGATACCACCGCCGCTCAGCGACGACGAGCTGACCGCCGCACTCGATGGTGAGGCCGCCCCTGGCATCGCCGAGCACCTGGCGCGTTGCCCTGCCTGTGCCATGCGCCTGGAAGCGGCGCGGCGGTTTGAAGCCGCGCTCCGGCGCCCGCTTACATATTGGGACTGCCCGCCGCCCGAGCGGCTTGGGGCGCTTCACCTGAGTATCGTGAGCGCCGAGGAGCAGCGCGCCATCCTGCGCCATGTGGAGGAGTGCGCCCGCTGCGCCGATGAGCTGGAGGCGCTGCGCGCATTCATGGCCGAGCCGACCCCCGCGCCTGCGCCGCCATTGGCGGATCGCCCCGCCGCACCGCCGCGCCCCCGCCTGCGCGAGCTGGTCGCCCAGTTGCTGCCCCGCGCCCCGGCGCCCGCCCTGCGCGGCATCCGCTCCGAGACGTTCACCGCCGCCGCCGGCGAGACGACGCTGCTGCTGGATGTCCAGCGCGCGCCCGATGGCCGGGCGGTCGTGCAAGGGCAGATCCTGGCGGATGACTTGGAGCGCTGGGCCGGCGCGCTCGTGGAGTTGCGCCAGGGCGGCACGCTGGTGCAGGCGGCGACGGTGGACGATGTCGGCGGCTTCCGCGCCGGCCCGCTGCCTGCCGCTCTCACGGATGTGCGCGTCCGCACCGCCGATGGCATGAGCCTGCTGCTGCGCGATCTCGACCTGGCGCAGACGTCGTCCGGATGAGCCGCGGCATGCCACGCGCTGGGTCGTGGCGGAGCTTCGCCCCGCCACGACCGCTTCGTTGGCGCGCGTGCACGCGCTAAACGACCGCGTGAAGGGCCTGCGGTTCGCCACACCTCCCACGGTGCGGGCGCCCGTGGACGTCCTGTTAATGATGATCCACCCGCTCGCGGATGGGGATCGTCCGGAACTCGCGCACCAGTTCCACGAAGCGCTCGACCGTCACCTCGAACATCCGCCGGCCGAACTCCGGTGTGGCCGCGGTCGCGTCGCCGCACACCCCCGCGCGCGAGAAGCGACTCCACCAGTCCTGCCAGGCATACGCCGAGGGCACGGGGTGGTCCCAGTTGAAGTAGGTGAGCTTCAACTGCCCGATATCGCGCTCGGCCAGCGCCATGTTCACCCGCTCCGGGTCGAGGTGCAGCATCAGCGCGGTCTCGTACTCGCAGGCGTGCCCGACCGAGCCCCAGCCGCCGCGCCGCTCGGTGTCGAGCACATCGGCCACCAGCGCCGGATGCACGGCGGCGTTGACAGTCGTGGCGGCGCAGATCACCCCGGTCTGAATCACGCATCGGCGCGCCGCCAGGTCGCAGATCGACTGGTTCGAACCATGGCCGTTGACGATCAGAATGTGGCTGAAGCCGTGCCGCGCGACCGAGATCGCAGCCTGCGACAGGTAAGCGAGCGCCGTCTCCATCTCCACGGTGATGGTGCCCGGAAAGTCCATGTGGTGCTCGTCCAGCCCGAAGGGGATGACCGGCAGCACCAGCAGATCGCCGGCGGCGCGCTCGCCGCAGGCCGCCAGCGTCGCCTCCAGGATGTCGTTGTCGGTCGAGAGCGCCATGTGCGGGCCGTGGTCCTCCACCGCGCCGATCGGCACGGCGACGACCGGCTGCGGCTCGCGGGCGATCGCGGCTTTGATCTCCGGCCAGGTCAGGTGGTCGTAGCGCCAAGGGTGCTTGGGCATGGCAGCCTCCGCTCAGTGCTTGCAGGTGGTAGATTGTAGATCGGAGACTGGAGCCGGGCGATCAGCGAGGCAGGGGCCGGCGCGTGGGGCGCCGGCGTGCGCGGTTCGGCCCGCATCCCCAGCGTGCCCTCGGTGTGTTTTGTGGCTTATTCGCCCGCGCCTTGTATCTCGGCAGCGCGCACGTTGGCCTGGATGCGCGCCAGGCAGCGCAGCAGTACAGCGATCTCATCGGCAGAAAGGCCAGCCGTCGCCAGGGCTTCGAAGGCGTCGCGGCGATACCGCAGCTCCATGGCGAGCGCCCGCCCGGCGTCCGTCAGTTCGACACAGGTCAGCCGGTTGTCGTGCGGGTTCGTCCAGCGCCGCACCAGCCCCTCCGCCTCCAGGTGCTTGATCTGTCGGGTGATCGCCGCACCATCGACGCGCAGGCGCTCCGCCAGCGCCGCCTGGCTGGCCGCGCCCTGCTGCGCCAGGGTTGCCACAATCCCCCAGCGTGCCCGACTCGCGCCGACGTAGCGCTCGAACACCGGCAGGAGGTCGAAGTAGGTGCGGGCGATCTGCTGGAGCACCGATGCTGCTGGCTCAGGTTGCGCTGCCATATGTGTCCCTTCGTCCGCCCCCATGAAGCTGTGCTGGTGAATGGTCACGCGTTTTCACGCAGCCTTGCGTCCTGCCGGAGGGCGGCACCCCTGCCGGCTAGAACTGAGCATCAATGCACTGGTGGCGCTTCCGGTGGCAGATCGCGCGGGAGCGCGACGCGGTAGTCTGGCACGCGCAGCGGCAGCACGAGCATGAGCGTGATGAGCAGGCCAACGAATGCCATCCAGTACCCGGCGTGGATGCCGCTGATCAGCGCGCCGCGCGCCGCCGCGCCAAGCTGCTGGAGCTGCGCCGCCCCATCCGGCCCCAACTGCGCCGCCAGCGCTTTGGCCTCCGCCTGCATCTCCGGGCTGACCAGCGCCTGCGGGTTCCGGAACAGCGCCGCCAGCCGCGGGTCGGCCGCGGCGAGCGCCTGTGCCAGCCGTGATGTGAAGATCGCGGTGACCACCGCGCCCACGATCGCCGTGCCGACGGTGCTGCCGATCAGCCGGAGGAACTGGATGGTCGCGGTGCCGACGCCTAGGCGGTTGCGCGGCACGATCGACTGCACCAGGATGGTGATCATCGGCAGCAGCATGCCAACGCCAAAGCCGGCGAGGGCCAGCTTGGCGCTCAACACCAACGGGTTCACCATGGCGTTCACCCCGAGCAACAGCGCCGATCCGGCGACACAGAGCCCGGCGCCGGTGAGCATCATCGCCTTCAACCGGCGGATGCGGGCGAAGAGTTGGCCCGCCGTCAGGCTGCCGGCGGCGGTCGCGACCGCCAGCGGGGTCTGGAGGGCGCCGGCCTGGCTTGGGCTCAGGCCCAGACCGCCCTGCAGCAGCAACGGTGTGTAGTACACCAACGCGAACAGCGCGAAGCCGATGATCAACGAGATCAGGCTGGCGAGCAGGATCGTCCCGTGCTGAAAGAGATCGAGCGGCAGCAGCGGCTCCGGGGCGCGTCGCTCGACGAAGCCGAATGCAATTGTCCCGATCAATGCTACGGCCAGCAGGCCGATGATCGGCGGCGAGCTCCAGGCGTAGGTCCCGCCGCCCCATTCCACCGCCAGCAGCAGCGCGCTGATCGCGGCCGTGATCAGCGCAGCGCCAGCCCAGTCGATCCGGGCGTGCGGCGTGCGCGGCGAAAGATCGGCCGGCAGCGTCAGCCAGATCAGGGTGAACGCCAAGACGCCGATCGGCAGGTTCACATAAAACACCGAACGCCAGCCGAGCGTGTCGGTCATGAAGCCGCCGAGCGACGGCCCGACAACACTGGCGATGCCGAAGGTGCTGGTGATCAGCCCCTGCCAGCGCGCCCGGCGCTCCGGCTGCGGGAACATGTCGCTCACGCTGGTGAAGGCCGTGGCCATGAGCATGCCAGCGCCCACGCCCTGCACGCCGCGGGCGACGATCAGCCAGAGCATGGTCTGCGCCGCGCCGGCCAGCGCCGACGCGCCGAGGAAGATGATGATCGACGCCAGCAGAAACGGCTTGCGCCCGTAGAGGTCGCCGAGCTTGCCGGTCATCGGTACCATCACGGTCGATGTCAGCAGATAGGCCGTAGCGACCCAGGCGTATTGGGCGAAGCCGCCGAGCTCGGCGATGACGCGCGGCAGCGCCGTGCCGACGATCGTCTGGTCCAGCGCGGCGAGCAACACTACCGCCATGATGCCGGAGATCGCCAGCAGCGCCGCCTGGCCGTGCAGCCCGGCATCCGGCGGCACCATCACCCGATCTATCGCCCATGGCCGGCTCTCGTGCACTTGTTGAGCTGCCATCGATTCCTCTTCCACATTCGTTGTCTGTGCAATCATTGATCCATCAACGATTATAGCGCGGTGGCTTCTCCTGTCAACCCCGGAACATACGCGGTCGCCCGCACGACGGAAGGTGGGGCGGGCCGCCGGCCCGCCACGGCGTTCTTGTTCGCGCGCCCACGAAGGGGGTTCGGCGGGGCGACGCCCCGCCAAACCTTCCCACCGCGCACGCCCCCGCGCACCCCTCAAAAGCTGTCTGAAAAGCTTCCAGTGGGGGATGTGGGGGCCGCCGGCTCTGCGGCGAACAGAAGGATCCTGGAGGGCTGCGCCCTCCAAGTCACATGGCCAGGGCGTGCGGGGTGGGCGGTCGTACGGGGGGTGAGTGTTTCTGCCGGTGCGGCCGGGCGCCTGCGGCCTGCGGAAGTGTGGTATGCTTACACCCAATCCCCGCGGCAGCGACGCTCGCATGTTGACGACCAGGAGTCCTCCCATGGCAGACAACAGACGTAGTCGGATCATCACCCAGGGCGCGGAGCGCTCGCCGAACCGCGCCATGCTCCGGGCGGTCGGCTTCGGCGACGCCGACTTCGAGAAGCCGATCATCGGCATCGCCAATGGCTACAGCACGATCACCCCGTGCAATGCCGGGTTGGATGTGCTGGCTCGCCGTGCCGAGGCGGCCGCGCGGGAGTCCGGGGCGATGCCGCAGCTCTTCGGTGTGATCACCGTGGCCGACGGCATTTCGATGGGCACCGAGGGCATGAAATACTCGCTGGTCTCGCGCGAGGTGATCGCCGATTCGATCGAGACCGCAGTCAACGGCCAGTGCATGGATGGTGTGTTGATCTGCGGCGGATGCGACAAGAACATGCCTGGTGCGATGATCGCCATGGCTCGAATGAACATTCCGGCGATCTTTGTCTACGGTGGCACGATCAAGCCCGGCCATTACAAGGGGCGCGACCTGACGGTGGTGAGCGTTTTCGAAGCGGTGGGTGCCCACAGCGCCGGCAAGATCGACACGGCCGAACTGCTGGAAGTCGAGCGGCACGCCTGCCCGGGCGCCGGCTCGTGCGGTGGCATGTACACCGCGAATACAATGTCGTCGGTGATCGAGGCGATGGGCCTGAGCCTGCCGTACTCGTCCACTATGGCGGCGGTGGACCCGGAGAAGGCCGACAGCGCCGCCGAATCGGCGCGAGTGCTGGTGGAGGCGGTGCGTGCCGGTCGCACGGCCCGCCAGATGATGACGCGCCAGGCGTTCGAGAACGCGATCACCCTCACCATGGCGCTTGGCGGCTCGACCAACGCCGTGCTGCACCTGCTGGCGATCGCGCACGCCGCCGAGACGCCGCTGACGCTCGACGATTTCGAGCGCATCCGCGAGCGCACGCCCGTCCTCTGCGACCTGAAACCATCTGGCAGGTACGTCGCCACCGACCTGCACCAGGTCGGCGGAGTGCCGCAGGTGATGAAGATGCTGCTCAACCACGGTCTGATCCACGGCGACGCGATGACGATCACCGGTCGGACGGTCGCCGAAACGCTGGCGGAGGTCCCGGACGCGCCGCCGGAGGGGCAGGATGTCATCCGGCAGTGGGATGACGCGCTGTATCGCGAGGGGCACCTGGCGATCCTGCGCGGCAACCTGGCCGAGGAGGGCGCGGTCGCCAAGATCACGGGCCTGAAGCACCTCAGCATCACCGGCCCGGCGCGGGTGTTCGATTCGGAGGAGGAGAGCCTGGCGGCGATCCTGGCGGGGAAGATCCGCCCCGGCGATGTGCTGGTCATCCGCTACGAAGGGCCGAAGGGCGGCCCGGGCATGCGCGAGATGCTCTCGCCGACTTCGGCGATCATCGGGCAGGGCCTGGGGGACTCGGTCGGGCTGATCACCGATGGACGCTTCTCCGGCGGTACGTGGGGCATGGTCGTCGGGCATGTCGCGCCGGAGGCGTTCGTCGGTGGGACGATCGCGCTGGTGCAGGAGGGCGACTCGATCACGATCGATGCCGGGCGCCGCCTGCTGCAACTGAACGTGCCGGACGAGGAGATCGCCCGACGCCGCGCCGCCTGGCGCCCGCCCGCACCGCGCTACACCCGTGGGGTCCTGGCGAAGTACGCCAAGCTGGTGTCTTCCAGCAGCCTGGGCGCCGTGACCGATCTCGACCTGTTCGAGTGAGCGGGCGCGCGCCGGAGGAGCGCGCGAAGACCTGGAGGGCAGAAGCCGCTCACCTGCGCGCCGGGCACGACGGCAGCGTCCACGCCGTCGTGCCCGGCGCCCCCACCGATCACCGTGACTGGGTTCTGGTCGAAAGCAGTGGCCAGAGACCGGCATTGTGCTGCTTTCCGACAAGGCCGTGACCAAGCTCATCGTCAGGCGAACAGGCCGTTCATCGCGAAGCACCAGCTGCCACGCCCGCCGCGCACGATCTGCTCGTGGATTACCCGCTCGTCGTGCGGGATCGCCCGGCCGAGGTGAATGCCTAGATGTTCGTAGCTGATGACCAGCAGGTGCGATCGGTGGAGCGTGCGCAGCGTCGGCGGATCGGGCGCAAGCGGCCCATGGTAGCCGATCCGGTCAAGATAGGATGAGAGTTGCATGAGTTTCCTGTCAACGTTGAGCGGCGGGCACCGCCGCTCAAGTATCTGAGCTCGCCGGCCGGCCATGCCGCATCACGTTGCTTTCCGGCGCAGCCTGCGCGCGCCCGCCGGGCGTCGGGCCCGGTTGCCATGGAGCCCGGAAGATCGGCCCGCCCGATGGATCGGCCTGCTGATTATGGCATATGTCGTGCTGTCCTTCACGGCCTTGTGGGCGAGCTTCAGGGGAGGGGAGGCTCGCGAGGCCTTCAGTAGAAGGAGAAGCACGACATGCGAACGCGTATTGCGATAGCCGCAGCGGCGCTGGCCAGCCTCGCGCTAGCTGCATGTGGCGGAAGCCCGACGACCAACCCCGGCGCGACGACCGCCCCGGTGGCCACCACCGCCCCGGCGGCCACCGCCGCCGCCACCACCGCGCCGGTGGCTACCACCGGTGTGATGACCGGTACCACGACCACTGGCGTCATGACCGGCGCGACTACCACTGGCGTCATGACCAGCACGACCACCACTGGCACCAGCGAGCCGGCGACGACCGGCACCAGCGTCGTGTCCGGCACGGCGACCACCGGCACGCCCGGCGCATCGATGGGCGGGGCGGGCGCCGGCGCTGACACGGTCGTCGGGTTGCTCAGCAGCGACCCGCGCTTCACCACGCTGAGCGCGGCGCTGCGGGCTACTAACCTGGAGCAGACCCTGGGGCAGGCCGGGCCGTTCACGGTCTTCGCGCCGACCGATCAGGCGTTCTCGTCGCTGCCGGCCGGCACGCTACAAGGGTTGCTGGCCGATCCGTCCAAGCTCACGTCGATTCTTTCCTACCACGTCGCGCAGGGCAAGCTGACACCCAGCGATCTGTCCAGCGCGCAAACGATCCCGACCGTCGAAGGGAACGCGATCGGCGTCAGCCACCAGGGCGCGGAGGTTTTGCTCAACGGCACGACCCGCGTCACCGCCACGCAGTTGGAAACCGGTAACGGTGTCGTGTACGTGATCGACAAAGTTCTGTTGCCGCCGAATATCAATCTTCCGGCTGGCGGCTAGCGCCCGGTCCGAGCGATACTGATGAGGCGGGTGAGGGGTTGGGAGAGGGCGAACCCTTCTCCCGGCCTCTTCCCGCCTCCTCATTTGTGTAGGATGTATCGGCTGCCTGCAAAGGTTCTCGCGGAGGGGGTTGGGGTCGCGGGCCTTAGAGAAATCCGGCGGCGGCGCGCGGCCGCCAGCGACGCTGCCCGGCACGGCGGCAACATCGTACGTGGCAGGTGGGCTGGAGATGCGTGCCGGGCGCGGCGGCTATGGCGCGATCCGCCGGTAGACTGCGATCCAGTCCGTGGCGATCTCGCGCTGCGCCTCGGCGAGCGACATGCGCCCGGCGCAGACCTCGGCGTGCAGGTAGTTCTCGACCCTGTCCTTTTCGTGGAAGCCGGGCTTCGGGGTTGCCGCCTCGGGCCATAAGTTGGCGATCTCGTTCGAGCCGCCCAGCTCCAAGCTGATCAGGTGATCGATCTCGTATGCCCCGGCGGGATGCTTCGTGATGCCGTACTCGGTGTAGACCCGATCCTTCTCGGCGGTCGTCACATTGCGCACCGCGCTGGACGAGCCGGGCGTGCAGACCTCGGCGACGGTCACGCCGGGGCGGATCGCGCCGGGGGTGCACTCCGGGTCGGGCAGGCCGCCGCGCGCGACACAGCCGGCGGTTTTGGTGCGATTGCCGAAGCGGGGCGGGCGGTCGGGTGCGGCGGTCGCCGGCGCGGGTGGAGGCGCGGCGGTTGCGGCAACGCTGGTGGGCAGGGTGATCTCGATCGGCCCACCACGCTGTCCAACCTCGCGCCCAAGCCAGAAGGCGACGACAGCGACGAGGAGGAAGATGCCGACGACCAGCAGGATTGTTCGTGTGCGATGCATTGGACGGGGATTGGGGCGAAGAGCATTCACCCGTACGCGGTGGACACTGTTTGACAGGGACGGCCAACAGACGTAATGATTGTAGCATATCGGGGCGGCTGGCGCGAGCGGCGTGCCACGCGGGACAGCGCGAGACGGCACGGCGCTCCAGCGGTGGGCTGTGCTAGAATCCGGGTGACGCTGCGCCGATCAGATCGCATCACGTCACCGGTCATTCCGTCATCCTGTCATGACAAAGGAGCGCCCGATGTCCGCACGCATCCCAACCGTCGCCGTCGTCGGCAGCCTGAACCTCGACCTGGTAGTGCGCACGGCGCGCCGGCCGCGCCCGGGCGAGACACTGGTCGGCGAATCGTTCGCCACCTACATCGGCGGCAAGGGGTTGAACCAGGCGATCGCCGCCGCCCGCCTCGGCGCGCGGGTGCGGACGGTCGGGCGCGTCGGCGCGGACGACTTCGGCCAGCGGCTGCTGGACGCGCTGGCGCGCGAGGGCATCGACGCGGCCCACGTGTGCCGCGATGACACGGCGGGCACCGGTATCGCCGCGATCACCGTCGATGCCGCCGGCGACAACAGCATCATCATTGTGCCCGGCGCAAACGGACGGGTCGCCCCGGCAGACGTCGACGCCGCCGCCGATCTGATCGCCGGCGCGGATGTGCTGCTGCTCCAACTCGAAGTGCCGCTGCCAGCCGTACAGCGCGCCGCCGTGATCGCGGCGGAGGCCGGCGTGCCGGTAGTGTTGAACCCCGCGCCGGCCGCGCCGTTGCCGGACGATCTGTTGCGGCTGGTGCGGGTGCTGACGCCGAACGAGAGCGAGAGCGAACGGCTGACGGGGCTGGCTGGCGCGGCTGATGCGGCGATGGCGCGGGCGCTGCTGGCGCGCGGGCCGCGCGCCGTGGTGATGACGCTCGGTGGGCGCGGCGCGCTGTTGGCGGATGGCCCGCGCCTGGAGCGGATACCCGGCTACCCGGTGCAGGTGGTGGACACCACTGCCGCTGGCGATGCCTTCTGCGCGGCGCTGGCGGTGCGCCTGGCCGAAGGGGCCGACCTGGCGGCGGCGGTGCGCTTCGCCAACGCCGCCGGCGCGCTCGCCACGACTGCCGCCGGAGCCGAGCCCTCGCTGCCGCGCCGCGCCGCCGTCGAGGCGCTCCTGGGCGCCTAGCTTGCGGCTGCCAGGCCACCAGGCGCCGTGTTGGTCACCAAGACACCAGGCCTTGGAGCGGTGACCGAGCTAGGGGGTCGCATTGCACGAGGGTCGGCGGGCGAAGCCCTCGACCCCGCGTCCCTGCCCCCGCGCTGAAGAGCGCTCTAGCGCCGATCCGCCTCGTGCAGCAGCGCGAGCGTCGCCTCGACGACCTGGCGCTGCTGTTCGACGCGGCTGATCGCCGCCGGGTTGTCGCCCGGCTGGTCGCCGTACCAGCCGAACTGCCCGTGATTGCCGCCCGCGATCTTCACCTGCCTGGTATCGGGCGGCAGGTAGTCCTTTGATGCTGCCAGCCGCGTGCGGTTGATCACGCCGTCGTGTGTCCCGTCGATCTGCACGACCGCCAGCCCCTGCGCCGCCAGGGTGTCGCTCGGCTGCGGGTAGGCTGCCCACAGCGCCAGGCCGCGCATCCAGCCTGGCGTGTCATGAACGAAACTGCACGCCATCGCGCCGCCCAGCGAATGCCCGCCGATCGCCCAGTGACGGATCGCCGGGAACGCCTGCGCCACCTTCTCAGCCCGGTCGGGGGCGAACAGCGCCAGGTTAAGCGGCATCGGCACGATCACCACCAGGTAGCCCTCCGCCGCGATCGCGCGGGCCGGCGGGGCGTAGGCGCGCGGATCGACGCGCGCGCCAGGGTAGAAGATGAGGCCGGTCGTTGGCGGGCGGGACCGTGGCGTGAAGACCAGCCAGGGCGCAGTGGCGACAGACACAGTGGCGTCGGAACGCAGCGCGTCAAGCGCCTCAGGCATCGGCCCGAGTGGGGCCTCGGCCCAGGCGACGAAGCTGGTCGTCGAGCAGACCAGTACGATCCCCAGGATCATCAGTGCAATGCGTAGACCCCGTCGCATAGGCTCCTTCGCCGGCTCCTGCCGCGCCAACGCTTATCGGGCGGCGTTATGTGCATGGTTTAAAGATCGCACTGCGTTGGGATGCTGTTCTTGCGATCCCAGGACGGACGCGGTCGCCCGCGGCGCGAGCGTTGTGGAAGGCCGCAGGCTCTCCATGGAGTCCTTGTGCGCGCACACCGGCTATGGCCCGCGTGTGCGCGCCGACGAAGGGGTTGGGGAGGGGCGAAGCCCCTCCCCAACTCTCCCTACCGTGTGAGTTCTGTCAAAATGCCCCCTGCGCAGCCCCAATGGTATCATACCAGAGAATGGATGATCCGATCAGTCAGGGGACCCGCCATGCGCGCGATCTACTTCGACTGCTTTTCCGGCATCAGCGGAGACATGGCGCTGGGGGCGCTGCTGGACGCCGGCCTGCCACTCGATGCGCTGCGCGCCGAACTGGGCACGCTGCGGCTCGACGGCTGGTCGCTCGATGCCCGCCGTGAGCTGCGCGGCACGCTGGGCGGCATCCGCGCTCTGGTGCACGCTCCGGAGCAGATGATGCACCGTCGCCTGGCCGATATTCAGGCGATCCTCGGCGCCAGCGGCCTGCCGCCCGAGGTGCGCGCCCGCAGCCTGCGCGTCTTTACCTTGCTCGCTGAAGCTGAAGGCAAGGTCCATGGAGTCCCGCCGGAGCAGGTGCATTTCCACGAGGTCGGCGCGCTGGACGCGATCATCGATATCGTCGGCGTGGTGGCTGGGCTGGCGCTGCTGGGCGTGGAGGCAGTCTTCGCCTCGCCGCTGCCACTCGGCGGCGGATGGACCCGTGCGGCCCACGGCGCGCTGCCGCTCCCGGCCCCGGCGACACTCAACCTGCTGGCCGCTGCCGGCGCACCGACCGTGCCGGACGAGCGTGAGGTCGAGCTGGTGACGCCGACCGGCGCGGCGCTGCTCGCGGCCCTTGCCGCCTTTCAGCGCCCGCCGCTGCGCCTCGATCGCGTCGGCTATGGCCTGGGCGCGCGCGACACGCCCCGCCCGAACGCGCTGCGCGTGTGGATCGGCGAGGTGGACTCTGAGATGGGGAACGGGAGGCTTGCGGCCGGGGCCTCATCCGAAGCACACCCTCCCATCTTCGATCTCCGCTTCCCGATTCTGCTTGAGACGAATATCGACGACCAGCCGGGCGCGCAGCTGGCCTATGTCGCCGGGCGGCTGCTGGAACTGGGCGCACTCGATGTCTGGCAGGCGCCGGTGCTGATGAAGAAGGGGCGCGCCGCCGTGGTGCTGGCCGCGCTGGTGCCGCCGGAGCTGGAGGAGGCCGCCGTCGCCCTGCTGATGCACGAGACGACGACGCTTGGGGTGCGGCGGCGGGTCGTGGAACGGCATGTCTGCGAACGCGAGGTCGTGACGGTCGAGACGACCTACGGCCCGGTGCGGGTCAAGCGCAAGCGGTGGGCGGGGGCGGCGCTCGGCGCGGCGCCCGAGTACGAGGACTGCGCCCGGCTGGCGCGCGAGCGCGGCGTGCCCTTGCACCAGGTGTACCAGGCGGCGCGGGACGCCGCGCGCTGGTAGCCTGGCGCAGGGAAGCCTTCCCCGGCGCGGGCGGGGAATCTGGCTCTGGCGCGGGAGCGGGTCGTGCGCTATGCTGCATACGCAGCGGAAAAAGTATGGTACTATCTGCACGCGTTGGCGATGGCGCCTCGTGAAAGGATAGGAACATGAGCGATCAGGAACTTCTGGAAATCCTCGAGCTCGGCCTGGAGAATGGCCGCATTTCCCCGCACCTGGCCGCCTTTATCGCCGCCGAGGTGCTCGGTGTCGCCCCGGACGAGACGGGCTTCGACGAGTGGGCCCCGGTCGCCGAGACGCGCGACTGACATCCCGGCCGGGCGCGCCAGCCCCGGCAGTTCCATGCGAGGCGTCGCTCGCGCCGGTTCCCTCCCGCCGGCCGGGCGGCGCCTTCGACTCAGCGCCCCCAGCCTTCGAGCCGCGCCAGTGCCGCGCAGAGCGCCGCGACATCGCCGATCTGCTCGCCCAGGGCCGCCGGCACGATCCGCACCCGCGCCGCGACCGCCGGCAGCGCCTCGGTGTCCAGCACGCGCCGCGCCCCGGGGATCAGCAGGTCGCCCAGGCGCACCCCGAGCGCGCCGAGCACCACCAGGTCCGGCGCGAACAGATCGCAGAGCAGCGCGATCCCCTGCCCAAGCCGCTCGGCGCTCTCCGCGAAGACGGCCTGAGCGTCGGCGTCGCCCCGGCGGGCGAGCTGCGCCAGCTCCGCGACGGTGATGCCATGGAAACGGCCCGGAGCGCGCAGCGCGGCCAGAGCAGCGATCCCCGCGCCGCTGCAGAAGCTCTCCCACGCCCCGCGTTTGCCGAACATCAGCGGACCGTCGGGGGCCAGCCGCCAGTGGCCGGTCTCCGCCGTACGGGCGCTGCGGTGGTGCAGGATGTGGCCGCCGGTGATGATCCCGGCGCCGATGCCGGTGCCCATCGTCAGGAAGACCAGGTCGTTGATGAAGACGCCTGGCCCGCGCCGGCCCGCGCCGAAGCGCCATTCGGCGATCGCGCCGGCCCGCGCGTCGTGCTCGACATAGACCGGCGCGGCGAACTCGGCCTCCAGCAGCGCCCGCAACGGCACCTGGTCCCAGCCAGGAAGATGCGGCGGCCCGAGGATCACGCCGGCGTCGCTATCGAGCGGGCCGCCGATCGCGACGCCGACCGCGCGTGGGTCCGGGCCGCTATGCGCCGCGAGCAGCCGCCGCGCCTCCGCGACGATCTGCGCGACCATCCCTGCCGGGCCGAGGTGCAGCGGCGACAGCATGGCGTGCCGCGCCAGCACGCGCCCTGCCGCATCGCCGAGGATGATCGCTGTCTTGGTGCCGCCGACATCCAGGCCGAGGATCGGCCCGCCGTCGGCTCGGGTGGGTGCGTCGTTCATCGGCGTGTCATGGCGAATGGAGATCGACGATCGGAGGCAATCGTGTTGCTCGTTCTGTTCCCTGCGTTAGAGGTGAAGGTTGGCGAAACATAACGCCGCGCGAGTGCGTGTGGTGCTGCTCATGATATGACGAAGTATCTGTCGATGGTTAAGCCGCCCAACGCCAGGTATCACTGCTGCATGCCGAAGGCGATCAAGCGTATCATCTAGAAGCGCCCGCTTGGCGGGCGGGTCGTCGAGGTGCATGCTTTCCGATGGCAGCTATTCGAGCAGGCTGATCGCATACCCGGCGTGATGGCATCTGGAGGGGCGGGATGGCGCCCCGCCCCGTGGTAGTCGGAAGTCGTCTGCCTGTCGGTCAGCTCATTATCAAACCATACACAAGCACAAGCACCGCGAGCGCAAGAACCACCGCGCCGGTCATCGTAAGGCGCGTGCCGAGCGAGGCCTGCTGTGGCTTGCCGACCAGCATGTGCAAGAAGAAGCCACCAGATTGCGCCATAATAGCAACGAGGAGCGCGGCTGCCAGCACCAGGCGCGTACCTGCTGAAAATGGGGTCTGCAACAGGAACTGCTGGTAGAGTAGGGCGAGCAACAAAAGAACACCTGCGTGAGCGTGTCCGGCGCGAAACTGTGAGACCTGAAACGGCGTCAGCACGTTGCCGCGGTTGAGCAGGGCGAGCAGAGAGTAGCCGCCATACATGACTGTCGGGAGGGCGATCCATGTGAGAATGAGCAGTACACGCATCCAATGCCGCCTTTCTAGACCCATCGCGCGAACTATTGCCGACAGGATACCAGCGGAGGCCGGGTGCGTCATCGTCACTATGCGCTATCTGAGAGGATCTATCCGATCAATCATAGGGTATGCCAAAAGGCTTAGCTCCGATTCGGCTCTTGCGCGTTGACTCCGTCACACACCTATTAAATCCTTCTTATCAGACGTGCTGCGGCGACAGGGACAGAGAGACACCTATGCTCCATGGGGAGTTTGGCTGCTTGCACATCAGTCGCCTTCACCCGACCGCCCGGTCGCGCGCGGCGTTGACCTGGTGTGCTGGCAGGGCCAGCCCCTGCGCGATCCGCCGGATCTCCTGGGTCTTCTCGTATGTCAGCGCGCCGTCGGCGAGCGCGACGGCGAACAGCGCATCCAGCAGGCGGATGCGCTCCGCCTCCGTCGTGCGGTTCAGGTACTCGGTCGCCATACGCACATAGTCGGTGTCGGCGACGTCCGGCGCGGTCGCGGCCCGGGCGACGGCCAGCGCCGCCGTATCGTCGATCCCGGCGTAGCGCGCCAACGCCGCGCCGATCGCCGCCTGCGCCGCCTCCCCGGCGGCCAGCCGCGCCAGCAGCGCGCCGGCCAGCGCCAGCGTCCGCAGCTCGGCGTCGGGGAGCGCGCGCAGCGTCGGGGGGAGGTCCGGCGCATGCCTCAGCAGATAGTAGGCGCGGTTGCGCAGGAAGTCGTCCAGCTCCGCCATGCGGCTTGGCGGTGTGGCGCGCTGCAGCGGGCCGTCCAGCAGCCGCACGAGCCATGGCAGCAGCCCCGCCCCGGCTCCGTCCAGCGCCGCGCGGATCTCGTCCAGCACGGCACGCTCCTCCGCGGTGACGCGCCCGTCGGCGCTCACCAGTTCCTCCAGCGCCGCCAGCGCGGCGTCGGCGTCCGCTGGCGATCGGATCTGCGCTTGCAGGCGGCGTACCAGCTCGGCGCGCTCGGCGGGGCTCACCGGGGTGCGCAGGTAGATGTCGATCTGCGCCCATTCCGTGTCGTTGATCTCCACCTCCCGGGCGCGATCGCTGCGCGGCATCCGCAGCAGGAAGCCCTTGAGGCTGGCGATCTCGTCCGGGCTCAGTTCGCCGTCGGCCCAGGCGGCGGCGGCGATCACCTGCGCCAGCGTGAGAATCAGGGCGCGATCGGGCATCGGTGCGGCTCCTTCGTCTGCAATCTGCTTGTTGCTCCGCCAGGGAGCGCCTCGGGCGGTCGCGCGGAAATGGGAGTACAATCGCTGGGCCAATCATAGCATAGCGGTGAGACGAGGGGGAACATGGGCGGTTTTCTGGCGGGGGCGGTCTATCCGTTCCGCGCACTGGGGGTGCTGCGGCGGAACCCGCCGCTCCGGCGCTACGTGATCGTGCCGATCCTGCTCAACCTGGCGGTCGGCGCGACGATCTACGCCGCGCTGCTGTTCGGCGGCTTCCGCCTGATCGACGGCTGGATGGCGGCGGTTCCCGAAAGCCTGCGCTTCCTCGGCAGCCTGCTCCGCGTTGTGCTGCTGATCGGGCTGCTGCTGCTGACCGGATGGGTGCTGGTGCGCTTCGGCGTGGTGCTTGGCGCGCCGTTCTACACGGCCCTTTCCCAGCGCCTGGAGCAGATCGTGACCGGGCTGGCGCCGCCGGCGGACCCGTTCTCGCTCGGAGCGGTGCTGCGCGACATCGGGCGCGCTCTGGCGTTCGAACTGCAGAAGCTGCTGCTCGTCGGGCTGGGGGCCGGCATCATTCTGCTCGGCAACCTGCTGCCGGTCGTGGGGCAGGTGGTCGGCGTGGCCGGCTGGGTGGCGCTGGGGGCGCTGCTGGCCTGCCTGGATTTCTTGGATCCGCCGCTGGAGCGGCGGCGGCTGCGCTTCCGCGAGAAGCTGGGGGTGATCCGGCGGGCTCTGCCGGCGAGCGCCGGCTTCGGACTGGTAGCCGTCGGGCTGGTGAGCATCCCGTTCCTGAATTTGCTCTCCATCCCGCTGCTGATCACGGCAGGGACGCTCTTCTTCTGCGAGCGGATCGGGGGCCGGGGCACGCCCGCCGCCTGACACGCCCGCCGCGCCAGGCGCCGCTCAGGCTGCTTCGGCCTACCAGACGCGATATTCGCGCACGCCGTTGCGCTAATAGACGGCTTTCTTCACGGACGAACGGGCCGACTCCAGGGAGCTCTTGTACCATTAGGCCGCCATCTCCGCCGTTTCGGCGAACAGCAGGTCGCGCAGGAAGGCGCCGGTGTGCGAGCCGGGGGTCTGCGCCACCTGCTCCGGCGTCCCCTCGGCGATGATCAGGCCGCCGCCGTCGCCGCCCTCCGGCCCCATGTCGATGATCCAGTCCGCGGTTTTGATCACATCGAGGTTGTGCTCGATCACCACGACCGTGTTGCCGGCGTCCACCAGCCGGTGCAGCACCTGGAGCAGCCGTTGCACATCGGCGAAGTGCAGGCCGGTGGTCGGCTCGTCCAGGATATAGACGGTGCGCCCGGTCGCCACGCGCGCCAGCTCTTTGGCCAGCTTAACGCGCTGCGCCTCGCCGCCGGAGAGGGTGGTCGCCGGCTGGCCGAGGGCGATGTAGTCGAGCCCGACGTCGTGGAGGGTCGTGAGGATACGCCTGATGCGCGGCACGTTGTCGAAGAACTCCAGCGCCGTCTGCACGTCCATCTCGAGGACATCGGCGATGCTCTTGCCCTTGTATTTGACCTGGAGCGTCTCGCGGTTGTAGCGCTTGCCCTTGCAGACATCGCAGCGCACCCAGACATCCGCCAGGAACTGCATATCGATCCGCTTCTCGCCGTTCCCCTCGCAGGCCTCGCAGCGCCCGCCCTTCAGATTGAACGAGAAGCGCCCGGCCTCGTAGCCGCGCAGCTTCGCCTCCGGCGTCTGCGCGAACAACTCGCGGATCAGGTCGAACAGCTTGACATAGGTGGCCGGGTTGGAGCGCGGCGTGCGCCCGATCGGCTGCTGGTCGATGTCGATCACCTTGTCGAGATGCTCCAGCCCGCGCAGCGCGCGGAACGGCCCCGGCTTGAGCTGCGCCTTGTTCAGCCGGTTGGCCAGCGCCGGGTAGAGCGTCTCGCTGATCAGCGACGACTTGCCGGAGCCGGACACGCCGGTGACGCAGACGAAGGTGCCGAGCGGGAAGCGCAGCGTCACATCGCGCAGGTTGTTCATCGTCGCGCCCTCCAGCTCCAGCCACTGCGGGGTTGCCGCGGGAGAGACCGTGGGCGGCGTGGTGGTCCGTTTCGCCGTGCTTCGGCGCCCGGTGATCGCCGCGGCCTCGGTCGCTGTGGCCGGGGCGCGCCGGCGCCGCGGGATCGCGATCTCCAACTGGCCGGAGAGATACTTGCCGGTGAGCGATTGCGGCTGGCGTGCGACGTGCTCGGGCGTCCCCTCGGCGACGATCTGGCCGCCCTTGACCCCCGCGCCCGGTCCGAAGTCCACCAGCCAGTCGGCGGCCTGCATGGTCTCCAGGTCGTGCTCGACCACGATCACGGTGTTGCCCAGGTCGCGCAGTTTCAGGAGCGTATCGAGGAGCTTGCGGTTGTCGCGCTGGTGCAGCCCGATGCTCGGCTCATCGAGGATGTACATCACCCCGACCAGCCCGGAGCCGATCTGCGAGGCCAGGCGGATGCGCTGCGCCTCGCCGCCGGAGAGGGTCGGCGCGGCGCGCTCCAGCGTCAGGTAGTGCAGGCCGACGTTCAGCAGGAAGCCGAGCCGCTCGCGAATCTCTTTGAGCACGTCGGCGACGATCTCGAGCTGGTATGGCGTCAGAACAGGCGCCGGGGAGCGGGCGGCGGGCGTCGGCTGGTGCGCGGTGGCGGCAGGCCCGGGCTGCCCGGGCCGATCGTGCGGGTCGCCCGCCGCCGGCCTGTCGTCGCCGGTGAGGCTTAGCACCCAGCGGTGCGCCTCGGCGATGT
The DNA here is from genome assembly GCA_042408595.1 of Roseiflexaceae bacterium. Taxonomy (GTDB): domain Bacteria; phylum Chloroflexota; class Chloroflexia; order Chloroflexales; family Roseiflexaceae; genus JBHOQX01. The sequence goes on along the minus strand of JBHOQX010000091.1, from coordinate 22,492 downwards.
TCCAAGCGCACACCTCGCGCAGCGACCGGCCGCCGACGGTGACGGCCAGGCTCTCGGCGCGCAGGCGGGCGCCGTGGCAGGTTGGGCAGGGCTGCTCGCTCATGTACGAGGCATACATCTCGCGCGTCCAGTCGCTGCCGGTCTGGTGATAGCGGCGGGTGATCTCGCTGGCCAGCCCTTCCCACGGGCGGCTGAACTCGCCGCTGGAATGGCCGTTCCGGTCGCTCCAGGTGAAGCGGATGCGCTCGCGGCCGCTGCCTTTGATGATCGCCTGACGTGCCCGCTCGCTGAGCTGGTCCCACGGCGTGTCCAGGTCGAAGCCGTAGTGCTGGGCGATCGACAGCAGCGCGCGATAGGCCCACGAATCGGTCTTTTTGCGCAGCTCGCCCCAGTAGGGCACCGCGCCTTCGTGCAGCGTCAGCCCGGGGTTGGGCACGAGCAGTTGCGCATCCACTTCGAGCCGCGTGCCGAGGCCGGTGCAGGTCGGGCAGGCGCCCTGCGGGTTGTTGAACGAGAACATCTGCGGCGTCAGCTCTGGGAACGAGATCCCGCAGAAGGTGCAGGTGTTCTCCTCGCTCATCAGCCATTCGTCAGGCGCGTGCTGTGTTTTGCGGGCTGAGTTCGCCGTTGCCGAGTCGCCCTGCTGCGCGTCCTCGCCATCGGTTGCTGATTGCTGCGGTTTGGCGTCCGGCCGATCCGGTCGCTCCGCCTGCACGCTGATGACGATCTTCCCTTCGCCGAGCCGCAGCGCCTGCTCGATGCTGTCGGTCAGGCGCGTGACAAACGCGCTCCACTCGTCCTGCGCGGCGGCGGCGGCCTTGCCACGGCGCGGGGATGGCCCGCTGTCCGCCGCCGGCCGTCCATCGTCCGCCGTCCGCTGGGGGATCGCTAGCCGGTCGACCACCACCTCGATGCTGTGTTTGACCTTCTTGTTAAGCCGGATCTCCTGGCTGAGGTCCATGATCTGCCCGTCCACGCGCACGCGGCTGTATCCCTCGGCCTTGATCTCGGCGAAGACGTCCTTGTACTCGCCCTTGCGCTGCTCGACCACCGGGGCCAGGACCATGAAGCGCGCGCTGGGCGGCAGCTCCAGCACCCGGTTGACCATCTGCTCGGCGCTCTGCGAGCTGACCGGGCGGCCGCACAGATGACAATGCTGCACGCCGACGCGGGCGTAGAGCAGGCGCAAGTAATCATAGATCTCGGTGACGGTGCCGACCGTCGAGCGCGGGTTCTTCGAGGCGCTCTTCTGCTCGATGGCGATCGCCGGCGAGAGGCCACCGATGAAGTCCACCTTCGGTTTCTCCATCTGGCCGAGGAACTGGCGGGCGTAAGCCGAAAGCGACTCGACATAGCGGCGCTGCCCCTCGGCGTAGAGCGTGTCGAAGGCCAGCGACGACTTGCCGGAGCCGGAGACGCCGGTCAGCACCACGAGCCGGTCGCGCGGGATCTCGAGGTTGATCCCCTTGAGATTGTGCTCGCGCGCCCCCTTGATCACGATCTTGTCTTTCGACATCGCCCCTTCCTCGTCTGGAGAGCCGAACACAGACAAAAACGCCGCCGCACGCGGGCCGGAGTGTGCGGGCAGCGTCGCATGGATTCGAACAGGCGTGCGCCAGTATACCACCGGCGGCCGGGTGCGTCAAAGGCTATCCGCTCCTACGCGTGCCGTGCGAATCTGGATGAATCGGGGGGCCGGGGCGGCGGTGTGGGCGAGGCGGCTCCCAACCGGCGATGCTACCACGGCCGTGTGTCATGTACGGTCACATGCGCCCCGCGGCGGCGATCAACCAGATCCGCAATTGCAGGCGTGCCGTGTTTGAGAGACATGAAGAGGTAAGAAGCGGCTGCGCGGGGGGCGAAGTCCGCTTGCGATCCCCTATCTGCCTCATCAAGCGTAGCGCCGTCCTCAGGCTGTCGCATGAACGCCGCCTGACGGCGGCACGACAGGGTGTGCACCCATCAGCCAGAACCGCTCGCGCTCGCGTACGCCACCTCATAAATCTGGTGCGGCTCGGTCTTCCCCTTGAGCAGCACCCGGTCGAGCGGGCGCAGCGGCCAGGGCGGCGTCCAGCGCGGGTCGAGGCTCTCGACAACATGGTAGGAGACGATCACCTGGCCGGCGCGCGCCACGCCGCACAGCCGGTTCGCAGTGTTCACCACGTCCCCGATCACGGTGTAATCCAGCCGCCGCGCCGAGCCGATGTTGCCGACGACCGCGCGGCCGCAGGCGACGCCCACTCCCATGCCGATCGAGAAGCCGAGCTCCGCCTGCCACTGCGCGCGCAGCGCGGCGAAGGCCCGCTGGATGTCCACCGCGGCCAGCAGCGAGCGGGCCGGGTCGTCGGCGTGCGCGATCGGCGTGCCGAAGACCCCGAGCATGCCGTCGCCCATGAACTTGTCGACCGTGCCCTCGTAGCGGTGCAGCACCTCGGTGACCACCGTGAAGTAGCGGTTGAGCACCCGCTCGACCAACACTTGCGGCGCCAGCCCCTCGGTCAGCGCGGTGTAGTCGCGCAGATCGGTGAAGACGACCACGACATCGCGCTCCACCGGCTCGCCGAAGGCGAAGCCCCCGGCCAGCACCTGCTCGACGACCTCCGGCGAGACGTAGCGCTGGAAGATGCTGCGGATGCGCTCCTGCTCGCGCCGCTCCAGCTCCTTGATCGCGGTGATGTTCTGCAGCACCGCCACCCGCCCGAGCAATTTTCCATCGGCGCCGCGCACCGGGGCGACGCTCACGCTGAAGGTCTCGCCCGCCGGCAGCGTGATCTCCGGCGGGGCCGTGTGCCGGTCGGCGCCGTTCGAGCGGTGGAGCGCCGCCGCCAGCGCGCCGTGCTGCGCGAGCGCGCTGAGCGGCTGCCCGGCAGCCGCATCCAGCGCCAGGCGCTCACCGGCCGCCCGGTTCGCCAGCAGCAGCCGGTCATCCGGGCCGACCAGCAGGATCGGGTCGGCCGCGCCGTCGAGCACGGCGTTCAACGTGCGCCGTTCGTCCTCCACCTGCTGATACAGCCGGGTGTTCTCGACGATCTGGCCGATCAAGCTGGCGATCGTCTCGAGCAGCGCCCGCTCGCCATAGCCGAAGGCATCGTGCCGGCCAGAGGCGTCGATCACGATCATCCCGGCGTTGCGGTTGCCGGCCAGCAGCGGCGCGAGCGCCAGCGCGTCGATCCCTGCCGCGTCCAGCATGGGGCGCAGCGCCGCCAACCGTTCCTCCGCCGTGACCGCCGGGATAAGGGCCGGCTCGCGCAGCCGCACCGCGCCGGCCACCGCCCGGGCCGCCACAGCGAACGACGGGCGCGTATCGGCCTCCTCCGGCAGGCGCGCCTCGCCGGCCAGCACCACGGCGCAGCGCTCGATCCCGAAGATCGCGGCGATCGCCTCCGCCGCGATCCGCATGGTGTCGGCCACGTCGAGTTGGGCGGTCAGGGCGACGGACAGATTGTTCACCTGGTCGAGCTGGCGCACGCGGCGCTTTTCCGCCTCGAACAGGCGCGCGTTGTCGAGCGCGATCCCGAGCTGGCCGGCCAGGGTGCCGAGCAGGCGGATGTCGTTGGCGTCGAAGGCCGCCTCGGTCGGACTCATCACGGCCAGCACACCGAACACCTCGCGCGCCGTCATGATCGGGACGGCCAGCTCGGAGCGGGTGCGGCTCGGTGAGATCGTCGGAAAGAAACGCTCGTCGCGCCGCACGTCCGGCACATTCACCGGCTCGCGGCGGGCTGCCGCCCAGCCGACGATCCCGCGCCCGGCGGGCACCCGCACGCCGATGCCGCTTGCCAGGTCGATGCTCCCGGCCACGGCCCGCACGACCAGGTCCTCGCCTTCGTGCAGCAGCGCCGTGACGAGCGGGTAGCCGAAAGTGTGCTGCACCAGATGCGTCACCAGGCGCAACAGTTGATCCGGGCGCATCAGCTCGGTGAGGTGCTGGCTCACCTGGTTGATGCGTTCCAGCTCGCGGTTGCGCCGCTCGAGCAGCTCCTTCTGCGTGCGGGTCAGCCGGAAGAGGGCGGCGTTCTCCAGGGCGATGGCGCTCTGCGCAGCGATCGAGCCGAGCAGATCGAGATGCTCGTCGGTGAAGTAGCCCGGCGTGTGGTGCACCAATGTGATCGCGCCGAGCACGCGCTCCTCGCGGATGATCGGCACCGCGGCGGCGCTGCGCACCAGGTGCTGCGCGCCGCCGGCGATCCAGCGCGGATCCTCGCGAGTATCGCGCACCAGCGCCGGCTGGCGCTCGCGCAGCGCCCACCCGACGATCCCGCCGCGCAGCAGGTCGTCAAGCGGGATGGTTGGGACAGCGCGCGTGCTCGAGTAGAAGCGCGGCGGCTCCTCGATCGTCAGCACGATGCTCGCCCGTACTGCACCGACCGCGTCGGTCAGTTCGTCCAGGAACTCCGTCAGCAGCTCATCCAGATCGAGCGAAGCATTCAGGTGGCGCGAGAGATGCAGCAGCAGCTCGGTCTTGCGCTGCTCGGCGCGCAGCGAGCGCTGGCTGCGCTGCAGGCGCAGCATCACCCGCGCGCGCGCCAGCAGCTCGCCGACCTCCACCGGCTTGACGACGAAATCGTCCGCGCCGGCGTCCAGGCCGGTGATCTTGTGCTCTGGGCCGGCCTGCCCGGTGATCAGGATGATCGGGATGAACGGGCGCTGTGGATCGGCCTTGAGCCGCGCGGTGACTTCCTGGCCGCTCATCCCGGGCAGCACCAGGTCCATCAGGATCAGGTCGGGGTTCACCAGGTCCAGGTACGCCAGCGCCTCTTCGCCGCTGCCGGCGGTGGAGACGCGGTACCCGGCGCCGCTGAACAGCAGTTGCAGCATCCGCCGGCTGTTCGGATCGTCATCGACGATCAGGATGTGGGCTGGCTCGGTCATCGGCGCGTGCCCGTGCGCTGCATGAGGATCGTGGGTAAGTGTACCGCGTGGGGGCGCGGCCCGCAAGTGCGCATCACGGGCCTAGTTCACCCGTCCGCTCCGGACACCGGATAGCTGCATGGGTGCGCAGGCAACGCGCCCGGCGGTACGGCGCGATGCTATACTCCACACCGGAGATCGGAGCCGGTATCGACGAAAGGAGGATCGCATGGCACGCTGGCTCGCCCTCACCGTGATGCTCCTGATCGCCCTGACCCCCACGGCGGACACGCCGCGAATCACCTTCCTTCCGCGCATCGTGCGCCCATTCGAGCTGTCCCTCGATCTCGACATCACGGCGGCGACCTACCTCGGCGGCGCCGGCGCGGATCAGGCAGCGGCGGTGGATATCGCACCCGACGGCGCGCTGGTGGTGGCCGGCGCGCTGGCCAATGGCTACACGCCGCCGGGGATCACGCCGGTCGAGCTCCTCGGCGGCGGTGCGGGCGCGGTCATCCGGCTCGATCCGTCCGGGCGGGCGGCGCGCTCGCTGACGCGGATCGGCGGGTGGGTGAGCGATCTGGAGATCGCGCCGGACGGCATGATCGTTGTGTGCGGCGATTTCGGCGTGGCCGCGCTCGCCGCCGACGCCGGGGCGCTGCGCTGGCATGCGCCGCTCGGCGATACGCGCCGCTGCGCCGCCGGCAGCGACGGCACGGTCGCGGCGCTGGCCGGCGATACGGCGTACGTCTTCGATGCGGCGGGCGCGCCGCTTGGGGCGTGGCAGCCCGGCGGCAGCGCCCAGAGCGACATCGCGGTGGACGGCGCGAGCCGGAGCGTGATCGTCGCGGGCTACACCCAGAAGAATCTGGCCGACGCGTGCGGCGGCACGCTGCAAGCCCCCTTCCTGCGGAGCTGGAGCTACAGCGGCGCACCCCGCTGGACGAACTACGACTGGAGCGCGCAGCAGGCCGCGGCGGTTGGGCTGTGCGCCGACTCGCGCGGGCTGCTGGCGGCGATCGGGCGCGACGGCCGGCTGTACCTGGCCGGCTATACCGATGGCGGCAACAGCGTGTTCACCCGCGACCCACGCGACATCACCCAGCCGCTCGGCCCGCGGCAGATCAAGACCGATCGCTACAACGACCCCTATGGGCTACGCGGCGCGAAGGCGCTCACCTGGTATGGCCGCTTCAACCCGGCGGACGGCGCGCTGGAGCGCGGGCAGTTCCTGCTGACGCGGCTGGACGATGGCTCCGGCAACTCGATCGCGCCCAAGGCGATCACCGCGGACGGCGGCGGACAGGTGTACCTTGCTGGCGAGCAGTACTACCAGCAGGAGCAGCGCGCGGCGCGTCGGGTCGGCGGGCAGCCGGTCGGCAGCTACGAGGGCGGCGAGGGGTTCCTGCTCATCCTCGCGCCCGACTGGTCGCAGCGGCTGATCTGGACGCCGTTCGCGGCCCCCGGGGCGAGCGCCGGCGGCTCGCCGGCATCCGGGGTGGCGGTGCGTGGCGGGAGCGCGGCGGTGGTGATCACGCTGAACCCGAAGCGCGGCGTGAACCGGGCGCTGGTGACCGCCCAGGCGCTCCAGCCCGCGCCTGGGGGCGGCACGGACGGATGGGTCGCCGCCTTCCCGTCCCGGTAGCGCCCTCCCGCGCCGCCCACGCCGGGAGCGCTGGCGAGGAAATGGCGTCGGGGCGCATCCCCGACGCCTGCGGCATCCCTTCCCTTACGTGGGTGGATGTTTCTGCCGACGCGGCCGCGGACCTGCGGCCTTCTCCCCCTCTTCCTCCCTCGTGTTTCAACAGGCGTGCACCGTGTAGAGCTGTTGCGCACATAAATTGGAATAATTGTAAAGGATTGCAAGTGCGTCGTTTGCGTGATATACTATCAGTATCACGCACCCACTGTATAAATCCTTTACAAAATCTGTGCGCCTGGTGTTGCGCCGCTCCGCAAGTCCGATGCGCAGCAGGCCGCGCGCGCCGATCGGCGACACCGCCCCGATCCACGCCTGCATGCCCCGCTGCGCCGGGTGATCCAGCATACACTGATGGGCCATTTTGCTCTCACCATCGTAGTGCAGAGACTGAACTACATGGCGGACCGGCGTCGCTGATACCTGAAAGGACCACTCCATGCGAGCACTCGTTCGGTTTCTGGGCAGCGCCCTGACCGTGCTGCGGCTGGCGCTGCCCAAGATCGGAATCGGCTGGATGTTCGCCCTGCTCAGCGTGAACTTCAACCGTGTCACGATCAAGGAGCTCGGCATCGCCGCAGTGCTGATCACTACCATGGCCAGCCTGCACTACTTTCTCTCGCCGTTTCAGGTCGTCCTGGGGCGTTTCGCCGACCGCCATCCGCTCTTTGGCCTGCGCCGGACGCCGCTCCTGATCGCCAGCGCGGTTGTCGCCAGCCTGGTCTTCCTGCCGCTCCCGTCGCTGGCGGTCGCGATGGCGGCCGGCTCGCCCATAGCTGCGATCGCCGGCTTCGCGCTGTTCGTCGTCTTCGGCATCGGGGTGGCGGCCCATGGCGACAGCCATCACGCGCTGATCGCCGAGCGCACTGCCGAGCGCCAGCGCGGCCTGGTGATGTCAGTCGTTTGGACGATGCTGATCGTCAGCACGATCGCGTCCGCGATCACCATTCGGGTGATGATGCCCGAATACACCCAGGCGGCGATGCAGCGGCTGTACAACCTGACGCCGTGGGTGGTGATCGGCTCGGCGCTGCTGGGCGTGCTCGGGATCGAGCGGCGGCTCGCGCCCGCCGAGGCGGCGGCGGCGGTGGCGCGCTCGCGGGCGCTCTCGCCGGCAGGCAACGCGCTGCGCGCCGGGGTCGATCTGCTGCGCGAGCAGCCGCAGGTGCGCACGTTCTTCCTCTTCCTGATCCTGTCCATGCTCGGGATCTTTCTGCAGGACTCTATCCTGGAGGTCTTCGGCGGCGAGGTGCTCGGTCTGACACCCGGCCAGACCGCGTCGTTCACCTCTACCTGGGGCGGCGCGGTGCTGGCGGCGATGCTGCTGATGGGGGCGCTGAGCGCGATCTTCGCCATCCCCAAGAAGGCGCTGGCGCTGGCCGGCGGCGCGGGAACGGCTGTGGGCCTGGGGGTATTGGCGCTCGTGGCGATCACCGGACAGGGCACGCTGATGACCCCCGCGCTGGTCGTGATGGGCCTGAGCACCGGCGTCTTCAACGTCGGCGCGCTGGCGATGATGCTGGACATGACGCTCGAGGGCGCGACAGGGCTGTATATGGGAATGTGGGGCGTCGCGCAGGCGTTCGGCATGGGTGCGGCGGCGATCGGCAGCGGCGGCCTGCATACGCTGCTGATCGAGACCGGGCTGTTGAGCGCCCGTGCCGGCTACACGGCGATCTTCGGGCTGGAAGTGGTGCTGATGCTGATGAGCGTCGCGGTGCTGCGCGCCGTCAGCGTCGAGGCCTTCCGCGGGCTGACCCGCGCCGACCTGGTGCGGACGCTGGAGGCTAGCGCCGCAGCGTAATGATGCGAGGCCGCCGGCGAAGCCAGCGGTTTGGCGGGCGGCAGGCTCTCAGGTGTCTTTCGCCGGGGCAGCGGCGGCGGCAGGGACATGTGGGGAGGCCGGGCCTCCCCGCATCCCTCCGCAAGGCACACGCTGCCAGATAGATAGAAGTAACTCCCATGCCAGGCGTGAGCATCCAGAAAGAAGACGGCCTGTACCATAGCTTCTGCGGCCTGACATGCGTCGGCTGGCTGTACCAGAAGATCAAGGATAGCTTCTTCCTGATCCTCGGCACACACACCTGCGCTCATCTGCTGCAGAACGCGCTCGGGGTGATGATCTTCGCCCGGCCACGCTTCGGTGTCGCGCTGATCGAAGAAGCCGATCTCTCACGCCAGCAGCCGGAGCTGCGCACCCTGATCGACGAGATTCGCGCCGATCACCAACCGTCGGTGATCTTTCTGCTCTCCTCCTGCACCCCGGAGGTGATGAAGGTCGAGTTCCAGGGCCTGGCCGATAGCCTGAGCACGCCTGATTTGCCGGTGCTGTTCGTGCCGGCCAGCGGGCTGGAGTACACATTCAGCCAGGCCGAGGACTCGGTGCTGCAGGCGCTGATTCCGTTCTGCCCGGCGGCCCCTGCGGACGACCGGCGCGTCGTGTTTCTCGGCTCGGTGAATGACACGGTCGCCGACGACTTCGCGCTCGAAGCGGCGCGGCTCGATATCCCGGTCGCCGGCTTCCTGCCGGCCAACCGCTTCGATGAGCTGCCGCCGATCGGGCCGGGCACCGTGCTCGCGCCGCTCCAGCCGTACCTCGCCAAGGTGGCCGGGCGGCTGGCGCGCGAGCGCGGCGCGACGGTCCTGTCGTCCCTCTTCCCGCTCGGCCCGGACGGTACGCGGGCCTTCTGGGAGGACCTGGCGGCGCTGTTCGGCACGAGGGTCGACCTGCGCGAGCGCGAGGCGCGGGGCTGGGAGCGCATCCGTGAACACACCGACCTGCTGCGCGGCAAGCGGGTGTTCTTCACCGCCGATAACCTGATGGAACTGCCGCTCGCCCGCTTCCTGCGCCACGCCGGCTGCGAGATCGTCGAGTGCAGCAGCACGTACATCAACCGCAAATTCCACGCCCGCGAACTGGCCGCGCTGGAGGGCGTGCCGGTCGTCGAGCAGCCGAATTTCGACCGACAACTGCGTAGCATCGCCGAACTCCAGCCGGACCTCGTCGTCAGCACGCTGGGCACGACCAACCCGCTGATCGGGCGCGGGGTGGTGGCCAAATGGAGCACCGAGTTCGCCTTTATGCCGATCCATGGCTGGTCGGGGGTAGGGACGCTGGCCGGAATGTTCACCCGCCCGCTGCGGCGCCACGCCCAGCTTGACCCGCTGGACGACCCGGTCTGGCGCACCGGGCTGATGCCGGGAGCGATCCCACTGCAGATCGCCGATTGATCGCGTGCAGATGGCATACCGCTGAGCCGCGATCTTCGCTTCCAATCGAGGTAGCTGTGAGACTGGCCCTTTGGATGTACGAAGGCACCGCCCACCACGGCGTGGGGCGGATCGCCAACAGCCTGCAACGGGTGCACGCGGTCTTTCACGCGCCGCAGGGCGACGATTACGTGACGCCGATCTTCAGCATGCTGGAGCGCACGCCCGAGTTCCCGCAGATGACCACCAGCGTGGTTAGCGGGCGCGACCTGGCGCAGGGGACGATCCGGCTGCCCGAGACGCTGCGGCAGGTCGAGGCCCGGCTGCGCCCGGAGCTGATCGTGGTGTGTGCCTCTTGCAGCACGACTCTCTTGCAAGAGGACTTGCAGTCGGTGGTCGACAGCGCCGGCGTGCGCGCCGAGGTGCTGGTGTACGACGCCAACCCCTACCGCATGCAGGAGATTCTGGCCGCCGAGGGGCTGCTCACCACGCTGGTGAAGCGCTACGCCCATCCGCAGCCCCTGACCGATGCACCGAGCGTCAACGTGATCGGCCCGGCGTCGCTCGGCTTCCACGTGCGGCCCGATCTGATCAGCCTGCGGCGGATGATGCAGGCGCTCGGCGTGCGGATCAACGCCGTCGCACCGCTCGGGGCCAGCCTCGACGATCTGCGGCGGCTGCCGGCGGCCTGGGTGACGGTCGCGCCGTACCGCGAGCTGGGCCGCGGCGCGGCGGAGTACCTGGAAGAGCAGTTTGGCGTCCCGGCGCTCTACGACGCGCCGATCGGGGTGCAGCCGACCCTGCGCTGGCTGCACCGGCTGGTCGAGCTGCTCAACGAGGTCGGCGCGCACGCCGCGCCGCCCGGGGCGCCGGTGGTGCGCATGCCGCCGCTCACCGCCTTCTCACTCGACGGCCTGAGCGCCCCGAGCGGCGTGCCGTGGTTCGCCCGCACGGCGGACATGGAGAGCTTCAGCGGCAAGCGTGCCTTCGTGTTCGGCGATGCGACGCATACGGTCGGGGTGGTGAAGTTCCTGCGCGACGAGCTGGCGATGCAGATCGCCGGAGCTGGCATCTATCTCTCACATGAGGCGGCGTGGGCGGCCGAGCAGCTCCGGGGCTACCTGCCGGAGGACGGCGACGAGCGAACGATGCATGGCGGGCAGTCGGCGGGCGGGCTGCTGGTGACGGACCGGTTTCAGGAGGTAGCCCGGCGGATCGAGTCGCTCCAGCCGGACCTGGTGTGCGGCACGCAGATGGAACGGCATAGCTGCCGCAAGCTCGGCATTCCGTGCCTGGTGACCGCGCCGCCGACACACATCGAGAACCACCTGCTCAGCTACCGGCCGATGCTCGGCTTCGACGGGGCCGACGTGCTCGCCGATGGCGTCTATACCACCGCGATGCTCGGCCTGGAGAAGCACCTGGTTGACCTGTTCGGCGATGCCGGGCTGGAATACGGAGACAAGGGGACAGGGGGGCAAGGGGAAGAGGTGGTGGCCGCGAGCGATACGCCGAGTGCATCCGGCGAACCGGACCTCCCTGTCTCCCCAGCGTCTGGCCCCCTTGCCTGGACCGACGATGCCCAGGCGATGCTGAAGAAAGTCCCGTTCTTTGTGCGCAAGCGGGTGCAGCGGAATGTCGAGCGCTACGCCGCCGACCACGGGTGCGCCGCGATCACGCCGGAGGTGGTGCTCGCAGCGAAGGAAGCGCTCGGCGGATAGCGCCGGAGGTGTGTTTCGCGGGGCGCTGGGGCCGGCCGAAAACGCATCATGGTTCAACGCCAAGGAGTGACCCATGTCCCTGATTCTTGCGGTCTATGGCAAGGGTGGTATCGGCAAAAGCACGACAAGCGCCAATCTCTCGGCGGCGCTGGCGTTGCGCGGCGTGAAGGTGTTGCAGATCGGCTGCGACCCGAAGCATGACAGCACGTTTCCGCTCACCGGCAACCTCCAAAGCACGGTGATCGATGTCCTGACCAGCGTCGACTTCCATCACGAAGAGGTGGCGATCGAGGACGTGATCAAGACCGGCTTCGCCGGCGTGGACACGCTGGAGTCGGGCGGGCCGCCAGCCGGGAGCGGCTGCGGCGGCTATGTCGTTGGCGAGACGGTCAAGCTGCTGCAGGAGTTCGGCCTGTACGACAAATATGACGTGATCGTCTTCGACGTGCTGGGCGATGTGGTCTGCGGTGGCTTCTCCGCACCGCTGAACTACGCCGACTACGGCGTGATCATCGCCTGCAACGACTTCGACAGCATTTTTGCCGCCAACCGGCTCTGCCTGGCGATCAAGCAGAAGAGCGCGCGCCATAAGGTCAAGCTGGCCGGCATCATCGCCAACCGCGTCGATTATGAGTACGGCGGCGGCACCACCCTGCTGGAACAATTCGCCGAAACGGTTGGCACACAGATCATCGGCAGGGTGCCATACCACGACTTGATCCGCCGCAGCCGTCTGGCCGGCAAGACGCTGTTCGAGATGGAGGGACCGGATCGCGAGCTCTGTACCCGCCCATTCGAGGATCTGGCCGAATACCTACTGACTGGCCCGCTGGCGGCGGTGCCAGCCCCGCTGGGCGACCGCGAGATCTTCGACGTGATCGGTGGATGGAAGTAGTTGAGCCAACGTTGCACACGGCACGCTGACCTTCGACCCCAGATGATCGATACCGCCGAACATAAGGTGCGCCTGCGCGACTACTTCGATGGTGTCGGCTTCGAGCGCTGGTCGGCGATCTACGGCGATACGCGGCTCTCTGCCGTCCGCCGGACGATCCGCGACGGTCACGCGGCGATGCTGGCGCTGGCGGAGGCGTGGCTGGCGGAGGGGCTCGAGGGGGAGAGAGGGACGGAGGGCGAGGGACCAGCGGCCACCCTCCACTGCCCGCCGTCCGTGCTGGACGCCGGCTGCGGCACCGGGCTGTTCAGTATCGCGCTGGCGCGCCGCGGCTTTGCGGTCACGGCAGTGGACATCGCGCCGCAGATGGTCGGCGCGGCGCGGCGTCAGGCGCAGGCGGCGGGCGTGCAGGAGCAGATCGCCTTCGTCGTCGGCGACCTGGAGGCGCTCGAGGGCGCGTACGAGGCGGTGGCCTGCCTGGACGTGCTGGTACACTACCCGCCGCCGGCCTTCGTGCAGCTCGTCGGGCGGCTGGCCCGGATGAGCCGCGGGCCGCTGCTCTTCACCTACGCCCCGCGCGAGCCGCTGCTGGCGGCGCTGCACTGGGTCGGTGGGCGCTTCCCGCGGGGCCAGCGCCGCACCGACATCCAGATGATCGCCGCAGCGGAGGTGGACGCGGCGCTGGCGGCGGCGGGGATGCGGCTGCGGCGGCAGGCGCGCGTGAGCCGTGGGTTCTACCACGTCGCCCTGGTCGAAGCGTGGCCTGTGGCGTAAATTGCACAAAGGAGGCTGCGATGCGACGGATCCTGGCGCTGCTGCTTGGCGTTGCCGGCGGCCTCTTGCTGGCCCATTGGTACCGGCGGGAGGTCATGTACGAAGGCGACGCGACCGTGCATCTCCAGAGCGAGCACGAGCACTTCCACCTGCACGTGGATTTGCCGCCCGGGATGGAGATCCAGCCCGGCGACACGCTCGAGATTCTGTCCATCCCCGACCTGCCCGGCGGCCGGACGCAGGGTGAGATCATCTACCCCAGCCGGGTGCGGCTTTTCAAGGCAAGCTGGCTGAGGCGCCATCTGGTGAAGCGCAGCAGCATCGTTGAAATCAACGAACTGGTGGAGCATCCCTAGCGGCCTGGCTTCTGGCCGTTTGGTGATCGCAGATTGCCTGCCCGTCTGCCCGTCTGGCTTCTCAACCCTCAGGAGACGCGCCATGTTCTGGTTCAACCCGCTGATGATGGAGATGCCCGGCGAGTTCAGCCGCACAACGCGCCACGCGCTGAAGGAAGCGGTGCTGACGCCGCGCTTCTACACCACCGACTTCAAGGCGATCGATCGGCTGCATGTCGATCATATGCGCGACGAATTCGAATGGATCTGTGGCGAGTTCGAGCACGATTACAACAAGACGCACTTCCGCCGCACCGACGAGTTCCTGGCGAATTTCGACGACATGCCGATGCGTGATGGGTTCATCGACTTTCTGGAGCGCTCGTGTACTGCCGAGTTCAGCGGCTGCCTGCTCTACGCCGAGATGGTCAAGCATCTCAAAGACCCCACGCTGCGCCGTATCTTCCAGTGCATGAGCCGCGATGAGGGCCGCCACGCCGGTTTCCTCAACCATACGATGGCCGATCTGAATGTCGCGCTCGACCTGACGGTGCTGCAGAAGCGCAAGAAATACACGTACTTCAAGCCGAAATTCATCTTTTACGCCACATATCTCTCGGAAAAGATCGGCTACTCACGCTACATCCTGATTTATCGTCACCTGGAGCAGCATCCCGAGGGTCGGATTCATCCGATCTTCAAGTGGTTCGAGAAGTGGTGCAACGACGAGTACCGCCACGGCGAGTTCTTCTCGCTGCTGATGCGCAGCCAGCCGGAGTTGCTCCAGGGCGCGAACCTGCGCTGGATTCGCTTCTTCCTGCTGGCGGTCTTCGCCACAATGTACCTGAACGACTCGCGGCGGCGCGATTTCTACGCCGCGCTGGGGCTCGACTGGCGGGACTACGACCAGCGCGTCATCCGGCTGTGCAACCAGATCTCGACCCAGGTCTTCCCGGTGACGCTGCCGGTGGACGATCCGCGCTTTTTCAAGAATCTGGACGCCTGCGCCCGCTACGATGTGGCGGCGCAGGCCCTCGTGGGGCGCGACGATCCGCTCTCGAAGGCGCGCGTCGCCCGACTGTGGGCCGCCCTGGCGCTGCGCCTGCTGGCGACCTACCGCCTGCCGCCGGTGCCGACCACCGAGGCGAACCGCTGGCGCGGGCTCGAGGGCTTCCCGAACTACCCCGGATCGGAGCGTGGACGTGAGCGGGTGGCGGCTGCCTGATGACGACGACGGACGAAGGACGACGGACGGACGCCAGCTTCCCCACAGCGGCGCCAGCGGCTAGGTGGCACGCGCGGCATTCGCCCATCGCCCATCGCCCATTGTCAAGGACGAACGCATGCGCTTCATCTTCCTGACCATGGATGGCAACCACGGCGCGGCGTTGCGCCGGGCGGCGGAGCTGCTCCGCCGCGAGCACGGTGTCGAGCTGGGGATCGGGCTGTACAACGCCACGACGCTGCGCGGCGATGACGATTGGGAGCGCCTCGGGGAGGAGGTCGCCTCCGCCGATTTCGTTTTCGGCTCGATGCTGTTCGGCGAGGACTATGTGCGGCCGCTTCAGCGTTTGTTGCAGCAGGCGGCCTGCCCGGTGTGCGTGATCACCAGCAACCCGGCGCTCATCCGCTGCACCCACCTGGGCAAGTTCGTGCTGCGCGCCCGGCCCGACGACGAGGAGCCGGGGCTCTTCACTCGCTGGGCGCGCAAGTTCCGGCCCAAGGGCGGCCACGGCGAGGGCCAGCGCCAGCTCGCTATGCTCCGCAACCTGGGCAAGATCATAAAGCATATCCCCGGCAAGGCGCGCGACCTGCATTCCTACATCGCGGTGCACGATTACTGGCTGAACGGCTCGCCGGAGAACCTGAAGCGCATGCTCTGCCTGCTGATCGACCGCTACGTGCCGGGGTACGCCGGCAAGCTGCCGCAGCAGAAGCCGCTGCATTACCCCGACGCGGCGATCTACCACCCCGACGCGCCCCAACCGTTCGCCACGCTGGAGGACTACCAGACGTGGCTGCGCCGACGGACGACGGACGGCGGACGACGGAATGGGCAGCATCCAAGCGCCAACGCAACTGCCCAGCGGCCCGCATCCAGTGTTGGCCAGGTCGGCATCCTCTCGCTGCGTACCGTGATTTTGAGCGGAAACACCGCCCACCTGGATGCGCTGATCCGGGCGTTGGAGGCCCGCGGGATCGAGGCGCGCGCCGCCTACAGCGCCGGGCTGGACATGCGCCCGGCGATCGAGCAGTTCTTCACCCACGGCGAACGGCACCACGCCGGTGCTTCGGCCACGCGCAATGGACACAGTCAACCGTTGCCCAGCGTCCACGGTCCTGCATCCATCGACCTGCTCCTCAACGGCGCGGGGTTCTCGCTGGTCGGCGGGATGGCGGAGAGCCGCCCGGACGAGGCGCGCGCCGCGCTGGAGGCGCTGGACGTGGGCTACCTCGACATGATCCTGCTGGCCTTCCAGCGCGTCGAGGAGTGGCAGGCGGACGACACCGGCCTCTCGCCGATCCAGATCGCCATGAACGTCGCCATCCCGGAGCTGGACGGCGCGGCCGAGCCGCTGGTGATCGGCGGGCCGACGGCAGGCCAGGACACGTTTGTGGCGCTCGCCCCGCAGATCGAGCTGGCCGCCGACCGGATCGCCCGGCGGGTGCGGCTGCGACGCACGCCGAACCGCGACAAGCGGCTGGCGATTGTGCTGTTCAACTTCCCGCCGAACCTGGGCAACGCCGGCACCGCCGCCTACCTGGACGTGTTTGCCAGCCTGCACCGCCTGCTGGCCGAGCTGCGCGCCCAGGGCTACACGCTGGATGTGCCGGCCACGCCGGAGGCGCTGCGCGCCGCGATTGTCGAGGGCAACGCCCTGCTCCACGGCACGGACGGCAATGTGGCCGCCCGCCTGCCGCTGGCGGACTACCGCCGGCTCTTTCCGCACTACGTCGCGATCGAGCCGTTCTGGGGGCCAGCGCCCGGCGAGTTGCTGAACGACGGCCGGAGTTTCTACATTCTTGGCTGCCAGTTCGGCAACATCTTCGTCGGCATGCAGCCGAGCTTCGGCTACGAGCGCGACCCGATGCGCCTGTTGATGGCCAAGGACGCTGCGCCGAACCACGGCTTCGCCGCCTTCTACACCTGGATTGAGCATGTCTTCGGCGCCCATGCGGTGCTGCACTTCGGCACGCACGGCGCGCTGGAGTTCATGCCCGGTAAGCAGGCCGGCCTGAGCGCGGACTGCTGGCCGGCGCGGCTGATCGGCAGCCTGCCGAACTTCTACTACTATAGCGTCAACAACCCGAGCGAGGCGACGATCGCCAAGCGGCGCGGCGCGGCCACGCTCGTGAGCTACATGGTCCCGCCGTTGCAGCAGGCCGGCCTCTACAAAGGGCTGCGCCTGCTAAAAGATAGCATCGACGCCTACCGCCAGCGGCCATCCGCCGAGCTGCTGGCCGATATTCGCGCCCAAGCCGAGCGATTAGGGGTCGGGGGCCAGGAGGCGGGAGGCAGGGGGCAGGGCCCGGATGAGCGTGCAGCTCTACCGCTAACCCCTGAACCCCGAGCCCCGAACCCTGATACCTATGTTGCCGCCCTGGCCCATGAGCTGATCCAGGTCGAGCAGCGGATGATCCCGGTCGGCCTGCACGTCCTGGGCGTGCCGCCGTCCCCCGCGGAGCTGGCCGATGTCCTGGCGCTGGTCGCGGCCTTCTACCGGTTCAATGTGCAGCGGGCCGGGCCCATGGCGCGGAGAGAGGATGCAGAGCGCGCCGGCCCGTCCACGCTGCCCGCGCTTGTTGCAGCGCGGCTCGGCTGGGACTACGAGGCGACCCGTGCCGCCCTTGCGACCGACCCCGCCGCCCAGGAGCGCTGGGAGCGCATCGATGCGGTGGTGAGGGAAGCGATGCGCCGGTTCGTGAGTGCGGAGGTCGGCGCGCTGCGTTCGGCGGTGCGCCAGCCGACGCCACAGCCCGCCGAACGCAGCACGCTGCACCCGGCGGACGCCTACCTGCAGGAGGCCGCCGCCATCCCCCCTGGCACGCTGGCGCCGCTGTGGCGGTACCTGGGCGACCTGCTGGTAAAGATGGTCGACGAACAGGAGCTAGTCGGCTTGACCAGAGCGCTGGCCGGCGGCTACACGCCGCCGTCGCCGGGCAACGACGTGGTGCGCAACCCGGCCGTCGTGCCGACCGGGCGCAACATCCACGGCCTCGATCCGTTCCGCGTGCCGACTCCTGCCGCGCAGGCGGCCGGCGAACGGCTGATGCACGAGCTGCTGGAGCGCCTGACCCGCGAGCAGGGCGCGCTGCCTGAGACGGTCGCGCTGGTGCTGTGGGGCGCGGACAACCTCAAAAGCGACGGCGAGGGCGTGGCGCAGGCGCTGGCGTTGCTCGGCGCGCGGGTCGTGCTGGACGAGCTGGGCAAGGTCAGCGACGTGGAACTCATCCCGCTCGACGAGCTGCGCCGCCCGCGGATCGATGTGGTCGTCACCGTCAGCGGCATCTTCCGCGACCTGCTGAGCCACCAGATGCTGCTGATCGACCGGGCGGCGCGCCTGGCCGCCGCCGCCGACGAGCCGCCCGCGCGGAACTTCGTGCGCCGGCACGCCCTGGCGCAGGCCGCCGCGCTCGGCATCGGCCTGGACGAGGCCGCCACGCGCGTGTTCGCCAACGCCCCCGGCAGCTACGGCGCGAACGTCAATCACCTGGTCGAAAGCAGCACCTGGGACGACGAGGCGCAGCTCGCCGAGGCGTTCATGGCGCGCAAATGCTTCGCGTTCGGCCCGCGCGGCGAGTGGCGCGATGCCCGGCGGGTGCTGGAGCAGGCGCTCGCCACGGTGGACGCGACCTTCCAGAACATCGACAGTTTCGAGGTCGGCATCAGCGACATCGACCACTATTACGAGAACCTCGGCGGCGTGACGAAGAGCGTCCAGATGCTGCGCGGCAGCCGTCCGCCGGTGCTGGTGGCCGACGCGGTCTCGACCACCGGCGGGCGGCTCAGCTCGCTGGAGCAGATGGTGCGGCTGGAGACGCGCGCCAAGCTGCTCAATCCCAAATGGTACGAGGCGATGCTGGCTCACGGCTATCAGGGCGTCCGCGAGATCGAGGCCCGCGTCGGCAACACCTATGGCTGGAGCGCCACCGCCAATGCGGTCGAGGGCTGGGTCTACCAGGGTGTCGCCGAAACGTTCCTGCTCGACGAGGCGATGCGCGAGCGGATGGCCGCGCTCAACCCGCACGCCACCGCAGCCATCGCCCGGCGGCTGCTGGAGGCCGAGGCCCGCGGTTTTTGGGAAGCGGACGAGGCGACGCTGGCCGCGCTCCAGGAGCTCTACGGCGACCTGGAAGACCGGCTGGAGGGGGTCGCCGCGGGCGACATGGCGACACGATGACATTGTAAAATTGACCCGATCATCCTGCTATCGTGTCATCGTGTCATCTTGCTCATGCGGGGGACGAACATGTCCATCCTGAAGAACGTCCGGCTCGGCCTGCTGCACGTCGCGGTGGCGATCACCTTCGTGCTGATCAACGGGGTGCTGAACCGCGTGATGATCCACGACATGGGTATCCTCGCCACGGTCGTCGCCGTGCTCACCATCCTGCCGTATATCCTTTCGCCGATGCAGGTCTTGCTGGGGCAGTACTCCGACACGCACCCGGTCTGGGGCTACCGGCGCACGCCCTACATCGCGCTTGGCCTGCTCCTGTGCGTCGGCGGCGCGGTGCTGACGCCGTACGCCGCCTTCCTGATGCGGACGGCCAGCGGTGGGCTGGACCCGCTCGGGCTGCTGGTCGGGCTGCTGACCTTCGGCGCCTGGGGCATCGGCTTCAACCTCTCGGTCGTCGCCTATCTTGCGCTGGCGTCCGACCTGTCGGCCGAGCAGCAGCGCTCGCGGACGATCGCGGTGATGTGGTTCATGATGATCGTCAGCCTGATCGTCACCGGAATCACGGTCGGGCGCGCGCTCGACCCGTATAGCGACGCGCAGTTGCTCCGCGTGTTCGCGCTCACCGGGGCGGTGGCGCTCGGCCTGGGCGCGCTCGGGCTGGCCGGGCTGGAGCCGCGCCGCGCCGTGGCGCCAGCGGCGCAGTCGCGCGCCAGCCAGCGCGCGGCGATCCAGGCGGTGCTCGGCAACCCGCAGGCGCGGCTGTTTTTCGTCTATCTGATCCTGCTGCTGGCGGCGATCCTCGGCCAGGATGTCCTGCTGGAGCCGTTCGGGGCGACCGTCTTTGGGATGAGCGTGCGAGAGACGACCCAACTCACCTCGATCTGGGGTGGGGCGACGCTGCTCGCCCTGCTGCTGTACGGGCTGGTGCTGAGCCGCTGGCTGTCGAAGAAGACCGGCGCGGCGCTCGGCGGCCTGATCGCCACCGCCGGCCTGCTGCTGATCGCGCTCAGCGGCATCCTGCAGCTGCCGGCGCTGTTCGTGCCGGGCGTTGCGGCGCTCGGGTTCGGCACCGGCATCGCCACATCCACCAATCTGGCGCTGATGCTGGATATGACGACCGTTGAGCAGGTCGGCCTGTTCATCGGGGCGTGGGGCGTGGCCGACGCGCTGGCGCGCGGGGTCGGCGTGCTGCTGGGCGGTGTCGTGCGCGACCTGGTCGCCGGGGCGACGGGCAGCGCGGCGAGCGGCTATATCACCGTGTTTCTGCTCGAGGCGATCGCGCTCGGCATCTCGCTCCTGCTGTTGCGCTCGATCGATGTGGGCGCGTTCCGCCGCCGCCAGCCGACGCTCACGGAACTGGTGGCGCTCACTGGCGATGTCTGAGCCGGCGGCTTTGACGGCCAATGGTCCTGCCAGGCGAGACGAGGCATAGACAGAAGGTGCGTTGTGCAGACCAACGGAGCCAGATATCAAACGCAACCCTCAGAACTCGCAACTGGCGTGCCAGTATACCCGTTCACCGCGCTGGTCGGGCAGGACGACCTCAAGCTGGCGCTGCTGCTCTGCACCATCGATCCGGCGATCGGCGGGGTGATGGTGATGGGGCACCGCGGCACCGGCAAAAGCACGGCTGTGCGCGCCCTGGCGGCCCTGCTCCCGCCGATGCGCGTCGTCGCCGACTGCCCGTACAACTGCGATCCATCCGCGCCGTCGGCGCTTTGCCCGCACTGCGCGGACGGCGGTCGGCGCCTGCAGAATGGGCACGGCGCGGGAAAGGCGCCTTCCGCCGTTCGCCGCCCGTCCGCCACCCGCCCCGTCCCTGTGGTCGATCTGCCGCTCGGCGCGACCGAGGACCGGCTGGTGGGGTCGCTCGATATCGAGCGGGCGCTGGTGGACGGCGTGCAGCGCTTCGCGCCGGGGCTGCTGGCGCGCGCCAACCGCGGCTTTCTGTACATCGACGAGGTGAACCTGCTCGAGGATCACCTGGTCGATCTGCTGCTGGATGTGGCCGCCAGCGGCGTGAATGTGGTCGAGCGTGAGGGGATTAGCGTGCGCCACCCGGCGCGCTTCGTGCTCGTCGGCAGCGGCAACCCGGAGGAAGGCGACCTGCGCCCGCAGTTGCTCGACCGCTTCGGGCTGCACGCCCGGATCACGACGATCGAGGACGTGGCGGAGCGGATGGAGATCGTGCGCCGCCGCCGGGCCTACGACGCCGATCCGCTCGCCTTCGCCGCCTGTTGGGAGCCGGAGCAGGAGCGCATGCGGCGGCGGCTGCGGGCAGCGCAGCGGCGGCTGCCCACGGTCGCCCTGGCGGATGAGGCGCTGCAGGCCGCCGCGCGCCTGTGCGCCGCGCTGGAGATCGACGGGCACCGCGGCGAACTGACGCTCTGCCGGGCGGCGACCGCGCTGGCAGCGTTCGAGGGGCGCGCGGCGGCCACGGAGCGGGAGATCGCACGGGTGGCCCCGCTGGCGCTGCGCCACCGGCTGCGCAAGGACCCGCTCGAAAGCAGCGGCGACGATGACCGGGTGCGGCGAGCGGTGGCCGCGGCGATCCCGGCCGTTTCGTAGCGCGTCGCCCGTAGGGCGCAACGAGGGACAGCGTCGCACGATGCGCCGCGCACAGCGGCGACAGCAGTTGCCATGCACGCCGAACCCCTGCCATTCCCCGCGCTCGTTGGCCTGGAGCCGGCGCAGCAGGCGCTGCTGCTGCTGGCCGTCGAGCCGCGCCTGCGGGGCGTGGCGCTGGCGGCTCCGGCGGGCAGCGGCAAGACCAGCCTGGCCCGCGGGATGCGGGCGCTGCTCGGCGGGGGCGTGCCGTTCGTCGAATTGCCGCTCGGCGTGGACGACGACGGCCTGCTCGGCGGGATCGACCTGGAGGCGACGCTGCGCGCCGGCGAACGGGTGCCGCGCACCGGCGCGCTCGCCCGCGCGGATGGCGGCCTGCTCTACGTGGATGGCCTGAACCTGCTGCCCGACAGCAGCGCCAATCTGCTGCTGGCCGCGCTCGACAGCGGCGAGGTGCGGCTGGAGCGCGAGGGCGTCAGCCTGCGCCAGCCGGCGCGCTTCTGCCTGCTGGCCTCGTACGATCCGGCGGAGGGGCCGCCGCGCCGCCACCTGCTCGACCGGCTCGGCCTGCTGGCCGTGCTGCCGCGCGCCGCGGACGCCGCCCTGCGCGCCGAGGTGGTGCGGCGCAACCTGGCGCTGGACGGCCGGTGGTCGGGCGGGGAGCGCCATGCGCTCCGCGCGGCCTGGGACGATGATCTCGCGACGCTGCAGGCGCTTGTGGCGGCGGCGCGCGAGCAGTTGCCGGGCGTGACGATCACGGACGAACAGGCCGGGCGGCTGGTCGCGGCCGCGGCGCTGTTCGGCGTGCAGGGGCACCGCGCCGAGCTGTTCGCGGTCGACGCGGCGCGGGCAGCCGCGGCGCTGGCCCTGCGCGGTGCCGTCGCGGATGACGACCTGGAGGTGGCCCTGCGGCTGGTGGTGCTGCCGCGCGCCACGCGGCTGCCCGCGCCCGAGTCCCCGCCGCCCCCGCCGCCCCCGCCGCCGCAGAACAGCGCCCCGGCCTTCGCGCGAAACAGCCTGACCCGCAGGTCGTCCGCGCG